>JBAQQB010000139.1:0-9677 GCA_049306275.1 Saprospiraceae bacterium | reverse complement strand
CCACTCTCCACTCTCAACACTCAACAATAAATCCCCTTACATGCAACCCAACGACTCTCTCTTCAGTTCCTTCCCCCCGTCAAGCAAAGACGAATGGCTCGCCAAAGTCAGCAAAGAGCTGAAGGGGCAGCCGATGGAAAACCTCGACTGGCTGCTCGGGCCTGAGTTGCGCGTGAGCCCCTTTGCGCACCGGGAGGACTGGCCGCAGGAGCTGCCGCCCCTGCCCGGGGAGCGGATGAACAACGATTGGGAGATCGGGGAAGACATTCCCGTCGACAATATCAAGGAGGCTCACGAGTGGGCCATGGAAGCGCTGGAGAACGGCGTGCAGGCGCCCCGCTGGGTGCTGCGCCGCCCGCTCAAACCCGCGGAGTGGCAGCAACTGCTCAATGGCATCGAGCTGTCGTATGTCTCCACGCATATCTCAGGCATCCAGAAAGTAGAGGAGTTTCCCGCGATCTGGAGTTCTTTTTTTGAAATGGTACAACAGCACCCCCAGCGGCTCTCGCTTCGGGGCTCCATTTACATCCACGGACTGGCGTTTGCCGAAGAAGCTTTCGCCCGCGAAATGGCGGCCCTGCTCTCCAAGAGCACCCTGGCCCTGCCCGGCTTCCGCCTGCTCACCGTCAATGGCCACCTCGACTACAAGGGGCCGGAAGGGGTGATCGACGAACTCGCGGGTATCCTCACCCGCGGCGCCCGCATCATGGAGCGCTATACCGACATCGGTATGCCGCCCGAAGCGGTGCACCACCACATCCAGTTGTCTGTGTCGGTAGGCACGAATTATTTTGCTGAAATCGCCAAGATACGGGCGCTGAAGATCCTCTGGGCCCACATTATGGAGGCCTACGGCATCTCCCACCTCTCCCTGCCGCCCGTCGACGTGCGTTTCGCCGAAGAGTCGCAGACTGCCGATCCCCACCAGAACATGATCCGCGCCACCACCCAGGCCATGTCGGCCGTCATCGGCGGCGCCGACCGCCTCACCGTGACGCCTTCCGACGCCGCTCCCGGCAGCAAGGCCAGCTCTTTCGCCCGCCGCATCGCCCGCAACGTGCAGCACCTGCTCAAAATGGAAAGCGCCCTCGACCGGGTCATCGATCCGGCTGCGGGAAGCTACTATGTTGAGCTGTTGACGCAGGTGTTGGGGGAAAAGGCGTGGGATGCTTTTTCTGGCAGATGAGAAGGTGAGAAGATGAGAAGTGGAGGAACTTCCACTTCTCACCTCCTCATCTCCTCACCTTCTTCCCCTTCCTCCATCCCTTCTGTCAACGTCTGCACAATCCGCAGGCGGCTCCAGAAGGTGCGGGCGATGACGCGCAGCACCGTATAGACAGGGATGGCCAGCACCATGCCCAGCACCCCGCTGATGGTGGCGCCCATGAGGATGACGATGAAGATCTCCAGAGGGTGGGCCTTGACGCTTTTAGAGAAGATGTAGGGCTGCAGGAAGTAATTGTCCAGCCACTGCATGACGATGAAGGCGCCCAGCACTTTGAGCAGCATGGGCAGCATTTCGGTGTAGAACGACAGCTCCAGGTGCGACGACACCGTGATAAACAGGCCGAACACCGCGCCGATGAAGGGCCCCACGTAGGGGATGAGGTTGACCAGGGCGCCGAAGAAGGCGATCAGCAGGGCGTTTTCGATGCCCAGGATGCGGAGGACCAGCCACATGAAGACGGTGAGCACGGAAACCTGCAGCAACACGCCGTTGAAATAGCGGGTGAGCATGCGATCGGTTTCGTAAAAGGCGTGGCGGACGCGCTCCTCATACTCATTTGGCAGAATGCCTACCATGAAATCGGGCAGCATGGTTTCGTCCTGCAGGAAGAAAAACGTGATGAAGACGACCGAGAAGAAGCCCGCCAGCACGCTGCCGGTTGCCGATACGATAGAGGAGAAAAAGCCTCCGATATTGCCCGGCTGGAAATACTCGCTGGAGCGCAGGGCGTCTTGCAATTGGATGTCGAGGCTGGGCTCCGGTTCGACAAAGCCGCGGCCCACGAGCCATTCCTGGAGGTGGGCCAGGGGCTCCTGCAGGGCGGCCGCCACGGCCTGGTAATCGACGGAAGCCAGGTTGTTGGCCTGTTGTACGATGAGCGGTACGAAGAGCAGGACGATCAGCGACAATCCTGCGAAGAAGACCAGCATGGCCAGGATCGCGCAGAAGGTGATACCCACCTGAAATTTTTTGATCTTCAGATGCTTATGAAAAAACCGCACCAGCGGCTCCAGGATGAGCGACAGCACCCAGGCTATCGCCACGTACACCACGATATTGCTGAAGAAATATACAAACAGGGCGGCAGCCAGTACCCCGGCCGTTATGGCAAGAACTCGTTTGTTGAATTGCATGGCTTCGTATTTCCCCGAAAAAATAAGGAAATAACTGCATATCCGCTTCTTTTCTTCTGACAAGGGAGGTGACACCTCCTTTGTCCCTGACAATCAGGTATATCCGAGGTGTCACCTCCTTTGTACCTGACAATCAGGTATATCCGAGGTGTCACCTCCTTTGTACCTGATTATCAGGGACAAAGGAGGTGTCACCTCGATAATTTGCTGATATTCAGCTCCTTCCTTACCTTCGCCCTCAAAAACAATCCCATGCCCTCTCTCCTCCAACAAGCATACGACCCCGACTCCTTCCGCCGCCAGGGCCACCAATTGATCGACCAACTGGCTGATTTTCTGGCGCGCAACAGCTCGGGCGAAGAAGAACTGGTCATCCCCTGGCGGGAGCCGGAAGATGAACTGGATTTTTGGAACAACTACCTCCTCAAGCCCGGCGACCGGCCCGAGTTTTTCCAGACTATCCTCGACCACTCTACACGCGTGCACCACCCGCGGTGCATGGGGCATCAGGTCGACCCGCCGGCGCCGCTGAGCGCCCTGGCGGGACTGGTGTCCGACCTGCTCAACAACGGTATGGCGATCTATGAGATGGGTATGGCCAGCTCGGCGATGGAGGAGATCGTGGTGCGCACCGCGACCGACGCCTTCGGCTGGGGCGCGCGCGCGGGCGGGCACCTGACCTCCGGCGGCACCCTGGCCAACCTCACGGCCCTGCTGGCTGCCCGCAGGGCCAAGGCCCCGCACGACGTCTGGCTCGAAGGCGCCCACGAGCAACTGGCCCTGCTGGTGTCGGAAGAAGCGCACTACTGCATCGACCGGGCGGTGCGCATCATGGGGTGGGGGAGCGAAGGCATCATTAAAGTGCCTTCCGATGAGCGGTACTGCATGCGTACGGAGCTGCTGGAGCGCATTTTCGAAGAAGAAAGCCGCAAGGGCAAAAAGATCATCGCCGTGGTGGGCAGCGCCTGTAGCACCTCGACGGGATCGTACGACGACCTGGAGGCCATCGCCGCTTTCTGCGAAAAACACGGCCTCTGGATGCACGTCGACGGCGCGCACGGGGCGGCGGTGGCTTTTTCGCCGGCATACCGCCACCTCATCAGAGGCATTGAGCAGGCCGATTCCGTGACGATGGATTTCCACAAGGTACTGCTGGCGCCTACGCTGACCACAGGGCTGTTCTTCCGCGACAAGGCGTACTCCTTCGCCACTTTTTCCCAGGAGGCCGCCTATCTGTTCCAGAAAGCCGGCGAGGAAGAGTGGTACAACCTGGGCAAACGCACCTTCGAATGCACCAAGCTGATGATGAGCGCGAAGGTCTACGCCCTGCTTCAGGCCTACGGCACGGGGCTCTGGGAGGAGTACGTGACCCGCTGCTACGACCTCGGGCGCCGCTTCGGGGAAATCATTCGCAGCAGAAAAAACTGGGAACTGGCCCTCGAGCCCGCCTGCAACATCGTTTGCTTCCGCCTGAAAGGGGCGGACAATGCGCTGCTGCGGAAAAAACTGATCGAGGAAGGCAGCTTCTACATCGTGCAGACCAAACTGCGGGGCGAGACGTACCTGCGAAGCACCCTAACCAGTCCCTTCACCACGGAGGGCGATCTGGAAGCGCTGCTCGACCGGCTCGAAGCGCTGGCTACTGTTTGATGATTTTTTCGGAGAAAGACTCGCCGCGCAGCAGGTAAACCCCGGCGGGCAGTCCGGAGAGATCGAGCCGGCCGCCGGCTGCATGGCCTTCCCAAACCAGGGCGCCGAGGCTGTTCCAGACCCTCACTTTTCCGTTTTCCAAACCCTCCGCCCACACGAGGCCAGTAGTGGGGTTGGGAGAAAAATGCAATTTTGACTGTACTGTTTTTTCCTCAGCGCTATTGGGCGTGCAGCCGATCACCTGCATCAGCCGTTTCCACAACTCGTTGTCGAAGCCGCTGAGGGCGGCCACGGGAATGGTGCCGGAGCTATTGCCCATGCGCACCACCACCAGTCCTTCGCTGGGCACGACGTAGACCCGCTGATCGTTTTTTCCCATCCCCGCAATCAGGTCAGGCGGGGCGTCGGGCATGATGGGGGAGGGGAATACGATCTGCGAGCCCGGCAGCATGTGCGAGCTCTGCCCGTTGAGCCACCAGAGGTAGCCGTAGGACTTGTTGAGGTCCTGCGAGGGGGTGACCATATCGGTGAAATAATCGGGATCGTCGAGCACCACGGTCTGGTTCCAGGTACCTTCGTTGAGAATGAGCGAACCAAAGCGGGCCATATCGCGCGCCTTGCTGAAGTAGATGGAGTTGTAGCCCGAGGGCAGCCAGAGTCCCGACATGCCGATCTTGTTCGACAGCCGGGTGTAGGTGTAGATTTGGGGGGAAATGCCGGTGGCGTTTTCCAGCACGTCGTGCAGCAGGGTGTAGGGCGCGTTGTGGTAGGCCCAGCGATCGCCGGCGTCGGCTTTGTAGATAAGGCAAGTATCGAGGGTGCAAAAATCGTCGGGCACGTCGTCGTCGAGTCCGGAGGTCATGGTGAGCTGATGCCAGATGGTGATCTGCTCTTCCTGCTCCGGCGTTAGGGCCGTCCAACCGGCGCCCAGGTAGCCGGAAGCGGGGTCGTCGATGGAGAGATGGCCTTCCTGCTGCGCGATGCCGACGAGCAGGGCGGTGATGGTCTTGCCTGCGGATGCCCAATACCAGACGCTATCCTGCGTGAACGTGCCAAAGTAGTGCTCCAGCGCGATGCGTCCGTCTTTGAGCACGATGAGGGCCTTGGTGTTTTTGTCTTCGGCGTATTGCAGCACCGAGTCGATATTTTCGGTACACCAGCCCAGGTCGGCGGGGTTGACGGTTTCCCATTCGTCGCTGCCGATGGGTGGGAAGTAGTAGGATTGGGCCTGGGAGGACAGGGCCAAGGCCATGAGGCAGAGGAAGAAGAGTGTTTTCATTAGCGTTATGGTTAAAAAATCCGCGTTGCGGCAGCATCCGCGTCATCCGCGTTCAAAAAATGGCACGCGGATGACGCGGATGACGCGGATCTTACTGCGCCAGCAGCTGCGCCGTAGCCTTCGTGCCCTTAAAGCGGACGAGGATGACGGCCTGGTAGGCCACCGCCTGGTCGTTGTTGCGGGCAGGCTGCCAGGAACCCATGCCGTCGACGATGTTTTTGATGTGGTTGGGCTCTATGCGCACTTCGCCGTTGAGGGTGAAGCTGCTGAGGCAGGGCATGCCTTCGGCATCGATCACGACTTTCAGCTCCAGGTCGCCTTTAGGCTGCTGGTTGTCGATGATGGGTTGGAGTCTTTCGGAGAAATAAGCCTGCAGGTCGTCGGAAGATTTGCCGAAGAGCGGCGTTGTGGTAGCGGTTTGCCCCGAGGCGTCCGGGCAGCCGGCGAAGTCCTGGGAGTATTGGGCCGCGGCGAAGAGCGGCATGCAGGCGATAGCGAGTAGACCAATGAATTTTCTCATGCGATGATTGTTTTTAAGGTACGATTCAACTTAACTGGATATTCCATACTTACGTAAGTATCTGCAATTTAGCAAACTTCAACATGATTCTCCTTTCCGGCGTTTCGCTGCCCTGGAAAAAAATGGTGGCCACGCGATTGTCGCGGGCGCCGTCGATGGAGAGGACTTTGCCTTCGCCGAATTTGAGGTGCAGCACCTTCATGCCCACCTGGATCTGGTCGCTGGGGCTGGGTTTGAAGGTTTTGGGGTCGGCCATGAGCTGGTTGCCGTTGTTTTTGGGCTTGAACGAGCCGCTGACCTGCGCCCGGGCGCTGCCGCCGCCGAAGTCGGGGTCCATGCTGCGCACCTGTGCGGGCATGCCCATAGAGCCGGACATTTCGATGTGGTCCACGCCGATCTCGGAGAGGAAGCGGCTGGGCTCGTTGTAGCGCATCTGGCCGTATTTGTAGCGGCTGGTGGCGTAGGAGATGGTCAGGAAGGCCTCCGCCCTCGTGATGGCGACGTAGAAGAGGCGGCGCTCTTCGTCGAGGCCGTCGGGCGAGTCGTAGGCCATGAAACTGGGGAATAGCTTTTCCTCCAGCCCCGCCACGAAGACCGATTTGAACTCCAGCCCCTTGGCCGAGTGTACGGACATGAGGGTGATGAAGTCGTCGCCTGTGGTGTTCTCGTCCTGGTCGGTGAGCAGGGAGATGCTTTGTATGTAGGCCGCGAGGGAGTTTTCGCCCTCGGGCTGCGTTTCTGTAAATTCCTTGATGCCGTCGAGCAGGGAGTTGACGTTGTCGAGGCGGCTCACGCCTTCGACGGTGGTATCCTGTTTGAGGGAGTCTACCAGCCCTGAGTTTTTGGCGATGAAGATAGCGGCCTGGTAGGCGTCGCCTCCGGCGGCTCTCTGGATGAACTGTTCAGCCAGATGGACGAAGCCGTCGATGGCGTTGCGCGTGCGGCCGGTGGCCTGGGTGTGGGGCAGGAGGTCCCACATGGGTTTGTTCTGCGCATCGGCTTCGAGGCTGAGTTTTTCGACGGTGCTGTCGCCGATGCCGCGTCGCGGGAAGTTGATGATGCGGCGCAGGGCTTCTTCGTCGCGGGGGTTGACGGCCAGGCGGAAGTAGGCCAGGATGTCCTTGACCTCTTTTCGCTGGTAGAACGACTGCCCGCCGTAGACCCGGTAGGGGATGTTGTAGCGGCGCAGGTATTCTTCGAAAATACGCGACTGAGCGTTGGTGCGGTAGAGGATGGCGATGTCGCGGTTGTGGAGGTGATGGCGGTTCTTTTGTTCGAGAATGCCGTCGACGATGCGTTTGCCTTCCTCGGTATCGGTGAGGGCTTTGAGCACCTTGATGCGGTCGCCCGTGCCTTTATGCGACCAGATGCTTTTGGGTATCTGCCTGCGGTTGTTGGTGATGACCTCGTTGGCGGCCTGCACGATGTGGCTGGTGGAGCGGTAGTTTTGCTCCAGTTTGTAGATCCGGATGCCGTATTGCTGGAAGTCCTGCTCGAAGTCGAGCATATTCTGGATGGTAGCGCCGCGGAAGGCGTAGATGCTCTGGGCGTCGTCGCCTACCACGCAGATATTGCGGGGGCTGCCTTCGTAGTGCACCAGTTTTTTGACGATTTCGTACTGCAGGTGGTTGGTGTCCTGAAACTCGTCGACCAGCACGTAGCGGAAGCGTTGCTGGTATTTTTCGCGCACGCCCTGCGGGTTGGTGTGCAGCAGTTCGAACATGCGGTAGAGCAGGTCGTCGAAGTCCATCGCGCCGGCCCGTTTGCAGCGGGCCATGTATTTTTCGTAGATCTCCTGTGTTTGGGGCCGTTTGTTGAGGAGGTCTTCCTGCATGAGTTCCTGGTCGCGGGCGTAGAGGGTCGGCGTTTTCAGGTTGCTTTTCGCCGAGGAGATGCGGGCCCTGATGGCGTTAACGTTGTAGGTTTCGGGCTGCAGATTCATCTCCTTGATGATAGTGCGGATGAGGCTGGCGCTGTCGTCGGAGTCGTAGATGGTGAAGTTGGAGGGGTAGCCCAGGTGATGGGCTTCCACCCGCAGGATGCGCGCGAAGATGGAGTGGAAGGTGCCTGCCCATACCTTGTCGGCTTTGTCGCCCACCACTTTTTCGATGCGTTCCTTCATCTCCCTGGCCGCCTTGTTGGTGAAGGTCAGGGCCAGGATCTCCCAGGGCGCCACGCCCGACTCGATGAGGTGCGCCACGCGGTAGGTGAGCACGCGGGTCTTGCCCGAGCCCGGCCCTGCCACCACGAGCACCGGCCCGTCGACAGCGGTCACCGCCGCGCGCTGGACGTCGTTGAGGGAGTGGAGGTAGGTATGGTTGTTGTCTGGCATTTTTTTTTGAAGTTTTCAGTTTTCAATTTTCAGTTTGTTTCAGTTGGAAACTGAACCTTGAAAGCCAAAAAAATATTTTCAGTGTTCAGTTTTCAGTTGAAACAAACTGAACACTGAAAATTGAACACTGAAAACTATTTTATTTCCCCTCCTTCTCCAGTTCCTCCCAATACTCCACCGCCCTCCGCGTATGCGGTATGCAGATCGACCCGCCCACCAGGTTGGCGATGGCGAACACTTCGAACACTTCGGCGCGGGTGACGCCCAGGTCGTAGCAGGTGCCGAGGTGGTAGCGGATGCAGTCGTCGCAGCGCAGCACCATAGAAGCGACCAGGCCGAGGAGTTCTTTGGTCTTCTCGGAGAGGGCGCCGTCCTGATAGGCCTGGTTGTCGAGGCTGAAGAAGCGCTTGAGGGTCTTGTTGTCTTCGGCCAGGATCTTTTCGTTCATCCTTGCCCGGTATTCGTTGAATTCGGTGACTTGTGACATGGCGGCAAATTTAAGAAAAGGAACCTTTATCCCAGCAGTTGGTTCACCTCGAGTTTCAGATCGATGGTGCGGGATTGGAGTGTATCGCCTGCGCGGAGCAGTTCGCGGAATTTGTAATGGTCGCCGGCGGGCTCCCAAAAGGCTTCGATTTCATCCTTTTCGAGGTTGACGAGCCAGTATTCGGGGATGCCGCTTTGGGCGTAGAGCGGGCGTTTGACGCTGCGGTCGTATTCCAGGGATGAATCGGCTACTTCGATGAGGAGGAGGATGTCTTCTGCGTGGGGATGTTCCAATGCGTAGAAATCCGGTTTGTATTTCAGGATGGCCACATCGGGTTCAGGGGCCGAATGGTCGTTTACAATGATGGGATCCTGGATGCTGATGATGCAGCGATCTGCCAGCAGCTTGCTTAAAAAGTGGTTCAGTAGTTTAACCACCCTGGCGTGTTTGCTTCCTATAGGACTCATTTCCACAATTTCTCCGTTGATCAATTCGATGCCCGTCTCCTGGAGAATACCCACTTCTCCCATCCTGAAGTACTCGGCTGCGGTGAACAATCGCTTTGAAACCGGAAATGGCATAGGTTGTGGCTTGTTTCCTTCAAAGGTAAGGTTTTTTCCCGCCGCGTGCCGTTTTTCCGGAACCTTTGCTGTGGAGTGCCTTGCTTTCTGTCGCATCTTCGGTTGGTTTGGTGATCAGCTTGGGGGGGGCAATATAAAACATTTCATTCTATAAAAATAAAAATAAATCAAAAAGTTTTGACAGGAGGCTGGACTTCAGTTCCAGCAGCGTCTCCCGCCAGGCTAAGGTTTACCCACTTTTTTCGGTGCGCCCCAAAAGCCCCGGAGGGGCGACCTGTTAATAGCCCGGGGTGTAAGCCCCGGGATAGGAGTTCAACAATTCCTCGAGCCCCGGAGGGGCGGCATGTTTGGGACCACTACCGATCTTTTCTCCCAAAGGGCGGCAAAACCTGACCCTTCCTTCTTTTGAGGAAAGATATTTGTTCGAATTCTATCATTAAACCCCAAACATGCCGCCCTTACAGGGC
>JBAQQB010000138.1:0-108245 GCA_049306275.1 Saprospiraceae bacterium | reverse complement strand
GCGCTAAATTCGTTGAGTGCGTAGGTTACACGGCAACGCTGGCCAACAACATCGGCCAGACGGGCACTGTGAGCAACAAGGCTTGCTACCCGACGCCGGTATTCGTAGACCTGTTCGATCCGTTCTGCCTGAGCACGCCTCCGTTCCCGATCCAGGTTGAAGACTTCTACGGTGCAGAAGGCCAGATCATCGGTGTAGAAATCGATGGCGAGGCAATCCCGGCTCCGTACCTGTTCAACGCACTGGAACTTGGCGAAGGCCCGCACTTCATTAAGGTGACCTTCGACGCAGGCGAATTTACCAGCTACACGATCATCAACGGCCAGGTCGTTGCGGGTAGCGAAGGAGAGACGCTGACCAACTCCGGTTGCCAGCAGATGATCTCCACCTACGTCAACGTTGTGGAAACGCCCGATGTGGTAGCATGCAACGACACGATTTACGTATCGCTGGAAGGCGACTGCGTGAGCGAAGTGACGCCTGACATGATCCTGGAAGGCAGCTACTTCTGCTACGACGACTACACTGTAACCATCGACTATCCGTGGAATACCACGCAGTTCAACCCTGCCAACCAGGTAGACGCGAGCCACATCGGCGACCCGATGACCGTCCTGCTGTCGCACCTGATCAGTGGCAATATGTGTTGGGCTACGATCGTGGTGGAAGACAAGTGGAAGCCGGAGATTACCTGTCCGGAAGACATCGAGATACTCTGTGTGGTCAGCGACGACGACCTGACCATCGTGGGTAGCCCGGCAGTCTTTGACTGCTCCGACTACGTGCTGGAATACTCCGATCAATACACGCAGTTCGATTGCGGTGAAAACGATGCGGTCATTACTTCGATCGTACGCACCTGGATTGCAACCGATATCTTCGGCAACACCAGCTCCTGCGTACAGCACATCGACAAGCTGCGCGGCGAGATCAGCCAGGTTGTTTGGCCGGCGGATGTAACTTACCAGTGCAACAACACGCCTGCTGATTTCAACCCGCAGATCACCGGCTGGCCGGCTATTGGCGGTGTGAATTTGACGACGACCGGTACCGGCGCTTGTGGCCTCTCCGTAAGCTTCACCGACCAGATCGCCAACGTTTGCCCGGGTGAATACAAGATCATCCGCACCTGGTTGATCAACGACTGGTGCACGGAAGGCACCGGAGGTATCTCCAACGCTACGCACGTACAGTACATCGCGATCAAGGACGTTGCTCCGTCGATCAGCTTCTCCGGCCCTGTTTGGCAGTATGACCCGGTCAACGACTGGTACCTCATCAGCGCCAACAACTGGGTATCCGAGCCGCATAACAAGTGCTTTGCTCTGGGTCCGCTGCCGCTGGCAATCATCGACGGCGTCTGCAACGAGATTGTGAACCTCGAGATCACGACCCCTGTGGGTACGACGACCAACGGTGGCATTCTGCCCTGGCCGGGTCTGGGTATCGGCGTACACCCGATCACTTATGTCGCCGAAGACGAGTGCGGCAATATCACCAGCGTGACGATCCACGTCAACGTGGTAGATAACGTCGTACCGACTACGATCTGCGACGAGATCACGGATGTGAATCTCTCCGGCGACGGCTTCGCGGTGGTGAACGCTACGACCTTCGACGACGGTTCTTACGACAACTGCTGCCTGGCATACTTTGAAGCCCGCCGCATGGACGGCGACTGCGAAGGCAACTTCGACGACTTCGGCCCGACCGTAGAATTCTGCTGCGTCGACGCCGGCCAGTCCATCACGGTTGTGTTCCGCGCCTACGACTGCTACGGCAACTTCAACGACTGCATGGTATCGGTGAACGTCAACGACAAACTGCCGCCGATCATCATCAGCTGCCCGGCTCCGCAGACGATTACCTGCGATACTTACTTGCAGAACTACGCTGCCGGTCTTGAACAAGGCGACTTCGATGTGCTCAACGGCTTCGGTTCTCCTGTCTTCTACGACAACTGTCAGTTGGATGTAACCCACAACGTTACGACCAACATCGACAACTGCTCGAAAGGCACGATCACCCGCAGCTGGACGGCACAAGATGCTACCAACGTACCGGTGACCTGCACGCAGATCATCACGGTTCAACACGTCAGCGACTGGGTAGTTGAATTCCCGGCCAACGTGACGGTTGAATGCATCGATGGCCAGCTGCCCGATACGGGTGAACCGGAAATCTTCTTCGACGAGTGCGAACTGATCGCAGTCTCCTTCGAAGACCAGACCTTCACGGTCGTTCCAGATGCTTGCTACAAGATCGAACGTACCTGGACGGTAATCAACTGGTGCGTGTACGAACAATTCGGTGAAGACCTTTACAGCGAATCCGGCAAAGCCGAACAAAACCTGAACGTGGATTGGGACGGTGACGGCGACAAAGACAACCGAACCTTCCGCGATGGTTACAACAGCTCAGGCTCGCCTGGTATCGCTGACGGTTTCATCACCTGGAAGCAGGTCATCAAAGTCGTTGACGAAGATGATCCTTCTTTCACCGTACCGCAAATCGATGGCTGCATCGTCGATACCGACTGCGACATGGATCTCGTGCTGCCCTTCCCGGTTATCACGGATGAATGCTCGCCGAACTTCGACGTCGACATCACTGGCGACTTCGGTACCTTCAACAACATCTCCGGCGACGTGACCATCCCGGATGTGGGAGTTGGCGAATACGAAGTGACCTACGCTGTGACCGACAACTGCGGCAACACCGCATATGAAACGATCACGATTACCGTGGAAGACTGCAAGAAACCGACTCCGCTGTGCGACAACGGCCTGGTAGTCGAGATCATGCAGACGCAAATGGTCGCTGTTGACGCTGAGGCCTTCGACGAAGGCTCGTTCGACAACTGCGGTCCGATCGCACACTTCAGCTACTCGTCCGATATCACGAATACCACGCAGGTATTTGACTGCGACGACGTACTGGCAGGTCAGGTAGCGGTACAGATCTGGGTGACCGACATCTACGGCAACCAGGACTTCTGTGAGACCTTCCTGTTCGTACAAGACAACATGGGCTTCTGCGGCGGCGGTACTCCGATCGTGATCGCAGGTGAAGTCGCTACCGAAGAACAAGCGCCTGTAGAAGGTGTAACGGTTGAAATGAACGGTGGCCTGCTGACGCAAGTTACCGGTCTGAACGGCCAGTTCAACTTCTCCGCTGTTGCCGGCAATGACTACACGGTGACCCCGATGCTCGACGAAAATGCCGCTAACGGCGTGACGACCTTCGACATGGTGCTCATCACGCGCCACGTACTGAACGTCGACCCGCTCGACAGCCCGTACAAGATCATCGCTGCCGATGCCAACAACTCCGGCACTGTGACGACGCTTGACCTGGTAGCTATTCGCAAGGTGATCCTCTTCGTTGAGGACAACTTCCCGAACAACACCAGCTGGCGCTTTGTAGACAAGGACTTCTCCTTCCCGAACCCGCAGAACCCCTGGGCTGCTGTGTTCCCCGAAGTGATCAACTACAACAACCTGACGACCAGCGATCTGGAAGCAGACTTCGTAGCGATCAAAGTCGGTGACGTCAACGGCAGCGCGGCAACTACCCTCGACGGGCAGGCTGACCAGCGCACCATGATGGGCGACCTGCTGTTCCATACCAAAGACATGGAACTGAAGGAAGGACAGGTATACAACGTACCGTTCTACGGCAACGACCAGGCAGTATCCGGCTACCAGTTCACCCTCGAACTGGGTGAAGGTATCGAACTGCTTGACGTGGCAGAAGGCCTTGCAAAGGCAGAAAACTTTGGCTTCGCCCTCCTGGAAGAAGGCGCGCTGACCACGAGCTGGAACGAGGCTGACGCCCGCGTCCTCGGCTCCGAAGAAGCCATCTTCACCCTGGTGATCAAGGCCAATGAGAATACGACCCTGAGCAAGGAACTGAGCACGAGCTCCCGCTACACGGCAGCCGAAGCTTACAGCGCCAACGGCGACCTGCTGAACGTACAACTGACGTTCGGCGACGCAGTGGCAGCAGGCTTCGAACTGTATCAGAACATTCCGAACCCCTTCACGGGTGTAACGCGCATCGGTTTCCGCCTGCCGGAACCGGCCGCCGCTACCCTGACGGTCATGGATGCCTCCGGTAAGGTGGTACGCGTGATCAAAGGCGAGTACGGAAAAGGCTACAACGAAGTGAACCTGAGCGATTTCGGTGGTGTGAGCGGCGTGCTGTACTATCAGCTCGATACGCCGACCCACTCTGCTACCCGCAAGATGGTCATCCTCGAATAGTAACGACGATCAAATGAAAAAAGAAGGGCGGTCAATTTGACCGCCCTTTCTTTTTTTCCTCCTCTATCTTCTGCTGCATCTCCTCGGCTTCCGCCATCTTAGCAGCATACCCCTTAATGTCTCCCTTGCGCTGGATCTGCATCGCCTCTTCCAGCAGGTCGAGGTACTGCTTTTCCATTTTCTTTACCGGATCTTTCTTGAAAAAATTGAACATAGGTGCTGGTTTTATTCCCAGTACAATAAAAAAGCGCGCCTCCCTGTTCAGGAAAGCGCGCTTTTTTGTCAAAATAGCGGTTTTTTAAGCCTTCTGCCGCTTCATTTCCGCGTAGTAATGATAGAAGTAGGGGATCGTCTCAATGCCCTTGTAGAAGTTGAAAAGGCCGAAATGCTCGTCGGGGGAGTGTATGCTGTCGGAGTCGAGGCCGAAGCCCATCAACACGCTCTTGACGCCCAATACCTCTTCGAAAAGCGCGATGATCGGGATACTGCCGCCGCTGCGCTGAGGCAGGGGCTCCTTCCCAAACGTTTTGGCCATTGCCATCGAGGCGGCTTTGTATTCCGGCGTATCCGTCGGCGTAACCACCGGATGCCCGCCGTGGTGAGGGGTGACTTTGACCTGCACCGAGGGCGGAGCGATCTTCGCAAAATGATCCGCAAACAACTGCGTGATCTTGTCGGGATGCTGGTTGGGCACCAGGCGCATGCTGATCTTGGCGAATGCCTTGGAAGGCAATACGGTCTTGGCGCCTTCGCCGATATAGCCGCCCCAGATGCCGTTGACGTCGAGCGTTGGGCGAATGGAAGTGCGCTCAAGGGTGGTGAATCCCTTTTCCCCCAACAGCCCCCTGACCTTGAGATCGGTCATGTATTCAGCCTCGTTGTAAGGGGCTTCGTTCATCATGCGGCGTTCATCGGGGTTGACCTCCAGCACGTCGTTGTAAAAGCCGGGGATGGTGATGTGCCTGTTTTCGTCGTGCATGGAAGCGATCATCTGGGCCAGCACGTTGACGGGGTTGGCAACGGCGCCGCCGTAGACCCCGGAGTGGAGGTCGCGGTTAGGGCCCGTCACTTCCACTTCCACGTAGCTGAGCCCCCGGAGCCCCACAGTGATAGCCGGCACGTCGTTGGCGATGATGGAGGTATCAGATACCAGGATCACATCGCTTTTGAGCAGCTCCTTGTGCTCGCGGCAAAACTGCCCCAGGTTGACCGAGCCGACTTCTTCTTCGCCTTCGATCATGAATTTGACATTGCAGGAGAGCTCGCCGTTTGCCACCATGGCTTCAAACGCCTTTACGTGCATGAATACCTGCCCTTTGTCGTCGCAGGAGCCCCGTGCGAAGATAGCTCCGTCGGGATGAACAGCGGTCTTTTTTATCGTGGGTTCGAAAGGAGGCGAATGCCAGAGGTCGACGGGATCGGCGGGCTGCACGTCGTAGTGGCCGTAGACCAGCACGGTGGGCAGATCGGGGTGGAGGATCTTTTGTCCGTAGACTATGGGGTGGCCCGCAGTGGGGAAGACTTGCACACCGTCGGCGCCTGCTTTGCGCAGGCTGCCAGCTACGGCCTCCGCCATGCGCTGCACATCCCCCTTATAGGCCGGATCGGCGCTGACGGAGGGAATCCGGAGGATGTCGAACAGTTCATCCAAAAATCGCTGTTTATTGGCTTGGATATACGATTGGGTCTTTTCCATATGAAGAAAATTGAGTTATTGAGAATTAATCGTGCAATGGCCTTAAAGATAGGGCGCTAGAACATGTATCCCAAAAAATCGACTACTCCTTCTCCCCATTTTTTGCCGCCGAGCGGTTTGACCAGCAGGCTGCCCGGCAATCTGCCCTGTACCAGGCCGATGGATATGTGGTCGCCGATGGAGACCCAGCGGCATAGGTTGTTTTCTACCCTGAATCCCGCCCGTTCGTAAAACCCCTGTTCCCCACTGATCAGTACCAGGAAGTCGATTCCTTCGCTTCTGGCATCCGCCTCCAGGGCGCTGAGCAGTTTTGTTCCGATCTGCAGGGACTGGCGGCTCGCTTCGACGCAGAGGTCGATGATGCCGAATATGTTTGCCGGCGTGCCTCCCGCGTTGATCATCCGGTGTTCGACCGCCAGATGGCCCACGAGCTGCTTTCCTTCGCTCGCCAGATAGCGGAAGGAAGGCAGTTGGCGGTAGTAGATCCTGCCGGATGGATATCCGGGGAAAGATTGCGCCAGCAATCCGGAAATGCGAAGTTTGAGATGCTCGTCAATCCTGGATTCTTCTGTTCGTACGATATGGAGGTGCTCCATTTGGATTGGGCTTACAGGGAAAAATGTTTGCCGAGCAGGCGTTTGATCTCATGGTTGTCGAGGTCGAAGCGCAGTTTTCCATCGAAGGCGTAGCTCATTTTACCGGTTTCTTCTGAAACGATAAAAGCGGCGACGTTCATGCGCTCGGTGATGCCAAGCGCGGCGCGGTGCCGGAGCCCGGCCGTCTTGGGTATTTCCTGGTTATCGGAAAGCGGCAGAATACAACTGGCTGCGATTAACTTGCTTCTGGCGATCATGACGGCGCCGTCGTGCAGGGGGCTCTCCTTGGTAAAAATGCTTTCCAGCAATTCCTGGGAAATTTGGGCGTCGATCGGCACGCCGGTCTGGCTGATAGCTTCAATCATCTCGGTGTTGGGGCTGAGTATGATCAAGGCGCCACAGCGTTTTTGGCCCATACTGGCCAATGCGTTGCTGATTTCGCTGGTCAGGGCATCTTTTTTGACCACGTCCTGGCGCAGGTTCCGGTCCATTATCCGGCGCAAAAAGCGTGATCGTTGGCGGAGGGTGGTATTGCCCAGCAGCAGCAGGAATCTGCGCACCTCGGGCTGGAAGACGATGAGAAAAATGATCACCCCTACGCTTACAAACTGGTCGAGTAGCAGCGACAGCAGGTCCATATTCAAAGCGCCCACCAACCACCAGACCGCGAACAGGATGACGACGCCGATGAAAATGTTGAAAGCGATACTGCCGCGGAGCAATTTGTAGACCTGGTAGATCAGGTATCCCACGATCAGGATGTCCAGTATATCCCAGATGCGCACTGGCAGAAATCCCAGCTTCAATAACCCGATCATACCATTGTCATTTTACTTCATAGACCACAACCTGGCGGAGGTGAAAATACACAAAACTCAGCCAATCTGCGCTGCTTCTGATTTGTCTTGTCACCGAGAGGGCTTCTGCGTTGCCGGCGCCTTCTTTTTCTTTGAACAGAACAGGTGCGGCGTTTTGTTGTCTGTACTGCAGTTCGGCGGCAAATTTGTAGGAGTGGGCCGGGTAGACCCGGTCGTCGTGGCCGCCTGTCGTGATCAGCATGGCGGGGTATTTGCCTGCACGTGCGTTATGCAGGGGGGAGATGGCGTTGAGGTGATCGAATTCCCTGGCTTCTTCTATTCGGCCAAAATCGAAGGCCCATTCGCTTCCTGCGGTAAATTGCTGGTACCGGATCATATCAAAGAGGCCAGATTCCGCCACAACAGCGCCGCAGAGGTCGGGACGCTGAACGGCCGTGGCGCCGGCGAGCAGGCCGGGCGTGGCCCCCTGGCCCAGTATGGCGAGCTTTTCCACTCTGGTGTACCCTTGGCTGATCAGGTAGCCGGCCGCTGTCTGAAAATCGTCGAAGGTGTTTTGTTTGCGCGACCGAACCCCTTCTTCGTGCCATTTGCGGCCGTATTCGCCTCCGCCTCTCAGTACGGCCTGGGCTAGTACGCCCTCATTTTCCAACAGGCTCAGAAAGGCGGGGTCGAAGCGGGGAGAGGCAAGGTTTCCGAGACTGCCGTCGCCCAGTAGCAGCGTGGGCCGGTTGCGGTCGAGCCGGAGACCCTTCTTCATCGTGATGAAAATGGGAATGTCAGCCTGGCCGGTGGTTTTGACGAATACCAGCCGCGTTTCATACGGGCTGCTATTGAAATTGACCTTGGGCGCTTTGTATATTTTTGCCGTCAGCAGGCTAAGGTCGAGCTCATAGGTGGTGGGAGCGATGAGGAACGATTCAAAAGTGAAAAACGCCCTGTCTTCTTCCGGCTTGCCGTGGAAGCTATGGATGGCGCCCGGTTCCTGCATGGTGAGAATGATGGACTCCGAACCACTCTCTTCATAGATCTGGAGGAAATGCTGAGCATCGCGGACGTAGTGGGCAACGAACTTTCCACCGGCCATATAAACCTTATGCAGCAGGTCCGGCTTTTCCGGGATGACGGTCTCCCAAAAACCAGGGGCTGGTTTATTGATGTTCACCCTGACCAGCCTTTTTCTGTCCGCTTCAAAATCTGTCAATAAATACAGGTTGCCGCCTTCGCTACCCACGAAGTCGAAATGGTTGAGGATGTCGTCGGCGATGGGAACGAAGCCGCTGTTCTCCTTTTGGAGGTCCAACACGTAAATGCCGTTGCCGGAGTTGTTTTCCCAGATCTTGAGCGACAGAAAGCGCCCATCGAGGCTGGTTTGAGGGAAAAAGCAGCGCTTCGACCGGGCGCGGTCGGCAAAAACCAGCCTGTCTTCTGCCTGTCTGCCGCCCAACTCGTGGTAAAAAACCTGGTGGAACTCCAGCGGGGAGGAGGTCTTTTCCCCGCGAAGGGGCGCCGGATATCTGCTGTAGAAGAAGCCATTGCCGGCCCATGCGATAGGGGAATTCCTGACCCACCTGAGGGTATCTGCCAGGGGCTTGTTCTCCCGCAGGTCGTGTACCCTGATGGTGCGCCAGTCGGAGCCGAAGTCCCGGCTTTCGTAGGCGAGATAGTTGCCATCGGCAGAAAAGGCCAGCTGGCCGAGCGAGGCGCTACCGTCGCTGGAAAAAGCATTGGGATCGATCACGATCTCTTCCTTTCCGCCGGTCAGGCTTTGCCGCAGCAGGAGATCGTGATCCTGCAATCCTGTATTTTTCCGGTAATAGAGAAAATCGCCCTGCTTTTGAAAATCGTGTACCCGCTCGAAATTCCACAGTTCCCTGACCCGTTGTTCCACGGCTTTTCTGAAGGGGATGCGGGAGAGGTAGCTGTCGGTCATTTTTTTCTCCGCTTCCAGCCATTCCTGCAGAATGGGCGCTTCCTCTGCTTCCATCCAGCGGTAGGGGTCCGGAACGGCCGTTCCGTGCAAGGTATCGGCATAGAGGGAATCCCGGAAGGTCTGGGGGTAGGAAAAATCAATGGTTTGGAACAGGTTATCCGGGTTTCTGGAGTCGTTGGTGCAACCAATCAGAAAAAGCATCCCAATAAGTATCCCGCAAAATCGTTTTTTATGAGATAATTGTTTCATTGTTGAAGGGCTTATCTTGAGAGAAAGGTATTTTTGTATAGCGAAAACCGTATTGCTGTACTTAAGGTAGTTAAAATAGGAATAATTTATTTCTTTCGCATGAAGCATTTCATCACAATTCTCTGGGTTTCTCTAATTGCGCTGCCTGTGATGTACAGCCAGGTGGTCAGGACCAATGAAAAAGGGGAAAAAATAATCGAATACCCGGACGGCACCTGGGAGCCCTTTGTCGAGCAGGGCGCTGAAGATCCTCTCGGGGCCGCGCCTCCCCCAAGGGAGTGGGAGGAACTCGATCCGGAGGAAGCTGCCAGAAAAAAAGCGATCCAAATCGCGGAAGTGCTCAATGCCGAAGCGATGCGGTTGGGAAATTTCGCGGATGAGACCAGCAAAAAACGCCTTCAACTGGAGGAAGAGCTATCTGATATGCTGGCCAACCCCGATCTTTACCCCGCCAGGGATGCAGATGAGAAACGACGTCAGTTAAACCTCGAAAAAGAAAGGGAAAAGCTGGCTTCCGATCTCTATGACCAGGCAATCCGTCTGGCGCGGGATGCGGAATTGCTGATCTACCTCAAGCCCAAAAAGCGCGACAAGCAGCTCAAATTGCTCGAACAGCAAAAAGCCCTGCTCGATGCCCAAAAAACCATGTTGTCTGCTGCTCAACCCGAACCCATCGTGCCGGCAGTGCCCGCAGCCAAAGTCTACGCCGTTTACGACCCTGCCAAAGATACCCGCTTCAGTCCTCCGGCCTATCCCTGTGTCTTTACCCATAAGGAAGTCGATAAATTTACCGGAAAGCTGCGCCGCGACCTGGAACCCGTGCTGTTGTTCACCCACACGCCCAAGGATCTGCGCCCCTTTCTGCGAGACCGCGAATACATCACCTGCCGGGGTTACCTGGCTGATCTGTCTGATGGCCTGCTCTTTCTGTCGCTCGAATTTTCCATTGCCTCCAATAATGCCCCTGCCGCCTTCGGCGGTATTCCCAACGGCAGTATCATGAGCATCCTGCCGATGAAGGGCGAGACTATCCGACTTTTCAACTCCAAAACGGATGCGGGCTTTTTTGATTCGGGAAGGGGGGTGTACGTCTACCGAGCACAATACCAGATCAGCGGCCTGCAGGAAAAGGTGCTCCAATCTATTGAGCTCGACAAGATCAGGGTCATCTGGGCAACCGGATACGAGGACTACGAGGTCTTCGACCTGGATTTTTTCCGGAACCAGATCAATTGCCTGCGCAGCGGCAGTTAGACAGGATAATCAGGATTTAATATGAAAACCACGAATAGTGAAAACACGGCATTAAGAATGTTGGGGCTGGAATTGCCCACCGACCCGCGCTGGGTCAATCTGGCAGAAAAAGACCTGGGGGAGATTTTAACCGACCACGCCTACTGCGAGCAGAAAGCGGCCACCTCCTGCATCTCGCTCATCCAGCGCTATCCGGAGCGGAAAGAGCTGGTGAAAGAACTGGCTCCCATCGTCACCGAAGAGTGGGGGCATTTCCGGGCTGTGTTGCAGGAAATGGAAAAACGGCAGCTCGCCCTAGGCAGGCAGCGGAAAGACGAATACGTCAACGCCCTGCGCGATTTTATGAAGAAGGGAGGCACGCCCCAGGAACGCCTGTTGGAAGAGTTGCTGGTCTGCGCCCTGATCGAGGCACGCAGCTGCGAGCGCTTCCGGCTGCTGTCGCTCTACATCAGCGACGATGCGCTCAAAGGCTTTTACCACAAGTTCATGGTCTCCGAAGCCGGTCACTACCGTCTCTTCATCGACCTGGCCAAACTGTATTTCCCCGAAGAACAGGTAAAAGCCCGCTGGAAAGAATATTTGGAACAAGAAGCCAAGATCATGCAGGATCTGGAACTCCGCGGCGACCGCATGCACTAACCCCCCATTTCACTCTTTCACTCTTTCACTTTTTCACCACCCTTCACCCCTTCTTCTTCCTCCCAAAAATATCCAGTTCCTTATCGCTTTCCAGCACGGGGAAGGGGCGGGGCGGTTCGTCGACGATGGTGTTGTCGAGTTTTGGGATGTATTGCCAGATGCCATTAGCCAATTGGTAGGCCTCGTAGGTACCATCGGGGATTTTGGTTGGGCCCTGCCCTTCGTGCATCCCGCCTACTTCGATGAGGTGGTCTACGACGATCATATCCATCACCGGGTCGAAATTGCATTTGATGGAGGCCTCGGCCGTGTATTCAAAGAGCAGCCGGTTACTGATGCGCGTGCCGCCGTCGTCGGTTGAAGCGTGGAAAACGGGAGCGCCGAAGCGGGGTTGTTCGCCTTCAAAGCTCAGCACGTCGATGACCTTGCGTTTGTTGAAAAAGGAATAGGCGTCGTAGCCGAACAGCAGGTACTTCATACCCTGGGGCGTCTGGAAAGGCTTGATGTTATAATACAGCGCCCCGTACCACTGGTCGGGCGGCAAGACGTCATACTCCACCTCTTTTACGTCGAAAGAACGGTCGATGAGTGGGAAGAGTTTCAGCTCGGAGTTGTTGAGCTGAATAGCGCCATAGTACCTGTATTCATTCACATCCACGTAGAGTTGCCAGGTAAAGATCCTGAATGTGCTGTCGGCCGGGTACTGCAGGGAGATGGATTGCACCCGGCTGAAGGGATAGTGGAAGGAATTGGGGGTTTTGAGCGCGGCTACCAGGGTGGGGATCAACTTTTTGGTGGCCCCGAAGCGGTTTTCCGGAAAAGAGTCGTTGATAATGGCGTAAGAAAGCAGGGCGATGGTGTCTTCGTAAAGCTTCAGCTTCGCCATGTCTTCTTCCGGCAAGACGGGCTTTTGGCTGAATGAAGATGGAAGGAACAGGAAAGAGAAGGAGATCAGGAGTAAGATCCTCATAGTTTATGGTTTACCGATGCTAAACGACGAAAGAGCGTTTATAAGTTTATAAGGGTATGAGTTTGTAAACTTCTAACCCCATAAACTTTTAAACTTTTTTACCCCCTTTTCTTCCGCTTATTGTTCTTATAATCCATCAGGATGAATTCTCCCAGGCCGCTGAGGCTGCTGTAGAAGGCTTTGCCGTTGTTGGCGCGGGTGAACTGATCTACGAAGTTGACCAGATAGGGGTCTTGCGCGATCATGAAGGTGGTGACCGGGATATTGAGTTTGCGGCATTGGGCGGCCAGGGTGAGCGTGCGGTTGACGATCATGCGGTCGAGGCCGAAGCTGTTCTTGTAGTAATTTTTTCCTTTTTTGATACAGGTGGGCTTGCCGTCGGTGATCATGAATATCTGCTTGTTGGGGTTGCGCCTGCGGCGCAGCAGGTCCATGGCCAGTTCGAGGCCGGCTACGGTATTGGTGTGGTAGGGGCCGACCTGGAGGTAGGGCAAGTCTTTGATCTCGATCTGCCAGGCGTCGTTGCCAAATACGATGATATCCAGGGTGTCTTTTGGGTAGCGGGTGGTGATGAGTTCGGAAAGGGCCATGGCCACTTTCTTGGCGGGCGTGATCCGGTCTTCTCCGTAAAGGATCATGGAATGGGAGATGTCGATCATCAGCACCGTGCTCATCTGTGCCTGGTAGTGGGTTTCGTAGACCTCGAGGTCTTCCTGCGTGAGTTTGAACTCGTCGATGCCGTGGTTGACCTGGGCGTTGAGGAGCGATTCGGAAACGGCGAGTTTGTCGAGCTGGTCGCCAAATTCGAAGGGGCGCAGTTCGGAGGTGGTCTCGTCGCCGCGGCCGCTGAAGCGGGTGTTGTGCTGGCCGCGCTTTGTTTTCTTCAGTTGGCCGAAGATATCTTCCAGCGCCTTGCGTCGGATGGCGACTTCCATTTTTGCGCTGGGTGCGAAGCCGCCATTTGCGCCTTCATCCTGGCGGATGTAGCCCTTATCGATGAGGTCCTGGATAAAATCGGCCATGCCGTAGTTCTCATCCGTGAGCTTGTATTCTTTGTCCAGTTCGGTTAGCCACGACAGCGCCTCCCGCACATCGCCCGAAGTATAGACCAGCAGCTCCTGAAAGATTTTCAGCAGCTTGTCGAATGCCGGCATGGATTCGGAGGGGATGAATTGGGAGAAGCGGTAACCTAGCATTTTTTTAATTATCAACTTATAAAGAGCAGCATTTCACCAGTTCTTCATAATCAGGTCGTTCGGAGGCGACTTTGTGGATAAAGGAGTCGCGGATCTGGCCTTCCACGATCATGAAGAGGCCGGGCATTTGAAAATCGTCGCCGAGGCGGGGGCCCAGGCCGTGGCCTGCGATGACGCCGGCGGAGAAGCCCCGCACCCAGGTTTGGAGGCCGAAGAGTTGGGTGAAGGTGCCTTTTGACAGTCCGAAGGCTGCGTAGTAGGAGCAAGAGGGATCGGAGATATGCACGGCATTGTCAAGGCCGTATTTGTTGAAATATTCCTCCGCGATTGCATGATCCGCCATATGGACGAAAACGATCCTCGTGCCCATTGCTTCGATGGCTTCCCGCCTTTGGGAGATATCGGCGAGGGCCTCCCGGCAGAAGGTGCAGCCGAAGTGACGGAGGAAAACCAGAAGCACGGGCTGCCGGAAGGAGACAACCGAGAGGTTTTCCCCTGTGTTGGTGACCATTCCCTGAATAACCTCTTCAATCGGCATGGTAGTCGTCATTGGTGGAAGTTGATAGGAATGGTAACAACTTGAAGGTGGTTTGGTTTAGTTGGGTTGTTAGGTTGTTGGGGACCTAACAACCCAACCACCCAATTTACAGACTCATCCCATTATACACCTCGATGACCTGCCTGACGTGTTCGGCGGAGTCTTTGAGGAGTTTGAGTTCGTCGTCGTTAAGCTGGAGTTCGATGATCTGTTCGATACCGTTTTTGCCCAGTTTGACGGGGAGGCCGAGGAAGATGTCTTTCAGGCCGTGCTGGCCGTTGAGCAATACACAGCAGGGGAAGATGCGGTGTTCGTCGCGCACGATGGCTTCGACCATTTGGGCGGCTGCGGCGCCGGGAGCGTACCATGCGGAGGTACCCATGAGCTGGACGAGCTCGCCGCCGCCGACTTTGGTGCGTTCCGCGATCTTGTCGATGGTGGCCTTGTCGAGCAGTTCGGTTACCGGGATACCCGATACCGTGGTATAGCGGGGCAGGGGCACCATGGTATCGCCGTGGCCGCCGAGCAGCATGGCCTGGATATCTTTGGGAGAGACCTGGAGCGCTTCGGCCAGGAAGGCGCGATAGCGGGCCGTGTCGAGGATGCCAGCCATACCGAAGACACGGCTGCTGTCGAGACCGGAGGTGCGGTAGGCGGCCAGGGTCATCACGTCGAGCGGGTTGGATACGACGATGATGATCGGGTTTTTGGAATACTTCAGGATGCTTTCCGTAACGAGGTTGACGATCTTGGCATTGGTGGAGATGAGGTCGTCGCGGCTCATGCCCGGCTTGCGGGGCACGCCGGCGGTGATCACCACGATGTCGGAATCGGCGGTGTCTTCGTAGTTGTCGGAGCCGTGGAGAAAGGTGCTGTAGTAGTCGATGGGGGCCTGCTGCCACATGTCGAGAGCCTTGCCTTTGGCCAGGTTGCCCATGATGTCGAGCAGAACGACTTCCTTGACGATGTCTTTATGGGCCAGGACGCTGGCGCATGTGGCGCCTACGTTTCCTGCGCCAACGACGGTTACCTTACGCATATTGAAAAGCTTTTTGGTTTGGATGAATCAACAAGTCAGGGTTTTTGGCAGGGAAATGACAAATCCCCACAATAGCCCTTTTGGCGCTGCAAAAGTAGGCTTTTTTTGCGTGGTGAAGAAAACGAACTTCCGGAAATTGGTGTTTATTGATTGTTGTTGGACAAATACCAAACTGCGTTTTGGATAAGTTGGGGTCTAACCCTATTTTTGTGGGCTTTTTATTTCAATTAAATTCATAACAATGACCAAATCTTTATTTTCTCTGCTTCTTTTGCTGTCCTTTCCCTTTGTGGTGTGGAGCCAGGCCCGCGGCGTATGCGGTACCGTTGGTTCTGCGGAGAGCATGGCCACCATCAAAGAACTGAAGAAGTGGATCGCCGAAGGCAATTTGTCAACCCGAGGCAATACCGTAACCTATGTACCCGTAAAGTTTCACATCATCCAGAAGGCAGACGGTACCCTGGGTGTCAGCGAAGCCCGGGTGCTCGACGCGCTGTGTCACCTGAACGAGTCTTTTGCCGACCAGAATATCCAGTTTTATATCTACGAGGGGTTCAACTACATCAAGAATAATGCGGCATACAACAATCCCGGCGATGCACAGCTGGTGCTTCAGGGCAACAGAGACTCCAAGGCCATGAACATCTTTATCGGCGAGAATGCCACGCCTCCGGGTGGAGGTCTCGGCATTACCCTTGGCTATTTCTCCGGCGGAAATGACTGGATTGTCATCAGGAAAAACGAGATCAATGGCTTTTCTTCCACGCTGCCCCATGAGGTGGGCCATTATTTCGCGCTGGATCACCCCTTCAACGGCTGGGATTGCACAGCCTGGACGGCAGAAGAGCACGGCAACCCGGTGAGTTTCCTCGCTTCCCCCTGCAATCCCGAAGTGCCTGTTGAATTTGCCAACGGCAGCAACTGCGACGAAGCCGGCGATTTTCTCTGCGATACGCCTGCCGACTATAACTTTGGCTTTCTCGACAACGATGACTGCGTCTACAACTTCGACTGCCTCGACCCCAACGGCGATGAGATGGATCCCATGGAAAACAATTTCATGGGCTACTTTGAGGGATGCGCTGAGTACTTTTTCACAGCACAGCAGAAGCAGATCATTGCTGCCCGCCTGATCCAGCGTGCCAGCCTGAACACAGACTACACGCCGCCGGCTACGGTTATTGACAACGCGCCCAATCTCATCCAACCGGCCAACAACTCCGTTATGACCAACAGCGCCGTTTTTGAATGGGAGGCCGTGCCGGGCGCCAACCAATACCTGCTAGAAATCGACTTTGCCAACAACTTCTCCGTTTCTCCCATCCGCCTGGTCGTCTGGGGCACCTTCAAGGTCGTGCAAGGCCTTCTTCCCAACCGCCCTTCCTATTTCTGGAGAGTACGTCCTTTCAACGCCTACCAGACCTGCGCGCCCAACTCTGTCACCTGGAAATTCTCCACCGGCGCGGTCATCAACACGGTTGAGCCGTCTTACGTGACCAACTGGGCCGTGCGCCCCAATCCGGTATCGGCCGGCCAGAGCCTGCAGCTGGAGATGAATACCAACCAGGCTTTCGAAGCCAATATCGCGCTTCGCACGCTGAGCGGTCAGGCTGTACACACGATGCAGACCTCCTTCTCCGCCGGCAACAGCACGCTGGATATCCCGACCTACGGCCTCGCCAACGGCATCTACTTCCTGACTGTGCAGAGCGCGGAGGGAGTGATCAATGAGCGGGTAATAGTTGCTAACTAGTTTATGAGTTTATGGGGGTAGAAGTTTAGTCCGCTAAACTTCTACCCCCATAAACTTATTAGCTTAATCATCTTTTTCCCCCAGCAGCTCCTCCACCTCTTCCTCCGTTTTCCTCAGTTTTTCCTTGCAAAAATCGACCAGTTCGGCGGCGCGCTTCACTTTACCGCTCAGTTCTTCCATGCTGGTCTGGCCCTCCTGCAGTTCGCGGAGGATGTCTTTTAATTCGGCGAGCGCTTGATCGTAAGTCATGGTTCGGGATTGATGTGTTGAATAGTGGCGTCTGCCTGTCCGTCGCTCAGGTGAATGCGCACCCTGTCGCCGGCGGCGAGGTCTTTGGCGCTTTTGAGGCCTTTGCCTTCGCGGGTGAGAAAGGCGTAACCGCGTTCGAGGATTCTCTTTGGGTCGAGCAGGGTGATCTGGTTGCCGATTCCTTCGAGTGACTGGCGTTCGCTCCGCAGGCGCATGCGCGCGAGACTGTGGAGTTGTTGCGCGAGGAGGGGCAGGTTTTGGCTTTTTATCTGCCACCGCGCCGCCTGGCCGATCCTGGCGCCCGTTTGCAGCACGGAGGTTTCGAAGGCGGCGTTGTGGTCTATGAAAAATTCTGCTACAGCGGTGGGCGTTTTCAGGGAAGTATGCGCCGTCATGTCGAGCACCGACTCGTCGATTTCGTGGCCGATGCCGGCGATGACGGGCAGCGGGCAGCGGGCTACCCCTTTACAAAGCTCCAACTGGTCGAAAGCTGCCAGGTCAAGCCGCGAGCCTCCGCCGCGGATGATGGCGACGCAGTCGAAGCGGTCTTGTTGGCGGGCAATCTGTTCCAGCCTGCCGAGCATCTCGGGTTCGACGCGCTGGCCCTGGACGGCTGTGGGAAAGAGGCTTACGGAATAGCGGTAACCAAAGGGGTTGTTGTGCAACTGGTCGAGAAAGTCTTTCAATCCCGCTGCTTCGGGCGACGAAAAGAGGGCGATGCGCTGCACGACCGATGGGAGAGGGCGTTGGGCATTCAAGTCCAGCAGGCCTTCGGCCCGGAGTTGCCGCACCGTTTCCTGCCGTTGGATTTCCAGTTTCCCCAGCGAAAAGGCAGGGTCGATCTGTTCGATATGCAATTGAAGCCCGTAGCGCTCGTCGAATGCCACCCTGACCTGGAGCAACACTTCCAGTCCCTCCCGCAGCAATTCATCGATGAGGGGCCCCAGGGCGCGTTTGAGTTGCAGGTAATTGCGCTGCCACAGCACGGCATCGGCGCGGGCCAGCACCTGGTCCTCCACGCCGTCTTTCTGTACCAGCTGAAGATAAAAATGTCCTCTGGACTGGTTGACCTGAAAAATCTCGCACTGCACCCAAACCGCCTCCGCGAAGTTGAGGCTGATCACCCTGCGGATGAACTCGTTTAGCTCGTATAGTGTAAAATGTTGCATCCCCTCACTTCACCCTTCACTCTTCACTCTTCACTAAATAATTAGCATCGCATCCCCATAACTAAAGAACTTGTACTGGTGCTTGACGGCTTCTTCGTAGGCTTCCATGACCAGATCATAGCCGCCGAAGGCACAGATCATGATGAGGAGGCTGGATTTGGGGAGGTGGAAGTTGGTGATCATCGCGTTGGCGATGCTGAAGTCGTAGGGCGGGTAGATAAAGAGGTTGGTCCATCCTTCGGCGGGTTTGAGCATGCCGTCGGCCGATACGGCCGATTCGATGGAGCGCATGGAGGTGGTGCCCACGGCGCAGATGCGTCTTTCCTTGCTCTTGCCTGCGTTGACGGTTTCGGCCGCCTGCCGGGAGATGCGGAAGAACTCGGCGTCCATTTTGTGTTTGGACAGGTCTTCCACATCGATGCTGCGGAAGGTGCCTAGCCCAACATGGAGGGTGAGTTCTGCGAAGTTGACGCCCTTGATCTCCAGGCGTTTGAGCAGTTCGCGGCTGAAGTGGAGGCCTGCGGTGGGGGCGGCTACGGCGCCGACTTCCTTGGCATAGACAGTTTGATAGCGCTCGCGGTCGATGTCTTCGGCCGGGCGGTTGATGTATTTGGGCAGCGGGGTGTTGCCCAGCGAGTAAAGGTCGCGCTGGAATTCCTCTTCCGTGCCGTCATAGAGGAAGCGGATCGTGCGGCCGCGGGAGGTCGTATTGTCGACCACCTCGGCGACGAGGATGTCATTGCCGTCGTCGTCGCTGAAATACAGCTTGTTGCCCACGCGGATCTTGCGCGCCGGGTCGACGAGCACATCCCACAGGCGCTGCTCGTTGTTGAGTTCGCGCAGGAGGAATACCTCGATCTTGGCGCCGGTTTTTTCCTTTTTCCCATACATGCGGGCAGGAAATACCTTGGTGTTGTTAAAGATCATGACGTCGCCGTCGTCGAAATATTCGAGCAGGTCTTTAAAAACGCGGTGCTCGATCTTCCCCGTATCTCGGTGCAAGACCATGAGCTTGCTTTCGTCCCGGCTGTCTGTGGGGTATTGGGAAACGAGTTCTTTCGGCAGTTCAAAATCGAATTGAGATAGCTTGGTACGCATGGATTTCCTTCCTTTAATTGGCGATCAGGGAGTAAGGGCCGCAAAACGGCCGACAAAGATACAAAACTTCCTGACCAACCAAAACAACCTTCAGAGAACCTGAAAGTTCAAAATTTTCATAATCCCTTTAAATTATTCCCTTCACAGAGAAAACAGGGGCGTTGATCGAATGCTTTTCAGCGCCTGTTTGAACTTTTGTACATTCCCGGCGGAAAAAAATATTTGCGATG
Organism: Saprospiraceae bacterium; assembly: GCA_049306275.1. GTDB lineage: Bacteria > Bacteroidota > Bacteroidia > Chitinophagales > Saprospiraceae > JADJTT01. The sequence continues at coordinate 88,556 of JBAQQB010000138.1, read as the reverse complement.
GTACTATTGAAAGTATTCCTGGAAAGCGTGGGACAGGCCATGCAGCAACTCAACGCCAACCGCTTGCGGAGTTTCCTCTCGCTGTTGGGTATCACCATCGGCATTTTCTGCATCATCGGGGTGCAGTCTGCGGTCGACTCGCTGGAGACCAGCGTGCGCAGCAGCATCGACAAACTGGGCGACGACGTGTTGTACATCCAGAAACTGCCCTGGACGGAAGACCCTTCCGTCAGTTTCTGGAAATACATGCGCCGCCCCAATCCCAATTACGAGGATATGGCCGTGATCCGGGAAAGGGTGAAGTCGGCAGGGCTGACCGACTACCATGTTTTCCTTGGCTTCAAGCCCATCAAATACCGCTCCAATACCGTGACCGGCGCCTACTCGGTCGCCGTGACCTACGATTTTGAAAAGCTGACCGGAACGAAGTTCGAAAAGGGGCGTTTTTATTCCCCCACTGAATACCAAAACGGCATGCTCCGGGTGGTCATCGGTCATAATGTGGCGCAAGAACTTTTTGGTTCGCTAGATCCCATTGGCAAAAAAGTCAAACTCATGGGACACACGCTGGAGGTGATCGGCGTGATCGAGAAATCGGGCCGCAGCATCATCTCCTTCTTTGATTACGACGACGGCATTGTGCTTGGCTATGAAACGGCAAAAAAAATGGCCCTGGTGAAGAGCAATCACCGCTTTGGCGGTTCTTCCGTCATTGTCAAGGCGGAAGAAGGGTATACACTCGATCAGCTCCGCGACGAGGTGACCAGCGTGCTAAGGGCACATCACCGGCTTAAACCCAAGGAATCCGACGACTTTTCCCTCAACAACCTCTCCCTGCTGGCATCCGTCATGGACAGCATTTTCGGCGCCCTGGGCACGGCGGGCCTCATCGTAGGTGGCTTCGCCATCTTCGTGGGTATGTTCAGCGTGGCCAATATCATGTTCGTTTCGGTCAAGGAACGCACCAACATTATCGGCATCAAGAAAGCGCTGGGGGCCAAACAGTCTTATATCCTCCTCGAATTCCTCATCGAGGCGGTTATCCTCTGTATCATCGGCGGCGCCGCAGGCCTGTTGTTCGTCTCCGGGGTCACTTACCTGCTCTCCGGCGTTCTGCCCTTCGATATTTTCCTTTCCGGCAAAAACATCGCCGTCGGCATCGTCCTTTCCGCCGGCATCGGCGTGCTCTCCGGGCTGATCCCCGCTTTCCAGGCTGCCCGTCTCGACCCTGTCGAAGCGATCCGGAAATAAAGACCGCCAGGTACAACCGCCAGCGCCAATCACTGTGTCTTTATAGTGATTGGTGATTGGTGATTGGTGATTGGGAAAGATTTTGGGGGAAGGGCTTTGCTTGATTTTTTATTTCGGATAATCCTATCTTTTTTATTTTTATTCCGATTTTTTTAATTTTACAATATAATAACTGAAAATTAAAAATTAAAAACCGAAAACTCAAAATTTAATTTTGACTTTTTCTTTCATTCCCCCTATCTTTGTACCATATGAAACCAGTACTACCCATAATAGCAGATTGGCGGCACGCGGGAGCGGGGAACTTCTTCCTCATCGCGGGACCTTGCGTGGTGGAGAGCGAAGAGGTGGTCATGGAGATCGCCGAAAGGGTGAGCGGTATTTGCGACCGTCTGTCCATACCCTGCATCTTCAAAGGGTCGTACCGGAAAGCCAACCGTTCGAGGGTGGATTCGTTTTCGGGGATTGGCGATGAGAAGGCGCTGAAAATTCTGCGCAAAGCGGGCGAGGCCTTCGGCCTGCCGGTGCTCACCGACATCCACACCGACGAAGAAGCGGCAATGGCGGCTGAATACGTCGACGTTCTGCAGATTCCCGCATTTTTATGCAGGCAAACCAGCCTGTTGCAGGCAGCGGCCGCCACGGGTAAAGTCGTCAATATAAAGAAGGGACAGTTCCTGAGCCCGGAAGCCATGCGCTTCGCCCTCGATAAAGTGGTGGATTCGGGAAATCCCAACGTGGTGCTCACCGAGCGTGGCACGACGTTCGGCTATCAGGATCTGGTCGTCGATTTCAGGGGCATTCCCCTGATGAAAGAATTCGGCAAACCGGTGGTGCTCGACTGTACCCACTCCCTGCAGCAGCCCAATCAGGCTGCGGGGGTGACCGGCGGGCAGCCAGCCCTGATCGAAACCATCGCCAAAGCCGGTATCGCCACCGGCGCCGACGGCTTGTTCATTGAAACGCACCCCAGGCTCCACGAAGCCAAATCAGACGCTGCCAACATGCTGCAGCTCGACTTACTGGAGCCCCTGTTGCAACGCCTGCGGCGCCTCCATGAGGCCGTTTCGCAAGCGCAAACTTGATTTATTGAAATAAATTTGTTACATTACACAATATAAAAAGGGAGGTACTTATGAGAAAAAACTTTACACTACTTTTCTTCATCTTCACATGCCTCCTTTTCGCACCCTCCCTCCAAGGTCAAGGGGCCGAAAAGGTCCTTGTGAAGTCCTTCAATCTCGAAGGAAACTACGCTGTCAAGCTTGATCTGCCTGGAATTGTGGAAGTCAGGGAGTGGGAAAACTCCTACATGCGCGTGGAAATGCGCGTGTCCGTCTCGCACATCAGCGACGGGCTCCTGCGCACCCTGATCGAATCGGGACGCTACAATATCTACGGCAAACCTGATGCAGGCATCTACAAAGTCTTTATCCCCGGCTTGGCCAAACAGGTCAAAGTGAGCGGGAAGGAACTCGAAGAGTCCTTTTCCTTCGTCGTCCTCCGCCCTTCGAAAGTCGAGGTGATCGACAACCTCGAAGAAGAAGGCGAGCCTGTTCTGGAGGCGGATATCATGACCTCCAGCCTGTAACAAATGACGCCGTCATAGCGTTTAAAAGGTACTCCGGCCCATGCCGGAGTACCTTTTTTGTTTAATTTTGCGACCTAATCCTTTTTTCCATGACAAACTCCATGAGATGGCTGGTTTTTGCAGCCTTTCTCTTCCTGATCCCATCCCTTGCCCAAGGCCAAAACGAAAAAGTGATCCACCAGGCTTTTGACCTGAACGGCATCGACCACCTGTCTGTCGACCTGGCCGGCGCCGTTGAGATTGAATTCTGGGCCGGCGACAATGCCCTGAGCGAGACGAAGATCCAGCTCTACGACGCGCCGGGGCATGTCCTCAAATTTTTTATCGAAGAAAAAAAGCGCTACGAGATCCTGGAGGCCCGCAATGAAACCAGCCTGCGGCTCAGCTCCAACGACCCGGTCAGGGATCCCATCCGCTATCGCGAAACGACCTGCTTCGAATCGGTCAAACTGCGCCTGTTCATACCCGATAGCTTCGAAAAAACAGGAGAAGGCGAATACCAACGCCGGTAATAAGGGCTACCCTCCATGGTCAAGACGATTGAACTGAAATTACTTCCCGCCGAAGGAACCAACGAGTTGCTTATCCGGGAGCGGGCCGCCGCCCAACTGGGCCTTGATCCAGCCCAGATAAGGCATATCCAGCCCCTCAAGCGCTCTATCGATGCCCGCGGCTACCAGCCCTACTTCCTGCTCCGCGTGGATGTCTACGTTCAGGAGGACTTCAGCCCCGAGCCCGCCATTCTGGCCGGGTACCGCGATGTGAGCAACAAGCCTCCCGTCCTCATCGTAGGCGCCGGCCCCGCAGGCTACTTCGCGGCTCTCGAACTGATTGAGGCCGGGTTGAGGCCCGTCATCCTCGACCGGGGCAAGGACGTGCAGACCCGCCGCCGCGACCTGCGGGCCATCCAGCAATTCGGGGAAGTCAACCCGCACTCCAACTACTGCTTCGGCGAAGGCGGCGCCGGCACTTACTCCGACGGCAAGCTCTACACGCGCTCCCACAAGCGCGGCAGCATTGAAAAAGCCATGCGCCTGCTCGTCGAGCACGGCGCTGACCCCGATATCCTGATCGACGCGCACCCCCACATCGGCTCCAACCGCCTGCCCAAGCTGGTGGCCAACCTGCGGCAAACCATCCTGCACTACGGCGGAGAGGTGCGCTTCGGCGCCCATGTCAACGACCTCATCATCCGCGATGGCCAGATACAAGGGGTGGCGATCAACGGAAATGAAGAACGCTTCGCAAAGGCCGTGATCCTGGCAACAGGGCATTCGGCGCGCGATATCTATTACCTGCTCCACAGCAAGGGTATCCGCATCGAAGCAAAACCCTTTGCCCTGGGCGTGCGCATCGAGCATCCCCAGCCGCTGATCGACAAGATCCAATACGGGCAGATCACGCGCGACGAGCACCTGCCGGCTTCCAGTTACCGCCTGGCTTGCCAGGTCGGCGGCCGGGGCGTGTTTTCCTTCTGCATGTGCCCCGGAGGTCTCGTGGTACCCGCCGCCACCGCGCCCGGCGAGATCGTCGTCAACGGCATGTCGATGTCGAGGCGTGATTCGCCCTTCGCCAACTCCGGCACCGTGGTGGCGGTAGAGCTGGAAGACCTTGCGCCTTTCAGCAAGCACGGCGTTTTTGCCGGACTGGAATTTCAAAAGTCGGTCGAGCAGACCATGTTCCGCTTCGGGAGCGGGGGACAGCAGGCGCCTGCCCAGCGGCTCACCGATTTCGCGGCGAAAAAAATCTCGGCCTCCCTTCCTCCGACTTCCTATATCCCCGGGCTGCTCTCCGCGCCCCTGCACGAGTTGCTCCCCACATCCATCTACCAGCGCCTGGCAATAGCCGTGGGAGAATTTGGCAGGAAAATGAAGGGTTACTACACCGAAGAAGCCAACGTGATCGCCACCGAAAGCCGCACCAGCGCCCCCGTGCGCATCCCGCGCGACAAGGACACTTACATGCACACAGACGTGGATGGGCTGTTCCCGGCAGGGGAGGGGGCCGGCTATGCCGGTGGCATCATTTCCGCGGCGATGGACGGGCAGAATGTGGCCCACGCGGTCGCCGCATATTATGGTTTGTCAATCACGATGTAAAATATCACCTTTGCACCAAAGATATACCCGATGCGCATCCTGATCACTTGTCCGCCCATGCTGGGCAGAATCGACGACTTCCGGCCCCTGTTTGAAAAAAAGGGCATCGAACTGGTCACCCCAAAAGTAGTGCAAATCTTGAGCCAGGACGAGCTGGTGCAGCTCGTTCCGGAAGTAGACGGCTGGATCATCGGCGACGACCCGGCGACAGAGCGGGTGTTTACGGCCGGGAAGAACGGCCATCTCAAAGCCGCCGTCAAATGGGGCGTAGGGGTCGACAACGTCGATTTCGCCGCCTGTGCAAAACTGGGCCTGCCGGTTACCAATACCCCCCTCATGTTTGGCGCCGAGGTGGCCGACGTCGCCATCACCTACGTCATCGGACTGGCGCGGCAGACCTACTGGATCGACCGGCAGGTGCGCGGCGGGCATTGGCCCAAACCCGCGGGCATTTCCCTGTCGGGCCGCACCGCGGCGCTGATCGGATTCGGCGATATTGGCAAGGCCACAGCAAGCCGGTTGCTGGCTCTGGGGCTCAAGGTGCAGGTCTACGACCCCGTGGCGCCCCACTCTTTGAGCGACGAGACGCATTACACGTTCCTCAACTACCCGGAGGGACTTGGCGCTGCCGACTTCGTGGTGGTGACCGCTTCCCTGACCCCTTCCTCCCGGCACATGGTCAACGACCAGACCATAGCCATGATGAAGGACGGAGTGCGCATCGTCAACGTTTCGCGGGGGCCCGTCATCGACGAGCAGGCCCTGATCAGGGGCTTGACCTCGGGGAAAGTACATTCGGCCGCCCTTGATGTATTCGAGACCGAACCCCTGCCCGCAGATTCGCCCCTGCGCGGTTTTGAGCAGTGCATCTTCGGTACCCACAACGGCTCCAATACCGTCGACGCAGTGCGCAGGGCGAGCAAGCAGGCCGTGAAGTACTTGTTCGATTTTTTACAAATTCCGCTGGAGGATGCGGAATGGGAAAAATAATTACCAAATGATAAAGAGCATACTGATCACAGGCGTCAAAGGCGGAATCGGAGCTGCCATCGCCAGGGTATTCCGGGAGAATAATTATTACGTCTATGGTATGGACAAACGGGAAGAAGGGGATATTGAACACGTAGACCGCTTCATCCATTTCGACCTGCACCGTTATGTGCGCGACGTGGAGTACCGGATCAGGGCTTCGGAAGAGCTGGAATTGCTCGTGCCCAGCCTGCACGTGCTGGTCAACAACGCCGCCGTGCAGCGGCTCGACCGCCTGGAAGACATCAAGCTCGACGATTGGCAGGAAACCCTCAACGTCAACCTCACGGGCCCCATGCTCCTGAGCAAGCTATTCCTCAAAAGGCTGGAAGAAAGCAAGGGCAGCATTATCAATATCGCCAGCATACACCACACCCTGACCAAGCCCGGCTTCCTGACCTACGCCACTTCCAAGAACGCCCTCGTCGGCCTGACCAAGGCCATGGCCGTCGATCTGGAGGGCCGTGTCCGGGTCAACGCCATCAGTCCTGCAGCTATTGACACGCCCATGTTGCGTGAGGGCTTCGACAACAGCAAACAGGCTATTGAAGAATTGAAGAAGATCCACCCGGTCAAGAAAATCGGCGTGCCCGAAGAAGTGGCCCGCCTTGCCCTCTTTCTGGCTTCCGAAAACGAAGGCTTCATTCACGGCTCGAATATTTTAATCGATGGCGGCATCAGCTCCGTCCTCAAAGACCTTTAAGCGTTTATCGTCGATCGTTTATCGTTTAAACGATCGACGAAACCGTAAACGATAAACGATAAACGATCAACGTTATGGCAAGACCACAAGGCGCCCTCTTCTCCATCAACCTCCTGGGCAAAGACAAGCCCGGCAAGTGGCAGGAAGCCCTTCGCTACATCCACTGGCGCAGGAAATACGCGCCGAAGCTCCGGCAGTTCAAAGACATTCACAAGGGACAGGATTGTTTCATTCTGGGTAACGGCCCTTCGCTCAACAAGATGGACCTGGCGCCTCTGGCCAATTTCCACACCTTTGGGCTCAACAAGATATTCCTCATCTTCGACCGGGTGGACCTCGGCCTGAGCTACCTGGTGTCGACCAATGCCCTGGTCATCGAGCAGGCGCACAAGGAGTTTGAGGAGCTGCAGTGTCCGGTGTTTTTATCTTACACCGCTTCGCAGGGCGTGGTGGCCGACAAGCCGCACATCCAGCGGATGCACACGCTCAACACCTGGAGTTTTTACGAGGACCTCTCCCAGCCCATTTGCGAGGGCAATACGGTGACCTACGTAGCCTTGCAGATTGCCTATTACATGGGTTTTGAGCGGGTTTTTCTGGTGGGCGTAGACCACAACTTCCAGCAGAGCGGGCAGGCGCATGAGACCCAGGTGTACCAGGGTGAGGACGTCAACCACTTCCACCCCGACTATTTCAAGGGGCAGAAGTGGCAGCTGGCCGACGTTTACGGCTCGGAGGTCTCTTTCCACCTCGCCAACTATTATTACCGCAAAGCCGGCAGGCAGGTGATCGACGCAACTGTTGGAGGCAAGCTGACCGTTTTTCCCAAAATCAGCTACGAGGAGGCCCTGAAAATAGCCCGTTCCAAAAAGTGACCAAGCAGGGATGGAAAAAAGTTTTTAATTTGCATAGCTTAAAAACGCTTCATCAAAAAACTAAACGGGATAACTATGTATAAAGCAGTCCTTGTTGAAGACGAGTTGAAAGGGATGAACAACCTGAAAAATCAGCTCGCCAAATACTGTGAAGAGATCGAGGTGATCGGCGAGGCAACCAGTATTCAGGAAGCCCAGGATTTATTCGACGACCCCGACTTTCAGCCCGACGTGGCATTTCTGGATATCAACCTCCCGGATGGCGTGGTGTTTTCCCTGCTCAATGAGCTGCGCCCCGTTGATTTTGACATCATCTTTGTCACCGCCTTCGATGAATTTGCCATCAAGGCCTGCGAGTACAGTTCGATCGGCTTTATCATGAAGCCTATCGACCCGGAGGCGCTGCAGGCTGCGGTGCGCCGCATCAATCCAAAGAAAAGCAACAAGATCGAGAGCAAGCTCGACGTGTTCAACCACGTCTACAACAACCCCAATGCCTTTGAAAAAATGAGCATCTCGGCGCTCGACGGCATTTATTTCGTCAACCTCAAAGACATCGTGCGCTTCGAGGCCGAAGACAACTATACCCATATCTACCTCAAGAGCGGGGAGAAGATCACGGCATCCAAGACCATCAAAGCCTACGAGGAGATGCTGCAAGGGTTGAATTTCTACCGCGTGCACAAACGCCACGTGATCAACCTCAACTACATGCGCAAGTTCGTCAAAGGCGATGGAGGCTACCTGGTCATGGACGACGGGAAAAAAATCGACGTGTCGCGCCGCCGCCGTCCTTCCTTCATGGAGCAAATGCGCAGGTTACAAGAGGTGCTATAAAAAGTAAATTTATGTAAAAAAAAAGAATGTATAGGCAAGGGGCAAATCCGGGGAGCAAAGGGTTTCGCTTCTGGTATAAAATTCATACCTTTGACTAGAATTTTATCCCCCGATTTCCATGAATTATTATTCCCCTTAACTATCCAAACTGCATTTGCTATGGGAAAATCCAAGAAGCGTCTCGATGACCTGAAGAAGGATCTGAAAGAGCTGAAGAAAGAAGAAATGAAAAATATCGTGGGCGGGAAGGATAAGAAAAGCAAGTGGAAGCGCTGGTTGAACATTTGCGGAAGTATCTTGCCCCAGTAATCAGTCTCCTGGTGATATTTGCAAAAAAGAGGTTGCGGTGCGCTGCAACCTCTTTTTTGCTTTTGGAATAGTATATTTCAATATATGTTTCCGTATCTTTTCGAAATTATTCCAGGAAAATATTGCAGGCCGGATTCTTCATGAAAGTACCCACAGCAATCAGGACCCCCGCCAGCCAATGGGAAAGGCAATTGAAAGACCAAAAGGACAAGCGGCAACGCCTGATCCTGATCGATCGGCTCGTAGACCACTACCAGTTCACCAATGCCCGCAGGGCAAAAGCGTTATTGGAGGAAATGGCCCAGCTGGTCAGGGAGTTGGAGATGCCTGATTTTACCCTTCACTACTTTTTGTTCCAGGGTTTTGTCGAAAACCAGCTCTATCGGTATGCCGAGGCCGATGCATTCTATCAGAAAGCCAGAGAGCTGGTAGAAGACCGGGGCGATATTTCCGAACAGGCCTCGTTGTATGTTCAATTGGCTGGTGTGAAGATCAATCTCTCCAGGCTGGAAGAGGCTTCGGCCCTGCTGGAAAAGGCCGCCAGGTTGCTCAAACCCTTTCCCGACCCCCAGTTGGAAGCGCGAATCACATGCCGTGAAGGTTACCTCTATCTCCACTCCTCCAACTTCCCCAAGGCTATCGAATTGCTGCTGGAAGCGGAAAAGCGGGTACAGGCCCTCCCTGATCCGCTCGATTACATGGACTACTACTTCCTGTCGCTGATCTACGGAGGGCTGGGCAAGGTGTACGAACACCACAACAACTGGTCCAAGAGCATTCGTTCCTACCGCAAGGCCGCCGATATTTCGGAATCGCTGGGCATGCGCAACCGCCTCTCCTGGCACTACCTCAACGTGGGCAGCGGTTACATGGCCCTCAACGACAACGAAAACGCCGGGGCCTATTTCAAAAAAGCACTCGAAGAACGCGACGACTCCAGCATCCTGGCCAGGGCTGGCGCCTATGCCAACTTGGGGTACCTGGAAATGATACGCCAGGATTTTGACGAAGCGCTCAAGTTGTTCAAAAAGGCTGAGCGCATCTACCATAAGGTCAATGCCGACGACTACTACAATCTCTCCATCCTGGAACGCTGGCGCGGCGCGGTCTACCTCGAAAGAGGAGAAGGGGAGAAAGCCATGCAGCATCTGGTACAAGCCTATGGCTACGCCAAAAAGATCGAGGACTACAAACAAATTTCGGGTATCCTCAAAGAGATCGCCAACTACCACGCCGAGATCGGCGACTACCGCAGCGCTTACGACTACCAAATCCTCTACGACGAAAACGCGGAGAAATACGCCAACGAACTCAACCAGCGAAAGGTCATGGAACTGGAGGTCAAATATGATGCAGAGAAGAAGAAGAAAGAGGCCGAGCTGCTGCAACTACAGGCCACGCGCCTCCAACTCAAGGCCCTGCGCGCCCAGATGAACCCCCATTTCCTCTACAACGCCCTCAACGGCATCCAGAACTACATCACCTCCAATGAGGTGAAAAACGCCTCCAAATACCTGGCCAAGTTCGCCAACCTCATGCGCAAGAGCCTCGAATATTCCGAGCTCGAGATCATTTCGCTGGAGGAGGAAATAGAGTTCCTGCAGGACTACCTGACCATCAACGCCAAGCTTCGCTTCGAAGACCAGCTCTTCTTTGAAATAAAGGTTGACGACGAAATCGAGGAAGATATCCTGGGCGTGCCCACCATGATCATTCAGCCCTATGTCGAAAACGCCATCGAACACGGCCTGCGGTCCAGGAAAAAGGGCAAGATCACCATCTCTTTTGCCCCCCTCGACGACCACAACCTACTTTGCGTGGTCGAAGACAACGGTATCGGGAGGGAGGAGGCGGCCAAAATAAAACGCAAAGGCCTGGAGGGTATCAATTTCCGCTCCATGGGCACGACTATCACTGAAAAACGCCTGGAAATCCTGCACCAAATGAAAGGAAGTGAAAACTATGTGACCATTATCGATCTGGAAGACCCTAAAACGAAGAAGCCAAAGGGTACCAGGGTGGAGATCAAAATTCCGATTGTGGATATTCAGCTACCCTCTAATTCGGCGGGATTTCGATAGTGTTTATTAGTTTATGGGGTTAGAAGTTTATATACCCCTACCCCCATAAACTTATAAACTTGTAAAATTTGCCGCTCCCTTGTCAAAAGACACCGTTTCCTGTAAAATCGTCTCCGTTTTGTAAAAGACCTGGAATGGAATCTCAGTGGCTTTTATCTTGCAAACAGTTTTCTCATAGTATGTTTAAGAATTCCTACACCTTTTCCCTTCTGGGGTGTAGGATTTTTTTTTGTCCCTTCTCTACTGTTCCTTTTCCAATATCGTGCCAGTTTCTGCTTGAAGGTTTTGCCATTCCCTGTGTATTACCTGCCGTTCCCCATTCCATAAACAAAAAGCGCCTTTTTCGTTGCCCCCGCGGCATAACCTAATTGACCGGGATTTTGACGGCTACAAGTCTTTTCTTTGTGGCGTGTAGTTTTCTCATAGTATGTTATAATCAAGGCTCCTGCCTGTTTCCCGCCCGGGAAATACGCAGGAGTTTTTCTTTTGTTTCTTTCTTTCATTGCGGCGCAGCCGCAATACAATGTTTATTTCCCCGGCAGGATAGTGAATTTCCGCTGCAGGCGGTTGCCCTGGTCGTCGACTAGGGTGAGGATATGGTCGCCGGGCTCAGGGCTCAGTTCGAGGTTGTGAAACTGCTCCGTCTTTCCCACGTAATGGTCGTCGATATGCCAGAACAGCACAGCTTCGGGCCTCCGGTGCGCCGCCCGGAAGACGGTGCGGCTGAGTGTGCCGTCCAGGTTTCTGGGGATGTAAATCCGGGTATTGACCTTGGGTTCGATCAGCTGCATGGGCAGGCCGGCTTCCGATTGGTCGCAACCTTCCAGAAAAGGGGGGAGGAGTTTGTATTCCGGGTGCTGCTGCACGTAGTAGTGCTCTTCAAGGGGCGGCAGCACAAACCAGGGCTCATGCACCATTTCCGATGGCGGCATGCAGCTGCTGTTGACCTGCCGCTGCATGGAGGGATCGAGGTGGGCCATTTGGTGGTAGGGACAGGCTGTTCCCTCCTGCGCCACCGCAGGTAGCCAGAGGGTGTCTGCCGGACAAATCGGCAGGGGCAGGTAGCCGCTTTGGCGACAGACCGCAACGCGTTTCATCTCGTCGTAGGGCTGCTCGAACCAGCGCCCGCTGCCGGGCAGCAGTTCAAAAATATCGAACAACACCGGGGCCGCTGCCTTGATGCCGATGAGGCCCGGCCGCCCTTCGCCGTCGGCGTTTCCGGCCCAAACGCCTACGGCGTAGCGGGGCGTCGCGCCCGCCGCCCAGGCGTCGCGGAAGCCAAAGCTCGTGCCCGTTTTCCAGGCGATGGGCTGGCTGGAGTGGAAGCGCTCCCATTGGCCCAGTTCGTCGGGTCGTTCGAGCTGGCGCATGGCCTCCAGCGTCACCCAGCAGGCGGAAGCCGAGAGGGGCGCAGGGTTGGGACTCAGGGAAGGGGGCGAGGGTTCCCGCTCCGGAACCAGGAATTGCGCCGGCCGGAAGAGATTGTTTTCATACAGGCCGTTGTGCAAGGGGAAGTGGTTGACCGTGCGGGCCATGCAGGCGTAGGCGTTGGTCACCTGCTCCAGCGTGCATTCGCCTCCGCCCAGGATCAGACTCAACCCATAGTGGGAGGCTGGTTTTTGGAAGGTGCTCAGGCCCAGCTTCGGCAGCTGGTAGTGGAAGCGTTCGAGTCCGTAACGCTGCAACAGCAGCACCATCGGTATGTTGAGCGAGCGGATGAGCGCTTGCTTGGCCTGAATGGCGCCGTCGTATTTGTTGGAGAAATTCTCCGGCCGGTAGCCCCTGATGGAGGTGGGCACATCCGGCAGCAGGCTGTTGGGCGTGATGATGCCGTCTTGCACCGCAAAGGCGAAGAGAAAAGGCTTGAGGATGCTGCCCGAACTGCGCGGCGCCTTGACCACGTCGACCTGCTCCCCGTGCTCGGCCCCTGTGCCGGCGACGTTGCCTACGTAAGCCAGTATTTGTCCGGATTCCACCTCGATCACGATAGCGGCGGCGTTGTGGATCTCGTTGCTCTTGAGCCGCACGAGGTGGCGTTCGAGCACGCCGGCGACCTGTTGCTGCAGAGCTGGATCGATCGTGGAGGAGAAGCGCAGGTCGTCTTTTGCGGACCGCTCTTTTCGCGCTCTTTCCATCAGGTGCGGCGCCAGTTGGGGGAGGGGGATGGGGGCTTCAGGCAGGGTTTCTTCCTTGGCCAGCAGGCAGGTCAGTTCGTCGATGACGCCGGCCTGGTGCATGCGGTCGAGGAGGCGGTTGCGCTTGGCCAGCAGCCTGTCGCGGTTGCGCCCCGGGTGTATCAGGCCGGGGCTGTTGGGCAATACGGCGAGCGTAGCTGCTTCGGCCCAGGAAAGCAGGTGGGGCTGCTTGCCGAAATACCGCCAGGAAGCGGCCTCAAGGCCTACCACGTTGCCGCCGAACGGGGCGTGGGCGGCGTATAGGCGCAAGATCTTTTTTTTCGAATAACCCAGTTCCAGTCGGCTGGCCAGCACCATTTCCAGCAGTTTTTGGTCCATACTTCTGGAAGAGGGCTTCCTGCTCAGGCGCACCACCTGCATGCTGATGGTGCTGCCTCCGCTGACGACCCGCTTGGCGGCCAGGTTCTGGCGCATGGCCCGCGCCATACTGATGAAGTCGACGCCTGCGTGGTAGTAAAAGCGCTTGTCCTCGAAGGCCAGCAGGGCTTTCTCGTATTTGTAGGGCACCGAATCTGGCAGTGGGAAGCGCCACTGCCCGTCTTCTGCGATGCGGGCGGCGAGGAGTCCGCCGTTTTTGTCTTCCAGTACCGTTGAAACGGGCTCGCGGAAGAGCGGACGGGGCAGGGCCAGCAGGAACCACAGGCCAAATATTCCCCAGACCACCCACAGCGGGGCGGGTATCTTCCGCAAGAACTGCAGCCGTTTCATGGCGGAGGCCTTAACGAACGACCAGCTTGGCCACCTGCGACTGATGGCCCGCGGTCAACAGCGCCAGGTAGGTGCCTGCCGGCACTTGCAGCTGGAAATCCAGTTGATTGGCGCCTGCGGCAAACCGGCCTTCATACAGCGCTTGGACTCTTTTTCCCGAAAGGTCGTACAGCTCCAGACGGCCATCCAATGCCTGGGGCATGGTGAAGGAAGCCTGGAGTTGGCCTGGCGAAGGGTTGGGGCTGAGCTGCAGCCTGAAGGCATCGGTGATGACCGGCCGCAGGCCGGAGGTCTGAATATAGCCCATGGGCGGAGCCGGGAGCTTGACGTCGGTGTAGAGCCTGTATTCGCTGGGCGTCAGCATGAGGGGCGCCTGGGTGTCGCCGACCAGCAGGGAGTCGCCGCTGAAATACTCGTACCACATGCCGGTGTGCTGGAAGAAGGGCGTGATGGAGAAGTCGTACACATCGAAGTTGCCCAGCACCGTGACGTTCATATCCGGGTGGTTGAGGTGGATATTTTTGACCTTGTTGTAGGGGTTGGCGCTTCCGATGCGCACGAGGTAGTCGCTGCTGTGGAAGGCGTCGTAGGTGTTTCGCAGGTGCATCAGGGCGCTGGTTACATCGTAGAGCCTGCGGCGGTCTTCATCCTGGAAATATTCCCACTTGATGGGTTTGGGGCCGGTGCGGCCGTTGAAGTCGATATTGATATCGTAGCCCACTTCGCCGAACTGCCAGAGCATTTTGGGACCGGGCACTGGGTAGAAGAAGGCGCTGTTGAGTTCGATTCGCTTGAGCGCAACTTCCAGGTCGCGCACGTCGTGGATGGGGTTGCTTTGGTTGCCGGAAGTCAGGGCGCTGTACATGATCCTTTCCTCATCGTGGCTCTCCATATAGTGCACGAGGTGGGGCAGGGTAAAGCCGCGCGATTTGTAGGAGACGCCGGTGAGTGCGGAGGAGAAGCCGCGGCCGGAGGTGGTATAGGCGCCGTGCATGTTGCCCCAGAGCATCATGCCGTAGTTGGCGAGTTCTTTTTCTTCGTTGTTATCTGCGAAATGTTCGAGGATGACATAGGCATCGGGGTCGGTGTCCCACATACTGTCGGCGTAGTCTTTGAGGATGGCGATGCGGGAGGCGTCGTATGCGCCCCAGGCGCCCACGTTGTTGGGGTTGTTGACCTGGGTGAAGCCCTTTGACAGGTCGAAGCGGAAGCCGTCGATCCGGAACTCTTCGAGCCAGTATTTCATGACTTTTTTGATAAAAAACCTGGTGGCCTGGCTCTCGTGGTTGAAGTCGTAGCCCACATTGAAGGGGTGTTTGGCGTCGACGTTGAGCCAGGGGTTGTTGGGTGCGGGCTTGCCGTTCTGGAAATAGAGCTGCGCCAGCGGGCTTTCGCCGAAGGCGTGGTTGTAGACCACGTCGACGATGACGGCGATGCCGCGCGCGTGACAGGAGTCGATGAAGCGCTTGAACTCGTTGATCGTGCCGTAGTATTTATCGAGGGCCATGTGGTAAGAGGGGTTGTAGCCCCAGCTGATGTTGCCTTCGAATTCATTCACCGGCATGAGCTCGATGGCGTTGACGCCCATGTTTTGCAGGTAATCGAGCGTATCGATCAGGGTGGTATAGTCGTGGCGGGCGACAAAGTCGCGCACCAGCAATTCATAAACGTTGAGGCGGGTCTGGCCGGGCCGTTCGAAGTCTTCGGTAGCCCACTCATATGCCGGCGCGCCTGGCTGCACCAGGGTAACATAGCCGGTCGTTTTGCCAACAGGGTAGGGCGGCAGGTTGGGATAGGTGATGGCAGGAATAAAGGGATCGTCGTTGGGGTCCAGCACCAGGGTGGAGTAGGGGTCGCCGACGCGGATCGCGCCGTCGACCAGGTATTGGAAGGTATAGGTTCCGCCTGCTTCCAGTCCTTCGACCAGCAGCCACCAGGTCGTGCCATCGGGCGTCGGGATCATTTGGTAATCGGCGCTGGGCGTCCAGTCGTTAAAGCTGCCGATGACGAAGACGTTATCTTTTTGCGGGGCATAAAGGGCGAGTATCATGGCGGTGTCGCCCAGCATATTGATGCCCGGTTCCATGCCTGCGGGCAGTTCCTGAGGAGCGATCACCTGGGGAACGGTAATCAAAAATGTGCTTTCGGAGGTTTCCACGCCGTCGTCTGCCACCAGCAATATCTCGTAGTTGCCGGCTGCGGTGATTTCCAGATCGAAAGAGATGGAGGTTCCGTTGGCTTGGGCTATGAGGTTGCCGTTTTCATAAAGGGTGAGGTCGGCCGTTTCAGAGGCCACGCCCCAGATGGCGGCGGTTTCGCCGATCTGGTAGATGTTACCGGAGCCTGCCGGGCTGAGGAAGCGGGTTGCCAGGCCGAGGTTTTCGGGATAAACGGGGTAGAAAATATCCTGTCCGCCCACGTCTTTTCCTTCCAGTGAGCCTGTGGCGTTGCGGAACACGAAGGCCAGGTCGGTGACCACGTCGTTGGCGGCTACGCTGTAATAGTCGTCGATATTAGGTTCGATATCGTAGGAGTAGAGGTCGTCCTGGCCCGCTACCGGCGTCATTTCCCAGGCCGGGTTGGCTTGTCCCCACTGGGTAGGCACGTTCTGCCAGCCGTTTTTTCCTTCAATCAGCACGCCGGTGTGCACGTAGACGTCGCAGTTGCAGCCTTCCAGCCCCGCGGTTCCTTCTTTGGCGTTGAAGAAAACGGTCACCGGTTGGTTTTGCTTGGGGAAAAAGGGTTCGGTCCAGATCAGTTGTGCCTGCAAATTGCCGGCCAGGAAGAGAAGCAGTAGAAAGAAGAAGCGCATTGGGATTGAATTTTTGTGCAAAATAGGGTATTCAGGTGAGAAGATGAGAAGGTGAGAAGTGTAAATCCACTCCTCACCTTCTCATCTTTTGTTTCACTTCATCGCAATCGCCCCATTTGCCTGCAGCAGCTCCACGGAGGGTTCCTGGCTGCCGCCTTCGGGTTCGAGGGTGATATTGAGGCTGGCGGCATTGCTGATGAAGGCAACTTCCTGAATATTTTTGTTGCGGTCGAAATGAACGAGGCCGGCGTTGACCATGTGGCCGTCGACATCGGCCCAAAGCTGATAGCATTTGCCTTTAGGCGGTGGAGGTAGGAAAGCGGTATCGATATAGCCTTTCTGCGCTGCGGGGTTCCAGTAGGCGATGGCGAAAGCGCCTTCCGAGATGGAGCAGCCCTTGAGAATGACTTTATAGGTATGTCTGTGTTGAATGAAGGAGGACAGGTCGGCCAGATGCTGGTGGGCGTGGCGGTGGTTTTCGCACTCTTTTTCAAGCAAGGCGAATTTGTCTTTCAGGTCGCGCAGTTGCTGGTCTTTGATATCAGTGACCAGGGCGCCATAGGTGGCCCAGATCAGGGCGAATGCCGTGGCCAGGGGCCAGAGGGTCTTGCCATTGAACTTGAACAAACCCGTCTGGGGCTTGGGGGCAACAGTTTTTTCTTTCTGCCCCGAAGTGTTTTTGTCCATAGGCAGATCGGCGGGAAAGGTGTGCTGGGCGGCATACCGTTCCATGGCCTGTTGCAGGAGCGACAGTTCGAGCCTGATCTCTTCGTGCTTGGCAGCCATTTCTTCTACGAGCAGGGTCTCATGTTCATCGGTGAGTCCGAGCACGTATTGTTCCAATAATCCTGATGCTAGTAATTGTTCCTTATCCATATTTGCTGGACGAAGTTCTCTGTTTTGGTGGAACAACGGGGAAGGGAAAAGGTTCTGTGTTAGTGAAAAGGTGAAAAAGTGAAATGGTGAAAAAGGTTAATGGATGATGACTTTTGTGGCATATAGCTGATTGCCGGGTGTTTGGGTTTTCAGGATGTAAATGCCGGGGGGGATATTGGCGGGCAGGCTCCAATGGTGGGTGGGGCCGTTGGATTGCCAATGGGCGAGGGGGTTGCCATGGAGGTCGAGGAGTTGGGCGCTGAGGGGGGCTTGGTGGTTTGGTAGGGTGATGGTGATGATTTGCCCGGGGGAGGCGGGGTTGGGGCTTACTGTGATATTTTTTTCGGAGAAAGAAATATCTTTCACGGACACGAAATTGGGGGGGAAGAGCTCGATGAGGAGTTCGTCGAGGGTGGCGCGCCAGAGGCCCCAGCTGTGGCCTTCGGGGTAGTAGTTGCCGTAGAAATCGTTGCCGTAGAATTCGAGGGCGGCCTGGACCGCCTCCATGTTCTGGAACACGGAGGCTTCGTAGGTACCCCAGACGGAGGCCCAGTGGATGGGTTGGTAGCCTCCTTCCATCAACAGGACGGCGGTTTCCTGGTTGTTGGGCCAGAAGGCCGGGGAGTGCAAGCCTGCCTTACCGACCTTGTCCTTGTTATGAAAGGCGATCTGGGCAGAGATATTGGCGCCGAAGGAGGTGCCGATGGCGGCGCGGGCTTCCGGGGCGTCGATAACGCGGTATTGTGCAAGAATGTGCGGAATGAGCTCTTGTACGAGGAAGGTGCGGTATTGGTTGCGTTTGCTGCCCGCATATTCCTCGTTGCGGTTGTTGGGGCGGATGAATACGCCGACGAGTTCGTAGATGAGTCCGGCGTCGATGAGGTTGTCGAGCACGTTTTTGGCGGAACCAAGCGTGAGGTACTCCTGACCGTCCTGCACGTAGATAGAAGGGTAGTAGCGATCGGGATGCGAAGCATAGCTGGGAGGCAGGTAGACCTGCACCTGGTAATTGCCCCCCAGCACCGCGCTGTTGAAGCTGAAGGTTTCGATCGTGCCTTTCGGGATGCCGTTTTGAGAAACGATTTCCCAGGGCTGGACGTACTGTGGCATGGCCAGTTCGGAGTTGGGGCCGAAGCCGCCGGAAACGGTATGCGGGTTGAGTGGGTCGAGAATCCAGTTGCTGCCGTTGAGCACGAATTTGTAGTCGAGACGGGCATTGGGCTCGAAGACCATGGTACGCACCCACAGGTCGGTGAATCCCACTGAAGAGAGGGGCCCCAAGGCCGGATTCCAACCGTTAAAGTCGCCGGCTACCTCAACGGGTACGTTGCCCTGATAAAGGAAATGGGCCAGCGTATCGAACTCGATCAGCGGCGCCCCCGGCAATTGGTTCATGAAACTGTCAACCGCAGTCTGCCGCGCGGCAGGGTCGGAAAGGCCGTTTACATAATCCAGGAAATCCTGAAAAGACTGTGCGGAGGCCCAGGAAGAAAGGAGAAGAAAAAATGCAAGTAGTTTGTTTTTCATTATTTTTCGGCTTTAAAGGCCGGACAATTTACGGAAAAAGAATAATACAGGACAAGGGAACGTTTTAAACAGGATTTAACAGGATTAGCGTCGGATCGTCAGGATTGATTTTAAGATTTTTGAGATGAAAACTACCTTTTTTACCCTGCTGCTGGTTTTTGCAGCGTTTCTTTTGCAGGCCCAGACCGATTGTGAAGGGTATTTGCCATTTGAAGAAGGTCTCACCTTCGAACACACCCATTACGACGCCAAGGGTAAAGTCACCTCGGTGAATTCGGCGACCTTTGTGGAAATCAAGGCGGTGGATGACGGATTCAGCGGCACGGTGACCTATTCGATGTCGGATGGCAAGAAGAAAGAGTCGGGAGAGGGCAGCTATGTGATCGAGTGCATCGGCGGCGTGCTGAAGATGGATTTGAGCAGCATGATGAACCCGGCCATGACGGAGGCCTATCAGAGCATGGAGATGACCATGAGCGGCGACGGCCTGCAATTTCCCTCCAGCCTGGCAGTGGGCGATGTGTTGCCCGACGGCCTGACCCGCATTGACGTGGCCAGCAGCGGCGTGTCGATCGTGACCCTGACTTTCGAGAGCAAAAACCGCAAGGTGGAGGCCCGTGAAAAAATCACGACTCCTGCCGGTACCTTCGACTGTTTCCGGATCAGGGAGGAGATCACCTACAACGCGATGTTCCTCAATCGCAACTACGCCATTGTGGGCTGGTATGCCAAGGGCATAGGCCTGGTGAAGCAGGAGACCTACGACGCCAAGGGCGTAATGAGTTCCTGGATGGAGCTGACGAAGTGGGGGGCTTAGGATTGTTCCGGTAATTAATTCCGGATTTGAAGCGGCCCTGTTGTAGTGTCGAAGTCCTCTTCGACACATGCCAGGGGTAAAGAGCACATTGTTTTGCTTTGCTTGACATGTACTTTTTCCTTGTTGAAAAAGTACCATAAAAACAAGGCTTTCGCCGCTTTGCCTAAAACCGGCTAAGGCCGGATGGAACCCTGTGCACTTGAAATCGGGAAGTTATTCCCAAAAGGATCCTTAGTAAAAGCAGAAATACTGCTGCTTCTCCTTCGCTTTTTCAAAACCCATGCCTGCGCTTTTTTCGAGGTCGGAGCAGGCTGACAGCGCATCTCCGTTGAGCAGGTGGGCGATGCCGCGATTGTACCATGCCTCTGCCGAATCCGGATTTTTTTGGATGGCCGTGCTGAAGTCGAGCAGGGCTTTGTTGTACAGGCCGTAGATGAGGTAAATGTTGCCCCTGGTTTTCAGCAGTTCGGGCGATTCCCCTTCCCTTTCAATGACGAGGTTGATATCGGCCAGCGCGCCGCCGAAGTCGCCCAGCATTTTGCGGGTGAGTCCGCGGTCGAGATAGGCCTGGAGGTAGGTTTCCGCATCCTGTGCGGGCAGCTCTTCCTGCAGGCTGATTGCCCTGTTCAGGTGCTCGAGCGCTCCGGCTCTGTCGCCCTGCGCCTGATGCACCCGGCTCAGGTTGAACCAGGCCATGGCGAAATCGGGCGCCAGCCGGGTGGCTTTCAGCAGTGATGCCTTTGCATCCTCCCAGCGCTCCTGCTGGAGGAAGATCAGTCCTTTCAGGTCGTGGGCGATGGGGGAGGAGGGGTTGAGGGACAGGGCCTTTTCCACTTCGGCCAGGGCTGCCTGCCGGTTTTCGCGCTCCAGGTGCCACACGGCCGCTTCGAGGTGGTCGAGTTCCATGTTGGGAGCTGCGGAGACAAAGACGAAGTCTTTTGCAGCGAGAGAGGTGTTCATTTGGTCGAGCCAGTCGTAGTAAGGCTGGAGGCGGCTGGCTTCGTCGCCGGAAATATCGATCCTGGCCGGGGTAGCCAGCAGGCTGAGTTGCCCGAAGGGCCCGTTATAGCCGTAGATATCTGCTGCGTAGGGGTTGAGGCGGAGCGCCGTTTGCAGGTCCTGCCGCGCTTCGGTCTGCATACCGATCTGTTTTTTCAGTTTGGCGCGCAGGAGGTAGGCGCTGGCCAGGTAGGGGTCCTGGGCCACGGCGAGGTCGAGTTCGAAGAGAGCCCTTTCGATGTTTTGCTGGCTGATAAGGATCTCCGCCTGCCTCAGGTGCCAGAGGTTGTCCTTGCCAAATGAGCGGACGGTCACGTCGCGCCCGATCTGGTCCTGCCCGTTGCGCAGGCCCTGGGCGGTGAGGATTTGCGAGGAGAGGAGAAGGGCGAGGATTATATGGATCGTTTTCATGGCTGTTGTGTTTGGAATGTACAACAGTGATTTTCGGGAAAGGTTGTGTTGCTATTTTTTTAGATAGTAAAGCTATTTATTTTTGAGTTAGAAGGATTTTGATTTGGCGTTTGGCTGAGGTTGATTGGATTTCCAGGATGTAGAGGCCGTTTTCGAGATTCGCCAGGTTCAGGGTGGTTTTTTCTTCCTGGATATTACCGTTCATCAGCATTCTTCCCATCAGGTCGTACAGGGTGTACATTTCCTGGTTAGTGCCGGGCAGTTCAATCGTCAGCCAGTCGCCGGCGGGGTTGGGGTAGACCTTCACCCCATGTTCCTGCGGCTCGTAAGTGCTGTTGATGATCAGGTTGTAGCAGGAGGAGGTGTCCGAGCAACCGAGCTGGGTGATGACTACGGCATAATTGCCGGTTTGGGTGGCTTCGAGGGTCTTTTGCGTGGCGCCTGCGATGGGTTCTCCTGAGTCGCAGTCGATCCATTGGTAGGCGGCGCCGGCGGCGTTGGCCGTGAGCGTGCCGGGGGCGGTTTGGGTGACGGAGGTATCGAGCAGGATCACGCTGAGGTAGATGGACAGTATCTCGGTGCAGGCGCTGGAAGCGACCGTGTCGGCATAATTGCCGGAGACCGTCCAGGTGTAGTTGCCGCTGGGGGAGGTGTAGGGTTCTCCGCAGGTGCTTTCGGAGAGGGTGGCATGGCCGGTGTGGATGAATCCGGTGAAGTTGGAAGATTCGCCGGTCAGGGCAAATCCGTTCAGGGGCGCGGTGATGCCTGTCTTGCTGTCGGCCACCTGGGTGAGTCCGGTATTGTCGCCTCCGGGCGCGCCTTCGTTGAATTCGAAGCAGAGCATAAGGCCTTCCATATCGAGCGGAACCTGGCAGGAGGTGTAGAGGGTTTCCACGTCGGCGGCGGTGATGGCCTGGTTCCACAGGCATACATCGTCGAGTTTGCCGTCGAATGAGAAGGTGTTGGCGAAATAAGTGAGGAAGCCCATATCAAAGCTCTGTGCCCCGTTGGTGATCACCCCGTTGGCCGCGATGGAGCCGGTGGGTTCGCCATTGTGGTAGAGAGTGAGGGTAGACAGGTCGTAGGTGAGGGCGAAGTGGTTCCATTGGTTGAGGACCATGCCGTCGTAGGTGATGTCGAAATTTGTTCCGGCGCTGTTGCGGAAGCGCGCTTCCACGTTGGATGCGGTGAGTTGGAGGATATAGAAGTCGGCATCGGCGTTGTTGCGGATGCCCGCGAAGCCGTCGAAATTCGGGAAGTTGGGCGTGGGGTTGGTAGGGTAGGCCCAAAATGCCAGCGAAATGGGGCCGTTGGCCACCAGTCCTGCGCCTCCATTCAGGCTAACCTTGTCGTCGGCGCCGTCGAAGTCGAGGGCGGATTGGGAGAAGGTGGAGAGGGCGGGGAGGAGGAGCAGGAGTAAAGTTTTGATTTTCATAATTTCCGGGTTTTCTATGCAATTTACTGTTCTTTTGCCAGTAATTGTTCCGGAAAATGTATCGTGCTAAAATCTTCCAGGTATGCCGCTATTCTTTGTCTGACCCGTTCATTTTCCTGGTTTCCCCCTGCATCGAGGCGGTAGGATGCTGCGATGCGGGCGGCGAAATCGCGCGTCATATCGGTATTGAGCCGGAACTTGCCCTTCAAGTTGATATTATAGACCCAGGCGATGAGTCCGGAAGGATGGGGGGCGGTTTCAGGGTCTTCTCCGGCAAAAAAACTGTTCCATACGATGAGTTCGGGGTCTCCGTCTCCGTCGAGGTCGGAAGCCCAGGGTATCGGCATTTCGTCGAATTGAAGGAGCGTGTTCCAGCCGAGGGTGCTGGTTTCGAACCAAAAGCCTCTGATTGGCAGGGTGTCCCCCGCGAACCCAAGTCCTACCGCTATTTCCCAATACCGGCCGCTACCACCGGGGCCATTGGCGAGGATAAACAGCTCAAATCCCTTTCCGGAATACCTGCTCCAGTTCTGTACAGAGTCCCCTCTGGAAAAGTAGGCAAGCGCCTCCGGGTCGCCAACGTTTTGAAAGGTATCGGTGGGGGTGACGAGTTTGGGCAAGGGGGGGTGGAATTGGCAGGTTTCCGTTCTATCCACCACCAGCCAGCTGATCTCGGGCCTCAAGGAGAGGGTTGCGGAATCTTGCCGGATGCCTGCGAATCCTGCGCGAAAGTCGAATTTTCTATAGAAATCAGGCCTGATGATTTTGACTTCCGCCTGCGCAAGTCCCATGGGCAGGTCGTTGACGGTCAGTAAGGGGAGGTTGTAAGGCCAGGGGTCGAAAGTGCTTTTTTTCGATTTTTTCCTGCTATTTTTTTCCCAGGCTTTTTCAAAGGCTGTTCGCGCTTTGGCATCGGCTACCCAGGGATTGGGATTTCCTATTACGTAGGGGAAAAAGTCGATGATCCATCCGGAGAGGTAAGCTACTTCGTCACAATCCACGTCGGCATTGCTGAACTGGTAGATGTTTTTCCAAAAAGCGGTATTCACGGCGCCTCCTGCTGCCAGGGAAAATTCGCGCAGGATGGGTTCCAGCCGGGCGGCCCACCATTCCGGGAGGAAGGGCCGGAGTTCCCGGAAGCGGCGCTCCAGTTCGAGCCAGTCGGCGGGCGTGCCCTCCAGAGTGATTTGCGGGATGCCGCAAAATGGAAAGTAGGTATACCGGAAATAGGCGCTCATCGCATCCATGAGCGCTACGGAGTAAGCCGCCCTTTCTTCCGGCCCGGTGGTGGAGAACTCCGCTGCGATGATCCGTGCCACTTCCGGATTTGTGTTCCGGGCGATGGTATCGCGGAAAGTATTGAAAACCGAGAGCCAATCGTAGGCAGTGTCGCCCAGGGTATATTGTTGGGGACTGTAGACGACTAGCTCTTTCATTCCTTTGTGCGATACCAGTTCGCCGCGCATCTCCTCGGGCTGTGCTGTGACGTGGGCTGCGAAGCCCTGTGCGATCATCAGCCAGATCATGTCTGGGGAAAGGATCAGGGGCCGATGTTCAAAGAAGGCGGTCTCCACCGCATAGGCAACGGGGTGGTTGCCCTTGCAGTCGACCAGCGGGTAGTCGCGGCGGTCGCTGTTTTCGAGCCTCAGCAGGGTGACAGATTCGGGAAGGTAGTCTAACCAGTTTTTAATGGGCTTTTCCCGGAAGGCGAGCGCGTGCATGACGGCCTCGAAGCTCGTATCGGCGAGGGGTTCTGTGGCGGGATTGACCTGATGAACTGGAAAGGTGATCTGGGCGCAGGTTAGAATTGGCAGCAAAAGGCCAAGGGTCAGGGTAAAAAGACCTGGTTTCATAGGGATAGGTTTTATGGGAATATAACGGGAAGAGCCCTTGCTGTATTGTCCTGCTCAGTGCAGGAGTATCTTTATCTGGTATTGGGATGTGGTTGATTGGATTTCCAGGATATACAGGCCGTTTTCAAGATTCGCCAGGTTCAGGGTGGTTTTTTCTACATGAATGGCGCCGTTCACCAGCCTTCTTCCCGTTAGGTCGTAAAGCGCGTACTGCGCCCGGCCGGAGTCTGGCAGTTCCAGCGTCAGCCAGTCGCTGGCTGGGTTGGGGTAGACCTTCCAGCCAGTGGGCAGGGCGCCGGATACCGAATTGATGATCTCTACGTCGATGGGGTTGGAAATGGCTTCGCAGCCGTTCTCATCGGTGGTCCAAACGCTGTAAGCGCCGCTTTGCTCCGGCACGAGGAAGGGACCCGTGGCGCCTTCCAGCAACTCGCCGTTAAGGTACCACTGATAGCTTGTGGCAGGCGTGCAGAACAGGGTGTCGTTGAGGTAGCTCAGCACCGGCACGACCGGTTCCGCCAGGGTGATCGGCACCGGTTCGCTGGCGACTTCACATGGGCCCAGCGTTCCGGTGTAGGAATACTGGCCGCTTTCACTTGCCCACCATTGGGGTCCCGTGGCCGGTTCTATGGGCGCGCCATCGAGGTACCATTGCCAGGAGTCCAGTACTCCGTTTGCGCCGAGCAAAATGGAGTCGCCGCGGCAGGCGAGGGTGGTCTCGTAAGTCAGGATGGGATCGGGTGCGGAAATGACCACAATCTCCACAAAATCGGTCTGCGTGGCGCAAAACAGGTTGTAGGCGATGGCGGAATACGTGCCTGCCTCCTGCACTTCGATTTGCGTTTCGGGCCATTCCAAAAGCTGGCCGTCGAGGAACCATTGGATGAAAGTAGCGGTGGAGTCGGCGCTCAGCAGGGCGCTTTCACCTTCGCAAAACGCGGCTTCTCCCGTCAGCAGGATCGCGGGATCGGGGGCGGAAATAACCACAATCTCCACCGGATCGGCCGGCGTGGCGCAAAACAGGTTGTAAGCGATGGCGGAATACGTGCCTGCTTCCTGCACTTCAATCTGCGTTTGTTCCCAAGGCAGCAGCTGCCCGTCGAGGTACCATTGCACGGCGGTGGCGCCGGGGTCGGCGCTGAGCGTCAGGCTTTCACCTTCGCAGAGCGTGGGCTCGCCGGAGAGGGCGATTTCGGGGCTGGGGTAGGGGATGACCTCGATCTCCACAGCCTGGGTCAGTGTGGTGCACACTTCGTTGGACAGGACGGCGTAGTACTCGCCTCCCGTCTGCACTTCGATCTGAGCTTCGGTCCATTCCAGCAACTGGCCGTCGAGGTACCACTGAATGGAAGTGGTGGAGGGATCCGCGCTGATCAGTACGCTCTCACCTTCACAAATGGCGGTTTCGCCTGCCAGGGTCAGTTCGGGAGAAGGAGCGGGTATTACCTGCACATCCACCGTTTCTGCCTGTGTCTGGCAGAACTGGTTGAAGACGATTGCTGAATATACGCCGGCCTCCTGCACTTCGATCTGGCTTTCCTCCCAGGGCAGCAATTGTCCGTCGAGGTACCACTGCACGGCGGTGGCGTTGGGGTCGGCGCTGAGCGTCAGGCTTTGGCCTTCGCAGAGCGTGGGTTCGCCAGACAGGGCAATAGCCGGGCTGGGGTATGGGATGACCTCGATTTCCACAGGATCGGTCTGAATATGGCAGGAAGGGTTTGACAAAATGGCGTAGTAACTGCCTCCCGCCTGGGTTTCGATCAACGATTCCTGCGTTTCCAGCAACTGGCCGTCGAGGTACCATTCGATGTTTGTGGCATCGGGGTCGACGCTGAGCTGAACGCTTTCTCCTTCGCAAATGGAAGAATCGCCTGTCAGGGTGATTGCAGGGTCGAGCACGGGAAAGACCTCGATCTCCACGGAATTGGTCTGGATCTGGCAGAACTGGTTGGACAATAGGGCATAGTAGACGCCGGCTTCTCCCACTTCTATCTGGGCTTCGGTTTCACTCAGCAATACGCCATCGAGATACCACCCGATGGCTGTGGCGGATGAATCGGCGCTGAGCACGACGCTCTCCCCTTCGCAAAGCGAAGCGTCGCCGGAAAGTGCAATGCCTGCCGAGGGGTAAGCAATGACCTCGATTTCCACCTGTTCGGACTGCGTAGTGCAATGTTGGTTGGAAAGAATGGCGTAGTACTGTCCTGCCTCCTGCACTTCGATCTGCGCTTCGGTCAATGGCAGCAAATCGCCGTTGAGGTACCATTGGATGGCAGTGGCGTTGAGATCAGCGCTGAGCAAAACGCTTTCTCCTTCGCAGATCGAGGTTTCTCCCGAAACCGCGATCGCGGGATCGGGCAGGGGAATGGTTTCGACCTCAATGCTATTGCTTGCTATTTCACAAAATTGATTGTACAAAATGGCGCTATAAGTTCCGGCCTCCTGGGCTTCGATCACGAAGCCTTCTTCGGGAAGCGATGCCCCGTTGAGGAACCATTCTACCGAGGTAGCCGATGGGTCTGCGCTGATAAACACGCTTTCCCCTTCACAGATCTCCGGATTGCCGAGCGGGGTGATGACGGGATTGGGCAGCGCAATGACCTGGAGATTGGCGGAGTCGGACAGCACGGTGCAGTTCTGGTTGTAGACCAGGGCGTGGTAGAAGCCGGGCTGTTGGACCTCGACAGGATTGCCTGAAGCCGGCAGCGGGGCGCCGTTTAAGAACCAAACCACGTTGGTGGCCGCAGGGTCGGCGAAGAGCAAGGCGCTTTCCCCTTCACAAATGGTGTTTTCACCGGCGAAGGCAATGCCGGGATCGGGTAGCGGGATGACTTGTATTTCAATGGACTCTGACTCGATGGAGCAAAATTGATGGAACAACAGGGCGGAGTAGGTTCCCGCCTGACTCACCTGCAGCAGTGTGCCGCCGGTCTGGTATTGCGCGCCATTTCTGTACCAAATGACATTGGTGGAGGAGGGATCGACGGCCAGGAAAATGCTTTCTCCCTCGCAAATCACCGGGTTGCCGAGCGGGGTAATCTCTGTGTCGGGCAGGGGGATGACCTGCAGGAAAATGCTGTTCGTCTGTACCGAACAGAACTGCCGGTACACCTTCGCATAATACGAACCCGTAGCGGTGGCTTCGATCTGCGTGCCCTGCCAGGGCTGCAGCGCTCCGTTGAGGTACCACTGCACGGACGTAGCGGTGGGGTCGACGCTGAGCGTCACGCTTTCCCCTTCGCAGATGGGGTTGTCGCCGGTGAGGGTCAGGATGTTACTGGGAAAGGGGATGACCTGCACCTGTACGGTGTTGGTCTGGATGGAGCAGGACTGGTTGAACAGGATGGCGTGGTAGTTGCCAGCCTGCTGGGTCTGGTACAGGAAGCCGCCATTTTGCACCAGTATGCCATTTCGGTACCACTGCACATTCGTGGCTAAAGGATCTACGCTGAGGGTGACGATGCCGCCCTGGCAGACCGTCAGGTCGCTCAGCGGGGTGATGACCGGGTTGGGCAGGGGTATGACCTGCAGGTTGATGGAGTTGGACTGGATGCCGCAGTATTCCTTGTAAAGGATGGCGTGGTAGACGCCAGCTTGCCCCACCTGTATGGACAAACCACCTTCCTGGATGAGGTTGCCGTTGAGGTACCAGTCGGCATCCGTTGCCGAGGGGTGGGCGCTGATGGTGACGGTTTGCCCCTGGCAGATGGGATTGCCCCCGTTGAGGGTGATCGTAGGCGTTGGGTAGGTGGGGTGGGGAATGGGATCGAGGGTGATGTTATTCAGTGAAAGGATAAACAGGCCGTTGGTCTGGTCGGAAGCCAGGATCTTGCCCGAAGAGAGAAAGGGATAGACCCCCCAGCAGCCTTTGAAACCGCTGTAGTTGGTATGTCCGGTAAAGGTATCGTACCAGGCCACCTTGACCACGTTGGAGGGGTTGGACATATTGAACACCTGTACGCCGTCGTGGTAGTAGGAGACGAAGACGTATTCGTCGCGAATAAAGGGGTTGTGCACGATGCTGGCCGTATCGGCCGGCGCCAGCAGGGCCGAGCGGAAGACGTCGGTCACTGTCATATCGGAGAGGTCCGACACGTCGACCATTTTGATGCCTTTGTTATGGGTTTCGTCGGCCATGACGAGGTGCTGGCCGTCACCGCTGAGCCAGCTGGAGTGGTTGTATCCGCTCTGGGGGTAGTCGGTCAGGGTGCCGAGCAGCACGGGATTTTGGGGGTTGGAGAGGTTGTAGACCCACAGCCCGTTGTTGCCGCTGGAGCCGTAGGCGATGTGGTTGCGCACGTGGATGTCGTGGATATAACCGCCCGCCAGGGTGGGGTTGCCGATCTGCGTGGGGTTATCGGGGTCGGCGTTGAGGTCGAGGATGATGACGCCGTTGGATTTGGTATTGGAGCCCGCGACGTAGAGCCTGCCGGCGTTTTCATCGATGTAGATGTTGTGGGCACTGGAGAAGAATTGGGTAGTCTGCTTGGTTTTGGTCACCGTATTGGGCATATCGCTCAGGTCGAAGATCATGAGCCCTTCGTTGCAGTTGTCGCACACCGCGTAGGCGCGGTCGCGGAAGGTCTTCATATCGCGCCAGATGGTGGTGGAGCCGCCGGTAAAGAAGCCCACCTGTTGGGGAGAGGCCGGGTTCTCGATATTGAAAAAATGGACGTATTTCGCCGAGCCCAGGATGGCGTATTCGCGCTGTTCGCAGTCGGTCCAGCCCCAGACATCGTTATACCTGGTGCCCGAGGCGCTGGGCAGGGAGGGGTCGTTGAAATTGCCCAGCAGGGTCATGTTGTGGCTGATCTGGGCCTGGGCGGAGGTCATGGAAAGGGCGCCCCAAAGCAGGAGATATAGAGGATGTTTCATGATTAGCCGTCAAAAATTTTCTTTTTCATAACAAATGTAGGTATCCGAATCCATTACAGAAAATCGACTACCACCCCGCTTATTCTTCCATCCCCGTTTCATCTGATTCCAACGCTCCTTCCATCACCGCCGGCTGTATCCATTCTCCTTCAAATAAAAAGTACCATTTGGGGTCGCCGTCGTTTTGGAAAAGGGCCCTGTCTTCAAACAGGCGAAGCTTGAGTCTTCGGGAGGCGTCGTATATCTCCACGTATTCCGGCGCGGATTCCGTCACTTCAAATTCGGCGATGATCTGGT
The DNA here is from genome assembly GCA_049306275.1 of Saprospiraceae bacterium. Classification (GTDB taxonomy): domain Bacteria; phylum Bacteroidota; class Bacteroidia; order Chitinophagales; family Saprospiraceae; genus JADJTT01. Next base: position 58,976 of record JBAQQB010000138.1, on the reverse strand, counting down.
CGTCCTTGATTTCGAGGTAGTATCCCTCTTCCGATTCAAAAAATGTGCTCTGCCTGTTGACCTCATCGAACACCGATTGCCATACGGGATACTCGGCCATAATGCCGGTCAGCAGATCGCTGTATTCTTCCTCTTCAGTGTATTCGGGGGCGTAATATTCGTCCGAATAGGTTTCAACTTCGTCGTAAACCATTGCCTCGTCCGAATACAGGCCGGCGCCCACAAAACCTGCGATCCACAGGCTCAGGATGGCCAGCCAGTTGGGCAGGCGCGACCGGCCCGCCGCCTGGCGCACAGGCATTCGTTTCAATTGTGTGCTAATGGCATAGAACAACAAAACCAGGGCTGGAGCTAGCAGCAAGGCTCCGATCAGGTGTATAAATTCTGCTGTGATGAAAAACTGGGACAGCGTGCCTGCCAGCAGGAAGATACTCGCGCTGATGAAGAGGTATGCCTTCCCGTAAGCCTGCTGCTTATATGCCTGCCAGCCGTAGACAAAAACCCCCGCCATCGCGACGATATGGGCCTGAGATGCAACACTCAGCATGCTCACGATGAGTATCGCCGGCACGGCGAAGGCCCCCAGCGCCCAAAACGCACGGTTCCTGAAGTATTGTGCGCATTTGTGAATGACGATAGCCGTCAGCGTCAAGCCGGCCAGCACGTCCAATGCGGGCGTCAGGTCGCCGCTGGTTATCGCGATGGAGATGGCGCCCCAGATAATGAGCGATGCAAACGCCGAAGGCAGCAGGAGCCAGCGGTAGAAGGCGAGTTTGTTATCCTTCCGGTAGGCTCGGATGGCGCGGAAAACGGGATAGCCCGCCAGGCCGGTGAAAACCGCCAGCAGGACAAACGCTGCCACGAGCGGCCACTCGAATGCCTTCAATTGCGCGCTTTCGAGCGCGGCAAACTGCACCAGTCCCACTGCCAGCAGCAGCGCGACGATGCCCAGGGGGATGAGGTTCTGCCATTTTCCTTTCTTCCGGGTTTGGAAAATCCCGATGCCCAGTATGCCAAGATTGGCCAGAACAAGTCCGTAAAAGGCTACCTTCTTCATCCCGGGATCCTCGAAGCCGATGGCCCAGGCGGCGCCGAGGAGGAGATTCAGGATGAGAAAGGCGGCCCCGTAGAGCCCCAGCGACAGGTAGTCCTTTCCCTGCACGTAGTTGATGATGGCGCCGGAAAAGAACACGAGGGAATAGATCAATGCGATGCCAAGCAGGCCCAGCGCCCACCACTTGGCGACGTCTTTGGTACCTGGCGCCGCGTCGAAGAAGGTGTCCAGCTCGTACTGCCGCTTTTCGTACATGGACAATTCCGCGATTTCAGGCCATGGAATATTTCCGTCTTCCGGCCGCCACAAAAACGCTTCATTTGCTCTTTTTGCGACGAGGTATTGGTCGTCGGGCGTGAAGAACTCGCCCCGGAATCCCGGCGAAAACTGCCCGTACAGGTAGGCGTTTACCAGCTTGCCTTTTTGGTCGAAGAGCTGAATGCGGTTTTCGGTAAACGACTGCCGCACGATGTACTTTCCGCCAGGGGAGAGGAAAACCCGTTCAGTGCTTTTCGTATCGCCTTTTTTCATTGGCTCTGGCTTGATGCCCTCGCCGTTGTATTCCCATTGGCGGATCTTGAATTGGGAGGAAGGTATCACATAAGCATTCCCGGGGTCGAGGGCCACGGCGAATTTGCCGTCGGGGCTCACGCTTGCGTCGGCGAGATGGAGGCAGGGCGTTTCGAAGGTCTGCTCTACCTTTCCGGTTTCGACGTCCCAATAGTCGATGCGGGCGCTATTTCCTTTTTTCCCGAAAAGTTGCAGCAAGCCCTCTTTGGGCTTTTCTGCCGATTTGGGGTCGAGGCCAATGACCAGGCGTTTCCCGTCTTCCTGAAAACGCGCCGTGGCGATCTGGTAAGCCGTATCTGTCACTACATAAGCCGGCGCTGCCTTGCCCTCCCTTTGCCAGACCCGGATCGTATCATTTGACTGCGTAAAGAACCGGGCGCCGTCGGCAGAAAAGACGTGTTTCCTGACGTTCGCATGCGCCCAGGCGCCCGCTCTGGCGCCTTCCAGCGTCCAGACCAGCGCGGAGTCTTTGGTGATCGCAAAGATATGCCTGTGGTCGGGGCTCACGCCAACGTCCGCGATACTCGTTCCGGAAGGAAGCAGTGTATTGCTGATCGTGCCCTGGTTATTCCAGATAGCCAGGAGTCCTTCGGGATTTACCGTCAGGAATGATTCGGTGGAAAGGGCGGTCAGGTAGTCGAGCGGGTCGTAGTGAAAAAACTGGGCCGCAGGTTCGATGGCGTTTTCATCGCCGCTGTTCCAGACCATGCAGTAGTTGCCGGTGGCCCTGGAAAAACTCCTCGTGGGCCGCAGCGCGATGTTTGCCCCTGATTTGGCCGATTTGACGATGAGGTCGATTCTCGAAGCGCCTGAAATTTTCCAGCCGCTCTCTTTGAGTTGTTGGTAAACGGTGTCGCTGAAAACCTGCCTTTCGTCGTCCATCAATTTCCAGGAAAAGAGCTCATAGGACCCCTCCAGGGGTATTTCTCCCACCATCGGGGTCAGGTATTCATATACCTTGTTGAATTCATCTTCAGAAAGCCGGACTCCGTAATCGCCTACAAACTCCCCGCTGAACAGGTCGTAATGCCCAATGGTATCGTAGCTAAGCTGTCCGTCGTCTCCGGTATACTCCGAACGGATCGCCAGGGTCGGCGCCGGCACGAGCTGGCCAGCCATTTCGTACAAGGGGGCCGCTTCGTTTCGCATTTGCACCTGTACGCCCTTTCCATCGGCCGAATAAGCCGCTGTGCGCTCGACGTTGGTGGGAGCGCCGCCGACCACCTGTTCAAAATATACATCCACATATTCCGTGAAATCGATCGTCGTGGGGGCATAATACCCTGACAAGGGCCAATAGGCCAGTTGGTCTCCAAAGCCCAAAGGCGCCACCAAGCCCTTCGACCGGTCATAATCCAGCCCCAGCATCCGGGCCGGAGGGTCCAAGGTGAGGAAGTAAGGCATTTTGCCCTCTTCCTCTGCCGGTCCGGCCAGCTTGAAGTAGTTTTGCACCACGTCCAGCCGTTTTTCTTCCCCCTGCGCATGGTAGGCGAAGTGCGCAAGGCGGGTCTCCTCGCCGGCGGCATATTCCTCTTCCCCATGCAGCAAATAGTCCTTGTAGCTGTCGCTGTTGTTCTCCTGTATTTTCAATGACTCCACGTGCGCCCGGTCTACGACTACATTTCTGATCTGTTCGACCATGGACACGGTGAGCAGCCCCGATACAATGCCCAAAAAGAGGATGAACAGGCCTGTCACAATGCCGCCCCGCACCAGAATGCGCCTGAGTTTGAGCCTTTTTTCGCGCTCCTCGAGACTGATCTGCAACAGGGTCTTTTCTTCCTCCTCCAGGGCTCGCATGCCGAGTATGCCGCCCGTCACCACTTCGAGGTCGTTGTCGTCGAGGCGCACTTTTTTGGTATCGTTCACCTGCAGGGCTCTCACAAAGTCGGGCCGTTTGGCGTCGAGGATGCGCGTGGAGCGCTGCCCGAGCTTGTCGGAGCGGTTGTACTCGCGCATGACGATGGGCGCCAGGGTATCGTGCGGCAGGCTGGTGTAGCCTCGCCCGATGTCGTTGAGCAGGAATATCTCCGAACTTTTGAAGCGGTTGACCAACTGATCGACGATATCGGGCTGGTTCTTGTATTCTTCGGCCAGGTGCCGGTAGCGCGAGCGAATGTCTTCGATAAAACAGCGCTTCGAGGTGCCCAGGTCGGTGATATGGAAGGCCAGGATGTCGAGCGCCAGGCCCGACTCCACCACTTCGGGGTTCCATTCCCGGATTTTTTTCATCTGGGTTTCGAAATACTCCTCCATTTCCTTGCCCTGGCTCTCCACTTCGTTGAAGGCGTCGACGGTGAAGGCGGGCTGGTGGGGATTTTCGCGGTGGGCCTTGTTCCAGAGCTTGGTGAGCAGGAGTTGCAGCACCGGGGCCACGGGGCGCTGTCCGGGGGCCACGCTTTCCTTGCCGGCGAGCAATTGGTTGGCCACGTGGTCGGGCAGGCTGTCTTCGATGGAAATGTTGTAGTGGTCTTTCACCACCCCGCTCTGCAGGCCCTGAAAAATATCGAGGATATCTTTTTTATTGAGTTGCTCGAGAAAAACGGTGCTGCGCGAGAGCCCGATATCCTTGAATCGCGCCTCGATCTTGGCGTTGAACTCTTCGCGGTAACCCAGGATGATCTTGCCACGGATATGGTCTTCCTGGTTTTCGGCCGGGGCCCCGAAGATATCGTAGAGCACCTGGAGCAGGTCTTCGAGTTCGCGCTCCATTTTTGAGTTAGGGCGGGTAAACAGCTCCTCCACCTGATCAAGGATGAGCACGAGCCTGCGGCCCGTTTTCTTTTCGATTTGCAGCCAGGCTTCGCGCAGTTGCGCTCCGGCGTAGCGGTCGAGGTCGCCTGTGCGGTAGAGGTTGTGCTGGTAGGCTTTTTTGGCCTGCACGGTGCGCACCGCCTTGTAGCGCTCCACGAGGCTGAGGAAGCTGCTCGCGGCCTCGTCTTCCATTTCTTTGGCGATGGATTCGATCGCCTGTATTTTTTCGAGGTTGGGATCGTCTTTTTGGGCTTCCTCCGGGGTCTCTTCCACGAGGTAGTGGGAGAGCATATCGGCGAGCGAGCCGATGAGTCCGAGGTCCTGGTCACGGCGTTGGTAGCGCACGTCGTAGAGCAGGTCGCCCGTGTTTGAATCGGTTGCGGCGGCCAGGCGTGGCACGAGTCCCGCGTCGAGGAGGGAGGATTTGCCCGCCCCCGATTCGCCGTAGAGCAGGATGATGGGGGGGGAATTGGGTTCCGCGATTTTCAGGTAGAGGTCGCGGATGTAGTAGGAGCGCCCAAAGAAAATCTCTGCCTGTTCGGCCCCATAGGGTTTGAGGAAGAGGAAGGGCGAAGGCGGCAGCTGCTGCTTTTTGGGTTCCGGCAGGCCGAAAAGCGGCTGGTTGGCCGAGCCGGGAAGGTTCCAGCTGTTAAAAATATCTTTCGAAGCCTCGTCCTTGAACTCCAGGTCCCAGGGAAAACGCCCGGAATCATCGTCCCTGAGGTCGAAGCCCCGGCGCGTATCGTCGGGGCTGATGCCGGTCATCACTTCGGCTTTGGCTTCCTCCCAGGCGCCCGAGAGGGTGATGCCGCTCGCAAGGCCTTTATAGAAGCGGGAAGAGAGCTGCAGCGCCGTCGTGTCGGAGATCGAGACCGAGGTGCCGATCACCGCGTGCACGCCGCGGCTGGCAAGGTCGCGCGCCAGTTTCTGCGTGGCGCAGCCGTTGAGGAAAACCAGTTTGAGGTTTTTCCTGCGGCCCAGCAGGGAGACCAGCCCCCCGCCGTGGGCGACTTTCCCCTGGCCGTCCTTGCCCTGCAGCAGCAGTTGATAGCCGTCGGCATGTCCGCCGTAGTGAAAAATCGCGATGCGGTCGCCGTAGCGTTGAAACACGTCGAAGATATCCTGTATCGTCGCGTTTTGGCGCACGACCAGTTCGCACAGCGCATTTTTAGGGTTATCGGCCAGCGACACAGGTCCCAGCGAGGCGAGCAATTGCCTGTGTTCTTCGACCAGGTTATTGAGGTAGCGGCCTTCGTGGTATTCATTCGCGAAGGCGAGGAAAATTACGGGGAGGGGGGCGCTCATGCCGGGTTGTTTTGAGGTTGGCGACGAAGGGATGACAAAAATTTGGATAAATGTAGGGAAAGGGAGGGGAAGTTTTAAGTTTTCATTTGTTTTCCCTAAGGTGATAGATTTGTATCAGGCATTCAAACAGCTCGCCCCTCTTTCCCGAACTCTTTTCGAGCCCCGGCTTTGATCATGTCCAGGGTTACTGTTTCGCTGCCCTTGTCCAATGCCTGGAGGCAGCAGAACTGGACAACGTTCATAATGCCTGCACCTGAGAGTTCATAGGTGCGGGCGATGTCGCCGAGATCTGCTTCTTTTGAGAGGTTCACCCGGGGAGGGAAAGCATTTTCCCAGATTTGAAGGCGCTCTCTGCTTGAGGGCATGGGGAAATGGATGATAGATTGGAAACGTCTGACGAAAGCCTCGTCGATATTGCTTTTGAAGTTGGAGGCGAGGATTACGAGGCCGTTATAATCCTCGACGCGCTGGAGGAGGTATGCAACTTCCTGGTTGGCGTATTTGTCGTGGGCATCGCGCACGTTGGTTCTTTTGCCGAAGAGGGCATCGGCTTCATCGAAAAAGAGGATCCAGTCTTTGTTTTCTGCTTTGGCAAACAGGTTGGCGAGGTTTTTTTCCGTTTCTCCGATAAATTTGGAAACTACCATGGAGAGGTCCACCTTATAGACATCTTTCCCGGCGTATTTCCCCAAAAGGGAGGCGGTGAGGGTTTTCCCCGTACCGGGGGGGCCGTGAAACAAGGTCCGGTAGCCTGGTTTGAGGCGTTTGCCCATTCCCCAGGCGTTCAGTAGGGTTTCGCCGTGTTTGATCCATGTTTCCAGCTCGCGCACCTGCTCCATGGTTTGGGGGTTGAGCACCAGGTCGCTCCACTCCATTTGGGTGTCGAGCAATTGGGCTGGAAACGTCATGCTGAACCTTGGCCGGCTCACGTGTCCTTTTGTTAGCAGGTCGATGTATTCCTGGGAGAGGATGATGCGGCCGCTCATGCGGGGTTCGCCTTCGGGCGCTTCCTCCAGCCAAAGGATGCGTTTTTTTGCAAAAAAGTGGTCTTCGCTGAAGAGCTCCTGTATCTGGAAGCGTTTTTCCAGGTCGTTTCCGGCCAGGAGGAAGAGGGCGGTTTCTCCTGTTGGAAGAAATCCCCGGAATTGTTTGCCGCGGGCGCCGCCGATCTGGGGGAAGTCACCGGCTTCGGGGATATTGTCGCGGATGATTTGGTCGAAGAAGTCGGGTTGGAGGTGGGGAACCAAAGCGGTGAAAAACACAAAGAACTCCTCTTCCGAGAAGTGATGGGTTTTAAGGAACCTCCCGGCCGGTGATTGATCGTCTTCAAATAAAGCGGCCAGGGAAAAATCTTTTCCCTCCTCATTTTCATCGAAATGGGCGTTCAATCTGGAGATCAGAATGGACTTGAATGTATTCAGGTAGGAGATTAAATTCGCGACTCCTGAATTGAGTTCCGGCATAGGTTCAGATTTTCCGAGAGTCACTTTACCTGAATTTCTGTTTTTCCACTCCAGGAATTTTCATTGATTATTTTCGCAATCCCGCATCTCACGCGGACACAGCCATGTGAATAAATTCCTGTTCCAACTGGTTGGGAGTTGTGGAAGCCAATCACGTATCCCGTTTTTTTGAACGCTGTGAAATAAGCCATACCTGCTTTCTTGTGATTGGTATGATTGACCCCGCATTTTACACCTACCGTATCGTTTCCGACAGGCGTGCTTTTGGGATTGGGAGAACATTCCCAAGCATCGACCTTACCATTAGTCCATACAGCCTTTACGGTTTGGCTTTTCAAATCAACATCTAATAACTGAATATATTTTTTTTCATTTAAGGGGCCTCGTTCGCCGCAATTATCCCTTGTCACTTTCTTCTGCGGACCTTGGGGGCAGCTTCGCTGAACCTTGCCTTGGCCTCCTCCCTGCTGCACCACATGCGTCAGTTCATGGGCGAGCAGGCGTTTGCCGTCTGCGCTTTCGGGGCGGTATTTTCCGGCGTTGAAATAGACGTCCTTTCCATGCGTGAAAGCCTGGGCGCCCAATTCGCGGTTCATCTGGACGGCGTTGGCGCCGGTGTGGATGTTGACGCCGGTGAAATTGACGCCGAATGCCTGCTCCATCTCACCGCGCGTTTTTTCGGCCATGGGTTTTCCCTTGCCGGAGGAACCCTCGATCCGGCCGCTCAGGCGGGCGCTGGCGGTTGTCTGGCTGCCGGGTTCGGCTTTCATCTGGACCTCTTCTTCCTCTTCTTCTTGCATTTGCAGGGGTTCTTCTTCTTCCTGCTCCTGCATCTGGACGGGTTCCTCTTCTTCTTCGGCCTGCATTTGGAGGGATTTTTCCTGGATCATCCGGTCCTCCTCCATTTTGCTGGTGTCCATTTTTTGTATTCCTTCGGCCTTTTCCTGGACAACTGCGGGGGATCCGGAGTGGTTGACCACCGTTTCCGCCATGGAATCCGCTTCTTTTTCATACTGGTCTCCGGGCCGTCCCACCGTCAGTTTGGGTTGAAAAAAGGCTTTATCTTCCTTTGTCTGGATATCGGGGTTGGCGGATTTGGAGAAGAACGGTTTTTTGTTTTCCTCCTGTCCTTGCGGGTTGCGGTGCCTGCGGGAGCGGCGGGTACTTTGGAACTCCATGGGGTTGAAATTTTGGATTTTCTTCAATGTATGCAAAAAAATCAGGTCTGTCAATGCCGGGTCAGGGCAGGCGTTTCAAAAGTTCATGGGCGAGGGAGAAGTAATCCTCGGCGCCATTGGAGGTGCGGTCGTAGGAAAATATATCGACGCCTTGTTGTTGGGCGTGCGCCAGGGCGATATTGGTGCGTATCCGGGTATTGAATAGTTTTCCGGGAAATTCTTTATCCAGTTCCTCAAAAATCTGGCGGTGCATTTTCATTTGTGCGGAATACCTCGACAGGACGATACCCAGCCACTCCAGCTTTTGGTTGAGGCGGGCCTGGATCTTTTTGCGCTGCGCTTCGAAGCTGCGCAGGCCGTTGAGGGGAAGGAACTCGGCCTGAAGAGGGGTGAGCGCCCCATCGCTGGCCACCAGGGCATTCACGGTGAGCATGCCGACAGAAGGGGGGCAGTCGATGAAGATGAAATCGTATTCGGGGATAAGGGGATCGAGTAATTCTTTGAGGAAAAACTCCCGTCCGAAAGCGCTCACCAGGTCCATTTCGGCAGCGGCCAGGTCGCGGCTGGCTGGCGCCAGGTCTACGGCGGTTTTTGTATCGATAATGCTTTTCAGGTCAGCGGGTTCGCCTCTGGCCTGGCGCATCAGCATTTCGTAGATGGTCTGGCGTTTCTCCAGATCGCTGTCTTTCAGCCCCAGCGAATGGGTGAGGTTGGCTTGGGGGTCGACATCGACGAGCAGCACCTTTCTCCCCATTTGTTTCAATGCGGCGGCCAGGTTGATGGCGGTGGTGGTTTTGCCGGATCCGCCTTTCTGAATAGCGATGGAGATGGTCGGCATGATCGGAGGAGTTGAATGGTTTTACATTTTCAGGCTGTCTGGTTGAGATAGTAGCTGACGCGGTCCCAGACGGCCTTGCCGACTTTTCGTCCCAGTTCCAGGCCCTTGAGGTTGCCTTCTTCGAAGTGGATCCCGCCATAAAGCCTGGAAATCCCTGCTTGTTCGGCGGCGCCGCTGAAAGTGTCCCAGTCCAGCACGATGGGGCTTGCCGGGGTATGTCTGGGTTCGATAAAAGAGCTGCCCTTATCGAGGGGTAGTTTTGCTTTGAACTCATCGCTTCCGATAAATGATTTCAGCACTTCGGCAGCGGCGGTGCTGAAGGTGCTGTGACCGGAGACGTATTCCGCGAACGGGGGGGTGAGAAAATCCAGGGGGTGGTAGGGCAGCCAGTTGGCGCCGTCCATGGCCACTGTACCTTTGCCCGGCCCGCCCCAGGCGCGGATCTGTTTTCCTTTGTAGATGGTTCGGATGGCGGAGATGGGCCGGATAAAGTCATAGGCCCGTTTGCAGTCCCAGGCGGCGATACCTGCGTCGCGCAGTGCGTTGCCGAGTGCGAAGAACATGCAGATATCATCGTCTTCGGTGTTTTTGCACTGGTGGGATACGAACTGGCCAATTTCGCACCAGATTTCCGGCGGGGTGAGGTTCGTGCCGCAGCCCATCCAGAATTCGCAGATCATTTTCTGTTCGTCGGTCAGGTGGGCGCTGTAGCCGAGCACTTCTTCCATTTCGGCCTGGAATTTTGCCGAAGGATGCCGGGATGGAGGCGGCGGGCGGAACTGCGCTCCGTCGGTCAGCGCGAAGGGTCTGACCTGGCCCCAATGCGGCGCGAGGAACTGTTGCACGGTGGAAGTACCATCTGCTTTGGGTATTCGCAGCGGTTGCCAATGAGCGGGGTCCTTCACTTCGTCCGGGGTATTCAGCGGCTTGTAGGCAGTGTAGTCCGAATACCCGGGAAAGTTGAGGGTAGCGAACTGGTTGGCGCCGTCGCCGTAGGCCAGATCGATGACGAGCTGTGCCGAGGCATTTCCGATGCCTTGCGGGGTTTGAGGGTTGAAGGAATCGTCGTTGGGGTCATACCCCAGCTGTTCCATGTGGTGGCGGAACAGGTTCTTCTTGTTTGCGGGCAGGTTGAACCAAAAGAGGGAGGAGAGCACCCTGTACGCTGCATAGCTGTATGCCTTTTTGCGGTTATCGGCCGAGTGTTCTTTCGAGGGCCGTTTCAGGGCCTCGCCGGAGGAGGTGCTCCGTTCCGTTTCCCTGTAGTTGCTCCACGCGTCGAACATGGCGGTGTGCAGCAGTCCGAAGGCGCGGGCCACGTGAGGCGGCGGTGCAGAGGTGAGGCGCATGGCGTCCTGGGCCAATTGGTTCCATTTAGCTGGGGGGGTGGGGGAGGAGGAGGTGAAGAGCATGGTGGGGTGGGGTTTTGTGTAAATTGGTACGAAACAGCGGGGTGTATGGGTGTATTACATTAACTGTGTCAGGCATTAAAGATTGAGTTTTAGGCGGTCTGCAAACTTTCTTGACTATGCTTTCACTTTTCACCTTTTTATTTAACACCCAGTTTTTGCTTTATTGAATCAGGAATAATATCATAGGCATTCCTGTTTGCATTATTTCTAATCTTTAAATCTGCATTTGCTTGAACCAATTTAAAAAGCGAATCAAAATTTTTTCCCGCTTTCCAGTTCATTACAGCTACCCAAGCTGGAGTATTTCCGTGGACATCTTTTATATTGGGATTTGCGTTGTGATCAAGCAAAATTTGTATACAATCTGGTTTTACTTCTTGGGCAGCAAAATGTAGCGCAGTGTAACCGTTCTTGTCCTGGGCGTCCACATCGGCACCTTTTTCAATCAGCCATCTCATTAATCCTATTTTCCCATAGAATGTTGCATTAATAAGAGGAGTTCTCAAATAAGAGTCTCTAGCATCTATTCCCAGTTCTTCAAGAATCTTATAGACTTTCTGGTCATTCCCTTCCTCAATGTCAAGAAAAAGAGTTTCAATGTTGTTCATAGTTTTTTTCTTTGATCCATGACAAATATACACTAATCCCCATAATAAACATTGTCAGGGGCTTCACCTTGATGGCTCCAATTTGATTCAGGTAACTCTGGTTGATAATGATTAGGGTTGTTGTGTTCGTTTAAAAACTCCCTTCTGGAAATACCCCTTCTTGAAGCACTCAATTGATGCTTTCTAAATTCATATCCATATCTATGTCCCATTTGCCAAGGATCAGTAGGCGACAACTCTTGGCCAGTTAAAGGGTCACGTACTATCCCATCAATAGATTCAGCTTCTGCATTTCTCCAAACTCTTTCCCTAATACCGTTTCTAAATCCAGAAGGTCTTTCGTAATACCATTTTCCATATTCAGTCAAATTACCATTTGTATCCAGGACTGGTCTTTCTGGAACTGAAGGTCTTCTGCCACTTAATTCGGATTCGCTTGTTCGCCCGCTCTCAGCTTCTGTTGTTCGTCCACTTTCAGCTTCTGTCGTTCGCCCGCTCTCAGCTTCTGTCGTTCGCCCGCTCTCAGCTTCTGTCGTTCGCCCGCTCTCAGCTTCTGTTGTTCGCCCGCTCTCAGCTTCTGTTGTTCGTCCACTCTCAGCTTCTGTTGTTCGTCCACTCTCAGCTTCTGTCATTCGTCCACTCTCAGCTTCTGTCGTTCGCCCGCTCTCAGCTTCTGTCGTTCGTCCACCTTCAGCGCTTCGGCCGGCTCCTCTTGATTTAATTATTCGCACTACTGCACTGATCAATTCCGCTAGTAACCAAAAAATAACGACAATCACTAATGCAATTCCAATCCCAATCAGGCTACCAGCAATTTGTACATAGTCGCGGTCTTTTTCTTCATGTGTTTGCCGAGCCGTAAATAAATCTAATAATGCCTTGGCGATAGATAGACCCTCTGCAAGCAAGAAAGATTTTAAAAGGAATATACCCACAGCCCCTGCTGCTTCTGCACCCGCAACAATTCCAATCCATGCACCAGGTAAAATGCCAGGGCCACCACTTAACACTCCACCTACGGCTCCCCCTAAAATCGCACCTCCCACTATCAAAATAATGGCAATATACCCCAATAATAACATGAGTATATTATTGAGCCTGCGCCATAAAGCTAATGGAAAATCAAGAAGAATAAGCATGTTTGACCAAAGATCATGGAAAAAGCCTAAAGGGTCTTCTAAGATGTTGCGTGGCATAAAAAAGCTATCAACAGCATTGGCCCAATCTGTACTCCATAACTCAGAGAATTCTTGCCCAATAGCCTTGATTGTTTCTGGGGGCCAAAACATCTTCTTAAGAGTATCCCAAAGCATCTCACGAATATCCAATTGGCCCCAGGCTTCAGAAAGTGCATTATAAATTCCATCTCCCACTTCATAGAAAGATGTTGTGCTTCTTTCTTCTCGATTATTATCTGGTGAACGCTGAATAACCCCCGACTCACTTATTGATGATTGATTGCCGGGGTAATGTTCCCGCATTTTTTTCTGACCTTCTTCTTGGGCTTTTGCCGGAGCCTCGCCAATAATTTTGGAAGCTATTCCTTCTACAATAGGACGGATAGCTCCCTCCGGATCAGCAGCGATTTCGGATACAATATCCCAAGCGCTTTTTATTTTTCTTACGGTTGAAATGATCGTATTAATACCAAAATTTATAACCCTATTGGCAAAATTCTCAATTGAACCAAGGATACGATTTGTAAATGCTCTTAGTCGTACAAGCAAATCGGTAAAGAAGTTTCGCACCCTGTCCCAAAGGGCCTTTACACTATTAAATAGGCTCCGAGCTTGATCTTTCAAAAATCCAGGCAACAAACCGAAAAGCCTGCTATCAATCAACCCCCCAACCGTACTTATTAAGTTCGAAGCAAAGCTTGATACAGTATTCCATAGTCCATCGGCAATTGAAAAGACTCCATTGATTACACTTTTTATCCCATTCCAAACTGTGATCACCCCTTTTCTAATAGCGTTCCATCCCGAGGTGAGCAGATCGGCATCAAGGTTGCTGAAAGCTGATTTAATGAGGTCAATCGGAGATAGGATGAATCCCATTAAACCGTTTAAGCCACTTTTTACCTGGTCAAAGGCAGAAATGGCAAAATCCTTGATATCTGAAAATTTATTTGTAATCCATTCTATTCCTGAAGTTACCAAGCCCTTGATCCTTTCAAATATCCACCTCGCCCCTTCAGCTATCCAGCCACCAACCGTTTTTATTCCTGACCAAATCTTTCCTCCAACAGATCTTATCCCGCCCCATGCTGCTCTTGCTCCGGAGGCAACCTGGCTGCCAACCCAGCTTCCAGCGCTTTTTATCCCGCCCCATATGGAACCGAAAATGCCTCTTTGAATTGTTGTTTCATTGGTATTCGAAATATCTTTCTTGTTGATATTCCGCTTCACCCCCCCCTGCTGCACCGTATGCACCAACTCATGCGCCAGCAACCGCTGCCCGTCTTTCGATCCCGTATCGTACTTCCCGGCGTTGAAGTAGATGTCCGAACCATGGGTGAAGGCGTGGGCGCCCAACTCCTGGCTCATCTGCACGGCGGAGCTGCCAGTGTGCACCCGCACCCCGCCAAAGTCGGCGCCAAGGGCGGAACCCATAGACGACCGGGTTTCTTCCGGGAGGGGACTGCCCTTTCCTTTGGTGCTGTTCAGCCGGCTTTCCAGATCTGATCCAACAGGCTCTGGAGGGGCTTCCGATTTGGGCTGTACGGCATTCTCTTCCTCCTCCGCACAGGTGGCGCACTTCGCCTGCACCATCTCTTCTTCTTCCGGGACTTCCTTCATCTCCTCATCCGGCGCGGCCTCCGCTTCCTGAAGCTGGAGCGATGGAGCGATGGCCTTTTGCTGTACCTGCTCTTCCGCGCTCTCGAATATGGGCTTGCGCTGTATCTCCTCCTCCTCGGCTTCGCAGGCGGCGCATTTGGCCTGGACGGCCGGCGCCGGCAACTGATTCACCACGCGGTCGGCAGTGGCATCGGCTTCGCGCTCGTATTTGTCGCCAGGGCGGCCGACCTTGAGTTTGGGTTGGAAAAATGGTTGCCCCGACACCGCCGACGTCCGGTCCGCTCCTTCCTTTTGGAAGAAGGGCTGCTGCTCCGCTTCGGTCTGCGTGTGCAGCTGGGTGGTCGTTTTGGTATCGGTGGCTTTCATCGTTTCTTTTATGCTGCGCCGTTAGCTGGCTTGCATGAGGCGCAATAGCCGGCTACATCGGTTTTGGCTATGAGCGCGCTGAGTTGGGCAATGAAGGGCCGCCAATAGGCTGCCGTTGAGAATTTTTCCCGCGCAAGTACCCCCGCGATGGCATTTGCCAGCTTTTTGCGGTCATCCGAGCCCGAGTCTATATATTGCCTGACCGGACGGCCGTTTTTGCACAACACCTCGCAGCATGCCGCCCGGAAAGCCTGAAAAAGTGCCCATCCCGGATGGCGGGTCCATTCGTGGTTGATGTTTATGCCGGCTATTTCTCCTTTCGGTTTCAACAGTGGTGTGGCGTCGAAATTCGGAGAAAGGGCCTGCTCCGCAAAGCCGTGCGGCATGCCGGAGTCTTCCAATGGCGCGTACAACAATGTGCCCTCGGGCTTGTGGTTCTCGTCGCCGGGCACAGAATCGAGCGAGGACCAGAACAGGCGGTTGGCGTCGAATGTGGAGGCATAGATTTGATTGAACAGTTGCGTTTCGGGACCGTAATAGGCATTGACGGCCAGGTACTCGTTCAGGTCCTTCGCCAACAGGGTCAGGCCTGCCAGCAACTGCAGCCGGTCCTCATTGTGAATTTTCTCGATAATGGCCTCAAGGGTGTTTTTTGCCTCAGTCATAGCTACTGGTTTTAAATCGCTTCACCACTCCACCTTCAGCACTTCCTCCATCCACGACAGTTTGATCATGCCGATGCCCCAGGGCATGCGGTCGACGAGAATATCTTCGGTTTTTCGGTTGACGAACAGCTTCCAGCCCATGTCCTGCTTTTCCAAACGGCCTTCGCGCTGCAGGAATCCCTGCCGCAATCCGTCGGGCGATGTCCGGCCAAGGGCCTTCCAATGTTTGATGACCGCGCGAAGCAGGTTGTCAGCTTCCTCCTCCTCCTGCCGGGTCAGCCGCATGGCTGGGTCGGCGGGCATGTGCAACGGCGCCCCGCAGAGGATCTTGGCCACAGCCATCTGGTGCTCAGGAGGCGCCTCCGCGCCAAATGTGAGGAAATGCAGCAGGCGCACTCCCTTCCTTTGGGCTTCTTCGTCCCGGAATGCCTTGCCTTCCAACAGTCCCAATTCCTTGAAGAAGGCTGGTAAATAGGGGTGCAGCAATACAATCCCCGCGCCTTGCTGGTAGATCAGCTCGCCCTCCCCAACCTCCAATGGCGTCGTTTTGGCCGTGCCGTAGGGAGGGGGTAAACTTTCCGCCCATTTCTCCGGATCAAATGCGGGGATGGAAACCGGGGCGTCTGATCCGGGTCTCTCCGTGGTTTTTACCCCGGAATCGGGAGTTTTGTTTACAATGTCCTCATTTTCAACATCTTGTGTTTTAGATAGCTTCCGTCCTTTTTTTCTGCCTGCCTGCTCTTTTTCTGACGCTTGCCCTTCCGGGGAATCCTTGGTTTGAGCCGCGGCTTCCGGATTTGCTGAAACGGGGGGGCCTGCCTGCTCTCCTTCCACCGGTTCATGTTCTTTTAAAGCTCCTGTGTTGGAGCCTGGATCCGCCGAAGGTCCGCCCGGCGCGGGAGCGGCAGGCCGGTTGATCATGGCGGGCAGTTTGGTATGAATGAGGGCCAATGCTTTTAGGGGCAGGTTGTTGGACCGCTTTTTTCGCATGATTTCGGCAACAGCTTCCGGCAAGGCTGCCGGGTTTTCGGTCCACAAGGGAAGCAGGCTGGCGCCCAGAAAAGAGGGGGTGGCCTTTTTCCCGAAATGGATGGCCAGGGCCAACACATGGGTCCAAAACAGCTGCGCAAGCCTGCCCGCTTTTACCTCGCGGGCGACCAACGGCCGCAACCGCAGGGCTTTTCTCCGGGCTAATTCGGGCAAAACAGCTTCCCAAATCTCTAGCAAATCGGGGGTAAGAGCATGACCCGTTCCGGTGATGGCCTCCATCAGCTGCCGCAGGAAGCTGCCGGGGTGCTCCCAGATGATCCGCCGGTAGACGGCGGGGTTTCGCTCCAGCAGGTCTTTCAGCTTTTTCAGGGCCGCTTCCTGGCCGGCGATCTGGCTTAGAATGGCGCGAATAAACTCAGGGTCGCTTGGGTTAGCGGCGCCGGACCAGGGGTAGTAGCCATTTTCGAGGAAAAACAGCCAGCGATCGAAGTGCCCCTCAGCCACCGGCTTGCGGCTGACTGGCTTCTGGGGGAATCGGATCCGCTTTTCCAAAAGATCCCGGAGGGCATCGACCAGCCTCGCTTTCAGTTCTTCAGTAAGATCGGAAGCTTTGAGCGTCCCGAGGTCCAGCTCCAGCATATCCAGGCGGACCAGGTCCTCTGGTCCGGCCCATTCGTCGAAAAGGGCCTCAAGGGCCGGGGCGATGTCCCGCCAAAACAGGCCGCTGAGCGAACCTTGCAGGTCGAGCGCCCCTTCCTGGCCGGGCTTTCTGATATCGAACGATACCTGCCTGATGATATGATGGTTATTCCCTCCCATTTACTTGATCTGGTCGTTGAGGAAATTGATCAAGCGGTCGTCCATGACCTTTCTGAGGCCGGCCGCTTTCCATTGCCTTTTCAACGCGGCGGGTTTGATGCCGGAAGCCTCGATCTTGCCCACCGTTTCTCGAATGGCTTTGGTAGCTTGCTCGTCTATCGTTTCGGCGGGCGTCGATGCCAGCTTGTCGAGGAAGGAGAGGGTGATGAGCGACATCACCTGGGCATACGCCGGTTTTTTCTCCTCCGAAGCGCTTGCCTGCCCGGCCGACAGGGAATTGGCCGTGTCGAGATACGCTTTGGTGAGCGCCTCCACCTCGCCCTGTGTAGAAAGGAAGATGTTGGCTTTTTTGAAGCCCGAGCTGCTCCCCAGGTCGGCCGCCAGGCTTTCCAGCGACTCCCGGTATGCATCCTGCCGGCTGCTCAGTTCCGCCCTCGCCTCAGGGGTAGGAGGGGCGACATTGAGGATGGGCCGGTTGAGGGGCTCGTTTTCAGGGCCTTCGGGGCCTACAATGGTAAATGAAAGGTTGAATGAAAGAATGCCCGGACAGCCGGCAATCAAATAATCGATCTTGAGGGGTGAATTAGGATCGTTCAGTATCACGTCTGCTGCTGTATCCCAATTGCCAGGTAATGGAATGCCCTGCCCGATTGCAGTGCTAAGGAACAAACCCGTGGCTTCTTTATCGTAAACAAAGAAATAACGGGTGTCGCCGCAATCAGGAAACTGAGCGCTGTTGTCAAAGATGTTAGGCAACTCACTTTGCACGCCCTGATAAACTTTAAAGGTTCCCCCCGGATATGATTGTTTTAATTCCAGAATGCCGGGATAGTTTCCATCTGGTAAATCCAGCGTCAACAATCCACCGCCGCCCATGACGGGGATTTCTACCTCATCCCAAGTATTTCCCTCCAGTTTGTAGTGGCAAAGGCGCACCGGGATTTCACCCCATGAGGGGCATACATTCCCGATGATAAACTTTTCCGGCTCAGGTTTACAAGGCCCATTCTCCACCTTGATCTCCACCTCCACTTCGCCATCAACCAACTGATCGTAAAAGACGCAGAGCTCAAGGTCGACGAACTCGCCATCGACTATGTGAACAATGGTGGGATCACCATCTGGAACAACCGGATATGGTACTTGTCCGACTTGGATGGTTAAGCTTCCAAGGCCGTTTACCGGGATTGGGTCAGAAGGTTTGATGCGGTATTTGGAACCATATCGGCATGCCCCCGTCGCTTCATCCGTTTCGACGCAGGAACCAATTTTCTCGGCAGACCAGCTGTCCACATCGGGGGTATTGAAAATGTCCAGGGTCTTGACCGCCTTCTCACTTCCGAGGTAATACTCCAGTTTGACGGTGGCTTTGTAATTGATGAATTCTATTTCCGCCATCAAATCCGGATCATTGAAAGTCCAATCCAGATCCATAGGGGATTCAGAATATTTCTCCACGCCATTGACAAAGACCTTGAGCACCCCTCCCTCCGGGGTGAAGTTGTAGGTGGGAGGATTGGCGGTAAAGTCGTCGAAGCAGAAAATCGTCTCTCCTATGATCTGCGGCCTGACCACCCTGATCTCGTTGCGGATGACGGGGTTGTCGGAGCAGCAGAGATAGGGGAGGCAGAAGTCGGCAGTGACGACTTTTGTAAGGTATGTTTTGCTAAAATTAACGGCATTGAATTCTGGTGCTTGAATTGCCTTTTTAATAATATCCTCATCTGTGACTGAACTTACCAGGTCGTCAGCTGAGAAGTCGAGTGAAAGGCCAAGTTGAAGCCGGAGATTCGCGTGGATTTTATAGACATACACAAGCACAAAGGTCCCCCCCCTCGGCACGCCGCCCATGTGCTCCAGGCCCGGGTGGGCCTTGGCAAAGCAGGGAAAGTTCTTCTGCTGCTCGATCTCGATTCGGCGGGTGTGGTATTTGCGGGCGAGTTCTTCAATCAGAGGACCAAGATCGGCATGCAAACAGGGCTCTCCCTGGTTGGATGCTGTCGCGACCACGAGATCCTGGTAGGCTTTCAGAAAATCCTTGAGCAGTTCCTCCGGCAATTTTATATCTTCACAGGGGCAGGGTTGATCCGCGGGAGGGGACAGCTCCGGAATCGCCAGATCGCCGATGTGCCTTGCGTCATCTAGTATGTCTTTTACGGTTGAAGCGGGCGGGTCATCCAATCCCAGTTCGTCGATCTTGCACAAAATATCGGCCCGGGTGTTGATATACAGCTCGTCCAGTTCACCCAGTACCAGGTCTTTTTCCCCTTCCAGTTTCTGATCCGGACCCAGCCGCACGCACTGGATGTCGAAGGGGATATTGAGTTTTTTTCTGCATTCTTCGAGCTTCTCAAGGACATTGGTCAGTGATTCGCCCAGGTGGCCTTCGATGCGGTAGAAGTCGTAGGATTCCAGTTCGCAAAGCAAGGGGTTTCCGGCTTTGTCCTGATACCGGGCGACGGGGTAGGAGGGCTCGTGGCAATCCCACAGGGGCTTCAGGCTGTCATGGTAGTAAAACGGCAAGGCTCTCCGGCGCAGGAAGCGAAACCGCATGGAGCTGGGCGTAATGCGGATATTGGGAAATTTGACGTTATTGAGGGTTGGAAGATTCAAATTGTCCCCGTTGGCCATTTTTTTGAGGCGATCGAACAGGCAAATCGCCTGGTTCAGGCGTTCCTGCGAATCCGGGTAAATATCTGGCAGGATATGTCCGGTGGGCGGGCAATTGCCCGTCGGCGAACCCAGGGAAACGTGCCCCGGGAATAGGCATTCGCTGAGGGCGGCTCCATCCTCACTGCTGTTCAAAATGATGATGCCGTGGGCGAAGGACTTCAGCTCCTGAAAGGCTACGGCCAGCTCGCGCAAATAGGTGTACAGGTATTGAATGTCGGTACAGTTGTCCAAAGGGGCTGGTTCTTGGTAAGGCCCTCCCAGCCCCAGCAAGGTGTTCGTCAGATAAGTCTGGAAGTTGGCAAATGGATCGGGGACGCTCTCGTCAGCCGTGGCGAGTTTGTAGAAGTTGTTATAGGCCTCCGACAAAGCTGGCGCTATTGAGCCTACCGCATCCCAACACCGGTCCCGGTAGTTTGTATAGAAATTCTCGACGGTGCAGATCGAGCAAAGGTCGATGATATCCGTGTCACCATAACCGAAGCGCTTGACTTGCGGGTTTTGGGTCAGGCTGACCTGGGGGCTTGCCACCTCATCTCCATTTTCTTCCCCTCCTATCAAGTTCTGGTATACAGAACTGGGAATGAGGATTTTCAATATTTCCTCAAAGCGGTCGGCGCCTTTTTCCTCGCATTCGTTGAAGCAGGACTGCCTGTCGACCTGGCGCTCGCACCAGAGGAGGATCAGGCAGTATCCGGTAAGGTCGAGATTATTTGGTTCAGGTTCGAGTTTCGTCCAGCCGTCGGTTTCGCCGCCGTTCGAAAAGTCTTCCAATTCATAAGCGACCCCTTCAATGGGATCATCCAGGTCCATGCATTGGCTTCTCGCGTCGGGACCGCAGCCGAATGCCTTGTTGGAAAGAGCTATCTGGCGATAGTGCGTCAGCGTGCAAGATTGCATGTCGAACATGTAGCCGTCGGAGCTGATGGCCAGACCTCCCGAAAGGTGGATGTACCCGGTCGTGCCGTCGAAGGAGGGAACCAACCCATTGATGACGCCGGCGCCGATGGTGAAGACCCGCGACTGCCTGAGTTGCTGCTTGAAGGCCCTGACCAGGGCGTTCAGGTCTTCGGCGCGCAGAATCTGGTTTTGCACGAAATAGGGGATGTTGATATCTCTGGCTACTGTGGATGGGCCGGCCATAGCTAGCTAATTTTGTTTTTTTAAAAAGTGCTTTATCCCAACTGGGTATAATCCAGCAGCACCGCGTTGGGCTCGCCGCTGCCCGATGTGCAGCCGTCGCGTTGCAGGCGCGCTGGCGGATATACCGTTTTCATATCGAACAAGAATTTGATCAGGCATGCTTGCGCCTGCTTGAGGTTGCAGTTTTCCTGGCCGCTCAGCGCTTCCAGCCAGTCGCGGTAAAACCGCTCGAACTGGATCATCTGCCGCGGATCGAGCCAGCAGATGCGTATGGCGATATGGGCCGGAAACTCCCGTCTCAAGGTATCTTCAAAGAACCTCCGGAAATTGATGTTTTGGAATCGCTCCGGCCAGTAAGGCAATACTACTGTCGTCCAGAACGAGTACGGATCCGCTCCGGGAATGTACCATTCCACCGGCGCTTTCGCTTCGGCTTCGGGCTTTTCACCGCTGCAGCTTGCGATCCGGCTTTTGAGCAATGCCTTGGGGTCCTGACAGGCATCCGCGGAGGCTTCTCCTGCCGGAAGGGCTTCGGCATGGCAACAGTCGGGGCAGTTGGGCATGATCAGGTCCGGGTCGATGTCGTCGGCCGGGTTGAACAGGAAACCCAGTTCTTCCAGGTTGGCCTGCATGTTCTCCACCGGCGGCATTTCCACTGACAGGTCATCTGCGGCAGGTGGCATGGGCAGGCCGGTGACGATGGAGAGGAAGGGGTCAATGCTGGCCGGCGGCATACCGGTCTGGATCAGGAAGGTTCTGAGCACTGGGTAGGCAGGCCCGGTGGTTTGTCCGGCAAATGTTACGAGCTTATCCAAAACAACCGTTTTGAATTCAGCCATGGCTGCAAAGGCGGAGTCCTGGTCTGCGTATTGCCGGTTCACCAGCAAATAGGGAACTTTAGTCATCAGCGGATCGTCGCATGGCGACACCGGCTCCAGGTTGTAAAACTGCAGGGTATAATCGTCGGAAATGCCCTCCTTGGGCCTCAACAGCAAGTGCTCTACCAGATGAAATCCTTCGGCGTTGATGCAGCGGCGCGTCCTTTCGATCGCGGACATGACTTCTTTCCGCGTCGGGTAGCAGCGGGGGTGGGTAGCCAGTACCTCGCCGGGGTGGGTCACCTCTATGCCGAAGAGGTTGCAGTCTTCAAATTGGATGCGCTGGTAGTTGTCCAGGTCCCCGAGCAATTTTTCATAGAAAACCTCGAATACGCACATGGCCTCTTCCAGGGTATCGTATTCGTAAATGCTCTCCCAGATCACTTCGCCTTTTACATCTACGTCAATCTGGCCGATTGCGGGCGGGCAGTCATTTTCTGGCTCAGGCTCTATTTCCGGGTAGCAGTCGCTTGTATCGGCAGGAACGGTGAAATCGGGCAGGTTCTCCATGCTGAAGCACTGGAACCCGAATTTTCCCTTGTATTGGTAAAACGGAAACCGCCTTGCGAAAAGGATCCTTTCCAGGATGGCCGCGTTCCATTCCGCCGGTTGGGTAAAGAACTGCGGTGAGACTGCGATTAGCACATTGTTGCGATCGGTGAGCCCGATCTGGTAGCAGGGGTTGCCGCCAGCATTGTGCCTGATGAGCTGGTAAAAATCCAGCTCCCGGGCATATCCGAACAGGGAAATCACCTCCCCGGCAAATGCTTTTTCGGCTTGCGGCTTGGTTTCGTAACCCTGGTAACTCCTCCACATCTTCTTGCCTTCGTCTTCCAGATAGTAGTAACATTTTCCTTCCCTGGCCATGACCTTTGCCGATGGCAGCTCCAGGATCGGGTCTTTGTGGCACAGGCTGTATTGATAAAGCCAATTGCGCAATTGCTCCCTTTCCGCAGGCGTTTGCGATTCGCGCGGATTGCGGGCCACCCTGTACTTGTCGGTCACTACCCGGAAGGAATGGCAGCAGCAATCCTGAACATCCTGATATGGATAGAACAATTCCTCGTCGATGGCGTAGATGAGGAAGTTCTGAAGCCCTTTGTTCCACGCTGCCGGAGAGATATACCGGAGCTTCGGGTCCTCGTTTTTCGGATCGCAAATCTCGGAGACCTTCACTTCCATCCCTTCGATCTCCACGTAGGGAGGGCTGCCGGTTACCGGGCAGATTTCGTATTGGGTGTCAGGCGCCAAAGGTTCTTCCAGATCGCCGGCCAACCATAATTTTTGTACAACCAGCCGGTATTCGCCGGGCGTTTCGCCTGGCACAGCGCAGTAGGCTTTTTCTACTCCCAGATAGCGCCGGAATTCCTGGAAGGCGCGCTCAGCCTGGGCATAAGTCCGGTAAGAAACCGGGCTTTGCCAGTAGTTTTCCCCTGGATTTTCCGGATCCTCAAGCCGGTAGATGTATCTGCCTTCAGCTGTTTTCCGGATCGGGAATAGGTTTGCAAATTCAATGCGCTGCCGGATCAGGTCCGCAGGCGGTAGTGTGGCATCCGGGATAAAGGCCTGTTTGGCGTTGTTTGCATCTACCAAAAATATCTGGTCCCTGCCTGTGGGTATATCCTTGTCAAGCTGGTAGGCCATTTCACCCGACCCGGCATGCAGAATGGCCAGGTATTGCTCTTCGAAAGCCGTCCGGGCTTCCTGGCGGCTGCCAAAAACGGCGGTGCTTTGCCAAAGAATGGTCTTCAGGGGGCCTTTGCCTACCAATTGATACTGGTAGCCGCTCGTTCCGTCCGGAAGTTTTACCGGAACGACCGCGCTTCCAACCTTTGAATAGGGTATTTTTGATGAAATTTTCCTCGCCTCCGAAAGCCCTATGAGAGCTTCCTCTCTGGATGTGAATGTCTTGCCCGATATGGCATGTGTTTGGGCAATGAATTTGTCAAAATATGTCGTTGCGCCTTCGAGGAGGATCTCCTGAATGCCGATCCTGAACAGGCAGGCTTCGGGGATGTCGATGCAGCGGTAGTGGGGGCCGGCCTTCAACAGAGCCTTGAAATTCCGGAACTGTGCCCAGGCTTCCTCCAGTGTGCCGAATGTTTGTGCGCTCTCCCAAAGCACCGTGGTTCCGTTTTCGCCCACCAACCTGAATGCGTATGCCTTCCCTTTGGGATAGACCGGATAGCTGCCCGCAAAAAGTATGCGCTCCTGAATAGCCTGGAATATAGCCTCCGCATCGGGGAACGACCCGGGGATGAAAACCGTGGGCTCCCCGCTCAGGAGCAGGTGCACGTAGGGGAACTCCGCCGACGGATTCTGGTAGTTCCCCGCTTTCTGCGAGGATTGCAGGATTTTCATCCAGTTGGTCTGGAAGGCTTCCATCGCATCCTCGCGGCTTCCATAGCCCTCGATGCTACGCCAGAGCAACCGGCTTTCGGGGTGATGCGACCACAATTCGTAGTGAAATTTTTTATCGATTTTTCTGACAGGGCGGTCTCCCAGGAGGCATAGTTCGGTATACTGCAACAGACCGCATTTGGCTGCGGCAAGAAGGTCTTTTTTGACCTGATCTCTCTCCTCTCTCGAATGATACGTCCGGGTATGGAGGGCCAAAAGCTGTTTGGTTTTCGTCAGGCGGAAAGCGCTGAAAAGGGCCGGTTCGTCTCCCATCTCCCCACATACCTGCCACCGGTCTCTTTTTTTGATCAACTCTTCTTTGTCGTGCATCAGCCTGCAATAGAAATCCAGATAGGCCGCGGCATCTGCCATGACCTTGTCGTTTAGGATATCGGTCGCGTAGAAGTTGGGGTGCCTGGCCTTGGCCGTTTCCCCCAGCATAACCACGAAAGTGTAGCCTTCCTCTTCCTGGATGGACTCCGGGACCAGCTCTTCGCAGTGGTTCAGGAGTTCCTGGGCCGCTTCCTTGGCGGCCAGCGCGGTTTCGTGTTCGCCGATCTCCACAAGCAGGGGTTCGCAGGCGCCCTCGCACGATTGCCACCAGATCTCATAGTGCCAGGAATCGGGGAGGTCCGCAAGTTCGAAATGCAGGTAGTTGGCCTTTACGTGGGCGATAAATTCTTCCTGGACCTTATTTTTTTGCCCCTCCGGGTAAAAATGGGGGTGGGTGGCCAGGACAAGGTCATTTTCAACTACTTCAAAACTGTACAGGCAGGTTCCCGCCGCAACCACTTCCCGGTAATTGGCTTTGACTGCTGCTTTATTCGCGAAATGGTAAAAGGCGCATTCGGCGTCCTCCGCCGTGGGGTAGAGGATCTGGCCAATCAGTGAGGTTTCACCGTGTTGGCTGTGGACGACAAAATTAAACTGCCCGGCATGCTGCCGTATCTGATACAGTGGGGCATCTTCAGCCAACAGGTTCAGCAACTGGTCGCGCGCGGCCTGGCTTTCCTCCCATTCTTCGTAAACAGGCGACCGGGCGATAGGCAGGTCTTCCTCCTGAAAGATCAATATCCGGAATCCTCCTTCTGCCTGGGGTTCGATCAGGTAGTTCTCTTCCCGCAAGCCTTTCGCGAGGAACCAGGTCCAGGCGTCCCTGGCGTCCGCCTCCGTCTTGAACCGGTGGATGCCCTCCAGCAACAGGCCGCCGGCTAGACCTTCGAAAAAGGCCCAGCTGTATAAGGGCGGGGACTGCAAGATATCGTATCCGAGTTTTTTCCCTTTGATGTATCCAAATATCTCTTTTTTTCTCAGCGATCGCTTCTCCCGGGATGTGTAGCCGGCCGGGTGGAAGGCTACTTCTTCGGTCGTGCCGTCGGGGTGTATTTTTATCACTCCGAAGCTATGGGGGCCGCCTGCGTAATTCCCTGTGAGGTCGGTATAATTTTCCTCCACGCGAGCCAGGGGAACGAAATCGATCCATGCCATGCAGGCTTCCCGTTCTGTCGGGTAGGATTTGCTGCTTTTTAAATAGACGGTTTCATCATCGTCCGCGGTGAGGAAGAAATAAAACCCCTCTTCAGCCGATACCAGTTTCAGATTAATTCCCGCCGAAAGGGGAAGCAGGGCGTTGAGGTAGTTTTTGATGGATTGCTTGCGAGTATCGCGGGTATCCTTTTCGTCGAAGACTTCCGGGTAAACGGCGGTGATCCCGCCTTCGGCGTTCAGTTGGCCTTTGTTGCCGGCTTTGATGCCGAATCCGTTTTTCAGTGAATTGGGACTGTCAAAAAAATACAGTTTTTTGGCCGGATGCCGTGCATGATCTTCCAGGATGGCTGCCGCTTTTGCCGCTTCGGATGCCGATGCATAGCCGTCAATACTGTCGAGCAGCGTTTCTCCTTTCTCGTTGAGCAAGCGGAACCCATATCTGTCTTCTCCGGTTTTGGGAGTTACTACCACGATGTTCTCCGGTTCGCAGAAGAACCCGAGGATGCACGACAAATAGGCGTCGCGCAACGCTTTAGTTCCAAAGGACCGCAGAAACTTTGCAAACGGAACGCCATGATCATCAATCAGCTCCAGCCCGTAAATCCGCTCTGTCTCGCAATCTACAGGATGGTATGCCCGGGGGTCGCACAAGAGGCTTTGGAGTTTGTTTTTGGCTTGTTCGAGACAGAGTTCTTCACAAGGTTCTTGTGGTGGATCGCTGCATTCATTGTTTTTAAAACTGCCCAGGGTTTCAAGGATAACAGTGCCACGATGGTCCTGGATAAACAGGACACATTCCTGATCGCGCAGCACGACCTCAAAATTGTTCAGGTACCGGCGCTCCCAGTTTTCAAGGCCCATTAAACCGGCAACGCGTTGTTCGATGCCGGAAATGTTTTCGCTGGAATCCCAGATGCGGTCTTTCCAGGTGTAGTCGAACCCCTTGCCACGGTTGCGGCTGATCGCGGGGTAGTTGGAAAGAAAACGCGATTTATCTTCAATTACCTTATCGCGGTCGATCTCCTTTTGGTTGAGCGCGTACATCAGGAGCACGTATTCGGTGAATTGTTCTCCAAAACGCGCCAGGAGGTGGCTGAGGAACTGATCGCGCCTGCGGAGGTAGAGCGCTTCGCTTTCTCCGATCGACACCAGAAATTCCTGGTAACCGGGAGGGTTGTCGGCGATCTGGAAGGTGTATGTTCCGATCCCGGGCCAGTTGATCTTGCGGTAACTTTGTTCAAAAATTCCAAGGAACAAGACCGTTTGGGCGGCGTTCCTCGCTTCGCGTTCGGCAGGGTATTGCTTTACAGAGCGGAGCATGGGCTGACCCCCGCTCCCATTGATCACAAAGTGGTATGATCCGTTGGACTCGCCGATTCCAATCAGGCTGGCATCTTCTCCGGAATTGGCGTTTTTGAACAAGGTGGCGAGTTGCTGGAGGGCGAAGTCGCGTTCGGCAGGATGTGTGTAGGATATGACGGCCTCTGCCAGTGTCTCATTGGTCGGAGGCGGGGAGTTTTGGTCCCGGTAATACCGGAAAATCCGGTGCGCCTCGGGCATGGAATCCACGCTTTGGCTGAAATAAGTTGCCCGGCCGCCTGTTCCAGGCTGGCTAATCGAAAAGAGCTTGCGGATATTGGCCAGTTGGCAGAGGTAATTCGCCAGCAATTGATCGAAAAATGCCAGGTATCCCTGCAATTGAAGGGCTTGCACCTTTCGCTCCACGGAAGCGGAGTCGGGCATTTGGCCCTTGCCGATCCGATAGGTGAGGGGAAATTCATTCTGGACGGAGTAGTAATCGGGGAGGTCTGCCCTGAATTGTCCATAGGGAATGGACAGGTCAAGCCGGGAGGCCGGGTATTTCGATTTCCGGAAGTCGGAAAGCCGCTTGCGGAAGCGCTCAATCACCCCGGTTTTATTTGTGGTGGGAAGCCGGAGGACGCCCTTGTAAAAGTTGAAGGCCGAGCGCTCGGGGGCGAATAGGGGGCGATGGCCGGCGCTGAGGTGCAGGACCCAGTCTTCTCCAAGGGTTTGCGGATTGCCTGCCAGAAAATTCCTCAAGCTGAGGCTTTTGATCGCCCTGACTCCTTCGACCTGCATGATGATCCGGTAGAAATCGGAGGCGAAGAGGGTAGTGGGAAGCTGCTGTTTTTCAAGCTCTTCCATGTCCACGAAACCGTGGCTATGCCGGGCCTCAGCTGGGGAATAGGCCGGCGTATATGGGCGGCCTTCGAATATTTCCTCCAGCGACCTGCCTTTTGCGATCATTTCGGGAAGGGAGTAAAAGGGTAGTCTTGGAGAAAGGAAAGTTTCGATTACATCGTAAATCCTGCCCAACACCTCATCGGGATTCGCATCGGGCTTCAATTCGAGGTCGGCGCACACCCCGATCTCTTCGTCCTTGAGCACGCAAATTTCCAGGTAATCCTCGCACAGGTTACGGTGGCGGTGGAGCCGGTTGTTCACCTCCCGGAGGATGGCGGACACCCGCGCTCCTTCTTCCTCGCATGCATCCGCCTGCCTGCCCAGGATGGGATCGATATCGAGATAGACCTTATACAACCCGTTCAAAACCACCTCCCGGTTCATTTCCTCTATGGTGACGAGATCCTCACCGCAGGCCAGGGGCTTCAGATCGCGGCGCGAGTAACCCAGGCTTTCCGGGCTACATCCCGTAAAGAGCGGCACTTCCTGTTCACTCGCCGGTACCAGCCATGCGTTGCGTACGCCCTCGATGTCGATCAGCATCTTTCTTAAATCGCTGATCGTGAGCGGATTGCAAGTAAGGATTTGCTCTGGCGTGAAGAAGTTGTCCTCCAAACCTGTACCTGGGGAAGGCGCGACGATTTCCTCAAAATCGAGGCGGGTGCGATAGCCAAGGTCTGTCAGGGCATAACAGAGGATTTCCAGAATGGTGATCCCGGGGTCGTGAATGTTGTGGTCTGTCCAGATATTTCCGGACAGGTTGGAAATATATTCAATACCCAGCTCCCTCAGGCGGTCGTAGGGGAGGAGGGAGGCGAACCTCTTGTCTTCTTTGAGTATGGTCAATGCATTTCGCATTGTAGTTCCGGTCTTTTTGTGCAGAAAATTTAATCGCTCGTCGTCTGTCCCTGTTGCTCTTCGAGGTCGCAGATCCGCTGCTCGAGTTGTTTGATCAGCATTTGCTGGTCTTTGATTGCCTGTACCAGAATGGCTGTCATATTACCGTAGGCTATGGCTTTACTTCGCCCCGATTTTTTTACCAGTCCCGGGAATTGCTCGAATACGTTCTGCGCGTTGAATCCGTACTGATCTACCCTGTTCTCGGCATTGACGTTACGCTTCCATTTGAACCTTATGGGGTTGACCTTTTCCAGTTTGGAGAGCACGTCTTCATCTTTGAGGTTGCCCGTCTGTTCGATGTTGTCGAAGTCGGTTTCCAGATAGGAAGCCAATGCCTTGACCTCACCGTTCACCTCGAGGTCGTAATCGTCCGGGGGCTCGGTGGTCTGGATGCCAACCTTTCCAGTATTTCCGATGAAGACGATCTTATCACCCTGGTTCAGGTTGACTTCGTTGTTGAACTGGCCGCATGGGCCGCCTTTTTTGAAAAGGAATCCCTTGGGTGCGTTGGTGATAAAAGTGCCCGCGTCGTCATCCACGCCGATTGAGTGGTAAGTGACCGGGTATCCGGGAGTAGGTCTTGCGTTGATCGTGCTGACCACGGGGTTATCGTGCGCCAGGTTCAGGCGGATGGAGCCTGCGTCTTTTGAGTGGACTTCAACTTTTGATCTGGGCTCTTCCGTTCCGATCCCGACATCGCCTTTTCCCGTGACGGCCACCCAGCATTCTCCAGAATCCAGCTGTTCATATTTGAGCAGGGCGTTATGATCAGGTCCTTTTCTCAGCCGGAAGCCATCGGGCGCGTTGGTCTGCAGGTAGGCGGTTTCGGAGGTGACGCCGGAGAGCAGGTAGTAGCCGTTTCCGGCTGGTTCGAGGTTCATCAGCAGGAGCCCGGGTTCGCGGGCGATGCCGGGGTTCAGCACCATTTCACCTCGGCCCGCCTGATAGGCGTGGAGGGTGCCCCGGGGTTGTTCCGTTCCGACGCCCACTCTCGCCTGGTCGCCGGCATGGGAGGTGATGAACAGCAGTACGAGAGGCTCGGCGGCGGGACCGGGAGTTTTCCCCTGAAGGCTTTTCGGAACCGGCGCAAGCTGGTCTGCCGGCAATTCCGGGAATTCCCGGAAGAAGGCGTAACCCAGAGAGTCGGTTACCCACTCTACTTTTTGCCGGAGCTGGTAATCGACCTTGCCGGCGCCTTCCTCTTCCGGCAAATGGAGGAGCGTGATCGCGGGATGCGTGGCTTTGGAAGGTTCCAGCCGGATGCTTCCGTTTTCGCCGTCGGTTATTTCAAGCCGTGTTGCGGGGTGGTCGGTGCCGATCCCGATTTTGGCTTTCAGGTTATAAACGGTTACGACTTCGCCATCGACCTCGATCTTTTGCCAGTCGCCGTCGTCGGCGATCAGTTCCAGCTGGCACCAGCGTTCGGTGTCCTCGGTGGGCGGAATGGTCGAGCAGATGCAGCCTTCGGATTTGGCATCGCCTTCTTCTTCCTGTTCCTCTTCTGGTGGGCAATTCCCGTCCAGGCTGGGTTTGGCGAGCATGTAAAGGGATTTTTCATAGATGACCACATCGCCGAGGCAGTATTTCATTCCCTGCTGCCAGACGCCGAAGAAATGATCATCCCGGCGATTGAGCATGGAATCGATCAAATCCCGGAAATCGCGTTGGGAGGGGATGGCTCCGTTGACGAATCGGCTTTGGAGCTCTGTTCTGGTGTGTATTGCCATGATGGGTATTTTTCCTGTTATTCAGAAATCATGTCGTATCCAATGCCCTGCCCCGCCTGAAGCGCGTTGGCAGGAAGAAGGTCGTTTTCAGCGGCCAGCTTGAACTGGTGCGTTCCGGCTGTCGTCAGCACGGAGCGGGATGTTTTTGCCTTTACCGTATCCGTTTTCTCTTCTCCGGCGCCCGATATCCGGAGGTCCAGGACGTATTCCACATAGGGTCTCTTTTCGATGAAATCCAGGATCAGGGAGTAGTAAACCTGCCCGCCAAAGCTGATATCATGCCTGTTTTCCGGAGAAGACCAGGGGGCCAGGAACGCCTGTACATCCTTTTCCAGTTGTTTCAGGTAGAAGTTTTCGCTCTTTCCTTTCCTGAATTGGATGGTGGCAGTAACGGCAACGGTTTCGTAAATGGGGTTGAGCACCTCCAGCCTGATGAATGGCGACATGCGCTTTTTCAAAAATTCCTTGATCGCCTGAAGTGTAGCAGCCGGCAGTCTGGGCTGGAATATATCCTCTGCGTTGACCTTTTCCAGGTCTGGGACGACCACCACCGTGACAAAACCCGGGCAGAGTTCATAGTCTTTTTCCTCGCCTCGCCGGCCAAGGGTGTGGGTAATGCATTTCACCTTGTACACTTCCGGAAATGCCTGGAGCACCAGGGCTTCGTAGTCGTATAGGGAGATGGCCCTGCCTTTGTGGCGGAGATGCTCACTGATCCGTTGGTAAAAATGATCCGGATTTTCACTGGGCCTACCTCCGAAGCCGGGATAAGGTTGTCGCACACCTTTGACAGCTGCCTTGGGATTGACGAATTTGGCGATCTTGCCTTCCTCCAAAGGCTGGCTCAAACGCAAAAGGTCGTTTTCTGGAGCGGGGACGAACATACCTGCCGCCGCCTGGGCATGAACCGCCAGGGTTTCACTGATGGCAGGGGTGCGTAAGAGCGCCCTTGCTTTGATCCAGTGCAAGCCCGGCGGCATGATCGTCGTTTTTTCATTGGAAATATCCAAAGGCACGGCGATCCTGGCAATCCCGGATTGTATCAGTCCTTTTGTTCCGTCAGTCAAGACCTCTTCGTCGGGCAGGAGTGGTTTCCAGGTGTTGCCTCGCAGGTATTCCCAGCACACTACCGCCTTGTCGGTGTCAGGATCGGCCGTGGAGGGCTCCATCTGAAACAGCAGGTTGAGGATGCTCCCGGGTTTGAATTGGTCCAGCCCGATATAAAGGGCGCCTTCATCGATGAAACAGGGCAGAACCGTCGGACTGGCAGGTTCTACCGGTTCGAAGGCTTCGTAGGTTCCCTGCCAGGGATGCAGGTGAATGAATTGGATGCCTTGGTTGGCTGTGGTAGCCCTGGCGTGGTAGTCCAGGCTCAGCGATTCGATGAGAGGGGTGTAGGGGGGATTGGGTATCGGGTCTAATTCTTCGTAAAGCTTTCCGAAATCCGAATTCGAACTCCCTGCAAAATCCTTGGCTTCCTGTGATAAAGCCATCGCGGTTTGATGCCGCTGAGGCAGGCTTAAGAACGGACCGTTGAAAAGATTATTTACTGAAGTTTTAGTAGCGGTCGTTTTGGATACAGTTTGAGTAAGGTTTTGCTTAAGATCGTTGTATGCGTCTAAGTTCAGAAGCAGAATTTTGTTATTTTCTCCCCCAAGCGCCACATTATTTGCGGGATTCAACGTTGCGGCCTCTGAAATTGTCAACAGTTGGGCAGCTAAAACTTTTGGATATTCTTCATGCAAAAAATCAACTTCACCCAATTTCAACCTCAAAAATCCACACTCCAGATCATTGGTATAGCCATTGACGATCGAAGGGGGGACCGGGCATGGCTCCGCTCCCGCATTTTCGATATGAGAATAGGTGAAATCAGGATGAGAACAGACCTGCCCGTCTTTTGAAATCCTGTTGCCATCGTCGAGGAACAGGCGGACCGGGCTTCCGGAAGCGGGTATCCAGTTTTTCCCGGAGAGCACATCAACCGTACTCACGTAGCTGCCTTCAGAAGGGGTCGGGACATAGCCCTTATAGTGCTCTCCAAAATCCGCCGGCTTGTCTTTCCACTTGATATTGATGTCGATAGCCTGCCATTCCTTGCAGAATATCTCCTCGCTTCCGATCAGGAAGTTGGAACTGTTCTTCTTTGGCGCCGGACCGAAGGGCTGGAATGGCTTGTTGGGATCCATCACCGAGAGGTCGTTTTGGACGACGAGGTTGCGCAGGTCGCAAACGTATGCGTCAATGGATATCCGGCTGACCTGCAATAAACGCAGCCAATAGTATGGCGAATCGCTATTTGTCTGTTGCTTCAGTTCCAGCTTGATCATCGGCAGCTCATGACCGTAGTCCGATTCGAGGAGTTTGGCGCCGGGATAGATCACCGGTGGGAAATCGGGTTCCAGGGTTATTTCAAATCCAAGCGTTGTTCCGTTGAGCGTCAACGCAACCGGTTGGGTTGGGATCCACCCTTTTTCCGTGCTTAACCAAACATCGAATTCTGCCGAAAGGGGCGTTTGAGGCAGGCAATCGTCAGCCACCTCGATAAAGACGCATATCCTTCGCTTTCCCTCCCGGAGGAACAGTACCTTGGAAGCCAGCACAAACCCCAGCCGGGCGAATGGATGAGCTTCTAGCTTGCCGGTGTCGGGGTTGGTCCATTTGCTCCTGGAGGCGCCGGTGGTTTTCCAGGATGGGGTCTGACCTTTGGCGAATTTTTCCCCCTTCCCGTCGGCCGAATTGGCAACCGGCGCCGCGTAGACGGCGGAGAGACTGTCGGGAATAAACGCGCCGCTTTCCCCCTGATCGATGAAAATAGTCCTGAGGTCCGCGACAACCGTTTTGTCCAGCACGATTTCGTCTTCCAGCTGGAAAATGATATCCTGCCCGTTGTCGTCCTTTCCGGCTTTGAAGCGTTCGCCTTTTTCCAGGACCACCTCGGTTTCTACCATTTTCGCCAGTTCGAAAACGAGGTGTGCCTTGTCGGGTACAATGGGAAGTTCCTTCAGGTGAAGGGTTTTCCGGTAAAAGAAATCCAGATGGGAGGTGGACAGGTCGTTGAGATTACCCTGTAGCTCCTTGAACAGCAGCAAGAAGGAGAAGATAAGGGCCAGGTGTGGTTCGTGGTCCTGGTCTTCAGTTCCTGTAATGGTCTTTTCGAGCATGGCCTCGTCCTGGGCGATGGAGATGATCTCCTGTAGTCCTTTGAAGAAGGTGCGATATTGTTCTTCCAGGATTTCCAGGGCTTCGAGCGTTTTGATTTTTTGGCTCCCCTTGATGGAGAGGATGGCGGGGTCGACCTTGTAGATTTCAAATGCGCTTAACTTCCAGAAATCTTCGAGGTTATCCTGGTTTTTGCTTCTTTGGTAGCCCCATTTCCCTGCTCCGTTTGCCAGGCCGATCACTTTGAGCATCCGGGCGCGGAGGTTGGTTTCTATCAGGTTTTCAATGGCGGTTTTGAGGCCGGTGGTGTCATTTGACAGGCTGAAGAGCCATGTTTCCAATCGGGCGGCCATGTCGAAAAGGAGATCGAACAAGGGATTGAGGCTGTGAAAACTGAGCCTCCGGCGGATGCTGCGGCTCACTTCCTCAAACCGGGTTTCGATGTCATCCAGGCCGAAGCCTCCGATTATCGCGTATTGAAAGGGAATGCTGTTTTGGAATGCCTGAGCCCAGTCGCCATCGCGATGCAGGTGGTCCTGGTCATAGAAATTGATCTGCCGGGCGTACTCGAGAAGGTATTGCAGCAAATCCCCCAGGTTTCGGCCGTCAATTGGGGCTGATTCCGGCAGCAGGGCATCGTTGCGGCGATCCAGCTGGCTGCGGCCGTCCCTGATGAGCGGATGGGGAATATGTGCAAAAGGCGTTTCCATATCAATTTATTCCTTCTGTCCGGTAATAGTCGTAGACATAGTTGTAGCGGGAGTTCGTTCCCCTGATCTCGTAGTCTATGGAAATCTCAATCTTCCCCTCGAGCAAGTCCAGGGAATCCGCTTCGGTAATTTCGATGTGGAGCACCCTGAT
This sequence comes from Saprospiraceae bacterium, assembly GCA_049306275.1. Lineage (GTDB taxonomy): Bacteria > Bacteroidota > Bacteroidia > Chitinophagales > Saprospiraceae > JADJTT01. The sequence continues at coordinate 24,722 of JBAQQB010000138.1, read as the reverse complement.
CCTGGCTTCGTGGTAGAGCAAGGCGTTGGAGATCAGGTCGCGCATATATCCCAGCAGTGAGGAGGTGACCGGCTCGAACTGCATATTGTCGAGGCTGCATCCATAGCTGGGCGACATTACGCGTTCGCCCAGCGTGGTTGTCAGCAGGATGTGGAGGCTTTGCTCAATGTCTTCGCGGCCTGCCACCATATTCACTCCCCTGTTGGCCCCCCGGAAAGAGGGCGGGAAGGACCAGCCTTTACCCAGAAAATCATTTTTATCTGCCATGATGCATTTTTTATCCGCCGATCATTACTGTTGGCGCTCCCGCAACTATGGTTCCTCCGTGGGCGGTGGTATCTCCCATCCGGGCAGCCGGTTTCCCGCATATCAGCACCGTTCCTGATCCCTTGACAATGGAGTCGGGCGGACCGGTACAGACGCAGATATCTCCCATGACCGCGGCGGGCATTCCACCGATCAAAACGGTGGGGGCTCCGGGCCCCGTAATGGGGCCGCCGACATGGGGAACCGGGCCCGGGTTGACGAGCGGGCAAACATGCATATCCGTGATTCTCGCTGCTGACGCCATAATGTTGGTATTATCAATTGATCATGACCATTCCGCCTTTTATCGCGGTCTGGCCTCCCGCGCTGAACTCCGCCGAAGCCGAGCCCTCCATTTTCATTTGGACATTGGCTTTTCCCTTCACATTCATACCCTCCATGCTCAGGTCGCCGGTCGCCTTGATGGAGATATTGCCCGTCGCCTCCAGTTTGATGTCGGCAGGGCTCTTCAGGGAAATACCGTCGGGGTTCATTTTGTATTCGTTTCCGTTCTGATCGGTGATTTCGATGGCCGTACCTGCCTCGGTGATCGTGATGTTGTTTCCCGCGGGTGTTGAGATGACGATGATTTTTTGGTCGTCGTCGAACTCCACTTTCATCTCACTGCGGGATGTATAGCCTTTGATATGGTTGTCGTCGGCCGCCGGTATAGGCGCCGGGTGGCTGCTGCTATGAAGCATGCCGAGCACAACGGCATCGCGGGGGTCGTCGTTGATAAACCCGACGATAACCTCGTCGTCGATCTCAGGCCGGATGACCCAACCTCTGTTGTTGCCTGCATCCAGGCTCGCCAGACGGGTCCAGGCGCCTGCTCCGTCGGGGTCGACGATGGGGAGTTTGACCAGTATCCGGTCTTCGCCGTCGGGGTCGCCTTCCAGTTGGATCACTTTGCCGATTTGCAGGCCGTTGACACCCGGCATGACGCCGGATGCGGGATGGTCCACGAGATCCTGTTCATGGCTGACCCACCTGGGATCCATCCCGAACTGCAGGTCGCCGAAACAGGCGCCTTCGATCATCTCGTAACGAACGCCGGTGACATAGACATTTCCGTTGAACCGGTCGCCAACTCCTTCCAGTTTCACCACCTGCCCGGGCAGGATGTTGGCGAACCCGCGAAACCTCGCCCGGCCTCTGACCTTTGCCAGGCGGCTTTTCATCATGCAGCTTTTGGCCCATTCGCCCAGCTCGTCTTCCGGCAAATGCCCGCTGTGGCGCAGATCGTATGAATCGGGCGCGCCGACATCTGCCAGATCGGAGCCTGAGGGGCTCCCATTTTCAGTAAAGGCGGCGCCGGACGATTCAGCTTCGAAGGGGCTTTGCGCGGCATAGTTCCACGATTTGGCAACCGCCTTTTTCCATTGTGTTCTGGCGTCCATTTCCGCTTCAAACTCCAGCAGGTTGCCTCCGAAACCCAGTTGAAGCGCCGGCGAACCGGAACTGGAGGGTACGGCGACATTTACCTTCCCGTCATTCGCGAAAACCAGCATACCGTTCGCTTCCGCCCGGCAGAGGATGAAATCCCAATCCGTGGCATGGAACTGGATCAACTCCTTGTGTTGTACCGAGGTAGCCGCCACGTCTCCGGCCAGCCCGTAAGCGGAAAGAATCTCTTCTATGGCGTCGCTGTCCTTTACATCTTCGAAATACTTGTTTTTCCTGCCAAGGGTGGTTTTGAACGCCTCGTCGCGGCAGTCGACATAGAGTACCGACAAGCCTTCGGCGCCGATTTTCAGGCGTTGTTTGACGACCACCCCCTTGAAGATGGTTTCGTTGTTCTGGTCGTAGCCCGCCTTGATCTCGATCTTTTTGCCGGGGCGGAAAGTGTCGGAGTCTGTGATCTCGAAGGTTCCTTCCGCGGCGTTTCCATCCCTGAGCGCCAGTTTGGCATAAGGGATTTTATTGGCCATTTTCACCATTTCGAAATAGTAGACCTGGTACCCGGAATCGATGGCCCGTCCTTCTGAAAGAATGTCAAAAGAAGGCAGGTCGTAGGTCGAATTGTTCGGTATGACGAGCGAGTTGTTCACAGATCGCTATTTTTGGAGAGGTGGGAAAATGATCTCCCTGCCTTCCGGGATGTTGCGGAAACTGGTCAGGTCGTTTGCCCTTGCAACCTGCAGGTAGTAAGATTGGTCGCCGTATATTTCATGGACCATCTGGGGCAGTTTTTGCCCGCCTTTCAGTTGGCGGACATGTGTCAGGTCAGGCGAGTTCTTGCCTTCTTCGCGTACGCGTTTATCCTGCTCCACCGTGCCCTTGAAGGTCGCGCTGATCTTGGCGCGGAGGGGGGCTCCGTCGGGATGGAACAAGGTGTAATTGATGTCTAACTTGGTTAGCACACAATCGAAGGTGAAGTGGGCGCCCCAGATGATTTTAAGAAAATGGGGTTTGTGGATCTTCCCGTTCATGTAGTAAACCGTCCGGAGGAAATCGTCCAGCTGCCTTGCCACGGATTTATTGTCGTGGGACTTATGATAGCCCATGAAGGTGTTGGTTTCGTCTAGGACGAAGTCAAATTTGATTTCCTCGGGTTGGGTGCCGGTGTATTTCAGGTCGGTTCCCTGGTTGCCCTGGGCCTGGCTGTCTTCTTGATTTACCGCGAGGCTGCGCGCGAAGGTTTCCGGGTTTATGGGCACGACGAATCGGCCCGGGTTACCGCGGGAAGTGAGCTCTTTATTGGTAAAAGCCAGTATCTCGAGTTTCGACAATTGTCCGTCGCTCATTTTTCCATTCGTTCTTTCAGGATTTCCAATATTTTGTCTACCAGAGCCTTGATCAGGGCTTCCTGTGATTGCTGGCTCCCCTGCGCGGGGGAGGGCTGGCCGGAGGATGGCTCTTCAACGGCCACCTTGATATGTAATTCCCTGATTTCGAGCGGCATGTTTATGAGTTTACGGTTTTCTGTACCTGAAGTAGTTGTAGTTCAGCTTGAATGTTTCGATCAGGATTTTGCCGTCTTCCGCGTTGAGTTCTCCAAATTCCCAGCTTTTAGGCCAGGCGTGCACGACTTTCCATTGGACCAGGGTTTCGTGGTTTTCATTGAGCAGTTGCACGTTGAGGTTGACCGGCTGGAAAATGAAGTTGTCGAAGGCTTTGTTGCACCAGTCGGTCAGTCCCGATTTTCCAGGGAGGTAGAGGCCACGTTTCAGCACCAGTTCAGGGTATTTTGTGCGGGCGGGTACGATGTGCTCGAAGCGATTTTCCCCGCCCTCCTTGAAGCTGTCTGTATTGAAATCGACGCTAAGCCCAGTAACCGATTGGAATTTGATATCCTCCGGCGTCCGGCCTGGCAAGTCCAGAAACTCCACCCGGTAATGAAAATTAACTGGATGGTATTCCCTCATGACTAGTCGTTTTGGATGACGAGCCCTTCGTGCACCAGTTCCATCGATTCGATCGCCACTTCATTGGCGTCGGCTTTCAGGTCGGTGGTCTGTATTTTGATGGGCCAGGCATTCTTGACTTTCCAGACGATGGTTGGTTCGTGTTCTTCATTGAGCAGGCTGATGGTGATATCCCTGCGGTATTTGGATCCGGTAGATTCGCCTTCTTCGAAGAAGACGGTCTCCTTCCACCAGTCGTAGTACTCGTTATCGGAGTTGAAGGTTCCGCGCTTGAGGGTGATGTTCGACCACTTCTGCATGCCCGGTTGTTTGGTTTTGAAGTATTCCGGGCTTGCGCCGTGGCGGTACTCGATGGGTTCGGTTTCGAAATCGAGGCCCGACACTTCGGTGAATCCGATCTTCGTGCCTCCCCATTCCACCTGGAAGTGGAACTTGGGTAATGGATAATCTGCAGCCATGATTCGGCGGTTTGATGGTTAAGAGTGATGAATTTCAATCAGCATGCCTTGGCGGCTTTGGCGGCTTCAAGCGCCTTGAAAAGGGCGTCATAGTGAGATTGCGCTTTGATCCGGGCTTCATCTGCCTTTTCCCAGATGCACTTTTTGTACTTGTACAGCGCTTTGGCATTTTCAAAGTCTGCCAGCAGGCTGTTGTAGTAGCTTTCCGTCGAGCAGTCCGGATTGCTGCATCCATCGGGCGGGGGCACGCAGAGGCAGGGTTTGGGAGATATCACGCAATTCTTCATGGATGCCGCCGCGGCGCTATCGCAATCGTCAGCTGGGGCTTTGACGCCTTTCGCCACTATTTTTCCTCCCGCTTGTCCGGCAGGATTAAGGCCTGGCGCAACGATCTGTGGAGGCAGGTATTCGTCGGGTAGTTCGCCGCACTGGACCAGTTTGATCAGGCCTTCCAGGTTGTGGATCAGGCCGCCCTGGATGGGACTTCCACCCAGGTCTTCCTCGCAGATCATCCACAGTAGTTTATTCAGGAGCTTGACGGCGTGGAGCGAGGCGGAGATGGAGTTCAGGGTAGCGTCCATCGCTGTGTCCACGGCGGCTTTCAGTTCCATGATGCATTTCAGGATGGAGACGTTCGGATCCAGCACGGGGTCGTTGATGCAATCGATCTTTTCGATCAATTCCTTGAGCAACTGCTTCAATTCCTCGACGCACTCTGAAGTTTCCTTTACTTCCCCAACCAGGATTTGAAGGGCTTCAACCGTACATTTGATATTGGTGCAGATGATCTCCGCCTGCCCATGCGCCCCTTCCAACGCGATGATGACATTCCGGGCGATATCAAGGGTTTGGCTGATCCTGTTGAAGAAATGCTCCAGAAAGATTTTCCAGGCTTCCGAATTCTGATACTCGGCTTTTGCCTTTGTTGCCTCGGCCATGGCTTCGTCCAGGCAATTTTTTGCCTTGTCCAGGTCCTCCTTCAGCCCATCGATGTATTCCTGTGAAGGGCTTGTCGTGCTATTGGAATGATTATTCATTTTTTACGAAATTTGGATGAGAGAAGAGGGAGTCAGCATTGTTCAAAAGACACGGCAACCTTGTCGTTAATGGATTCCAGTGTATTGATCCCTGCATATTCAGGGTTTTCTGCATAGTCGTCAGTCGATTCCAGGGCTTTCTTGCACAGGTCGGAAGCAAAGAATTGATAGCTGGCTGTGGAGTACTCCTGAATGGCTGTTGTCAAATCCTTCTGCGCCTTTTCTTTTTCTCCAGCGTTGAACTTGATGTTGTCGGCGACATTGGCTGTCAGGCCATCAACCTCGATCTTGAGGGCGTCTCCATATCCTTTCAGGCTGGGCATGCAGATGAATTTGGCGATCCCGACAACGTTGACGCCGGTTTCAAAAACGTGATTGCCGCTTTCATTGGCAATGCCTGCTTTTTCTACAATTGCTCCCACTTCTCCGGTAAAGCTCGTTTTGAAGCCTTTGATGAGGGCTTTCAGCTGTTCGGAGTTGCAAGAATCCTGCATGCAGTTCTCCAGTTTGCATGCGGCATCCTTGACGGCTTTGATCTTCGATTTTGCCGTTTTGACAGCTTGGACGGCGGCGAGCAGGGCTGTGTCCAACTCTGCTCCTGCGGTGATCTGAGCGGCGATAAGCCCCTGAATCTCGGTCGTGCTCTGGCCGAGCCAGGTCGTGATGCAGTTGGAAATCTTCGCATACTCGTTGCTGGCGCTTTCCGCTTGCAGGAGGGAGCAGGTCTTGTATTGGCGGTTCACTCTTTTTTGCTCCGCGTTTTTGAGTTTGACCTCTCTTTTGCTGGTCTCGGCCGTAATCTCCGGTGCCAGGGTTTTGGTCCTGTATTCCTCAAACTTTGCCGGGGTCAGTTCGGGTACAAATTCGTTGCCCGCTCCTTCTGAAGGTTCCAGCTGGTTAGATTTTTCTTCAGTTGCCATAATGGTGTTAAATTTTCCGGTTTAGTGAAAATGGGCTGATCGATCAGGCTTCCTGCATCTTGTGCGAGAATCTCAGGATGATGAATTCTGCCGGGCGTACCACGGCCATGCCGATCTCGACGATCATCCTTCCCTCCAGGATGTCCTGGCTGGTCATGGTTTCTCCAAGTCCCACCCTGACGAAGAAGGCGGACTCCGGCGTCGGGCCGGCCAGCGCGCCGGCGCGCCATTGCAGGGTCAGGAAGTTTTCGATCATGGCCCTGACCTTGACCCAGGTGTTTTTGTCGTTGGGTTCGAAGACGAAGGGCACGGTTGCTTTTTTGATCGACTCTTCGGCCATGTTGAAAAAGCGGCGTACCGAGATGTAGCGCCACTCGTTGTCGTTGCCGGCCAGCGTTCTGGCGCCCCAGATCATGGCAGGCCCCCGCCCGGTGAAACTCCGGATCGCGTTGACGGACTTGCCGCCACTAGTGTCAACGTTCAGGTTTTCCTGATCCTGGTCGTTGATCTTGCGGACGGGTTTGATGACCAGATCGATATTGGTGTTGGCGGGGGCTTTCCAAACGCCCCGGGTTTCGTCGATCCTGGCATATACGCCTACTACCGCAGGCGATGCCGGGAGGATGAGAGGGATTTGATTGATTGCATTTTTTGCCTGGTTGTATTGGGCATTATTGGAGCCCTTCAGATCGCTCAGGGGCGTATCGGCGCCATCAATGGTGACGGTTACACCCGCCTCGGCATATTGGTGGTCGAGGGTTGTCTCCAGCAGGGGGTAATAGGTGGCGCCATACTTCAATTGATCGATATCTCCTGCCAGCGTATCCCTCATTGTCTGGATATGGTCGGCCTGATCGTCTGCCGGGTCTATCCAGATATCCATGACTGTGAACCTGTCCTGGAGCTTTTCACACTGATCGAGCGCCTCTTTGTGGAGGCCATAATAATCCGATGCAGAAGTGATGCCGAGGCTGTCCGGGAACAGGATCAGGGTAATCTCATCCACTTTTTCGATTGTTGCCAGGCCATCTTCAAGGAGTGCCCTGTCTACGACAGGTGAAGCGGAATAGTCGCCTACCGACACGATATAGCAGGGGCCGCCGCCATTGGCGAAAAATGCCTGGAGGCCGTAGTACATTTTGTAGGGGGAGGTAGCGCCGATCTTGCCCTGCACCGATACGGGTTGCGCGGTAGTGTCTATTGTAACGGTTATGCCGGTCTCGTTTGGGGCTTGGCCGAAAAACTGCTCGTATTCCAGGATGGAAGTTATCCGGTGGGGAGTCATTCGCAGGTCGTCCGTTTCCTTGCGCTTGGCCATTTGGGTATAGCCGATGAAGGCGGGAATGGCTGTTTCCACCTGGGCGACAGATGGTGGAAATATGCTGATCTCTTCGACATATACCCCGGGCGTCTTAAGGTTTTGCGTACTAGGCATGATGGTATTCGATTTAGAGGTTTTTGTAAATCACTGGCTATAATGTTATTTTATCCAGGTAGATATCCGAGAAATGCCTTCGCTCCGGATCGGCCGGATCCGGCATGACCATCAAATTGGAAGGGTTGGGCAGCATCATATCGTTGCTGAACTTGACCCTGGATCCCGATTTGGTGATCGGGATGGGTAGATAGGTCACCAAAGGACCGTTTGGACTGGCCGGGGGCGAGACATCGAAACCGGGGGGAGGCGCCGGCAGCGCCGCAGTTTGGTTTGGGTGCTGGAAATACCGCCAATAAGTGATCCGGGCCTTGAACCGGAGTTCAAACACGGGGTATTGCGTCACGCCGCCTACCCTGCGCAGGGTGCCATCGTCTTCGAACAGTTTGAGGTTGTCTGGCAACCCTTCTTCCTGTCCGATGGAGACAACCGCCATTACATCGGATGCGTAAAGTTCGTCGTCGATGAGAATACTTTTGACCTCCTGGTAGGCGGGCGTTCCGTTGACTGTCAGGGTGTACCGCCCTGGCGCCACGCCAAGGGTGTTGAAGTTGAGCGGGTATTCCAGAAAGGGACCCGTGCCGCTCGTGTTGATGGTAGCTACGTTGGGCTCGGCAGGGGTGCTCAGCACGAATTCGGCGCTTGATATGGATTGCCCGCTTCCTGGCGTGAATGTATAAACGAAACGGGAAGGCAGCAGTTGCTGGTCGCGGTAGGTGGCAAAACGGAAATCGATCACGGAGCGCCAGGGAGGATTGGAAGTTATGAGAGCGCTGTCAGAAGCTCCAGTGACGGATTCCAGAAGCTGCCCGGTGCCGGAGTCGTAAACCAGTTCGCCCATTTCATGAAACCGGGCGAAGCGTTGACCGGGGGGCAGGGAAAGGGAGGGGGGCGAGATATTGCCAGTTTCTTCATGGTTGGAGAAGTAAAACTTCGCGGGCACGTTGGGTCTGAGCCGGAATGCCGAGAAATTGGCCCAATTGCGGTTGGTCGCTTTGATATTGAACTGGAACCGCACCGGCGGCTCCGGTTGGGTCACGGGGCGGAAGGCAATATCCCCGGTTGGCAATTCCTCTTCCTTTACTTCGATGCCGACAATAAAACCGGTGGGCAGTTGGCGGAACACCATCCTGTGCTGGCGCAAAAGTTTCCTGCAATGCGGGGTGGGCTCAATGACCAGATCGGATGGCAGCAGGTCATATCGCTTCATCGCGGCGGTTTTGAATTTCAGGTCTTCAGGGTCATTATCGTCAAGTTGAAAAAAATTCTTTTCCACGCCTTTATCGAGATAAAAGCCGTGGAGGATGCGGACCTCAAACAACCTGGCATATTTTGTCAAAAAGGCCATGCCGATGCTTAGTTTATTTTTTCCTGCGACTTGATTTCCTCGATCAAAGCCCCCGATTTCGACAACTTGTCGTCCTGAAGCTCGACGAGCCAGCAGCGGTACATCGCGGATGGAACCTGTTTTCCACCCAGCGAGCCCCACAGATGGTTCAATTGCTCGAAGGTCATGGAATAGAGGTTGAGAATAATTTTGATCTGGTTTCTCCCCGGGTCGAATACTGAATTCAAAAAGGCGTTGTCGGTCGACGTTTGTATGGTGAATACGTTTTTCATTTGGAAAAAACGGATGACATGGGAGAGCCTAAGCAGTGCCATCTCATAAGGCTCGGAACCTGAAACAAAGTTTGCTGAAAACAACACGTATAAATTGAGGTGAACCGGCGCGTTCTGGTATGTGACGGTATTCGAGTTGTTGTTTTTTTGAAAGGAGGGAATGTTCTTCAGTGTCCGCTCTTCCTCTATATTGACCAGGGTGATGACCAGGCGGTCGTCGAGATCGGCGCTATCGCTATCGAGCATGCCGATATTCCGAAGAACCACCTCTGTAGCCGGCTCACCGCTCTCCTGATTGGCGTTGATATAGTCCTGGAGTTCTTCCCTGATCAGTCTGAGGGCGTCGTGGATCATGAATAACAGGGTTGTTTGATTAAATTACTTAGTCAGTCGGCACGTTTGAAAATCGCTTCGAATTCACCTTCACGGATCAGTTGATCTACCACTTTTCTTATCAGGGACGCTGAGCAACGATCGATCAGGATCATATTGGGGGCATGGAAATAAGCGCCGTGCAAAAAATCGCCTGTCGCTTTGTTTTTCATTGCCAACTTTTGAATACTTCCGTAGCTGAAAAAAGAAGCCAGATATTTTACCGTTTGTGGTTTTCCCATCTCGTTCTCTTCGTCGACGAGCGCAACGACATCTACATTGGTGTCGTCACCTTCTTCCGCATCGCCGGTTTCCCGATCCTCTTTTCCGATGAGAATGATTTTTTTGATCTTCAGGCACATTGGAATGCTTCGGTGAGAACGGCATGGAAAAAGACTCCTTCCAAAATTGGGAAAAAGAAGGTGTACTGGCAAAGGCTGTTGGAGGTAGCCCGGCCCTGGTCGGAGATTAGCCCTTTTTCATTAGATGAAGGGCTGTCTAAATGGAGGTGATGTAGGTCAGAAAGGGCTTTTTATTCTCGCAGGTGATGGGCACGGTCGATCCGTCGTTCATGACAATGACCCCGGCTTTTTTGAATGCCCTGACATACCACATATTAATGAGGTGGGAGCGGTGTGGGGAGAAAAAATTCCCGAAGGGACAAAGGAGCTTTTTGAATTCCCCGATATTATAGGCGCTGATGATGTCTTTTTTTGAATGCGTTACGATGCGGGTGCATTTTTGCAAACCTTCACAACGGATGATTTCATCGGCCTTCAGTATCTCGGCGCCTTCAATGGTGGGAATTCCAATCAAGCTGTCTTTTTCCTTTTTCAGGAGAAGTTTCTTCACCAGCTGTGTTTGTTCCCGGCTGGTTTTTCGCTCATCAATAATAGCCCTGGCGCATTCAACGGCCTGGACGAGCTTGGTTTCCTCAACGGGCTTCAGCAGATAACCCGCCACCCTCCATTCGATGGCAATGTCGACATATTCATAAGAATCGGAAACGCAGATGAAAACATTTTTCGACCTGTCGATCTCTTCGTGTTTTTTGATGGAGGCCGGATCCCAGAACACCATAACTGGCTCGGTCTCTTCCTTTAGCATTGTCAATGCTTCCCCCATCCCGGGCATTTTGGGGAATTTCAGGTAGGGGCAGAGTTTTTTCAAACGGGATTCGAAATTACCCCGTTGTTGGCTATTGTTTTCCAGGATGATAGCGGGGATCATAATATTTGGTTTTTGAGAAATTTTGGGGGCTGGGGCTAATCGTCGTCGTCATCGTCGTCTGAATCGCTTTTCCATTCAGGTTCTCCATTGACAACCAAACTCGTTTCGTGTAGCTGGATCACTTTGTCCATGCTGCGCTCAAACACCTGGAACAATGCGGTTCCCAACACTGCTCCCACCACGCCTGCTTTCAGCAATGATTGGTGGCGGCGTTGGTACTTTTGAATTTCTTGTTCCAAATCGGCGGCAAATTTTTCGCGATAACCGCTGTATTCCAGCCAGCCGGAGAAAAAACCGGGGATCTCGCTGTTTTTGCCGGCCAGGTAGTTGGCCACCTGTTCCGGAGAAGTGTCCAGCCGGTATTCGTTGATAAAACCGGACAGACCGATGCCGGATAGTGCATGCACAAAGCTTGATGCCTTGCCCGATTTTTTCTCTTCCTCTACCAGGTTCTGAAAAACCGATGGACGCTGTTTCATCAACCAGGTCATGAACAGGTCGACTGCTCCTTTGCTCCGGAGGGATACGAGCTTTTCGTATCCCTTTGCCAGATCGTTTTCCACCTCGGCAAGCGATTGTAGCCTTTTCGCCGCCAGCCCCGATTTTGATTCCTTTTCAATCTGGCTGACGATGTGGAGGGTAGCGTAGACAATCCGGTTCCGCTCTTCGACGGGCGGACCCAAATTGAGCCGGGCATGCTTCTCCCAATGGTTGAATTGAGAATTGAGAAGCGCCACATCGTTCGTCAGATCTTCAGGCGCCATATCGAGCAATAACTCGAATGCGCGATCTATCTTGTTGTTGATAACCAAATCCCTGATCCCGGAAATCTCCATCGTTCTTAAGTATTGGCCTAGTTACAGGGGCGTAAATTTTTCGGATTTTCCACATCCTGAGAGGTCCAGAGTAGATGGAAGGCATCTTTTTGCTCTGTCGTCAATTCACTCACCTGGTAAGAAAGGTCACTCCAGGTCATTCCGCTCGAGTTCCAGGTCGGCGTCGGCACATCTTTTACAAATGCCCGGGTCTCATCTGCCAGGGTAGCGAGTTTTTCAACGGGAAATTCCAGGCCCAGATCACCGCTTATGGCGGCCCGGAAGACCCTTTGCATCAGGGTAAATGATTTCATTCGTTCCAGGACCAGCATGTCGGCGCTGTTTGATTGGACGCCCTCCCAAATCTTGTTTTCTATCGTGCCCTTATTTTTCAGCATGGGGAATTCCCAGGGTTCTTCGTCGATCTGTTCTGAATAGGAGTCGTCATCGCTGAAACTGGTGGGGTTGAAGGCAATCTGCCGGATGAAGCTCAGCGGGTAGAGATGGGGATTATGGCCTGGTCTGGGCCTCAGGAAAGACAGATCAGCGTCTATTTCGTAGGGCAGTTCCCTTACCCCTGACCATTGTTCGGATTGGACCTTGAGCAGGGAATCGAGGTCGCCATCAGCTTCCGCGTTTTCCATGGAATTCAGGAATGTTTCCAGGTCGCCGCCGGATTTCCTGAGCGCGGCTCTGATCAACTGAACGATCTGGTTGTCATAGTATTCCGGCTTGGTAATCAGGTGAGATTGGCTCCTGTCGTTAAGTACAAGACCTCCGTCCAGGGCTGCATATATTTTGCTCCATTCTGCCTCAATATTTATTTCCATTTCAGTTATATAGCCTGCGAGTTGATACTGGTTGGCTATGCTTTCATTGGCGGCCGCTTTCAGGCAGGCGTAGGTGTACAGCATGTTCTGGTATTGGAATGACGACAGGGCTTTCTCGATTATGGGGTCGTTCTCTAGCCCCGCGTACTTGTCGACGAGCCGGTCGAGTCCGATCGCTTTGCAGCCCAGGTCGGTATCTGCCAGAGCCGGATGCGGGAGGATTTTCAGAAATGGCAGCGGTTTACCGGTAACCATCGTCACGGTGATCAAGCGGCCGTCAGCGACATACACCAGGGCCTGGTGCACGATATCCTTGTCGTAGATACCCGCGGAGAGGACCTTGCCATCAGCCCTGTGCAGGAAGATCTCCAATTGATTTCCCAGGTTTGTCCAGGAAATATCCTTGAAGTGGACGCCGGTTTCACCCTCATTGGAAGGCTCATGCCCGATGAGCACCCCTCCGATCCGTCTGAATCCTTTCAGGGCAGTGAAGCTTCGCGCTCTCACGTCTGGACTTGAAGATGCGAGGCGGCGTCCCCCGCCGACTCCAGGTTTGGAGGCAGGTTTGGTTGAGGTACCGGGAGCGCCCCCACGCGGTTTATCCGGGCCTCCTCCCGTAGGCGTCATGAGCTCAGCCGCCGCGGATTCCAGGTCCATACCCGGTTGGCCCGGGAAATAGTATTTGAAATCGGTGACGGCTTCGGCAAAGACGGAAGGTTTGCCGTCGGGAACGGTCTTGGCCAGGTTTTTAATCGCGGTCTTGGAGTTGTTGACCTGAGAGGAGCTCAGCGGCTGGTGCTCGACGGTGGGTGGATACTTGGAGAGATCAACGGCGATTTTTTCGACAGGAGGAAATTCCATGTCCTGCATGGCGTAAGCCACGAATTTCTCTGCCGGCGTGCTTGCCTTTGCGACGTTTTCCACGGCCTCTCCGCAGGAGCGGTGGATGAGGTCGTCGGTGAACTGGCTCATCTTTACCTCTACCCAGGCTTTGTATGTTTTTTCTCCGGTCTTGTTGAGGAAATCTTCGGCCATTTTTCCCTCAAAGCTTCCCTCCGGAATAATGCCTGCGGTTACTCCCTCAATAGACTGGCTGAATATCATGTGGAAAACGCTCTTTGGGGTCGCCGGGGTGCTGAAGGATTTCACCGCGGCCTTATAGCTATTTCTGAATTTTTGGCGAATGGATTTGTTGGACTTGACCTCTTTTTTGAGCTTATCCTTAAACTCCTTCCCGAACGAAGTGGAAGGTCCTTTTTTGGTGACTTTTTCGGAGTAGGTCTTGCTATACTTTTTGGAAAAGGCCTGATCGGGAACATCGTGAGGCATCCTGGCTCCCTGTTCTACGACTTCGTAACCGGCCCTCAGCTGCCCGTTGTTATAGGCAAAGGTCCTTATCACGTGTTCCTTGATGGCGTTCGCCCTGAAGCGGAAAGCCGTAACCGGATTGATGGGGCCGATGTCCTCGGCCAATTGGTCTCCGATGGCATCTTCGAATTCCTGAGCGAAAAAATCAAGGGCCTCTTCGTCCTCCTCCGTCCATTCGTCGCTGTCATCGGTTAATTCTTCCGCTTCTTCCTGCGGAACATCCTGGTTTAGCGCTTTTTCCCAATTTTCGTCCAGTTCCTTTTGCCGGAGAGTCAGCTCCAGATGGGCAATTTCCTGCGCTACCCGTATGGTGTCGGAGGCGATAATCGATTTTGAGGCGACAAGAAAAGTGAGGAAGATCATCGCGGCCCCAACTGTTCCCAGAGATTTACTGGTATTGTAGATGGTTTTAACCAGCCCTTCGCTCGTGAAAAAGACGAGAAGTTTTTCCTTCCAGGAAGAACCCGCGGGTTTTTTCTCCTTTGCCTCTTTTTCCATCTCAGGTAAAATGCGGCTTTTGATCTCAGCATCCCTTCTGTTGGCTTCCAACTCTTTCCTGCGGGTTTCCAGAGAAGAAATTAGCTTGTTCAGACTGTCGGAGAATTCATTGTGCCTTTCCAAATTTCCTGGCACATCCATATCAATTGGCATCGAGCGGAAACGATCCAATTCCTCCCTTGCATTGGCGAGGTACTGATCTAATTCGTCCATTTCGGGAGTGTTTTCCAAATTTGACGACTTAGCCTCGTCATAGTCCTTTGAGAGCTTGCTGTAAACAGATAAAGTAAAGTGCTGCGCATTTCGAACGATCAGCACGATGAATATGATACTCAGGATGATAAGAACGGGGAGGGTCTTGTTGGCGTTGACGCCGTCAATCCACTGGTTGAAGGTAATCAAGAAGCTGAAGAAACCTGAAACGATCCGTTCCGAGCCGCTGAACACCTTCGCCGTGACATTCATGACAGCCAGAAAGAGCCATATTACTCCATAGACGAAAGCAGCGACGAGAAAGAACTTCTGAACATACGACATAACCGCGATCCAACTGACCTTTGTGACCGCTGAAAATTGGCTCTTGTTGAACGCTTTATTTCGAATCCAGGGGATCGTGATTTTTCCAATAAAACGCCAGGCGAGGAGGGATAGGAGGGAGACAAGAAGCAGGTTCATGACTATAAAGTTGTTAGGTGGTGAAAATGGGCCTGAGGAAAATATCCTGAGTCGTCCCGATTGGTCAGGACGTGCGATGAAACATGCTTAAGCGCTTGAAGTAGCAGGCGGCGGGAACCGGAAGGCTGGGGACAAGGATATTAGGCGTTTTTTCATAGTGCAAGCTGATATTTCATTTGTTATCAAAATTACAAAAGTTTATATATCATGTTGGGATATTTAACAAATTTTATAAAAAATGGAACATTTGTAGAAAAGGGAGGGGGAGCGAATCCCCCCCTCAACACCCCGTACAACAAACAAACGGCACCTCCGTCAACGGCGAAGTCCTCAATATTCTTTTTTTGCCCAGCTCATCGCTCAGGGGACTGGCGCCGCGCCTTACGTCCCGCATCTGCTGCATGGTGGCCATGCGGTCTTTGGCGGCAAGGGCGCCGGGGACCTCCCCCTGCCCCGCTGCGGTTTTCACGCTGGCGTTCACCTTCGGGTCGTTCAGGCTGCTGATGTGCTCGAAGATATTGGTGATCTGCGGCAAAAACTCCACCACCAGCACGCTGAGCGGTGAATCTTCGGGTAGGCCGAGCAGCTGCAACCATTGATGCACCTCGTCGTTACTCCAAAGCGCCGTGCCGTATTTGGTGGCGTCTTTGTTCGTCTTTTCCAGCTTTTTCAGTTTCAACACCTGGTTGAATTTCGCGTAGCTGATCTCGTTTTTGAATGTTTTCAGCGTCAAATTTTGCAGGGTCTGGCGCTCGATATCTGTGTAGCGGGCGAAATTGCCAACGGGCGAGGGTGGCGCGGTGTCTACCTCGATCCGCCAATCGAGCGGCTTGTCGTCGAGCAGGATGTTGCGGTAGTCCTGGCCGTCGGCCTGCCGCACCTGGGCGTAGAGCAGGCACCACAGCTCGGTCCTCGGCGGCCTGGCGGTCACGTTGCGGCCCTTGAAAACGGCGGTGGCGTAGGGCGCCGTTACCCAGAGCTTTTCTTCGTCCCGGTTCACCGCGCAGGTCAGCACGGGGGCGGGGTGTTGGATGCCCGTGGCGCGCAGCGGCCTGCCGAAACGGCCCTGGGCCGTGGTCCAGACCATCTCGCCGCTGTCGCGGTTGCGGTAGTGGCCCACCCGGAATTCATAGGTGAAAAACCCGAAAAGCTCTTCGGCGTTGGCGTGCAGGCCGGGAGGCAGGGGCAGCAGGTAATGCCGGTCGCTGTCGGTGGCTTTTTCCATGGGCTGCATGGCCGTCAGGCCCGCCAGGTCGTTGGAGGCGCCGGGCGAAATGACCCTGAACAGCTCCGGGTCGATGGGTAGCGCCGGGTCCTGTTCGGCTACCAGCAGTTCCGGACGGTTGTCGCTGATCAGCTGGTCGGGCGCGTAGTGCAGCACCCGCGCGAAGTAGGCGTCGTTGGGGTCGCGAACGGGTTCTTCGAATTCGATCCACAGGAAACGCTGCCGGGGCTCGGTGGCGGAGTAGGCCTCGTTGCGCTTGTATGGCGTGAGGGCGATGCCCGCGGAGGCGATCTTCGGAACCTGCACCGGCGCGGTGGTGATGGGCAGCTGAATATCGAACTGCTCCGCCCCGTCCCGTTCGGCAGCGTGACCGGTTTTAAAATGTGTAGTTACCTCGTAGCTGACTTCAATGGTGTCGGGAAACCGCGGCTCTTGCTGGTTCGGCGGCGCCTGCTTTCGCTCGTTCTTGGGCTCCACGGCGTCGATGAAGATGAGCCGGGTGTAGTTGCGTTTGGGGTTGTGCAGCGCCTCGAACGAGGCAGCCCGGCGCACTTCGATATCGCCCACGGTCCTCACTTCGGTCTCATCGGCAGCATCGTTGGTGAAATGCTGGGTGCGCTCGACGACGAAGCTGCGGTCCTCCAGGCCGTCCCAGGTCCAGTCGCGGTCGAGGGTCAGTTGCAGGCAGCAGAGCCAGTGGTTGGCCAGGTCGCCTTTCGAAGCGAAGGTGATCGACGAATTGTCGGGTGAAAGGGTATGCCGGATGCGGCTGGAGCAGCCGAACTGCACCCGCTCGCCTTTCGGCGCCACCAGGCTCAGGCCTGTGTACTCGAGATCGAGCTGTTTGGCCAGCCGCTGTATCATATCGGGCGCCCGTTCTCCGGCCTTGCCGAACAAGAGGGTCCTGATCTTGCCGTCGAATACCACCGGCTCTTCGGGCAGCATGAAAATGCCCTGCAAACGCTGTGCTTCCGCCGCGTCAACGAACAGGTCGGTCTCGTCCTCGCTTTCCCGGTACAGCATGATTTCGGTGATGTGGCCGAAACGGCTGTCGCGGTCCGGATTGCCGGGGTTGAGCACCCCGTAGTAGGCCTCGTTTTCGGCTTTTTCTTCACAAACGGCCCGCAGGGTCAGGCGGATGGTCCTGGCAGTGGGCAGGTAAATGGCTTCCTGGTTGTCGATGTGGTCGTCGAGGCCGAAATCGGCCTGTATGTTGGTCTCCCCGCCGGTATGCAGCACCTTCAGGTCCTGGTAAACGATCGGTATCTGCAAGGCCGCGGCGAAGCCGTCGTCGTCGCCGGCGACGGGAAAACGGCGCTCGGTGGTGTACAGATGCACGTAGTTGTCCTTGCCCGACACGCTCATCAGGTTGTCCAGCCGGAGGGTTTCCACCTCCACGGTAATCTGTATGCGGTCTACGTCGGGATCGGGGATGCCGAAGGCTTCCTGCCCGGCCATGGCCTGGGAGGCGGCCAGCAGGCGGTTGACCGGATCGTCGTATTTGTTGGTGTAAACCACTGCCGGATACCCCAGGAGCGGCCTCCTGACCGTCAGCGTCTCAGGGTCCTGGGTGGCGTCTGAATTCACCGGCAGGTTGTCGATGCGGGGCTGGCTGGGGGCGACAAAGCGCCGGAAACGCGCCCTGGCCACAGACGACGGACTTTCCACCGCGGGCACGGCGCCCACGCCGGGGCCGCCGCCGCTCAGGTCTTTCATCCGCACCCGGAAGTCGTACTGTCCGCCATAGCGCAACACCGTGTCAAGCGGGGCGGCCTGGTAGAGCTGGCCCAGGCGGTTGTCGGGCAAGCCGACTTCCGTTCCGACCACATTTTGCGGTTTCGTGGGGTCGAGGTTGGCGTGTTGGTAGATGCTGTTGGCATTTTCATCGGGCAGCACCATGCTGTGTCCCAGCCAGTTGGCGAAATACATCGGCAGCCAGTACGTGCCATTTTTGTCGCCGTCCAGTTGCATGGGGTACACCTGATAGGGCAGTTCGCCTGTGAAATTGCCATCGCCTACCAAAAGGCTGCCGGCGGGGGGAACCGGCAAGCCAAGGGGTATCCTGTTGGAGACCTCGTTGAGGGGCTCCCAGGGATTTTCGGGACTGTCGGTCTCGCGTACGTCGATGGCGTAGCCGAACACCCCGAGCGGGGCGTCGATGCGTTTGTCGGCGTTGGATACCGAGTTGTCTTCGGCCAGTTGGCGCAGGTACCAGATCAGTATCTGCTCGTCGTCCCAGCCCAGCCTGATGCCGGAGTCCTTGACGGGCTTCCCGGCGTCGTCATTTTCTTCGAGAAAATTGCGGCTGCGGGGCTGCATGGCATGCACCACCTTGGCGAAGCCGTCGCTGTACTCCGCCGCCTCGATGAAGAGCTGGTCGTAATTGCCGTCGGGCGAGGGGTCCGGGTCGCCGGGGGCGTTTTTGAAGAGAACGGGAAAAAGCTGCGGTGCGAACAATTGCCTGGGTTCATCGGAAACCAGCGCCGGAATGCGCACGGCATATTGCTGGATAAAATGGTGATCGGCTGCTTGTTGCGCAGTATAGTCGCTGCCGTCCGCCATGTCGACGTACAGCCAGCCGCCGTCGGAAAAGTCGCCGGGATCCACCATGAAGAAGGTTTGGTAGATCATGCCGAGCTCCCGGGCCAACAAGGGCTGGCGCAGGGCGAAGGCAAAAGCCTGCCCCCAGTTGATCGTGTCCGGACTTTTCTGAAAACCGGCCACTTTGCCTGCATTGCGAATGGCGCAATGGTAGCTGTCGTCGGTGACGGCAGCCGGGGTACGGGGCACGGTGAAGTTGAAGGCCTTGCGGTAGGTTTCCGGCAGGTATTTTCGCACGGGATAGCCCGGTTTGGCCGGCTCCGCCTGTCCGTTCAGCGGGTTGTTGACATTGGCGTTGGTATTGGCCGTGTTGAGGTTGGTGATGCTGAAATTGGCGGCCAGGGCCTCAAACAGCTGCCGGGCCTGAGCGGGCGGGGTGGTCGGCAGCGTCCTCACTGCATCGGCCGAGTGGTTGTTGGGAAAACCTGCCTGGCTGTTCACCAGGTGCGCTTCAAAAGAGAGCTTGGCATCGGCAAACGACTGCGCCTGGGGTATCGTGGGATGGCCCTCGATGGCGGCCATCAAAGGGTTGTGGTTGCGCGGCAGCACGAGGATGTTGAGCGTCAGCACGGTTCCGTCAAAAAATTGCGGGAAGGGGAGTATGGAGAATCTGCGATTGGGATCCATGTTTGATTTGTTTTTTGGCTATGCAATCTGGCGTTGTTCCTGCCACGAAGTGCTGAAGCTGATGTTGATGATCAGGAAAATGCTGATGTCCAATCCAAATGTTACCTGGCAACCCATGTCGGTGCGGTTGCCGATGCGCGCGATCGTGCCCTTGGCTTCGATGGTGATGGTCACGCAGACGAGGCCGCCGATCAGCGAGGCCCGGCCCTGGAAGAGAAGCCCTGCCGTGACGGTAATGCCTACGGAATCGGTGTAAATCTCCACCGTCACCATGTAGAGTACGCTGACGTTGCCAACTACAGGCAGGCCAACCACGATCTGAGCGCCGAAGCCGAATTGCATCTTCAGCGAAGGCCCCACCTTGGTGTCGGCTGCGATGTCGAGGTTCACCTGTCCGACCGCGTAGACGGTGGCGGCGGAGAGGGAGACGCACATGACCGACAGCCGCCCGTAGAAGCCCATGAAAGCGCCCGCGGTGGGGAGCAGCTCGCCGGGATTGGTCGTCACTTTCAAGGCGGCGTTGAAGTAGGCGCCCAGCCTCAGACCGGCCTCCAGCTTCAGCGGGGTGTTGGGGTTGTTGTACACCTCCGCGGGCATGGGGAATCGCACCACCGGTATCTCCTTCGTGGCTTCCAGCTTGTATTCCCAGCTGCCGGCCTTGTTGCTCATGGCGAGTTTGAGGCCCTTGCCCACGGCGTCGGCGTAGTTTTCCCCTTGCAGGTCCTGCAGGATTTGCAGGATTTCGATGACCGGCTCCAGCTCGGGGGCAAACTCGATCTGCGGACTGGGAAAATCGGGGTCGGCTGCCGAGCCGCCGTAGTTGGCTGCGGCGCCTTTCTGGCTGTCCCAGTTGCCCTTGATGGTCATCAGGCGTTTGATGGGACCGAGGTCTACCACCACGCCGACGTTGGCCATCTTGCTCTTCCATTGGTCGGCGACGTTGCCGGCGAAGGAGTTTACGTCGAAGTTGAGGGCGCCGGTGGCGTTTTTCGTGCCGCCGCCCTGCTTCTGTATGTTGTCGGCCTTGTATTCCAGAAAAACGCGGAAGGTGCCGTCGCCCAGGTTGATCAGCTCCCATTCGGTATTGGGCAGGGAGAAGTTTTCGATCTGTTTGAGCAGTTTGTACCCCTCCTGCTTCACGGCGTCTACCGTTTCGTTGATCTTCATCAGTTCCATCACCTGGGTGCCACCGTCGCTGATGGCGTTTTTCACAAACTCGTTGCCGTTTTTCACCAGGTTGATCGCGTCGCCGAAGTCGCTGACGGCGTTGCCAATATTGGGGAAAATGGCTTTGGAGTTGCAGAGCCGGAAGGCGTCGGCAAACAGCGGCGGGGTCTTGCTCAGCATCTTGTCCAGCCCTTGCTTGAAGGCCGGCGTGAGGAACAGCGCTTTTTGCGTGTCGGTGCTCTGCAGGAAGCCGTAGTTGATGGTGTCGGAAACGGCTGAGCGCAGCAGCTCGGTGGGGTTGGCGATGCGCAGCAACTCGTTGGCGGGGTTGGGTTGCGGAACCATTTGCCCGCCCTGCTTCACCAGCTTGCCGATGCGGATGAGGGGCACGCTGAGCTCGGGCGGCACGGGCGTTACGTCGCCGGAGTCGAATTCGTGCTTCACCATGCTCCAGGCGCCGTCTTTGGGCAGCAGCACGCTGCCGCGGCCCGCGCAGGCGAAGACGCCGTCGTCGCCGTTCTGGTCAAAAGAATTGCTGATGTCGAAGCGGTTGAGGCGCATCTGCTGCCCGCTGCTTCCGATGTCGACCACGCAATCGATGGGGCCGCCGATGCTGCCCGCCTGCCGGTCGATCATGGCTTTGAATACCTCGGTAGTAATGGGCAGCCCCCTGGGCGCAATTTGCACGAAGCCCAGTATTTTTTTCGAGGCGACGAGCCGCTTGTCCTGGTTCCCGATTTTTTTGCTCGCAAAACCGCTCACAGGGTTTTCGATCTCCACGTCGGCGTCGAAAAAGACGGGCTGCAATTCGTAGTTGAAAGAAATATCCGCGCCGGTATTGTTGATGAGGGCCTTGCCGTCAATATCCACGTATTCTTCGCCGTCGCCGATGAACATCTGGCCGGTGATGGGCAGGATGTCTTCCGTTTCCACGATATTTTTCACCAAAAACAGGCCCTTGACCACGCCGGGGTGGATGGCGTAATTGCCCTGTCTTTCTTCGGGTATCAGTTTGCCTGGATCGCCAGGGTCGGGTTTGTAGACGTAGTAGGTGAAGTCGAACCTGCCATCGCTCTCCGCCCGCCAGCCGCTGTCGAAGCGGTACACGAAGCCGGTGCTGACCCTGAACAGCGTGATCGTGCGCACCACCTTGATGGCCCAGG
The DNA here is from genome assembly GCA_049306275.1 of Saprospiraceae bacterium. Taxonomy (GTDB): domain Bacteria; phylum Bacteroidota; class Bacteroidia; order Chitinophagales; family Saprospiraceae; genus JADJTT01. Next base: position 3,007 of record JBAQQB010000138.1, on the reverse strand, counting down.
GGTACATGATGCTTTTCACCTGTATGATCTCGTGGGCCGTGCGGCCGGTGAACACGTCGAACTTGGCCTGGCTGGTCTCGGCGATGGCCGCTTTCGGGTTGAGCCAGTTGCTGAAGATGCTGGCGCCGTAGCCGCTCAGGTCGATCCGTTCGAGGGGCACGCCCCGCTGCCGGATGAGCTGGAAGGGCTCCATCAGCCACTCGTTGTTGAATATTTTGGTGACGCTGGCCCCGAGCGTGCTGTCGCCAGTATCGTCGCCCCATACGTCGAGGATGTTGTTGACCTGCACGGTGCTGCCCATGAACATGTCGCTCTCGCCCTGCCGGAGGGCCTCGCCGCCGTCCACTTCCAGCTGCCGCGCGCCTTTGATGTCGTTTTCAAATGTTTTGGAATTGTACTTCAGGTCAGCTCCACCGCGGGGACTGCCTTCGTAGAGGTACTCTTTCTGGAGCAAAGCCAGGGCCCGCATCCCGAATGGCAGGGTGAAGAGCGACAGGGCGCTGAAGTTTTCTTTCTCCGCATAATTTTCCACCAGAAAATCGGTGAGCGGGATGGGCGCCAGTGCCACCTGCTCCGCGCTGTTGTTGAGAATGCGGGTTGGACCCCCGTCGTCGGGGTAGTAATTGAACCCGAAATCCGGGTCGCCCGCATTGGGCAGGTCGGGCTTCGTGAGGTTGATAACCGGTTCCCAGGATATCTGCGGCACGGTGAAGGCTTTCACGTTCATGCCGCGGCTGGTCACGTCCATGCCGTCGACTTGCAGGGGAAAGGCCTGCGAGCCCACCGGCGCCATCGTGGTAACCATCGCCACCCGGCGGTCGCTGAAAACCCCGAAGCTGAGGCCCAGCAGGTCGGCGTTGGTGCTCACGTCGAGCAGGGCGAAATGGTCGTTGCCCAGGCGCTGGGTGTTCTTGTCCCAGATGTCGCCGTAATCGGGCAGGGGCGGTGGCAATTTGGAAGCCCTGAAGGATGTTGCTTCTCCCTGAAACGATTGCGGGTTAACGCCTGCTTTAGCGTCGGTGCCCAGCAGCCCTGTGAAATCCAGGTTTTGATTTGACGGCAGATTCGCCTGCCCCTGCTGTTGCAGCGGGGCAAATTGGAAGGAGACCTTCACTTCATCCAGCTCCTGGTCTGCGGGTTTCCAGTTGACCTGGCAGACGAGCCAGGCCCAGACGGCGCCCCGGAACTGGTATTTCAGCCGGTTGATGTTGGCGGCGTAGGGATCGGGCAGGGTGGGCAGGTAGGCCATCAGGCCCATGACGAGGAAGAGGTTGGCCTGGGTCACTTTTTCAAAGTCCTCCGACAACAGGCCGAATAGCAGGCAGCCGTTGACGGGCGTGGTTTTGAACAGGGCGTTGCGCAGCGCCAGGGAGATGGGTTTGGGCAGCGCGGGCTCTTGCTGGCTCAGGTCGATATTGTCGAATAGTATGTTGTCGTCGAAAAGGTAGACCAGCCGGAAGGCCTTTGTCGCGGCCAGTACCAGCAGGGAGTTTTTGGAGCGTATCTCCAGGGGCTCGCCGTTTACTTTTACCGGCCTGTCCGCCCTCACATCGGCGTTGACCTGCGCCATGAGCAGTTCTGTGCCGTTGGCCAGGGTGTTGAAAAAGAAAGGCGCGGTGGCCGGAAACTGCAGGCGGGCGCTCGTGCCGAAGAGGTTTTGCGCGTCTTTCCAGAGCTGCAGGTCGTGAAAGGCGCCGGCATTCCCCGCCGCCAGGTCGGTGATGGCGATGCGGCCCGGGGCGGCCATCAGGTAGGGCTGCACGAGGTTCAGCGCTCCCTCTTTGAGGCCGGTCCAGCGCATGCTGAGTCCGGGTTTTGCGAGGATGGCCATGGCCCCGATGCCTTCGGCGGCAGGCGGGTTGGCCACGTCGATCGCTCCGGCGGGCAATGCCCAGGAACTCTCGCTGATATGGGCGCTGCCTGACAGCGTATAGAACGGCGACTGGCAACTGGCTACGCCAAATGTTTCTTCCGACGCGGCATAAGGTATCAGCACCCGGTTGAGCGTGGCGTTGAATTTACCGGCTGTATGGGGCAGCCAGGAAAATTTGCTTTTGTGTCCGTAGACCTTCCAGGCTGCGTTGTCTGCGCGGGTAATCTGGCTTTGGCTTCCCTTGAACTGGAAGGCGAGCTCTGCGGGCAGCTCGATTTTGGCGCTGCGGGCATCCTTGCCGTAAGGGCTGTCCGGATCGGCGTCGGTGACAGTTTGCTGCTTGAGGTCCAGTTGCACTGTTGCGGTTGCTGAAAGTGGAATGGTGAGCTTCCCGTTGACGATGGTAGGCGGCGCGGTCAGTGCGACCGTCCCACCATTGATGGTCAGGCCTGTGAAATGCCCCGCCGGGGCGTCCGGGGCCAGCAGCCGGGAGTTGATCCACACGCTCCCGGCGTTGAGCTTGTAGCTATTGGCCGATGGCGCAGCGAGCGGCAGGTTGACGTTGACGAACTGGAATCCGGTGGTGATCTTGAAGAGGAGCGCTGAGTCGGGATTGCCCTGGATGTAGAGGGCGACGAGTTTTTCAATTTTGAAAAAATCGAACCAGAGCAAACGGCCGTCGGCGGCATTGACGGGGCCGATGGTGCGCTCCGGGGCGGCGCCGGCCGCCCATAGTGGGTTAGAGGCAAAGAGCTGCGTGCTTCGCACGGGCGTCTCCCTGATGAATACCTGATAGTCGAGGCTGGTACCGGCCTCCGCTGCTGGTTTTGCGGGAATCACCCCGCTGCCTTCGAAGGAAAAGCTGCTCGCCTTCAGGTCGGAGGGGTTCGCCGGGATAGCGGTCCGGGTGAGCATTTCCCGCAGTTGGTTCAGTGGGGTTTGGGTGGCAGGCGAGTCATTGAGCAGGCTCGTCAACAATTGCTGGATATCTTCGTGGTGCATGCCTGGCCGGTTTGAAATAGTGAAGAAAGAGTTAGTTTACTCAATGGGGCGCAAAATTTATTTGGCGCATGGTACGCCGAATTTATTCGGTGTCTGTAAGGGGTTATAGTACACTGGTTTTCAGGCCGCTCC
>JBAQQB010000137.1:0-23408 GCA_049306275.1 Saprospiraceae bacterium | reverse complement strand
AAAAGTAATGTGTCTCAACAAAATGACAGGGATTGGTATGCCCATTTCCGAAAAGGCCGCTTGATCAATAACACGGATTTAGGCCCTTTTTGGCCTTTTTTGAAAATGATTCATGCAACAAAGCCATAATAAGATAGAGTCCTCTGGCATTCAATTTAGCACCGCCTATATGGATGTTGATACATTCATTGACTGTATAAAGGCGGTAGAAGCTGTTTACTCAGATCCCCTAAGTTTAGCGCTTCAAAATATTGGCCCAGATTCACTTCTTGATACCGCCACCAGGATTCGAGTTCATTATTATGGGAAAGCTGGCCGTGGCCCATTTGGAGTTCCACTTGAAAACGCAATTCTTTGGGCAAATACAAAAAAATCATACACAACTTATGATTATGATGAAAATGGATATCCGATCCCGGTAGTTCATGATGTTTCCCTCAGATTACGAATTAAACAAATGGAAAATATTCCAAATGGAAATAAATATTATACTCAGTTAACCAGTAAGGCAGATGAAAATGAAATAAAAGATAACCCGGGTCCTATGTTAATTCTTGATAGTTTATTGGCGGCTGGAGCAAAAGAACAAGTAGATATAGGGCATTTATTATATGCTTTTGAAGCAAGTATTCTAATCCCAGATGAACTTCACCCATACCTATATTTGAATAATATAAACAATATAGCGGCGCAACAACAAAAAAGTCATTGGCTGGGTGTTCATTATCGTGGATATAAAATACAACATCCTTATGATTTTGCCGGTTTAATAGGGGATTTAGGTATTTGTGCTGGTGATTATTTTCGCCATTTAGTTACTGGAAAAAAACCGAAGGCACCTTATTATCCGGAGACGCCTGATTTAGACCGTTATTATGAATCCACATCTCCGGATGCAGATTTATTGGGAGATATAGATGCGATAGGTCTCAATGTGGCATATCGGAAAATTGAGCCCAAAAATAATCTCCTACTTTCACAGCTTGTCGGGCATTATTACAACATAAATCCTCTGCCGTCTACATTTTCCATTGATAATTCTAATTTGGAAGCTCATATTTCCAAATATGATACTGTTTCTAAGCGGTGGCTCATTTTTAGTCAATACCTTGGTTTTTTAAAGCAACAAGGAGATGATTCATACCTTTGGTTGCCTACAGTTTCACCTGGTTCCCCAGAATGGGCAAATTGGGAAGAGGTAAGGGGACATTGGCTGCAAAGAATGAGAAACTTTATGGAGTTCTGGGGGAGTAGTAGCCTTTCTGGATATGACCCTTCTACTTTTATTATTAATAGCTTAATTCTATGGCAAAATGCCAATTATCCTTCCCCCTTGGTCAAAAACGTTTCTCTTTTTTCAGATTGGCCTGAATTTACTTCTCATCCAAATTTTTTTGAGGAAACATACATCGAGAATATTGCAAAGCAAGTTTTTGTTGACAGGTTTTTGCCTTTTGTCAAGAATAAACTTCAACTTGAAATAGAAAACGATACTCAAATTGAAATTCAATTTTGATTAAAATGAAAAGAAATTATTTTATATTTTTGTCATTTATGTTTTTGATTATTTCTGTTTTTGTTTTTCTGGGAAGGCCCATTGTGGTTAAATTCGGATCAAATTCTTATATTTCTGTTAGTCAGGCAGTTGCGGCATTTTTTATGCAAATGATTTCAATTGCATTTAATATCCTTTTTCTTTATGAAAAAGAAAGAAAGGGACCGTTGTTGCATCTTGTTTCTTTGTTTGTATTAATGATTAATATTTGTTTTTTTTTGCTAATTATATATGTGTTGGTTTTAACTAAAGGAATGTTTACGAATATATAAAATCAATTGAAATGTCCCAAGGCGCCTACTATCCCCGTCTTTCCAATATCGTTCAACTGGATCAATTGCCAGATGAACTTTCATTCCTTCACAATGGACTTATGTCCTTTTTTGAGCACCTGTATTACCGAAATTATCAGGTGGTCAGGAGTGCCGACGGGGTGACAACCTCGGCCTATATAGAGATCGTGCTCAACCAACAGCTTGGGTTTGAGCTGCCGGGCACGGGCCTGGAAGTATGCATTCGCCCTACCATTATATCCATTTCCTTCTCTTTTTCCTGGGGTATTCTACGGATTATCCGGGGATTTAATACAGGAAGTTTTAATTTTTCGGATCCGGAATCCAATTATGGTTTGTTAACGAGTGTTTCGGATATGCCGGACGAAGAACTCCTTATTTATACCATGGGGTTATTAATAGACGATCCCGATCCCGCCGGCTTCCTGGTAAACCACCTGAATACAAACTACGGAACCAACATACCTACTCCTCCGAGCACAGACTTTGATATTTTTCTCAGCGGTGTTTTGGGCGCCATCCAAACTTCAGGCAATTCCTTGCCGGAGATCGTTTACAACGACTTTATTAACGACCCCAACAATTCGGAGAATACGACAGAAAATATTGCCCAGATATTTGGCCTTTATGAGACTAAACCTGTAGATGTCGTTAAAAAAGCGATCACGCCTACGATTTTTGCCAACGCCGGCACTTCAAATTTGGGGTTTTGTGTTGTTATTCCGAGAAATGTGTTGCTCCCCTTGCTTTCCGACCAAACGGTCGACCCCGACCTCGATGCCAAGCTCACCTTGGAGTTATCGGCAGGGAATCTGAGCTTTCAAGTGGGCTCCGGGCTGCGGTTTAACGAGGAATTAAGCTTCAGTTTTGCGCCACCGCATGTAGGCGGTCTTATCGGCAAAACGGGCATCTCTATTGGTTTCGACAAAGTTTTCATCGACTTTAGAAAAGATTCCAATATTCCCGCTGCCGATGCCGCCGGGTTTCCGCCCGATTTTATGGGCGCCTTTATCCCGAATTCGGTTATTGGTTTACCCTCGTTTTGGGCTGTAGAAAGCAATCAGCAAGTCATTATCACCGGTAAAAACCTGCTCATCGGCACAGGGGGAATTTCCGGCAAGATTGGTTTGCAAAATATCGACCCGGAAAATCCCGATATTCCTCCTCTGTCTGTCAATTTGGGAGGGTTTTCCGTTGGACTCCTCGCTTTCGATATCACGCTGCGGAATAATGCAATAGTTGATTCCAATATTTGGGGGTATTTAATCATTCCGGGCTTTAAGGACGCTACAGGAGAAACCGCAACCATCCAAATCGTCGTCCATTTCGATTCCAACGGCGAATGGTTCATCACCGCCTCCGAAACCCAGGGCATCCAACTCCTCCGCATTCCCGACGTTTTCTCCCTTAATCTCGCCTCCCTGACCGTAGGCAAACGCGACGACCGCTTCTATGTCGCCGTATCCGGTACGCTCGATTTTGAATTTCAAAGCGAAATACTGAGCGGCGACCTGCCCACGGGCATCCAGATCCAGAAACTGCTGATCTGGGAAGACGGCGGCTTCGAGTTTGAAGGAGGAGGGCTGGTGCTTCCCAAGGCTGTCACCCTGCAATTGGGGCCGGTGAAGCTTTCCGTCACCGCCATTCACATCGGCTCTCACGAGCAGGAGCACGGGGGCGCCATGCGCAAGTACAAATACTTCGGCTTCGACGGCGGCATCAGCATACAGCCGGGCGGCATCGATGCGCGCGGCGACGGCATCAAGTTTTACTACACCGTCGACGGCCCGCCCCGGCATACCTTTGTCCGCATCCAAAGTATCGCCATCGATCTGATCATACCGGGCAATGTGTCCAGAGACCAGGCAACCCTCCTGCTCAACGGCTATCTGAGCATGAAAAACCCCGGCAACGAAACCGGTAGCACGGCCCAAACGGAATATGCCGGCGGTATTGGCCTTACGTTGCGGTTGGAAAAACTCAACATCACGGGCAGCGCTAAAATGCGGTACAATCCGGCCATTCCCTCTTTCCTGGTGGACGTGGGAATAGAACTTTCCGAGCCGATACCGCTCGGTTCGACCGGCCTGGGTATTTATGCCTTCCGCGGACTGGTGGGCAAGAGCTTCGTACCAGGCAAGGAGTATATCGGGCTGAAAGAAGACGACTATTGGTACCTGTACTACAAGGCAAAAACGCCGCCCGACAACAGGCAGGGCGTCACCCCGGCCAAATTCGAACCCAAAGGCGGTTTTTCCCTGGGCGCGGGCGTCAGCCTGGCCACCTCGGCCGGCGACTCGGGCCTGATCCTTTCGACCAAACTGTTCTTCCTGCTGGGCCTGCCCAATGTGTTCCTGCTGGAAGGCCAGGCCCAGGTGCTCAAAAAACGGGTTTCGATCGACGACCCCACCGATCCGCCTTTCTACGCCTTCATCGTGCTCGACCCCACAGGCGTGCAGGCGGCTTTCGGGGTGAATTACAAGATGCCCGAAGATTCGGGGGGCATCGCCACCCTTGACGGTTTGATCGAAATGGCCTTTTTCTTCGGCAACTCCCAGGGCTGGTTTATCAACATGGGGCGCGACCTTCCGGTGGAAAAACGCATCCGCTCCCGGATACTCAGCTTTATCGAAGCATACACCTACCTGATGCTCTCCTCCTCGGGCATCCGGTTTGGCGCCGGGGCGGAGCTGGGCGTGGATAAGAAATTCGGACCGGTGAAGGTGAAGCTGCAGGCCTACCTCGATGTGGCGGGAAAAATAGCTTTCAAACCGAAACAAATGGGCGGTACCATCGAGGCGGGCGCGGTGCTGGATGTGAGCGTTTTTGGGGTGGGCGTCGGTTTGTCCCTGCTGTTTGGCTTAAGCGCAGAAGCGGCCAAGCCATTCATAATAGCGGGATTCGCAGAGGTTTCGGTGAAATTGTTGTTTATTGAAAAGAAGGTGGGAATAAACTTCGTCTGGAATTTCAGCAACGATTACCTCACCACGCCCATCGACATCCTCGACGAGATCTCGATAGGCGCCGTTAACATCCACACCCTGGAAAGCTTTACGCTCGACCGGCAATACTTCACCCACGCCATCGGAGGCGATGCGGCCCTTCCGCAAAGAGCCATCCCGATGGATTGCTTTGTGGACGTCGAATTCAAACATCCCGTCAACCCCATCAACACGAAAGAAATTTTGGGCGGGGTATCGGATGTACCGGAATTTTCCCTGAAACTCGCCCCGCAGAAAGCCAAGGCTAAACAGGTGAAGCACGAATTTTATGTAGAGAGCGTCTCCGTCGTCCCCTTCGAGCCTGCGCCTCCCAACCTGCTGGATGAAGAATACAAGCTGGGCTACTGGCAAAGGGACGAAGCCGGCAGGTACACCAAGATCCGCCTGTTGGCGCAACAACCTTTCTCCTACGTGGAAGACAGCGGCTCGGGCGGCTCCTCCTGGGCCGAATTGAGCGTGTCCCTCCTGAATATCTTCTGTGAACAAACCGCCAGGGTGATCGCCTGCATTTCGCTTCCCGACCTGGAGCGCGAACTCGAACTGGACAATGGGTTCACGGCGAACATCATACCTGCCGGTATCTTCCTGTACTCCCATGGCGCCACTGTCCGCCTGCTGGGCCAATACGGTTCGCTGATCGAAGACGTGGGTTTTGGCGATGCCGTGGCCATTCCCTCCGGGCAGTCGCTGGAAATACTGTTCGACGAACCCACGGTATGGACTTCCCTCCGGGTAGGTACCAATACCAATGAAGCGACCGTCATTTTCTACAAACGCGTTTTTACCGGGCAAAGCGACGGCAACGGGCTGCCGAAAACGGAATACGAAATAACGAGCGTCCAGGTCGTGCCGCCGGAAACGCCCCTGACCCTGGAGTACAACAACCCGGCCATTCCCATAGACAGAATTTTGATCACGCCGGGCAGTTGCCGGGTTAAGCCGGACGATGGATTTCCCACCGCGCCGAACCTTCCCTGTTCGCTCAAACTGATGATCAGGGAACTGGGCGGTTTGCTGAACGGCGTCGCCACACACGGGCAATTGGCCCTTCCTTCTGCCATCCTGCTCTCCGATCCGGCTCACCTGCCGCTCTACTACAAATACCTCCTGGTTTCCAGCTTTCAGCTTTGCGGTGGCCAATCGGGCAATCCGCCCACAGGAGACCCCTTGATCGATTGCCTGGCAGCATCCGTGCCGCAGGTGAGGTATTCGTGGAGCATCGGGCAAAATAATACCCTCCAAATGGCGGTAGAGGCGCTCAATTGCCTGGTCTACAATGTATCGCTCGACCTGGCCACGAACGGGACGCCTGTCGACCCGAGGTTCATCACCGGCATGACGTGCTGGACGATCGATGAAATACCCGATGAAAACGGCTGCTATCACATTTCTACGCTCATTTCTACGGCCACCCATAGCGAACGGCTGCGGGGAAAACTCTGCCCGGAGGTCCGGACCTTATTTGGAGATGAAATTACGAGCCGCTGCAAAGCCTGGTTTTACGGACTGTGCCATCTGAAACAGGAGGACTACCTCTACAATGAACTGATATCCGATTTCAGCCTTATTGGCGCCGAAAGCGCGGCCGAACTCAGCGGCGGCATCCCATCCGGCTTTCCCGTCTGGCAACCCGACCGGCTCTTCCGCCTGAGAATCAACGTGCTCGACCGGGTCTATCCCGACAGCAGCGACCCGGCAGTGTTCGACGATCACCTTTACGAGCACAGTTATGCGTTCCGCACTTCAGGTCCTCCGGGCTTTTTCCACAAAGACGCCGCAGGCGCCGTGCACCCTGCCTATGCCGAACTGGAAGCCAAAGACCAGGAAGACCAGTTCCGGTACAAAAATCTGTTGCCATATATCAATTTCAAGGCTTCCTATCCCAATGCCGACGGCAGGCTCACGAACGCAAAACCGCTGTTTTACCGGTCGCCTGCGCTCTACCTGTTCTTCAAACAGGAATATTTGTACGCTTTCTACAATTGGGAAGGGTATGCGATGGAAGTAGTGATCAAAGACCCGGCGGAGCTACACTTCAGCCACACCGGTCCCACGCCCTGCGATCCGCAGATCGCTTCCCCTGCCTGGGAATTGGTCGACACCGACGTCGCAGTGGAGGAAAGCGTCATACAAGGCCTGAACTGCATTACGGTGGCAACCACCCAGACCTACCGCCTGATGGCGCGTTTTCCCTTGCCCGATCTCAGGCCCTTAAAATGCTACACGGCCGTTTTTAACGCCCTGAAAGACGGGAACGAAAACGACAAACGCGAAGTGCACCGCTACGTTTTTGAAACCTCCCGGTACGGAAACTTTTCGGAGCAAATACAAAGCTTTTACCTCGAAGACAAGGACGGGAACCAGGGAAATGCCTTGTTTACCATTGAGCAGGCTTTGCCGTCCACTGCGATACAAGACGCCATCGCAGTGCTGAACGATGCGGCGCCCGACGCGCTTGTCAAGGCCTACATGGCCAAATACGACCGGCTCGTATTTGGCGCACTGCAAATCCGGGGGCTTTCGCCTGCCCTGGGCACGGAAATCAACATCGTGCGCGATGGTCCTGGCGGGCAGATTATTGGTCTGCTGGTCCGCAACCCCGAACCATTCAACGATCCGAAAATACCCGCCGAAGACCTGGAGGATACCATTTCGGGCAGCATGGGAGGCGCCGCTTTCGATCAGGCCGTGTTTTCGGAAGACGGGGCAAGTGTTTTTCTGAGCAATGGAAGTTTGAACTTCCCGTCGGGAGCGATCAATCTTACCTTTACGATGAAGCGGTACGAGCCTGTATCGGGGACTTACGTCAATGCTGTTTCTGAGAGTTTAACCGTTTAAGGAAATACCATGCAAAATCCTGTAACCAATAGCCAAAACCCCCGTTTTCAATCGCCTTCGCTCTACATTCAGGCGGCCGGTAGCGACGGCAGCGATGGTTCCAAAACAGGTATTCACCTTCGTTGGGACCTGCTTGGAAATCTGGGCAACAGTCATATTCCCAAAGGAGCAGCGGGCCCGTCGGGAAATGATTACGTCGAAATATACCGGGCGGAATATGGGCAAACGTATGCCTGTACCGTCGATTTCAACATTCCCCCGAGCCTGGTTTACGAGCAGGGCGACAAACGCTATTGGCGGTATAACGGGTTTGTTCCTGTATCCTCAGTTCCAGGCAACCTCACCCATATCGTCGTCCGCTTTACGGATGTGGAGCACTACGACATGGTCCGGTCTTCCATCAACCCGGCCAACAATCCATTTGAATTCATCAACCATTATGATCAATTAATTGAAATACAGGCGGCCGGGAAGCTGATGCTTCATTTCGCCTTTCAGGAGAACCAACCTCGCAATCCGCTGGTAGAAGCCGTTTCCCTCCCTCCCGATCAGGCGCCAAACGGAGCGTTTGTATCCAACCGGAATGTGCTGGCGAATACTCCTGGAAGTGATTTCCTGGGGTTGACGGAAGAACACATCGAATATGTCCGGTTTGTACGGGCGGAGGCGATCGTTTCGAAGGTCAGGATCGTTACTTATCAGGATACATTGCTGGGTTACGACAGCGAATTTGAATGGGTAGATGCATTTGCCCTGACCACAGATACGAATATCGCCCTTGCCCGTTTGCACTCAGGGGGAGGCATTCACGCTTCCTGGCGGAAATACAACGGCGGCGCCACGGTCAATCTTTCCAATTACGAAGAGCGTTGGAATCCGCCCAACCCCAATGTTTTCGGCGAAGGAATAAAAACAGGGGTAGAGAAATACCTGCAATTGAGTCTCAGCGATCCGATGGCGATCGAGGGGTTCACGGATGATGAAGCCGGAAATCCGACAGCGCAGGAGCTGAGCTATCTCCAAATGCTCAAATTTGCCTCCTTCGATTACCATGTCGCCAGGATGCTGGGGTTGGGCCATATCGACACGGCCGCTGCACAACCGGACACAAAGTATATCTATTTGGCCAGGTACGTCACCCTGACGGATCCGGAAACCGGAGAAGGTGCGCTGACGACTCACCTTTCCTTGAGCTTGCCTGCCAGCCAACAGGACTACCGGCTTCCTCCGGTTCCGAAAATAGACGAGCCTATAAAATACGGCCTTTTTTGGGACGGCGGCACGGCAACCCTGAACTCCAATTTGGCCGATGAGGACGGGTATGATTTTTATAACCCGGTCAGGTATATTTCCCTGTTCCGGAACGAATTCCGCTTTGAAATGGGTCTTCGACCCTTTTTTGAAGAGCCGGATGCGTTTTTTTCCCTGGCAAGAGAATCGCTGGTCGTTCAATTCGGGTTGGAATACACCGACGCCTCCGGCGCGATGCTTTCGCCGGAATTATTGCACGACGGTTATTTTAAGGACGCTTCGGGGATTGAAGAACCGCTTTGTATTCCCTTCGACGGGAATTTTGTTGTCCCGGTTTTTACCCATCACGAAAAAGAGGCAGGGATTCATACCTATGGATTGTATTGTGTCAACTGGTTTTCCAGGGTATCCCCGACCAGCCCGATGGTTTCGACCGATGAAACGGCCTTCCCTGACCGATGCAGCCTTTTGCCGCCGGCCAACTTGGCTGTCCAGCTCATCCAACCGGAAGACCCGATCATTCTCACCACCACAGCGGAACAAGAGATGCTGGGCGGTTTATACGACAAAGTGCTGCTCCGCCTCACCTTCGAGTGGAATCAGAAACAAATGGCGCAGTATTTTCCCGATACGGCCGACGCCATCGAGTTTTTTTTCCGGGAATCGCCTCCGGTGATTCTCAAAGGGCAGATTTTGGATGCCACAGATATGGGAAATGGGAAAGCATCCGTAACATTGAGTGATCCGCCTCCGGGCGGTTCTCCCGAAAAATTCCGGGGCAGCCTTTTGGTTGCCGACAGGATCGGTTATTACGTGGAAGATTTGGATGGGCCCATACTGATCGTCCGGCAGGTAAAAAGTACCACGCCCATTGATACGGAAAACAACAATTACTTCATCATTACCGAACAATTCACCCTCCCTTCCGGTAATTACGTCCTGGCGGAAAACCTGGCAGATCCCCATAACTGGGATCAACAACTCAGCCTTGGGGTAAATATTCCAGGCGCCATCCTGAATGTTTCGAACCCGGTGGAAGTAGCTGAAATCCCGGGCCTGTACGAGTTTCCGATCCCGTCCTTGCCTTCGCCGCCGTCGGGGGTTTACTGGTTTAAAGGGGCGGTATTTATGGGTAATGGAGTGACCCTCCAGGTTTGGAAACTGGATGAAGCCGAAAACAAGATCCTCGCTTTCGATCCCGAATCGGCGAATGAAGGCTACCTGGGGCTTTCTTCCTCGGAGGGAAGGTATTATCCGGGATTCAGGCTTTACGCGGAAGAAAATAGCGGACTGACGAAAGAAAAAGTGTTGCCGCAAGGAAGTGAAACGCAAAAGATGACCTACCTCGCTGCCCGGGCTCGCGATTCGGCAAAAGGGTGTACTTCTCCAATTACTACGCCGGTAGTTATTCTGGCCCAAAAGATCGAGGCGCCCGAGCAACCGCAAATGCTGGCCGGGCCTGCATTTGCCACCCGTCCCGGATTTTACGGAAAGGCGACCTACACCTTTGACGTTCAGGTGAATACACTGGACCGGGAGCCCTATGCCCTGGCTTTTTACCGGGCTGACGCCCAAAAGGTACTGAGTCTCTTGTACCAACCTTCCACCGTAGAATCCATCCTGAACGATCCCGGTTTTTTACCGGGCTTGGACAATCCCGCATTCACTGCAACCTGGTCGGATTTTGTCAACGGCAACGGCTTGGGAAGTTTTCCGAATCCGGACAACGCGAGCTATTTGATCCCTGTGCCCGATCCTTCCCTGAAAAACAGGCCGTTTGACGGAAGTATCCCCTACCCGGGCTCGATGACGGTAAATCTCTACTACAACCCGGATGGAAGTCTCGTTTCGGAGACCCGCTCCATGCAACAGATCATCCAGGATGCGATTGTTGAGGCTTTTGTCCCCCTTACGCAACAGCCTTTGGTGTACAGTCATATCGATGAAGCTACGGCCGGCGAATTAACCACTTCTTCCGCACCGCCTGTTCTGATGAACGATCAAGGTGACCCCCTATCCTCAGATGATCCCGATTTCAAACCCTATCCCATGGCGCTTCGTTTCGGGGGGAATAAAGTCCGCTTTACCGACTATACGATCGATGGTTCTTCTCTGAGTTTCTATTTTTATTTTGCCATCGAACTGAGCAACCGCCTGGTCATGAGCGAACGCAGCGCCATCGTAGGCCCCATTCAATTGGTGAATACGTTCCCGCCCGAAGCGGTAGCGATCAAAAAAGTGACGGTCCGGCCGGCTAATCCACTGTTCAGTATTCCTCCCGGGGTCGTATTCGAAGTCAATCCCTATATCGGCGCTGAGCATATTCGAAAATTCCAAATTTTCAGAGGGGGCACTCCGCAGGAAGCCCTGAGTGTGAGGACCATGACCCTGGCTGCCACGATCGATGCCGGAGAACCGCTGGCCGACGATTTTTCGGATTTGGCATTTCCACCTTATGGGGAGCCGGTTTATTACCGGATCGTGGCGCTCCGGGAGATCATCAACGAAAATAATGAGTTGGAATTTGTGCCTTCGGAACCTTCCAATACGGCGCTGGCCAGCATTATCGACGTGAATAATCCCGATGCGCCGCAATTGTCATACACCGGCACGCCTTCCGGCTCCCAGATACTGGATGTGCACCTCATCTGGGATAAAACCGTCCACAACGGGATCTATTACCTCCACAAGATGAATCAATACGGCAATTGGGTAAAGATCCATCAACTCGAAAGCAATGCTGTTACTCTGGATGTAAATTTGGCAGACACAAGCCTGGGGTCCAATACCCTTGAAAAAGAATATGCAAATGGCGATCCTGTTTATCACCACTTCAAAATCGTGGCGGAAAATGCTTCCGGGCTGTTAAGCCTGGATGAAAGGGTGTTGACGATCTAGCGTTGTGATTTTTTAGTTTGCCATCATGGCGAAAACCCACTTTTTACGAACGAAACACAAGCTGCTGGTTTTCAATTTCTTACTATAGAAACTTCTTTTCTTTTTCAAAACCTTCCCCCTCTTTCTCCCCCGGAAACCCGGAATAATCGTACTGGCAGGCGGGGCTTCTTCAGGGCCATATTGCTGAAAATTTTTTCACCAAAAAATCAGCAATTATGGTACGCATGGATCATTTACGGAATGCCCTCGTTGGGGCGGTATTTTTTTGCATGGCATTCTTTCTCCTGCCGGGAGAGGCGTATGCCTGCTGCGACATCAAGGTCGAGATCGTCGATCTGGAAGTGACGAAGGATGGAACGGACAGCTTTTCAGGCGCGGATGTGTATGTGAATTTCCGGGTGAAAAGGCCTCAAAGCGGGCATCATGGTTTCAGGCTGGTTGGTACACATGATACGCCGGTGCTGGACGATCAGAAGAAATTTTCAAAACCGCATACGGGGTATTCTTTTACCATGGTTCATTTCGATCCCTTCCAGGTGGAATTTACCGTGTACGACTCCGACTGGCCGGATCCCGATGATGAGATGGCCAGTGGTATTCTGGTTATCGGCATCCAAGGCCCCTATTTCGATACCTGGGTGGGCGAATATGCCACTATTTCGATCATGGTGACCGTGGAACCTTCCTACTGTGGACACACCAGGTCCTATCTTTCCCGGAATATCGGTCCGCTCGAATTTCCGGTCTCTCAGCCCCTGGCGGTCGATCTGATGCTGCATGTACAGGAAGACGAGCCCACCGACTGGCTGGTTTTGAGAGAATACATCCCGGCTTCCCTGGCTTTCATCGCCGCCGAACCCATGCCCGACGCAATTGAGACCTGGACGCTGGAGGGAGAACCGGCCGGTCAAATCTTGCTGTGGAAATTGGAAAACCCGCCCGGCGGCGAACATTTTTTCCAGTACTGGACGGAACCCGTGGCAGAAGAACCCGACCTGTTGAGATCTTCTTTTTCCGCCACCCTTGAATGGACCGAATCGGATGGAGATTTTGTCAGTAACCACTCAGCCCAGGATGGTTTTACATCCATTGTGATTGGTGGGAACGACGACTGCGACGACAACGGACTGTACGACCGCGCCGAAATCGCCCTCGACCCCAGCCTCGACGCTGACGGCGACCTGCGGCTCGACATCTGCCAGGGCAGCTTTATCTCAACCCCCGACCTGACTGCTACCGCGGGTGAAGTATTGGTCGTGCCGGTAAGCTGGGAACTGCTTCCGCCCGGTGTGGAAATCCGCGATTTCTCCTTCTTCGTGGGCTTTGAAGCGGGCGCCATGGAATTTTTGGGCCCCCAGACCGAAGGCACCCTCCTCGAAACCGACACATGGCAGGTGGATTGGTTTATGGCCAGCGACACCCATTCCATTGTGTATGCTTATGGCGAAATACCGCTTTTGAATTGGCCCCTGCTTCCTCCCCTGGTTGAAATTCCGATTTATGTCAGCGCCCCGCTTACCCAGCAACCGCCGGTGCGCATTTTCGACTTCGTGTTCAACGAACTGTCCACCTGGACGGTACCCGTCTCCAACGGAGCGATCATTTCAGGGGTAAAAGAGGCAGCCGCGGCCGGTGAAGGGCTTCAGTGGGAACTGCGGCAATCGGAAGGGGAGGTGCATGTCTTTTTCGATCTTCCCCAAGCAGCCGAAGTTACCCTTCGTTTGTGGGATATCACCGGCAAGCCCCTCGGCGAGTTGGCCACGGTGCAGGGCGTCGCGGGCAAAAACCAGCTGACGGCCCAACTGCCCGCCCATCTGCCCTCCGGCATCTATGTGGTGGAGTTTCGGGCAGGCGAGGAGCGGAGGAGTGGGAGAGTGAAATGGTGAAAGAGTGGAAAAGTGAAAGGGTGAAAAAGTGAAAAGGTAACTTTCACTTTTTCACTTCTCGATTACCGCCCCGATATAAAACTATCTCCATCAGTCAATTATGGGGCATTTTTACAAATGTAAATCCGCACATTTCCTTTCTTAACCTAAACTTAATCCCTTCAAGGCCAGGCGAAACGGTTTTTCTGGTAATTTTATTCGGGTGTCTTTTTGCCCCCTCCTCTTAAAAAAAACCAAAAAAATCATCTCGCCATGGCCAAAACCCGTTTCTCCCCTCACAGAGCCACACCTTTCGCTACACTGCTGCTGTTTCTTGCCATTTTCCCCAACCCGAAAAGCTGGGGGCAGTGCGGAGACCTTTACTTTGAAAGCTTTGAGGTAACAGGGTGCCCTACAACTCCCTGCCCCCATATTGATGACAACAACTGCCTGGACGGCTGGGCAACGAGCCACGGAGGGGCGCACATCAGCACGCAGGCAGCTTCAGAAGGGGACAGGAGCCTCAGGATCGACTTCAATTACGACCCGGCTATCAGGCAAGGAGCTTTTCTTGAATATGCTTTTGAAGCCGGAAACTGTTATAAAATATCGTTCCGGCGAGCCGCCGGCGGTTTCTCCAATGACGGTGATGAGGGCCTGTTGCAGGTACTGCTGGCAAACGGCCTGGTTTTTAGTGGCGCTTGCGCCGCAAACAGCCAGCCCGCTTCTTCAGGTGAATTTCTTATTCACGAAGAGGAGCTTGTAGAATCCTCCGCCAACATCCAATCTTTTCAGTTGATAACGCTGGAGTTTACCCCGGCGGCCAACTATTCGCAACTTTGGTTCCGAACCGGGCTATTGACTTCGAGCGACCCCGATGGCGCCCGGATTTTCATCGATGAACTGACAATCTGCTGTACCGAAAACGCTTCCGTCACCGCAGCATTCACCCACACCCTGACCTATTCTGGATCAAGCATCCAGGTGGAGTTTGAAGCTCAGGAAACGGGAGATGTGAAGCACGAATGGTACATCGACGATGTGCTGGTCAGCACCCAAGCGGGTTTTACCTACGAATTTGAAGCCTGCCAGCTCTATGAGATCAGGCATGAGGTCGTTTCTAATTGTTGTGTGCTATCGGATAGCGAGACCATCCAACTCTCCACCGATTGGAATGACCTTTCTTACGATCTGGAACTGGATGATCCCGGCATGACCTATTTATTAAGTGATTTAACCGGCACTACCATTCCCAACAACCAATGGGACGATTTTACCCTCTTCATCAACGGTACCCTGATCATTGACGAAGATTATACATTTGGAGACAACGGGGTGATCTCTATGGCCCCAGGCGCGCTGATCATTATCGATAACGAGTTGGAGCCGATTACGGTGAAGTTTACCAATTGCGATATACATGGTACTTGTGACACCTTATGGCAAGGCATTCAGGTGCGTGAGTTGCATACCCTCATCCTGTCAGAATGCCAGATCAGCGACGCTGAATTTGCGGTCCGGCCATTTTCTCGGGCAATAATCGACATTACCCGCACAGATTTCGACCGGAATTATACCGGTTTGTTTTACCCCGGACCAGATGGCAGTTTCTATCTGTTCTCGTTTTGGGGTAATACCCTTACTTGCACGGCAGACCTGCTGGCCCCTTACGAAGGGCAGGCTACGGAGCCAACCAGCACTTCCTATGCGGGAGTTGACTTACATTACGGCCCCGGAGAAGGTCCTCCGGCATCTGCGCCTCATATTTTTGGGCTTTTGGGAACCCAGGCCAATATTTTCCGGGGATTGCGAAACGGAATATTGGCAGAAAATGCAAGCCTTGTTGTGGTGACCAGCCGGTTTTTAAACATCGAATACGACAATGGCTATGACCTTTCCGGATATGGCATCCGGGCAATATCCGAATCCGGAGCCCACTCTTTTACTCAGCGGGGACTCGGCACAGGATTCATTTTCGCCAATTTACCCACCTTTCTCAATTGCAGCCACACGGGTATCTATGTGCGCAATATGATCGTTGACGACATTCGCCGGAACACCATGCAGGCCATGCAAAACGGGATAACCGTCGTCTCCGGGCAAATTACAGCCAAGGTGCATCACAATGACATCGAAGCCTCCACCTTTGGGATAAGCCTGCACCAACAAGCGCCCGACACCTGGCTGGATGTATATGAGAACGACATCACCATTTCCGGAGAGAAAGGAATAGGGATCGTACACAATCAATTTGGCATTCCCCCCAGCGATTTCGGTACCCGGTTCATTCATGAGAATACCGTGCGGCTGGAGAACCACAACCTCATCGGTATAGCACTGCAAAACGACAGCCAAACCCGCGTGATTGGCAATACCATTACCATTCCTGACGACAGCAACCAATGGTCGAACTACAAGGGCATTTCCTTGAGAAATATCCAACACGGAGCGCTTTGCGCGAATATCGTGGAGGGCAGTGCAGTGTACGACTCCATAAATTACGGTATTTTTTCCGCCACCAGCGAAAGCACCTGGTTGTCATGCAACAGCGTAGACAAGGTGCGCAACGGGCTATTCTTTACCGACTTCGGGGCGGCAATGGCCCGGGTGCGAGGGAATGAAATGGACGATTATTTCCATGGGCTGACCATCACGGAGACCGGTGTGGTTGGAGAGCAGGTTACCCGGGGGAACCAATGGTATGGAGGAGTTGGAACAGGTAATGCCGATGCGAGGCATGAATCTCCAATTGTCAACGATGTTCAAAAATCCCGTTTCTACACTAACTCTCAAACAACTCCTTTGAAACCATCAGTTATTGAAACGATTTCCCCTGTAACCCCGGGAGTTTGGTTCCTTTCATCTACAAATACAGACTATTCTTGTCCAGACGAAGATCCCTGCGATGAATTCATACCTGAAGAGCCTTTGATGCCTGATACGGTATACTACGATTTGGATGATCGAATCGCACTGGATTCATTCGCTTCCGAAGTTTTTCCCTACGAATTGCGGTGGCTGGCGCGGGATTATTTATTCGGCAAATTGGAACTTGCTCCTGCCTTTATGGCTTCCTATCCTGAGGCAGATTCCTTCTACCAGCAGGCCCTGGCCGATGAAATTGGCCGGTTCCGGGCGCTGGATTCTGGTTTATCGGAACTCCATTCCCTCGGCGATTCTATTTACAATGCTGTTTCAGCCCGGCACGATAGTGTCATGCAGATTTTAGGTACAATCCTGGAAAAAGATAGCATTTACCATGCTTCGGGTTTGCCTGGCTGGCTCAGCCAACGAGATTCCCTGCAAGAAGTGCTGGCCGGCATCCAGCATCTGGATGATTCAGCCTGGGAAGCTATCTGGCTGGATCGGGCAAACGGCGCTGCTGCACTTGAATCCGATGCAGATGTGATTACCACCGACTCCCTGTATGGAGAAAACCTGCAGGATGTATGGTTGATCTATTTGGAAAAATTTGCAGCCGGCAAGTTTGACCTGGACTCCATCCACCTTGCCACCCTCCAGGACATTGCAGGCCAATGCCCAATTGTTGGAGGGCCCGGGGTTTATGCTGCAAGGAGTATTTTAGCGACAGTCGGCATCGATTCGACCTATGAAGACGAGCATGAATGTGCTGCGGACTTTAGGTCATTTCAAAAGGGGAACCCAAAGAAATGGGAGGTACAAAGACTGATTGTCTTCCCCAATCCCGCCGCAAACCATCTGGCATTTCACATCCCCTGGGAAGGCCGTTCCGTTATTCAAGTGATTGATGTGCTGGGAAATATCCGGCATTCTCTGGAAGGAGAAGGAACTATTTACCTTGATGTCAATGGGCTTGCAGCCGGCTATTACAGCTTGGTCGTTTCCCAAAATGACCAGAGGGCAATAGCTCCTTTTGTGATTGTCAGAGACTAATGAAATTATTTCCTAAACCTGCAGCAGGGAAAGCCCCTGCGGCCTCAAGGTTCTTTATGAAAAAGGGTTGGGCTATTTTGTGTTTTTTTCTGGGTCTTCCATTTCTTTCCTTTTGCCAATACCACGATTTTATCTGGCTTAGTGGATATAATGATGGAAACATCCTCACCTCCGGCTTCGGTATCACTCAGATCAACTTTGATGATAATGAGCCCGTCTTGGACTCCATGGAATGGAACTTCTTTGATTTCTACCTCACCGACGTCGTGTTTTCCGATTCGAGCGGAAACCTGCTTTTTTATTCCAACGGCATTGATGTGTGGAACGCCCAGCACGAATTGATGGAAAATGGAGAGTGGTTGAACCCGGGAGAATTTGCCATTGCGTGGAAAGACTATGGGTACCCTCTTTTTCAAGGAGCATTAGCCCTTCCTCTTCCTGAAAGTGATGACACCTATTTTTTGATTCATGGCCCTAGGATCAACGAAACAGAATCCTTGGACGACCACATGAATCCTTTTTACTACTCTACGATTCAGTTCAATGCTGATTATCCTTTTGGGAAAGTTAAAGAAAAGAATATTTCGGTCATTTCGGACACTTTGGATTTAGGTCGTATTACCGCTGTAAAACACGCCAACGGAAGAGATTGGTGGATAGTAGTTTCAGAATATGATAGAATTTCTTTTTACAAAGTATTGTTAGACCCTACTGGTGTCAATCTTTCTGATCTTCAATGGCTTCATTCAGGATATAATCATAAATTAGCTGGTGTTGGACAAAGTTGTTTTTCGCCCAAGGGGCAATATTATTGTCGACATCAGTTGGAACATCTATTTAATTATATTGAACTATTCGATTTCGACCGTTGCACCGGGCAATTGAGCAATTACCGGAAAATTGATCTCCCGGAACTGGCTTGTGAGGGAGGAGTGGCCTTTTCACCAAACTCCCGGTATTTGTATGTTCCTTCCTGCTTATTCCTTTATCGAATGGATCTTTGGGCTCCGGATTTAGAAGCATCCCTGGAAATCCTGGCTGAGTTTGATGGATTTGAATCTTTTGCCCCCACTTATTTTTACGCTGCATACCTGGGGCCTGATGGTAAAATCTATATCAATACCCCATCTGGAAGCGACCGATACCACATCATCCACAGGCCTAATGAAGAAGAACCTCAAGTGGAGCAACACGGACTTGATCTTTTGACAATTAACGCCTTATCCATTCCCAACAATCCCCACTACCGCCTTGGTCCCCTCGACGGCAGCCCCTGCGATACCCTGGGTCTGGACAATCATCCCCTGGCACGTTTCACTTATTTCGATACCACCCTCAGCGTCAGCTTTATGGATGTGTCCACCTACGAGCCCGATACCTGGCATTGGGATTTTGGCGACGGACAGGAAAGCACGCTGCAAAATCCCGTGCACACTTACGCCGATACGGGATATTATCAAGTCTGCCTCACCGCTTCGAATATGTACAGCGCCGATACGTTTTGCCGGTGGGTGCATGTGCAGGAAACGCCGTCCGGGATAAAGGAGCAACAGGGTAGCAGCAGGCTGGAGGTGTTTCCCAACCCGGCTTGCAACCAAATTTCTTTCACCATCCCCTGGGAAGGGCTTTCTTTTGTGGAGGTGATTGATATTACAGGTACTATCCGGTATTCATCGACAAAAGCAGGAACTGTAAAACTCGACATTCAGGACCTTGCTCCGGGGTATTACTATTTAGGGGTATCCAGGGAGGATAAGAGGGCGGTTTGTTCTTTTGTGGTAGGAAAATGGTGAAAAAGTGAAAGCCGCTTTTTGGCTTTGCCAAAAAGACTTCCCTTTCACCTTTTCACCATTTCACCTTTTCACTCTTCAAAAACAATACGCATTAGCTTCAACCAACCGCTGTGCGATCATCCTCCGCAACTGCTTCACATTCACCGGCGGATACTTGGTAAAGCGCTTGAGGCCCATGAGCAGCGTGCGCAGCAGGTCGCCTTCGGCGAAGGAGGCCAGGGCGTCGGTGCCGTTGCTGGTCATGCGGGCGGTGGCGTCGTGGATGAAGACCTTCAGCATGGCTTCGTAGAGCTCCTGCGGGGCCGGCTTTTCGGTCATACCGTGGAGTTTTTCCACGCGCAGCAGCAGCGACTCGGCGGTGAAGGTGTCGAAGAGCATGTCGGCCACGTTCATCAGGATCTCCTGCTCGTTCTTGAGGTCGAGTTGGCCGTCCATCTGCAGCTTGGCGGCGGCGCCGGCCACCATGAGCACGGCTTTTTTGAACTCCTTGACCGCTTTTTTCTCTTCGGCGTAGAGGCCCTGGGGCCTGTCCATCGAAGGCATGGAGGACAGTTCTTTCTGCACTTCCCAGGCCGGACCCACGATGTCGAGCTCGCCTTTCATGGCGCGGCGCAGCAGCATGTCGACCGAGAGCATGCGGTTGATCTCGTTGGTGCCCTCGAAGATGCGGTTGATGCGGGAGTCGCGGTAGGCGCGGGCGGCCGTACCTTCTTCCGAGTAGCCCATGCCGCCGTGGATCTGCACGGTTTCGTCGACCACATAGTCGAGCACTTCGGAGCCCACCACTTTGAGGATGGCACATTCGATGGCGTATTCCTGCGCAGCCTGGCGTTTGGCTTCGCCAAAGGAGAGGCCCTCGTGCTTGAGGTGCTCCTCCATGACCTCCATCAGGTTGGAGGTGCGGTACAGGGCGCTTTCTGCGGCGAAATTGCGGATCACCTGCTCGGCCAGCTTGTGCTGGATGGCGCCGAAATGCGAGATGGGCTGCCCGAACTGCACCCGCTCATTGGCGTATTGCACAGCGGTGGTGATGCTCATCTTGCAGCCCCCGATCGTCATGGCGCCCAGTTTGAAGCGCCCGATGTTGAGGGCGTTGAAGGCGATGAGGTGGCCCTTGCCGATCTCGCCGAGCAGGTTTTCGACGGGTATTTTCGCATTTTCCAAAAAGACCATGCGGGTCGAGGAGCCGTGGATGCCGAGTTTGTGCTCTTCTTCGCCGAGTGTGAGGCCCGGCGTGTTTTTCTCTACGAGAAAACCAGTGAACTTATCGCCTCCCACCTGGGCAAAGACGGTAAACAGGTCGGCGAAGCCCCCGTTGGTGATCCACATCTTCTGTCCGTTGAGCACGTAGTGCTTGCCGTCGGGCGTCAGGTCGGCCCGCGTCTTGGCGGCCAGGGCGTCGGAGCCGGAGCCGGGTTCGGTCAGCGCGTAGGCGGCTTTCATTTCGCCCGAGATGAGCCTGGGCAGGTACTTTTGTTTCTGCTCCTCCGTGCCATAATACAGGATGGGCAGCATGCCAATGCCCGTATGCGCGGCGAAGGAGACGATCCAGGAGCCCGATGGGCCCAGGGTTTCTCCAATCAGGGTATTGGTGTTGGCGCCGAGGGCCATGCCCCCGAATTCTTCCGGCATGTGGGCGCCGAGGAGCCCCAGTTCGGCAGCGCGCTCCAGCAGGTGGGGCGTGAGGCCCGGTTCCCGCACTTCGATCTTTTCGCGCACGGGCAAAATCTCTGTTTCCAGGAAATCCTGCGCCATCTGCCGGATCATGAGCTGTTCTTCGGTGAATTCTTCGGGTATAAAGGTGTTGTCGGGGCTGGCGTCCTTGATCAGGAATTCCCCGCCTTTCAATGGTTGATGAACGAGCGTTTCAGCCATGGTCATTGGATTTTGGTCAGGTTTAGCGAATTTTCGCTAACAAATATAAGTAAAATGGAAAGCTTTGTAAAGGGGAGGGAGAAATTTTAGCGAATTTTCGCTTACCTTCAACCTTCACTCTTCACTCTTCACTCTTCACCCTTCACTCATGCAATCCATCGCCGTTTTCTGCGGTTCCTCCTCCGGCCGCAACCCGATCTACAAAGAACTGGCCATCGACCTGGGCCGTACCTTCGCCCGCCGCGGCATCACCCTGGTGTATGGCGCCGGCAACATCGGCCTCATGGGCGCCATGGCCGATGCGGTATTGGAGAATGGCGGCAAGGTCGTTGGCGCCATTCCCCATTTTATCAAAGAAAAAGAGGTCTGCCACACCGGGCTGTCCGAACTGTACACGGTCGACAGCATGCACCAGCGAAAGCAAATCATGGCGGAGCAGGCCGACGGCTTCATCACCCTCCCCGGCGGCTTCGGCACCCTGGATGAGCTGTTCGAAATCCTCACCTGGAAGCAGCTCCAGCTGCACGCCAAACCCATTGGCCTGCTCAACTGGAACGGCTACTACGACCACCTCATCGCCCACATCGGCCGCATGATCGAAGAGGGCTTCATCAAACCCCACCACCGCGACCTGCTCATCGTGGCCGATAACCTGGAAGCCTTGCTGGACGCCATGCTGCAAGCGCCCCGACATTTTGACACGAAGTGGATTGAAAGAACCTGAGGCAAGGCAACATTTGATTGCATTCGATGTTTTAGAGTTTTGTAACTTTGCACCTCGAAAAAAAAATTCTACGCATGCAATCCACAGCAACCAACCTCAAGTACAAAGTGAAGGACATCAGCCTGGCCGAATGGGGCCGGAAGGAGATCGAACTCGCCGAAGCAGAAATGCCCGGCCTGATGGCTCTTCGCGAAGAGTACGGTCCCAAGAAACCGCTCAAAGGCGCCCGCATCGCAGGCTGCCTGCACATGACCATCCAGACCGCCGTTTTGATCGAGACCCTGATCGAGCTGGGCGCCGAAGTGTCCTGGTCCTCGTGCAACATCTTCTCCACGCAAGACCATGCCGCCGCCGCCGTCGCTGCCGCAGGCATCCCGGTCTACGCCTGGAAAGGCATGAACGAAGAAGAATTCTGGTGGGCCATCGAGCAGACGCTCTACGCCTTCGAAGGCGGCCAGCCGCTCAATATGATCCTCGACGACGGGGGCGACCTCACCAACCTGGTGCTCGACAAACACCCCGAACTGGCCGCGGGCATCCGCGGTATCAGCGAGGAGACGACCACCGGCGTGCACCGCCTCTACGACCGCGTCAAGAACGGCACCCTGCCCATGCCGGCGATCAACGTCAACGACTCGGTCACCAAGTCGAAATTCGACAACAAATACGGCTGCAAGGAATCGCTCGTCGACGCCATCCGCCGCGCTACCGATATCATGCTGGCGGGTAAAGTAGCCGTCGTAGCCGGTTATGGCGACGTCGGAAAAGGCTCCGCCGCCTCCCTCCGCGGTGCAGGCTGCCGCGTCATCGTCACCGAAATCGACCCCATCTGCGCCCTGCAGGCCGCGATGGACGGCTACCAGGTCACCACCATGGAGAAAGCCATCCCGATGGTCGATATCGTGGTCACCGCCACCGGCAACTGCGACGTGGTGACGGGCGAGCACTTCAAACTGATGAAAGACAAGACCATCGTGTGCAACATCGGCCACTTCGACAACGAAATCGACGTGGCGTGGCTGAACCGCAACTACGGCCACACCAAGGTCGTCATCAAGCCCCAGGTCGATAAGTACACGGTCGACGGCAAAGACGTCATCCTCCTGGCCGAAGGCCGCCTGGTCAACCTGGGCTGCGCCACAGGCCACCCCTCCTTCGTGATGTCCAACTCCTTCACCAACCAGACCCTGGCCCAGATCGAGCTGTGGACCAACCACGACAAATACGACAACGTCGTCTTCACCCTGCCCAAGCACCTCGACGAGCAGGTTGCCCGCCTCCACCTCGCCAAGATCGGCGTGGAGCTCGAAACCCTCAACGACAAGCAGGCGAAGTATATCGGGGTGGAGAAGGATGGGCCGTATAAGCCTGAATACTACAGATATTAAGTGGAGAGTGG
>JBAQQB010000136.1:0-10312 GCA_049306275.1 Saprospiraceae bacterium | reverse complement strand
TCTTGACCTTTTGATGCCTTTCCTTGTACCTTTGCCATGAGCCGGGGAGTGTAGATTTGTTAAGTGGAATTACCAAAAATACAAACCTCGGCTCACTTTCCTTCTACCGATTCATGCAACAACGCCTCTTATTATTGTAAATCTCCTCTCCAATTTCATTTGTGCAAAAATGCCTTTTATTCAAAGTATTGCATCCGATTTGACCACCAACTGGGGCAATTGATTGATAATTTCCATCGCTGTCAAACCCGGATATATTCGCATAAACTATGTGTATAGAAATAGAAGGTGCTCCTTCTACACCAGGAATCTCATAATCGTCATGAAATATCAGATTTACAAATAAATCGTGCAGGGCAATATTGAAATTTTGTGCTGCTGGGTAAATTTTATCATAATACTCCTCATTGGTCATGATGAAGAAAAAATCTTCTAATTGGTTATCAACTATATAATAACCGCCATATTTCCTGGCTATTGTTGGGGGTTGATTGGTATATCTGCTTTGTTCTTCCAATGTTTCTGTTCCCCCAGTAGCTGCGCTCGTAGCAGGAACAGAACCCTCCGGTGATCCGGTATCTTTTGCAATAATCTTTGCCTGGAATAAAACGCTGGAAGTCGAAAACCCAGCCACAACCTCTGTCATGCACACAAACCCCAACTCATCTCTTGCATTGATAAACCGCTTGCCGAGATCGGCAAACCACTGTGTGGAGGCCGGTAAATCATGGTAGGAGTAATTGAAGTTAAGCGGCCCAAACACATTGTCGAGAAAATTACTTCTTTTAAATGCCGTGGATGGCAAAGGTAAATCCGGCGTATCTAAAACCTTCATCCTGCAGATGTAGAGCCTCATATACATCCCTCCTACAGGTGGAATGCCATAAGAGAAAGCATCACTCCATTCAGGTTGGGGGTTGGCGCCTGAGTTTTCCAGAGATTTATCGAATTGAAATTTTTTGCTCCCTTCGATCCAGTTTTGCTCGATGGAAAGGGCCCGATCTGCATACACTGCACCTTCCGGATTGTACCTGGTGCGAAAACGAACGCTTAGCTCCTGGTTGGAAGTTTCAAAAATCAACTGAGGCCAATGGTTTTCGTAATAGTTTGACGGCACCGTGGAACTCCCTCCAAAACCAAAGGAAAAATGAAAACCGTCTATTTCCCCTGCAGGGTTTACTCCTTGGTCTTTGTAGTAGTTGAGCGAATACTCGTTTTCGTTCCGGATGTCGAGGTATATCTTATCCTTCGTTTGAAATTTAGCTGCCACTTCGGTATAAAAATCTTCAATTGGTCCCCCATTTGATAGGACTTTAACTCCTGAGGGCGTCGCAAGGAAAAAAGCACAGGGGTCGATATAGTTAAGAATGCCTTCTCTTTCCCGCATTTGGCCGATCGGTAAATTACCTGGAGTTCCTGTTGGTGCACTGGCCTCGATAATGTTTTCTTCCTTGCGCACATCACTTAAGGTTATTGCTTTTTTATCCTGTGTGATTACATCGAACCCGATTTTACCGGCCGCAAACCTGCCTAATGTTTCCCCCATCTTTATTGGGCTAAACCCAAACGGATCTCCCATTTTCATTGCGTAGTCCAAAAATGTGGGCCCCTCCTCATCATTCCATTCAAACCCCGTCCTGTTTTTATGAGGAACGGTTCCGTCAACAAGACCTTGTTCCTTTGCCTTTTCAAAGTCTGCCCAAACTCGACCTATATAATCAGATACACCTTTATCTACGAGAAGCCCATTTTCATAAAAATCACTGACATTTAATCCTCGATAGATGAAGTATTCCACCTTGGGTATGCCATGGCCATTTATTTGCCCATGAGGTTTTAGAACCAGGTTTACCTTACCCGGGTCTTGTTGTAATTGAACGAAAACCACCCCGGATGTAACTGCATAGGCCATAGACATTTCGTTCAGGCTAAATACACTACTTACCCTGAAACGAGTGTCATCGATCACGCCATAGCTGTCGTTTGAGCCTTGATCTGGAAGGGTATTTGGGTCGATAAAAAAATGTATTGCCATGATTTTTTGAAATAATTAGGGTCAACAAAAACAGGATCAATTCAGGTTAATCACCTCCCACCTCAAACCTCACCCCACACCCAACCCCTACCACATCGTCATTCAGCGTGCCGGCAAGCTGGGTCCAATTGCCAAAATCGGTTACCCCCGCCAAAAAGGCCAATGGGGTATAGTTGCCGGCCGCAGGGAAATACACAGCCAATTGCATCGGAGTATCGCTGGTCTGCTCCGGGAAGCAAGCGATCTGCGCAGGCGTGCGCGATCGGCGCGAGTTCATCGGCACGGCCTGTGACAGGGGGATCCAATCACCGCCGTCTTGCAAGCCGCAGAGCACCCTACCGCAGAAGGTGGAAAATTTCCAAAGATGGGTCCAGTCTCCTTGCAGGAGAAAGACGGCATTCGGCGCCGCCGGGCTGAACTGGATGAGCGGATCGGCCGCAAGGCCGTTGTTGAACACACAGAAATCGGAGGAAGGCAGGTTGTTGATCCGGAAGCTGTTGGCGTGCAATCCGGCCCCAGAGCCGGTCTGTGGCAGGTCGAAACAGATCACCGTGCCCGCGGGGAGGGTCTGGGCGCCCTTGTACAGGATCTTTTGCGAAGCAATGCTGCCGGTGTTATTCCCCTGCCCGTCGTACCAGCGGCCTGTTCGCTCGTGGGCGGCAGCGCCCGACTCATACACGGCATGGGCGATGGAAAAATGAGTCTTGGGCTTCACCTTCACCAGCGTAGCGATCACTACTTTCGCATAGCCCCTGGCGATATAATTATCGTAACCGATGATGCACAGGTCGCCGGGGAAGAGCACCGTGCCGCAGGGGTCGTCGATGTCGGTGCAGCCTTCGGGGCAAATGGGGGCCGGCACTTGCACCGTTCCACCGTCAATCACCTCGCCCGGGTTTTCCGCATTGCGCACCCGGACACCGTAGGAACCTGGCGACAGGCCGCTGAACACGGGAGTGCCGGCCCAGGTAGCGCCGCCGTCGATGCTGTACTCCAGGGCGCCTTGCGAAATGCTGGCTTCGATCTCAATAACGCCGTCGTTCGTGCCCGGAGGACATGAAGGGCAAGTGATCCGGATATTTTGAGCAAGGAAATCGATAGGCATAGGATATCAGGTTAAGATCAGGAAATACAATAGCACTGCACCCGGGGTGCAGAAAAGTTGGCTTGATTTTCCTTGTGGGGGGGGACAGCAGAAAAGCTCCTTATCGGACCAGCGAATAAAAAATCGAGAGTAATTTACGTCATTCCCGAAGGGAAGTCAAGGGGAAATGGGGAAAAGTGAAAGATTGAGAGAGCAATATCTCTTTTACTCAACTAATCCTCCCCCACCCCTTCAACGCATTCCGCTGCACCGCCAAATACCCCTTCAACGCCGCATGATGCGGCTGCTGCAACTGCGGGTCCTTGTCGAGCACGCGCTGGGCGATGTCGCGGGCAGCCTGCAGGATGCGGCCGTCTTTGGCCAGGTCGGCGATTTTGAGGTTGAGGACGCCGCTTTGCTGGGTGCCCTCCAGGTCGCCGGGGCCGCGGAGTTGCAAGTCGGCCTCGGCGATGTCGAAGCCGTTGTTGGTGCGGCACATGGTCTCGATGCGCTGCCGCCCCTCGCGGCTGAGCTTGTAGTCGCTCATGAGGATGCAGTACGACTGGTCGGCGCCCCGCCCCACGCGGCCGCGCAGCTGGTGGAGCTGCGAGAGGCCGAAGCGCTCCGTGTTTTCGATCACCATCACCGAGGCGTTGGGCACGTTGACGCCCACTTCGATGACCGTGGTGGCGACCATGATCTGCGTTTCGCCCCGCACAAAACGGCCCATCTCGAAGTCTTTGTCGGCCGGCTTCATGCGGCCGTGCAGGATGCTGACCTGGTATTCGGGCGGCGGAAAGGCGCGGGTGATGGCCTCGTAGCCTTCCTCGAGGTTCTTCAGGTCGAGCTTCTCGGATTCTTCGATCAGGGGATAGACCACGTAAATCTGCCGCCCCAATGCGATCTGTTCTTTCATAAAACCGAACACCCGCAGCCGGTGCGAGTCGGTGCGGTGCATGGTAGTGATGGGCTTGCGTCCCGGCGGCAGCTCGTCGATGACCGAGACGTCGAGGTCGCCGTAGAGGGTCATGGCCAGGGTGCGGGGGATGGGCGTGGCGGTCATGACCAGCACGTGGGGTGGCAGGGGTTTGCTCTTGTTCCAGAGCCGGGCGCGCTGCTCCACGCCGAAGCGGTGCTGTTCGTCGGTGATGGCGAGGCCCAGGTTTTGGAACTGCACCCAGTCTTCGAGCAGGGCGTGGGTGCCGATGACGATGTGCATTTCGCCCGACTCCAGTTGTTCGAGCACGGCTTTGCGGGCCTTTCCTTTCACATTTCCCGTCAGGAAACCTACCCTGACGCCGAGGCTTTCGAGGTGTTCGGAAATGGTCTGGTAGTGCTGCTGGGCCAGGATCTCTGTGGGCGCCATGAGGGAGGCCTGGTAGCCGTTGTCGAGGGCGATGAGCATGCACAGCATGGCCACCATGGTCTTGCCGCTGCCCACGTCGCCCTGCAGCAGGCGGTTCATCTGAATGCCCAGGCCGAGGTCGCGGCGTATCTCTTTGATGACCCTTTTTTGGGCATCGGTGAGTTCGAAGGGAATTTTTTCCTGGTAATAGCGGTTGAAGAACTCTCCGACCTGCTCGAAGACGTAGCCCTTCGTCGAAGCGTGGCGGCCGTTTTTGAGCTGGAGGAGGCGCAGCTGGAGCAAAAAGAGCTCTTCGAATTTGAGGCGCTTGCGGGCGGCCTCGAGTTCTTCCTGGTTTTTCGGAAAATGGATGGCGCGGATGGCCGCGGCGCGCGGCGGGAGGCGGAGCTTTTCCAGCAGGTAGTCCGGCAGGTTTTCGGGCAGATCGGCGGGCTGGAGCTTCTGGAACAGTTCGATCAGTAGGCGGCGGCGCGCGCGCACGTCGAGGCCTCTGGAGTTGAGCTTTTCGGTGCTGGAATAGACCGGCAGCAGGGCCGGGGCGGTTTTGGATTTCTCGGGGTCGTATTCCTCCATCTCCGGATGGGCGATGTTGAGCCCTGCGCCGTAGGCGGTCACGCGGCCGAACACGACGTATTCCTTGCCCACCTCGAGGCTGTCCTGTATCCAGTTGACGCCCTTGAACCAGACGAGTTCCATGACGCCGGTGTCGTCGCGCAGTTTGGCCACGACGCGTTTTTTGGCGCCGCCGCCCACAGTCTCGATGCGGCGCAGGATGCCGCGGAGCTGAACGTCGCCGCTGTCGGGCGTCAGGTCGGCGATGCGGTGGAAGGTGCTGCGGTCGACATGCCGGAAGGGGAACTGCATGAGCAGGTCTTCAAACGTGAAGACGCCCAGTTCCTTCCTGAAAAGTTCGGCGCGGGCGGGGCCTACGCCCTTGAGGTATTCTATGGGGCTGTCTAAAACCATGATCCTAAAAAACAAAAAAATTCAACAAGCTGTTTCTTTTTGGACTAAAAAGTCCGGCACGGGCTAATCATTTATCTACCTTTGTAAAAACGAGCGCCTTATGGAATCGAAGCGCATGCTGCAAATCGCAGAGCTCATCAAGCGGAATTTCGGACAGCTCCTCCAGGCGGAGGGCGCCTACATCTACGGCACGACGCCATTCGTGACGGTGACCAACGTGAAGATGACCCCCGACCTCAACCTGGCAAAAGTATACCTCAGCGTCTACAACATCGAAGACAAACAGACGGTCATCCTGGAGATGGAAGACAACTACACGCGGCTCAAGCAATCGCTGGCTTACCGCATCAAAAAACACGTGCGCCGCATCCCCGAGCTGCAGTTCTACCTCGACGACACCCTCGACGAGATGTACCGGCTCAAGGACCTGTTCCACCGGCTGGAGGAAGACAACCAGTTTGGGAAAAGGGAGAATCAGGAAGATTAATTCCCTGATGCTCAGAAACTATTTTTTCTCTGACCCTGTTCTTTAATGAACATACTTTCATATCTATGAGTACAGATCTCACCCATGGCTTGCTCGACGCAGCGGCAGCGGAAAAACTCGAAAGAGTAGCATACATCCTCAAAACGGTGGCTCACCCGCTGCGGCTTGGCATTATTCATTTGCTGGAACAATACCCGAAATTGTCGGTATCAGAAATTTGCGAGCGCCTGGGCAGCGAGCAGTCGCTCACCTCCCACCACCTGCAAAACATGCGTCTCAAGGGCATCCTCTCCGTCAAACGCGAGGGGCGCAGCATGATGTACTCGCTCAAGGAGCGGGATGTGTCGTTGATTATTGAGTGTTTGGAGCATTGTAGTTGTAATATGTGAGTGAAGGGTGAAGGGTGAAGGGTGAAGGGTGAAAAGGGCAGAGGTTCGGACTTCTGCCCTTTTTGTTTTTTTACATGATGAATTGTTCATATTTTCGCCATTCGACAAATTGAGCGAATGAAAGAATTTTGGGATCAGCGGTATTCGGAGCCACACTACGTGTATGGGGAAGAGCCGAATGAATACTTCAAGGCGTTTCTGGATGCCTTTCAGGGAAAGCCTGGAAAGCTGCTGCTGCCCGGCGAGGGCGAAGGCCGCAACGCCGTGTATGCCGCCCGGCTGGGCTGGGAGGTGACGGCTTTCGATCAGAGCGCCGAAGGAAGGAAAAAGGCCCTTCAACTCGCGGCCAAATACGGCGTTTCCATTCAATACGAAGTATGCGACGTCATGGATTTTCCGTTTGAGGAAGGCTCGTTCGATCTGGCAGGCATGTTTTTCTTCCACCTGCCGCGGGCGCTTCGCGACTATACCCATCCGAAGCTGGTGGGCGCGCTCAGGCCCGGCGGCATGCTCGTGGCGGAGTTGTTCACGCCCCGGCAGCTCGGCAAGACTTCCGGCGGCCCGCAGACCACCGAACTGCTCTACGAACCGGAAGACCTCAGACGGGAGTTTCAGACACTGGATATCGTACTTTTGGAAGAGTTGAATATTGAGCTGAATGAAGGGCCGCACCACCAAGGGGAAGCCAGCGTCGTGCGGCTGGTAGGAGTGAAGGGTGAAGAGTGAAGGGTGAAGAGAACCCTTCACCCTTCACCCTTCACTCTTCACCCAAACATTATCAAAATGGGACTACTCAAAAAACAAAGCAAACTTTACAGCACCCTCCACCTCAAATGCCCGAGGTGCCATGAGGGGGATTTGTTCGAGACCGGCAGCTTTTCGTTCAAAAAGCCGTTTGACATGCCGAAGCAGTGCAGCCACTGCGGGCAGAGCTATTGGCCGGAGCCGGGCTTTTACTTCGGCGCCATGTTCATCTCCTACATCTTCACCGGCTGGTTTTGCCTCTTCTTCGTCATGTTCTTCCACTGGGTGCTCGACTGGGGGCTCGCAGCTTCCTTCGGCCTGCTGATCGTAGTATGCACCCTGTTCTTCATCTACATCTTCCGCCTCGCGCGGTCAATTTGGATAAACCTGAACATAAAATACAAACCCCTCCCATGATACTGAACAGCGACCAGGAGCAGGTGCGCAACCTCCTGCTCAAAAACTACTCCGAAATCGCCGAGCGCGGCCTGCAGGAAGAGATCGTGCAGGTGGGACGGCTCATGTCGTTTCGCGCAGGCGAGGTCATTATGGACTTCGGCAGCTATGTGCGCATGATACCCCTGGTGGTGAAAGGCAGCATCAAAGTCGTGCGCGAAGACGACGAAGGGCGCGAGATATTCCTCTACTACCTGCAGCCTGGCGAGGCCTGCTCCATGTCGTTCACTTGCTGCATGATGAACAAGAAGAGCGAGATCCGCACCGTGGCCGAAGACGACACCGAGATCATCGCCATTCCCATCCGTTACATGGACGAGTGGATGACCAAATACCAGAGCTGGAAAAACTTCGTCATGCGCACCTACGATACGCGCATGAACGAACTCATCCGCACCATCGACGATATCGCCTTCCGGAAAATGGACGAGCGCCTGCTGCTCTATCTGGAGAAAAAAGCCGAAGCCCTCGGCGGCAAGACGATCAACGCCACCCACCAGGATATCGCCTACGACCTCAACGCCTCCCGCGAAGCCGTCTCCCGCCTGCTCAAACAACTGGAAAAAGACGGTATGGTCAAACTGGGAAGGAATAAAATAGAATTAGTTTAAACAAGGCCGGGAAGACCATTTTTTTTGCACACATGAAGTTATCTTCATACTTTTGTTTGTGCGTGTAAATCGCGTGCTGCACAGCATGCGGTCCTTCCACGAACACCTTATCACACTGCCGCAAGGCAATTCTCATCCAAAAAAACTGATTTCTGCGAACAGGAAATTCAGGGCGTGTGCATTTTGCACTTGTTCCCTCGAAATTCTGTTGCTATTTTTATGAGTTATCCTATTCACGAACCTATTCTCCCAAACCATGAGATACGGCTTTATCATCGACAACAGGAAGTGCATCGGTTGCCACGCCTGCACTACAGCCTGTAAAGCGGAGCACGATGTGCCTGTGGGAGTCAACCGCACCTGGGTCAAGCAGGTGGAGAAAGGGGAATTTCCCCATACCCGCCGCCTGTTTTCCGTGATGCGTTGCAACCACTGCACCGACGCTCCCTGCGTGGAGATCTGCCCGGTAGAGGCGCTTTTTTTCCGTGAAGACGGCATTGTCGACTTCGACAAGAACCGCTGCATCGGATGCAAATCCTGCATGCAGGCCTGCCCCTACGACGCCCTCTACATCGATCCGGAAAACCACACCGCCGCCAAGTGCAACTACTGCGCACACCGCGTCGACGTGGGACTCGAACCCGCCTGCGTAAACGTCTGCCCCGAGCACGCCATCATCTCCG
Organism: Saprospiraceae bacterium; assembly: GCA_049306275.1. Taxonomy (GTDB): domain Bacteria; phylum Bacteroidota; class Bacteroidia; order Chitinophagales; family Saprospiraceae; genus JADJTT01. The sequence continues at coordinate 1,491 of JBAQQB010000136.1, read as the reverse complement.
GCGACATGGACGATCCCGAATCGGAAATCGCCATCCTGCTCTCGCGCGAACAGGTATCCGTGCGCAAAGCCGCCAAAGGCACCGTGCCCAACCTGTTCTACATCGACGGCGACGAAGCTTCGCTCAACCCCATCGCCACCGAACGCCACGACAGCTACTTCTGGAACGAACAGTCGCGCGGCGTTGGCCACTACGCCAAAAACGTCGAGAAAATGGCCTACTCCGGCGGCGACATCGTGCATTCGCTCATGGAAGCCAACGGCCAGATGGCCAGCGCCAAGGAAATCGCCTCCAGCGGCCCCGTCAAGTCGATCGACCTGCTCATGAAGCAGCCGCGCCGCATCTACGACACGCCCGACAAAGGCGTGCTCTGGGGCTGGGAAGTACCCGCCTACGTCGTTACCAAAGCCATCTCTTCGGGCGCATTCCTGGTGCTCTTCATGGCCTGGTTGTTCGGCTGGGCTGAACATACGCCCCAGACCTTCTGGTGGATGATCGGGCTGGGCCTGGTCTTCCTCTCCGCCACAGGCCTGCTGCTCATCAAGGACCTCGACCGTCCCGACCGCTTCCTCAACGTGCTGCTGCGTCCGCAGTGGAAATCGTGGCTGGTGCGCGGCGGCTATTCCTTCACCATTTACGGAGGCCTGCTCACGCTCACGGCCGTAGTAGCCTTCTTCGAATGGAACGCCCTGCAGCCCTTCGCCTGGTGGATCACCCTGGTCTTCGCCCTGCTCACCTCCGTCTATACCGCCTTCCTGTTCGCCCAGGCCAAAGGCCGCGACTTCTGGCAAAGCCCCACCATGGCCCTGCACATGCTCGTGCACAGCTTCATGGGAGGCGCCGCCGCCTTCTCCATCGTAGCCCTCTGGACCGAATCCGGCGAAGGCTGGATGCCTTTCCTGCGCATCGTGCTGATGGCAGGTATCGCGATCAACCTGGGAACCATCCTGGTCGAACTCACGACCACGCACCCGACGAAAGAAGCCAAAAAAACCGTAGAGATGATCCTGCACGGCCGCTACCGGAACCTGTTCTGGTGGGGCGCCATCGCCTTCGGCAACATCCTGCCGCTCGCCCTGCTCGCTTTCGCAGGCAGCGACGCCATGATCGCCGCACTGGCCAGCCTCATCCTCCTGATCGGTATCTATTTTACAGAAAAAATCTGGGTGGAAGCCCCGCAAAGGATTCCGCTTGTATAACCTAAATAGCCATGAGCCATTTCCAAATTCTCGTTGTTGGCGCAGGAAACGCCGGCGTCACCGCAGCCGCCAAATTGCTTCTCGAAGACAAAACACTCAAGGTCGGCATCATCGACCCCTCCGAGAAGCACTACTACCAACCCGCATGGACCCTGGTGGGCGGCGGCGTCTTCAATATCGAAGACACCGAACGCGACCAGGCCAGCGTCATCCCCGACAAGGCCACCTGGATCAAGGATGCCGTGACCACCTTCGAGCCGGAACAAAACGCCGTCAACTGCAAAAGCGGCGC
>JBAQQB010000135.1:0-71667 GCA_049306275.1 Saprospiraceae bacterium | reverse complement strand
TTCGTAAACGATAAACGATCGACGATAAACGCTTTACAGATGTATTACTTCGTCATAAGCTGCCGCGGCAGCTTCCATGATCGCTTCGCTCATGGTGGGGTGGGGGTGCACCGTTTTGATGATCTCATGGCCGGTGGTTTCCAGTTTCCTGGCTGCTACGACTTCGGCGATCATTTCGGTGACGTTTGAGCCGATCAGGTGGGCGCCCAGGAATTCGCCGTATTTGGCGTCGAAGATCACTTTCACAAAACCGCCGCTTGCCCCCGCAGCCTTGGCCTTGCCAGAAGCGGTGAAGGGGAATTTGCCCACTTTGATTTCGAAACCGGCTTCCTTGGCAGCTTGCTCAGTGTATCCAACTGAGGCCACCTCCGGTGAGCAGTAAGTGCAGGAGGGAATGTTGTTGTAATCGAGCGGCTCGGGATTCAATCCCGCGATTTTCTCCACGCAAATTATGCCCTCGGCACTCGCGACGTGCGCCAGTGCCGGACCAGGCACGATATCGCCGATGGCGTAGATGCCCGGCACATTGGTGTTGTAGAATTTATCGACCAGCACAAAGCCCCTGTCGGTCTTGACGCCCAGTTCCTCCAGGCCGATGCCTTCGGTATTGGGAGTCACGCCTGCCGCGGAAAGCACCACGTCGCACTCGACCGTGGCTTCCTTGCCGTCCTTGCGGTTTTTGGCCTTCACCACGCAGCCCTTGCCGGTGATGTCGACGCTCTCCACAGAGGTGTTGGCCAGCACCTCGATGCCTGCCTTTTTGTAGATCTTACCGAGTTCCTTGGAAATGTCAGCGTCTTCCCTGGGCACGAGTCCCTGTTCCAGAAACTCCACGATGGTAACCTGGGTGCCGATGGTGTGGTAGAAATAGGCGAATTCGACGCCAATGGCGCCGGCGCCCACGACCACCATTTTAGAAGGCTGCTTCTCCAGTGTCATGGCCTTGCGGTAATCGATCACTTTTTTGCCGTCGATCTTCAGGTTGGGAAGTTCCTTGGCACGGGCGCCGGTGGCGACGATGATGTGGTTGGCCGCGTATTCGGTTTTCTTGCCTTCAGCGTCGGTCACTTCCACCTTTTTGCCGCGAACCAGTTTGCCCGTACCATTGATAAGGGTGATCTTGTTCTTGCGGAAAAGGAAGTTGATGCCCTTGCTCATGCCATCTGCCACCTCGCGGCTGCGGCCGATCATTTTGCCAAAATCGGCTTTTGAGGAGCCGACGGAGATGCCATAGTCTTCAGCATGCTGGATATACTCGAATACTTGCGCGCTTTTCAGCAGCGCCTTGGTGGGGATGCAGCCCCAGTTGAGACAGATTCCTCCAACCGATTCGCGTTCAACCACTGCGACTTTCATGCCCAGCTGGGAGGCTCGGATAGCCGCGACATACCCGCCGGGGCCGCTACCTAGTACGATCAGATCGTATTGCATATATATATCGTTTTTCCAGGTTTAGAATATTCACAAACGCCGCAAATATAAACAAAAACCCCTCTGCAAAAACTGCAGGGGGGCCTATCCAACTTACTGATACTAAAAATTCAAAATAATCTGGAGGCAAAACACAGGAAGGCTAAAACCTCGGAAGGTTTGGCGCTTTTACTCTTAACAGTCCGAAATGATCTGATATCCGCCCTTTTTGTGAAGCCTCAACTACAGGGATAAAGGTAGGAAAAACCGGTACACCCTCCAAAAATAAAAGGTCCAAAATTTTAACTAAAATGAATGACACTATTTTGATTGCAATTCACAATTTTTTATAATTCAGGCACTTGAGTTAGTGTAAAATTGGACCTGAATTTCTTTCCACCTTGTATTCCACAGCCTTATAAAGCTATGTCACGGAAATGTCAAAATTGAGAATATTTAATCACCAAAAAAGTTATAATTCATAATTAGCCAGGAGTACGACTAATGCAGGACCGTCAAAGCTGTCGATTTTGTCGATTTGCATCCAAAAGCCGCCCGCCACTTCCATGGGTTGGCCCAGCCGGAAATCTTCTTCAAAGCCCGACAGGGCGTCGGCCCATTGACTAAACGGCGCGTACTCAGGTCCCAGCGCACTGAAGAACCTGAACTGGTTCTGGGTTTCGGCCAGCCACGCGCCAGGCTCATCAGCCGGGGGAGGAGAGGGCAGCCGGAATCTGAATTCCTGCCTGAGGCTGTCGCAGCCCGATTGATGGATCTCGAGGAAAACGCCATTGGAGAAACTCACCACTTCCAGCCCGTCCTTGCCGGTCTGGATAAAATCCTGGCTCTCCACCCCCTCCAGGCCGGCAGAAAAAATGGCGCTCGGGGAAGTGGGGCAATCGGAGGTTTTCTCGCCCCCCTGGCAAGCTGCCAGCAAAAGAACAGCAATCTGAATGAAGAATAAATAGCGCACAGAAAAATGGAGTTGGTCAAAAAAGTAAAACAAAATGGGTGAACCGCATGTTTCCATCCCGACTATGCCAAGGGCATATCGATTCGATCAAAGGTATTAAAAAATCACATCATGAATTATACCAACGGTAAATGGAAGGGAAAAGCCTTCAGCAATGGCGTTCACCTGGCCGACGAGATCGGCGACCAGCACGGCGCTTCCTCATTGGATACACCTTTGCGTGAAGATGCCTTCCAGCTCTCCGAAGAGGAGAAAATTTCCCGCATCGCTGAGCACTTCGAGGAGATCATGCAAATCATCGGGCTCGACCTGAATGACGACAGCCTGCAGGGCACCCCCAAAAGAGTGGCCAAGATGTACGTCAAGGAGGTCTTCTCCGGCCTCAACCCCGCCAATAAACCCGAACCAACCCTGTTTGAAAACAAGTTCCAGTACCGCAACATGGTAGTGGAAAAAGATATCCTGGTACAGTCATTCTGCGAGCACCACTTCCTGCCCATTTACGGCAAAGCCCACCTGGCCTATATCTCCAGCGGCAAAGTTATCGGCCTTTCCAAACTCAACCGGATCGTGGAATACTTCTCCAAGCGCCCGCAGGTACAGGAACGCCTCACCATGCAGATCGCCCAGGAACTCAAAAAGGTGCTGGAAACCGAAGATGTGGCCGTCTATATCGAAGCCAAACACATGTGCGTGCAGGCCCGGGGCATCGAACACCAGGACAGCAGCACCATTACTTTTGAATATGGCGGCAAGTTCATGAACGAAAATACCCGCCAGGAGTTTCTACAATCAATAAAGTGATTGTCGATTGGTGATTGGAATTGTTTCTCTTACCTTTGCCCCGCTTACTAATCACCAATCACTAATCACTAATAACCAATCACCGTTCACCCATGCGCGAACTAACCTTACGAGACGCCCTACGCGAGGCCATGATCGAAGAAATGCGCCGCGATGACTCGGTCTTCCTGATGGGAGAGGAGGTAGGAGAATACAACGGCGCCTACAAAGTCAGCAAAGGCATGCTCGACGAATTCGGCCCACGCCGCGTTATCGACACGCCCATCGCAGAGCTTGGCTTCGCCGGCATCGGCGTTGGCGCCGCCATGAACGGCCTGCGGCCCATTATCGAGTTCATGACCTGGAACTTCGCCGTCCTGGCCTTCGACCAGATCGTCAATAACGCCGCGAAAACGCTCGCCCAATCGGCAGGCGAATACAAGTGCCCCATCGTCTTCCGCGGCCCCTCGGGCTCTGCCGGACAGCTGGCGCAGCAACACTCCCAGACCTTCGAAAGCTGGATGGCCAACGTGCCCGGCCTCAAGGTCATCTCCTGCATCGACCCTGCCGACGCCAAAGGCCTGCTCAAATCAGCTATCCGCGACGACGACCCGGTCTGTGTGATGGAATCGGAGATCTTCTATGCCCACAAAGGCATGGTACCGGATGAAGAATATCTGGTACCCATCGGTAAAGCCGCCGTGCGCCGCGAAGGTACCGACGTGACCCTCGTGTCTTTCAATAAAATGGTCATCGTGGCCCTCGAAGCTGCCGAAGCCCTCCAAAAAGAAGGCATCTCAGCCGAGGTGATCGACCTGCGCACCATCCGCCCGCTCGACCACCACACCATCGTCCGCTCGGTGCAAAAAACCAACCGCATCGTAGTGGTCGACGAATCATGGCCATTCGCCGGTATCTCCGCCGAGATCGCATACGAAGTGCAGAAATACGCCTTCGACTACCTCGACGCCCCCATCACCCGCGTCAACGGCGCCGATACTTCCATGCCTTTCGCTCCCACGCTCGTGGACGCCTACCTGCCCAACCCGGAAAAGGTTGTCAGGGCCGTCAAAGAGGTCATGTACGCCAAGTACTAATTTTTTTAGTTTATAAAGTTGATGAGGGTATAAGTTTTTGGTTAACTTATGCCCTCATTTCATTTAAGCACACAGACCATGACCATCAACAGGGACGTCATTCAAAACTACATCATGGAAGGCGATCTCGAGCGCGCCATCAAGGGTATCCTCCTGCTGGCCAGGGCCTACGACAAGTACCTGCTCAACGACGCTACCCAGCTGTCGGCAAGGTTCTTCTCCCTCAAGCGGGAAATCAACGCCGGCACCATTTCTAACGACAACGCCGCTGTCCGCTCAGCCAAAATCACCGAAGCCATCACCAGCCTCCTCGATCAGGTCAAACCCGACTGGGCCGCAGAATCCGACGAATCAAACCAGGTATCTGATAACAAACCGCCTGCTCAAAGCGCTGCCGTGCCCGAAAAAAAGGATGCTTCTCTGCAGGAAGTCATCCTTTTCCTGGCTGCCAATCCCAAGGACACCTCCCGTCTACGGCTGGATGAGGAATCCAGGAGAATCGGCGGAGCGCTTGAACGCAGCAAACACCGCGACAGATTTCGCCTGACCCAAAAATGGGCCGTACAAATACCCGACCTCAGAAGAGCGCTGCTGGATGAGAGCCCGACCATCCTGCATTTTTCCGGCCATGGATCAGAACTCGGCCGGATCTACCTGGAAGATGTGTCGGGAAATGGCCAGGAAGTGCCCGCAGAAGCCTTGGGCAATTTGCTCAAACTATTCAAAGATCACTTGAAGTGCGTGGTCTTAAACGCTTGTTATTCAGAGATTCAGGCCAATGAGATCGTGAAGCACGGCATCCCTGTCATCGGAATGAGCACAGCGGTTCCCGACAAGGCGGGGGTGGAGTTCTCCGAAGCCTTCTACGATGCGCTTGGCGCCGGCAGGAACATCGACTTTGCCTTTGAACTCGGCTGCGCGGCTATCTCCCTCTACAACCTTGGCGCAGAAGACATCCCCGTACTCAAAAAACCCTGAATCCCTTCACTCTTCACCCAAAAACTATTTCTCCCCCTCCAATATCCTGATATAATTTGCCCGCTCATAAGCGCTGGGGTCTGCAATGTTCTGCTGGCTGAGCAAGCCTTGCATTTCCCTCACTGACACGAACATAAACCGGTCCATCCATTCCTTCAGCTCCCGGTGCATGGTTTGCAGGTATCGGACACCGTGCTTGTACAGGGCAGAAGCCGTCATGACCGCATCTGCCCCTGCGAGCAGGTATTTGACGACTTCCTTTGCGCCTTGCACACCCGTGGTCGCCGCCAGTGTAGCGTGTAACTGTCCTCTGAGCACGGCAATCCAGAGCAGGGGCAGCCTGATCTCGTTTGGATGGCTGTACTCCAGGTCGAAAACGACTTCCATCTTGTCGATGTCGAAATTGGGCTGGTAAAAGCGGTTGAACAACGCCAAACCGCTGGCGCCAGCTCCCTCCAGCTGTTTGGCCATATGGCCCATCGCACTGAAATAAGGATTCAGCTTGACAGAAATGGGAATACCAACTGTACGCCGAAGCGCCTTCACAATATCGACGTACCGCTGTTCGACCTCGGCGCCAGTGAGTGAGAGGTCGGCGGGTACAAAGAAAATATTGGCCTCGATGCCATCGGCTCCGGCCTGCTCTACCTGCCTTGCATAATCGATCCAGCCTTCATTGGTGACCCCGTTGAGGCTGGCAATGACCGGAATATTAACCCGTTCCTTTGCCCTGCGAATTATGTCCAGGTATTGGTCAACCCCCACTTTGTATTCCGTCTCGTCGGGAAAGTAATCCCGCACCTCTCGGGAAGCCGGCCGCGCATGCTCCGAGCCGGCCCTTATCTGTTCTTCAAAAAGGGAGAATAACACCACGGCGCCGGCGCCAAAATCTTCCATCTGAACAATCTTGCCAACATCCAGGGAAAGGGTACTGGCCGATACGACGATCGGCGAGCGGAGGGATAAACCCATATAGGTAGTGCGAAGATCCATAATGCATGGTTTTAGTTAGTAAAAGGTATGGGCATCCCTACACGCTCTGGTGCAAGAGCCTGCTTTCAAAGGCGAATAATAGGGCAGTTCTGCCATTCAACGCACCGATGAAAATCACCTTGACAGGGTGATTATTGTCATCTTGACACTTTTAACCTTGCCCTAATTTGCAGCCGATATTATTTAATTATTTCTTTTCCGCAAAGATTATCAGACCCTTTCTACTACACTTTTTAAGATAAAGAACCTGCCATGTCGAAAAAGGAGCAAAACTTCAAATATCCCGGTGTCCGGGTAGCAATGGATGGCAATACGGCCGTCATTATGTGCGAACGCGAATCTACTGATGCGGCCGGCGCTTATCCCATCACCCCCTCTACACAAATGGGGGAATACTGGGCTGAAGAAGCTGCAAACGGGCATCTCAATATTTCCGACCGCCCCCTGATCTTCATCGAACCGGAGGGAGAACACGCCGCCGCCGCAGTGACGGCTGGCCTGTCCATGACGGGCCTGAGGGCTGCCAACTTCTCCTCGGGGCAAGGGATAGCCTACATGCACGAATCGCTCTATGCGGCCGTCGGGAAGCGCCTGACCTATGTGCTGAACATCGGCGCCCGCGCCATGACCAAGTCCACCCTCAATGTGCACGCCGGTCATGACGACTACCACGCCATCGACGACACCGGCTTCTTCCAGCTCTTCGCCAAGAACGCCCAACACGTGGCCGACCTCAACATCATCGCCCACCGCATCGCGGAATTGGCGCTGACGCCCGGGGCCATTGCACAGGACGGCTTCCTCACCACCCACCTGATCGAATCCCTGCTCCTGCCCGAACGCGGGCTGATCGAAGAATACCTCGGACGTCCCGACGATATTATCGATACGCCGACCAAAGCGCAGGAGATCATCTATGGCCCGACCCGCCGCCGCATCCCCGAAGTTTGGGATGTGGATAATCCCATGATGGCCGGTATCGTGCAAAACCAGGATTCTTACATGCAAAGCGTAGCCGCTCAGCGTCCTTTCTTCTTCGACCACATCAAGGAGCTGACCGACCAGGCTTTTGAGGAGTTTTATCAACTCACCGGACGCCGCTACAAGCGCGTGATGACCTACCGGGTGGAAGACGCCGACTACCTGATCCTGGGGCAGGGCAGCCTCATCCCCAGCGCCGAAGTAGTGGCCGATTACCTGCGCAAAACACGCGGCATCAAAGTGGGCGTCGTCGACCTCGTCATGTTCCGCCCATTCCCCGCCGACCTGATCAGCCAGGTGCTGAAAGGCAAAAAAGGCGTCGCCATCCTCGAACGCCTGGACCAGCCGCTCGCCGCCGACCTGCCCATCGCACGCGAAGTGCGGGCCACCCTTGCCAAGTGCGTGGAAAACGGCGTCTTTAAGAAAGACAAGCCCTACGCTGATTTGGAAAGCTACCAGGCAACCGACGTTCCCAAGATCTATTCCGGCTCCTTTGGTATGGGTAGCCGCGACCTCCAGCCGGAAGGCATCATCGGCGCCATCGAGAACATGCTTCCCGACGGCAAACACAAAAAGCAGTTCTATCTCTCCATCGACTTCATCCGCGATATCCCCCATACGCCCACGCAACGGGCCTACCAGGAAACCATCGCCGAAGCATACCCGAACGTAAAAGAGCTCTCCATCCGCGGTTCTGAGAACCCCAACCTCATGCCGGATGGCGCTATCACCGTTCGCTTCCACTCAGTCGGCGGCTGGGGCGCTATCACCACCGGCAAAAACCTGGCCATGACGCTCTACGACCTGCTGGGTTACGACATCAAGGCCAACCCCAAATACGGTTCGGAGAAAAAAGGACAACCGACAACCTACTACCTCGCAGCCGCACCCGAACCCATCCGCATCAACTGCGAATACTTCTTCGTGGATGTGGTGCTCTCGCCCGACCCCAACGTGTTCAAACACACCAACGCGCTTGCGGGCCTGAAAAAAGGCGGCGTCTTTATCATCCAAAGCGAAAAGGAAAAACCCGAGGATGTCTGGGCCGATATTCCCAAACCCTACCAGAAGGTCATCATCGACCAGGATATCCGCATTTTCTACATCGACGGCTTTAAAATCGCCCGCGAGGAAGCTACTGACCCCGAACTGCAATTGCGGATGCAGGGTATCGCCTTCCAGGGGGCATTCTTCGCCGCTTCCCCGCTGAAGGAGAAAGCCGGTCTTACTGAAACGGGCCTGCTCAAGGCCATCGAAAGCCAGCTGCAACACAAGTTCGGCTCCAAAGGCCAGCGCGTCATCGACGACAACATGCGCGTGGTGAAACGCGGCTTCGACGAAGTGCACGAGATCAAAAACAAGGTCTTTGGCGCAGGCCACGAAGACAAGCCCAGCGGCGAAGCCCTGTTCCCCATCCCGACCATGCTGAAGAGCATCCCGAAGAGCGAGTCCAACCTCAGCGACATTCATCGCTTCTGGGATCAAACCGGCAATTTCTACCTCCGCGGCATGGGCAACGACAACCTGACCGATCCGTTTATCGGCCTCTCCGTCATGCCTGCCGCTACCGCCCTCTTCCGCGATATGACGGGCATCCGCTTCAACCACCCGGAATGGATACCGGAAAATTGCACGGCCTGCGGCGAATGCTACACCATCTGCCCCGACACCGCCATCCCCGGGCTGGTCAGCGATCTGTCTGACGTTCTGGACACTGTGGTGAAACGCGTGCAGAAAAACCACGGCAAGGTCGAGCACCTTCCCAAGGCAGTACGCAAAATGGAAACCAAGGTGCGCACACTCTTCAAAGAGAACAGGGAAGGCGCCCACGTCAACGAGCTCATCCAGGAAGCCATCGAAATGACCCTCGCAGAAAGCAACGGCGAAGCGGAAGTCCTGGGCAAGGAATTCAAATGGTTCCGCGAAGAACTGGGCGACTTCAAATTTGCCCTCACACGGCCCTATTTCGACCTCAAGGAAAAAGACCAGCCCAACAGCGGCGGCTTGTTCAGCATCACGATCAACCCGACCACCTGCAAAGGTTGTATGGAATGCGTAGCAGTGTGCGGCGACGATGCCCTTCGCTCCATTACCCAGACAGAACAGTCCGTCAACAAACTGCGCAAGGAATGGGATTTCTGGCTCGACCTGCCCACTACCCCCGACAAATACAACCGGATCGACAGCCTGGAAGAAAAGATCGGCCCGCTGCAGACTATCCTGCTCAACAAAGACGCTTACCTGAACTTCACCAGCGGCGACGGCGCCTGCCTGGGTTGCTCCGAAAAATCGGTCATCCACCTCTTCGTGGCCACCGTCGAATCACTCATGCAGCCCCGGATTGAAAAGCACGTCGCTTACCTCGACGAGCTCTGCGCCAAACTGGAAACCCACATCCAGCGCAAACTCATGGGTTCTGTCGACCTGGGCGACGCAGACATGATGGCTAAAATCGTCTCCGAGTCTAAAGACAGCGATTTGACCATGTCGGGCATAGCCCGCCGCCTGGAATCCATGAAGGGCAGCGAACCCATCGACCAGGAATGGCTGCGCGACGTTACCCAACTGCTCGCCAAACTGAAAAAGCTCAAGTGGAAATACACCAACGGAAATACCGGAAAAGGCCGTTCTTCCATGGGTATGTGCAACGCCACCGGCTGTACCTCGGTCTGGGGCAGCACCTTCCCATTCAACCCCTATCCCTTCCCCTGGACCAACCACCTGTTCCAGGATTCCACTTCCATGGCCATGGGTATCTTTGAAGGGCATATGGCTAAAATGGCCGAAGGCTTCAAAGCCATCCGCAAGGCCGAACTGGAACTGAGCGGGAAGTATAAACCCAGCGAGCACGACGAATTTTTCAAATACTTCACTTGGGAACAGTTCACCGATGAGGAATGGCTGCTCTCCCCGCCGGTCGTGGCAGTAGGCGGCGACGGCGCCATGTACGACATCGGTTTCCAAAACCTGTCGCGCATGATGGCCTCCGGCAAACCCATCAAAGTCATCGTCGTCGACACCCAGGTTTACTCCAACACCGGCGGCCAGGCTTGTACCTCCGGCTTCATCGGCCAGGTCTCCGACATGGCCCAGTACGGCAAGGTGAAAAAAGGAAAATCCGAGCCCCGCAAGGAGATCGGACTCATCGCCATGGCTCATCGCAATACCTACGTGCTGCAGGGCACACTGGCCAACACCAGCCACATGATCGAAGGCTTCATCGACGGTCTGATGGCCAGGCGTCCGGCCCTGTTCAACCTCTACACCACCTGCCAGCCCGAACACGGCGTTGGCGATGATATGGGCGCACACCAGGCCAAACTGGCAGTGGAATCCCGCGCATATCCGATCTTCAAGTACAACCCGAATAACGGCATTACCGCCGAGGAAAACTTCGACCTGAGCGGCAACCCTGCCATGGACCGCATCTGGCCGACTTACCAGCTGAAATACAAGGAGAACGGCCGCGACAAAACCATGGAAGTAACCATGACCTTCGCCGACTTCGCCCTCACCGAAGCACGCTTCCGCAAACACTTCCGCATGGCGCCGCGCGATACCTGGAACGACAACATGGTCGAACTGGCCGAATTCCTGGATTTGAGCGAAGGAGACCGCGAAGGCAAATTCCCCTACATCTGGGCAGTAGACAGAAAACAGCGCCTCAACAGGGTATTGGTCGATAAGACCATGGTATCCTCCTGCGAAGAACGCCGCGACTTCTGGATCATGCTGCGAGCACTGGCCGGCGAAGACAAACAACCTGAGCAAAAGGTTGATCTTGAGAACAAGATCCGCGCCGAGGTCGTCGGCAAGATCGCCCAGGGCCTGATGAAACTGGCCGGGGAAGGAAACGGCGCCGGGCTTGTTGACCTGGCCATGGGGGCAAAAATGCAGCCCGACGTAGCGGTGGCCGAAGCGCCCGCCCAAAGCGGCGACTACATGGCGCCCTGGCTGGAAACCAGCGAGTGCACCTCCTGCGACGAATGCACCAAGCTGAATCCCAATATCTTCGCCTACAACGCCGACGGTAAGGCCTTCATCAAAAATCCGAACGGAGGTCCTTATGAAGACCTGGTAAAAGCTGCTGAGAAATGTACCGCCCGGGTGATTCACCCCGGTCTGCCTGCCGACAGGTCGGCCAAAGACATCGACAAGTGGATCAAACGCGGTGAAAAGTACAACTAATCATTCTCCATGGGACTAGTGAATTTGCAACGGGATTCGTTCAAGCTCTTCGAGAACACATTCAAGCACGGGGTGCATCCGCCTGAAAACAAGTCGGACACGAATAGCCTGCCTATCCGGCAGTTTCCCTTCGCACCCCTCATCATCCTGCCTGCGGTGCAGCACCTCGGCGCCCCTCCCCGGATTATCGTCCGGGAAGGGCAGGAGGTGAATCGGGGGCAGTTGCTGGCTGAAGCTGCCGGCTACATGTCGATACCGCTGCATGCGCCTGTTTCCGGCGTCGTCCGGAAGATCGGCAATGTACCCACTATCTCTGGTAAAATGGCCCCGGGCATCTACCTGGAGCCATTTCCCTCCTCCAGCCAGGAAGTGCTGGAAGGGACGCCCATTGACGCGGAAACAGCGACGCCTGAGGAAATCTTGCAAGCCATTCAAAATGCCGGCATCGTAGGACTCGGAGGGGCGGCTTTCCCCACCCACGTCAAACTGAAAGTGCCAGAAGGCAAGAAGTGCGACGCACTCATTCTCAACGGGATCGAATGCGAGCCCTACCTCACCACCGACCACCGCGTGATGCTGGAACAGGGAGAAGATATCTTCACAGGAATAAAATACTTGCTCAAAGCTACGGGGGCCCCGCGGGCCATCATTGGCATTGAGGCCAACAAGCCCGACGCCGCCGCGCATCTGGCAAGCCTGATCCCCGAAGGAGCGCCCATCACCGTAGAAGTGGTGCCGGTGAAATACCCGCAGGGAGCGGAGAAGATGCTCATCACGGCGATCCTCGACAAGGAAGTGCCCTCGGGCGGATTGCCGATCGACGTGGGCGCCGTGGTGGTCAACATCGCCACCACCGCAGAGATAGGCCGCCTGCTGCCCCACGGACGCGGCATACAGGAGCGGGTCGTCACCATTACCGGCCCGGGCGTGAAAAAGAAAGGCAACTACCTGATCCCGATCGGTACGCCTTTGCGCTACGTCCTGGAGCAAGTCGGGGTAGAGGAGGATGTCAGCGAAGTCTACATGGGCGGGCCGATGATGGGCGTGGCGGTTTCCAACCTCGACATTTCGGTCGTGAAAGGTACTTCGGGTATTCTGGTTTTCACGGAGAAGGAAGTTCGCCGCTCCCAAAAAGTGTATCCCTGCATCCACTGCGGCGCCTGCGTCGACGCCTGCCCCTTGTCCCTGAATCCCTCCAAACTGGGCATCCTGGCCAAATTTGAAGCCTACGAAACCATGGCGGATAGTTTCAACCTGATGGACTGCTTCGAATGCGGCTCCTGCTCCTACGTTTGTCCTTCGCACATTCCGCTGGTGCAGTATTTCCGGTTGTCCAAATCGATCGTGCGCAAACGCCAAACCGCAAAAAAGACCGCCGACAATGCAAAATAGAACGCTAAATATCAGTACGTCTCCGCATATCACCAAAGGCATCGGCACCGACGATATCATGCGAAACGTGGTGTATGCGCTGCTGCCGGTCGCGGCTTTCGCCGTGTTCTCCTTTGGCCTGACGGCCCTGCTGGTGATGCTGGCCTCTACAGTGTCGGCCGTGCTGACCGAGCATTTCCTGAACAAATGGTCGGGCAAGGAAACCACGGTGGGCGACTGGTCGGCCGTCATTTCCGGCCTGCTGCTGGGCCTCACGCTGCCTCCTGGCTTTCCGCTTTGGATGGCCTTCGTAGGCGGTGTGATCGCCATCGCGCTGGGCAAGTTTATTTTCGGCGGACTGGGCTACAACGTATTCAATCCGGCCCTGGTCGGCCGGGCTGTGCTGCAGGCAGCATTTCCCGTAGCCATCACCACCTGGTATCCGGCATTTCTGCCCAACCGCTTTACCGTTCTTCCGGCCTCCACGCTGACGTTCCCATTCCTGGAACCCCGCGCCAATGCCGTTGAGGCTATTTCGGGCGCCACCCCGCTGGCGGCCTTCAAATTTGACGGTGTGAGCACGGAAGCCACCGACCTGGCCCTGGGCCTGATCAGCGGCTCCACCGGTGAAACCTGCGCAGTGCTGATCATCCTCGGCGGACTCTACCTGATCGCCCGCAACATGATGAACTGGCGGATTCCGGTAGCTACACTGGTTACAGTTTTTGTCCTGAGTGGAATATTTTACCTCATCGACAGCAAGGAATATCCCTCGCCGGTCTTTATGCTCTTCTCCGGAGGACTGATGCTGGGGGCGGTATTTATGGCTACAGATATGGTGGCTTCGCCAATAACCTCCTTAGGCGTGGTAATTTATGGAGCAATCATCGGACTGCTGGTTGTAATCATCCGCCTCTGGGGCGGCTTGCCGGAGGGCGTGATGTATGCTATCCTGCTGGCAAATGCCATTTCACCGCATATCGACAACCTAATACGGCCACGGGTTTACGGAACCGCAAAAAGCAAGAAAAGGTCATGAGTGAACAAATTTCGGCGCCTGTCTCGGGAAATATCAGCAGCTTCATCATGCTACGCGCCATGGTCGGCATCGGCTTGGTCTGCGCCCTGATGATCGTGCTGACTTATCAGGGAACCCTTCCCAGGATTCAGCGCCTCAAGGCGGAGGCGTTGGAAAGAGCCATATTCAAAGTAATACCGGGAACCCAGACGAAACAAACTTTCTACTACGACCAGGAAACCGGATTCAAGAAATATAACGGAGAAGCCGGAGTAGGGCAGTTGTTCTACGCAGGATACGACGAACAGGGGAAACTGGTAGGGGTTGCCCTTGAGGCCAGCGGGATGGGCTTTGCCGACGTACTGCGGGTGCTTTACGGCTACGATCCTGAAAAACAGGCCGTTATCGGTTTTTACGTTCTGGAAAGCAAAGAGACGCCGGGCCTGGGGGATAAAATCGAAAAAGACCCCGTATTCCTGGCCAATTTCGAAGCCCTGGACGTATCGCTTGATGAAGGAGCCTCTGGGGTGAAAAACAAAGTTATCCTCGTCAAACCGGGGAAAAAGGAGAATCCCTGGGAAATCGATGCCATAACCGGCGCTACGATCTCGTCAAGGGCGATCGGCAATATCATCAGTTCTAGCACTGAACAATGGGTGCCGGCAATCTATAAACACAAGGAGACCTTGGTGAAAGCAGATTAACTTTCAACTTTCATCACTCAACTAATAAAAATGGCTGATCAAATACAGAACAAGAAGAAAGCGGGGTTCCTGGAAGCCGCCAACGGACAGCCCTCCACCGATGAGTTCATCAAAGGGCTGTGGCGGGAGAACCCGGTTTTCGTGCAGGTGCTCGGCATGTGTCCGACCCTGGCTGTGACGAACTCGACGATGAACGCCATCGCCATGGGCCTGGCCACGGCCTTTGTGCTCATCATGTCCAATATCCTTGTATCATCCCTGCGCAATTTCATACCCAAACAAGTACGCATTGCCTCCTACATTTTGATCATCGCCACTTTCGTCACGATGGTCGATTACATGATACAAGCCATCAGCGTGGATTTGCACAAGAGCCTTGGGGCTTTTATTTCACTCATCGTCGTGAATTGCGTGATCCTGGGCCGCGCTGAAGCCTTCGCCTCCAAAAACACCATCGGCAAATCCATCATGGACGCTTTGGGGATGGGGCTGGGCTTCACCTTCGCCCTGATCTGCCTGGGCGTTGTGCGGGAAATCCTGGGCAGTGGCAGCGTCCTGGGCTACTCCTTCTTCCCCGATAATTTCCAGGAATGGGTCGTTATGATCCTGCCCGCCGGCGGCTTTTTCACCCTGGCGATGTGGCTGCTCATCTTTAATGGCGCAAAACAACGGAAACTGAAAACGACATGAATACAGATTCCCTTTGGTTCATATTTATCAACGCCAGCCTGATCAACAACTTTGTGCTGGCCTACTTCCTGGGTATCTGCCCCTTCCTGGGCGTTTCCGGCAAGATGGAAACCGCAACCAAAATGGGCGGGGCAGTGACCTTTGTCATGCTCAT
Organism: Saprospiraceae bacterium; assembly: GCA_049306275.1. Taxonomy (GTDB): domain Bacteria; phylum Bacteroidota; class Bacteroidia; order Chitinophagales; family Saprospiraceae; genus JADJTT01. Next base: position 56,327 of record JBAQQB010000135.1, on the reverse strand, counting down.
CACCTCTGTCTGTGCTTACGGTATCCAGGTCTTTCTGAAGGCTATCGATGCGCCTTTTCTGCAACTGATCAGCTTCATTGTGGTCATCGCTTCTACCGTTCAATTGGTGGAGATGTTCATCAAAAAAATCAGTCCCGCCCTGTTCCGGGCCCTGGGCATCTTCCTGCCCCTGATCACTACCAATTGCGCCATTCTGGGGCTGGCTCTCTTCCAGACCAACAAAGGATATGACTTTATGGAGAGTATCGTCTATGCGCTGGGCGCCGGCGCCGGCTTCACCCTCGCGCTGATACTGATGGCAGGCTTGCGGGAGAAACTGGATTTTGCGGAAGTTCCCGCTATCGTCAAAGGAACGGCGCTGACCCTGCTCGTCGCAGGTATTCTCTCACTGTCTTTCATGGGCTTTGCCGGATTGGGAAGTTAATTGTTTAATAAAAAAGACCTACTCAATATGCTGTACTCTCTTATCATTGCCATCGGCGGTATCATCGGACTCATGCTGCTTTGGTTGCTGGTTCAGGCGCTATGGGGCAAGACTTTCTCGGAGTACGTGTCTACCGGCGACGATGTGATGTCCGGCCGCACCAAATGCTCGAATTGCGGGTGCACGACGGCATGCGAAAAAAGAGTGGAGAGTGAAGAGTGAAGAGTGAAGTACGCTAAAACAACTCCACACTCCACTCTCCACTATAAACTATTTTATTACACTTCTTAAACCAGTACAATATGTCACAGCTTGCAGATTATAATGTCGAAAAAAAATACCAGGCGAAGGTTAAAGATTCCAAGCGCCTGACGCCAGCCGACTCCGACGAGATCCGGGAGATCCTGCTGGAAGTGATGGATCCCAAATTCGAGTGCAAGGTGAACCAATGTTTCGGTGTGTTGGTGAGAACCGACGGCGACTTCGGCAAGGATACGCATCACCGCCTATACACCGTGGCCGATCTGCCGGGCAAACACAATGGCAAGACCCTGATCACCATGCTGGTTAAACGCGTTTCCTACATCGATGACTTCAGCGGAGAGAAGTACCAGGGGGTTGCCTCCAACTACCTGTGCGATCGCAGGGTAGGGGACGAGATCACCATCACCGGGCCTTTCGAACTGCCATTCCGGATACCCGATGACAGCACCGCCAACATGATCATGATCGGCATGGGTACGGGAATCGCTCCCTTCCGGGCTTTCATCAAGCACATCTACCAGGAAAAAGGCGGCTGGCAAGGGAAAGTCCGCCTGTTCTACGGCGCACGCAGCGGTCTGGAACTGCTCTACCTCAACGACAAGGACGGCGACCTGGCCAACTACTACGACGAGGAGACCTTCGAGGCCTTCCACGCCGTCAGCCCGCGCCCGCACTGGAATGATCCCATCGCACTGGACACCGCCATTGAGGAGCGGGCCGCCGATATCCTCGATTTGCTGTCGCACGCCAACACCTACATCTACGTTGCAGGGTATGAGGCTGTCGAAGAAGCGCTTGAAAAATCCTTTGCCAAAATTCTCGGCTCTGAGGAAAAGTGGAAGAACCGCAAGGCGGAACTGGTAGCCGGCAAAAAGTGGGCGGAGCTGATTTTTTAAAACACAAGGACCATGACAATTCTGATCGCTCTCGCTGCGCTGGGCGGATTGACCCTCTTGCTGGCCGTCATGCTGATCGTGGCGAACAAGAAACTGTACGTATACGAAGACCCCCGTATTGACACCGTCGAGGATATGCTGCCCCATGCCAACTGCGGCGCCTGCGGCTTCCCCGGTTGCCGGCCCTTCGCGGAGGCTTTGGTAAAGGGCAATGCCCTGCCCGGCAAGTGCACGGTGAGCTCCGACGAGGGACGCATGCGGATCGCAGATTTCCTGGGCGTGGCCCTGGGAGCGGAAGAGAAACGCGTGGCCCGCCTGGCCTGCGCCGGCGGCGTCAATGTGGCCATCAACCGCGCTCAATACAAGGGCATCAGTAGTTGCCAGGCAGCCGCCCTGGTTTCCGGGGGTGGCAAAGGCTGCTTCTGGGGCTGCCTGGGGCACGGCGATTGCGAAGCTGTTTGCGATTTTGACGCCATCACCATGAACGAGTTCTCCCTTCCTGTGGTCGATGTCGATAAATGCACCGCTTGCGGCGATTGTGTGGAGGTATGCCCGAAAGACCTGTTTTCCCTGCAATCAATTAATAACCGCCTCTGGGTGGCATGCAAAAACCTGGAAGCCGGCGACCGCGTGCTGGAAGACTGCCAGGTCGCCTGTACCGCCTGCGGCAAATGCGCCATGGACGCTCCCGGCGAACTGATCACCATGGTGCACAACCTACCTGTCGTGCACTACGGGAAAGGCAAGCTGACCATGGATCCCATTCAACGCTGCCCAACCGGCGCTATCGTTTGGCTGGATGACGAAAAAGGTCCCATCAAAGGGCCGGAAGCAAAGAAAATCATCCGGAAAGGAGAACGAGGCTTTGGCCATTCTTAATCATGAGATAATTTGTTTGATAAGCAGGACACCCCGCCCAAAGCGGGGTGTCCTGTTTATAATGATGAAGATCAATCCCCCCCTTGATGAAAATCATTCGGCCAAAAACCATAAGGGACTACCTTTCGGTATATTTGTAAGAAATACACTATCTCAACAGTAAGATTATTCAACATGGATACCACAACCACCAGGAAGAAAAGCGCTGAAAGCAAAAAGAAGGATGTCAAGTACGTGTACAATTTTGGCGGCGGGCAGGCTGAAGGCAATGCCAGCATGAAAGCCCTGCTCGGAGGCAAAGGAGCCAACCTGGCGGAAATGTGCAGGCTTGGTATTCCGGTGCCCGCAGGCTTCACGATCAGTACCGAGGCTTGCACCATCTACAACCAAATTGGCGAAACGGCGATGAGGGCCCTTCTCAAAGAAGAAGTGGAAGCAAACGTCGCTTTCATCGAAAAAGTAATGGGCGGCCGCTTCGGCGATCCCTCCAACCCGCTGCTGCTCTCCGTGCGTTCCGGCGCCCGCGCCTCCATGCCCGGCATGATGGACACCGTGCTCAACCTGGGCCTCAACGAGGAGACCGTAGTTGGTATCACCAACCGCAGCGGCGAAGAGCGCTTCGCATGGGACTCCTACCGCCGCTTCGTACAAATGTACGGCGACGTGGTCATGGGCCTCAAACCCATCAACAAGGAAGACGAAGACCCCTTCGAACTGATCATTGAAGAAGTCAAAGAGGAAAAAGGCGTCCATCTCGACACCGACCTCACTACCAACGACCTCAAGGAACTGGTGCGCCGCTTTAAGGCCATCATTCTCGAACGCACGAGGCGTGAGTTTCCCTCCGATCCCTGGGAACAACTGTGGGGCTCCGTATTCGCCGTATTCCGCAGCTGGAACAACGACCGCGCCAAGGTCTACCGCAAACTCAACAATATCCCCGGCGAATGGGGTACCGCCGTCAACGTGCAGGCCATGGTGTACGGCAACCTCAGCCACGACAGCGCCACCGGTGTTGCTTTTACCCGCGACGCAGGCACTGGCGAAGACCTCTTCAATGGCGAATTCCTGCTCAACGCCCAGGGCGAAGACGTGGTAGCCGGTATCCGCACCCCGCAGCAAATTACGCTCGAAGGCTCCCGCAGATGGGCCAAACTGGCCATGGTCAGCGAAGAAGACCGCGTGGCAGAATACCCTTCCCTGGAAGAGATCATGCCGGAGGTGTACAAGCAACTGATCCAGGCCGAGACCCTGCTGGAAAACCACTATAAGGACATGCAGGATCTCGAGTTTACGATCCAGAGCGGCAAACTCTGGCTGCTGCAAACCCGCAACGGCAAACGCACTGGCGCCGCCATGGTCAGAATCGCCATGGAAATGCTCCGCCAGGGCATGATCGATGAAACGACGGCCCTCAAACGCATCGACCCCGCCCGTCTCGACGACCTGCTGCACCCTGTATTCAACCCCGCTGAATTGAAAAAAGCCCAGGTCATCGCCAAAGGCCTCCCCGCTTCGCCCGGCGCCGCCACCGGCCAGATTGTATTTTTCGCCGACGAAGCCGAAGAGTGGGTGGAACAAGGCAAACAGGTCGTCCTGGTCCGCCTCGAAACCTCGCCCGAAGACCTCCGCGGTATGAACGCCGCAAAAGGTATCCTCACCGCCAGGGGCGGCATGACCTCCCACGCAGCCGTCGTGGCACGCGGCATGGGCAAATGCTGCGTCTCCGGCGCCGGCGCCATCAAGGTCGACTACCGCACCCGGATAATGACCGTCGACGGACTCACCTTCAAAGAAGGCGAATGGATTTCCCTCAACGGCTCCACCGGCGAAGTGTATAAAGGAAAAATTCCGACCATCGAAGCTGAACTCACCGGCGACTTCGGCGACCTCATGGCCCTGGCCGACAAATACGCCCGCCTCGCCGTGCGCACCAACGCCGATACGCCCGAGGACGCCCTCGCGGCCCGCAAGTTCGGGGCAAAAGGCATCGGCCTCTGCCGCACCGAGCACATGTTTTTCGAAGGCGACCGCATCAAGCCCATGCGGGAAATGATCCTGGCCAAGGATGAAGCAGGACGCAGAGCCGCACTGGCCAAACTGCTGCCCATTCAGCGCGGCGACTTCGAAGGCATTTTCGAAGCCATGGACGGCCTTCCGGTAACAGTACGCCTGCTCGACCCGCCTCTCCATGAGTTCGTGCCCCACGAAGCGGCCAACCAACAGGAAATGGCCAAGGAAATAGGCGTGAGCGCAGAGGAGATCAAAGCCAGGGTAGAAGACCTGGCCGAGTTCAACCCCATGATGGGCCACCGCGGCTGCCGCCTGGGCATCACCTTCCCGGAGATCACCGAAATGCAAACCCGCGCCATCATCGAAGCAGCCCTCAACGTGCAGGCCAAAGGCCATGAGGTATTCCCCGAAATCATGATCCCGCTGGTTGGCTCCATGCAGGAATACCGCCACCAGGAAGCCGTGATCCGCAATACCGCTGAAAAGGTGTTCCGCGAACGCAAAGGCCACGTCGACTACAAGGTCGGCACCATGATCGAACTGCCCCGCGCTTGTATGATGGCCGATCAGATCGCCAAACACGCCGAGTTCTTCTCCTTTGGCACCAACGACCTGACGCAGATGACCTTCGGCTTCTCTCGCGACGATGCGGGCAAATTCCTGCCCCCATACCTGCAGCAGAATATACTCCTGGCCGACCCCTTCAAAACCCTCGACCAGGCCGGCGTAGGCCAGCTGATGGATATTGCGGTGACAAAGGGGACTTCCACCAACCCAAGGTTGAAACTGGGCATCTGTGGCGAACACGGGGGCGATCCCGCTTCCGTGGAGTTCTGCCACCGCCTCGGCTTACACTACGTGAGCTGCTCTCCATTCCGCGTGCCGATCGCACGGCTCGCCGCAGCACAGGCTAATCTGGGATGATCCCAATTGAATAGAGAACGTGTCTTACAACATCGAAGCCGCCTCCTCCAAGGCGGCTTCTTTTTTTACAACTCCTTGACTTCTCCAATCTTCATCCCCTCTATCTTCCATTCCCCAATGCGGCAGCGCACCAGCCTGAGCACCGGATACCCAACCTGCGCGCACATGCGCCGCACCTGCCGGTTCTTGCCCTCGATCAGGGTGAGTTCCAACCAAGAATCAGGAATGTTTTTTCGAAAGCGGATCGGGGGGTCGCGCTCGGGAAGGGGAGGGGCCTGCTCCAACAACCGCACATGCGCCGGACGGGTCTTGTAAGCCTGCCCTTTGATGCGGATAGTCACTCCGGTCCTCAATGACTGGAGTGACTCCTGATCCGGAATGCCTTCCACTTGCACCCAATAGGTTCGCTCGTGCTCGAAAGCGGGGTCCAATAGCTTTTTGTTCAGGCTTTTGTCGTCTGTCAGCAAAAGCAATCCCTCACTGTCCTGGTCGAGCCTTCCGACGGGGTAGACATCTTTGGGAAAAGGGTAGAGGTCGCCTAAAGTCTTATGCTCCGGCGTTTCCCGGGTGAATTGGGAGAGGACTCCAAATGGTTTATAGATGAGGAAGTATCTGGGCATTAAACATTAAACCTGAAATGCATCACATCTCCATCATGCACCACATAGTCCTTGCCTTCCACAGCCATTTTGCCGGCTTCCTTGACGGCGTGCTCGGAGCCGTATTTGATGTAGTCGTCGTATTTGATGACCTCGGCGCGGATGAAGCCTTTTTCGAAATCGGTGTGGATGACGCCGGCTGCCTGAGGGGCTTTCCAGCCGTTGACAATAGTCCAGGCGCGCACTTCCTTTTCGCCGGCGGTGAAGTAGGTGATGAGGTGCAGCAGTTTGTAGCTGGCGTGGATCAGGCGGTTGACGCCCGGCTCGTCGAGTCCCATTTCGTGCAGGAAGTCCATGCGTTCTTCCATGGTTTCCAACTGGGCGATCTCTGATTCTATTTCGGCGCTGACGAGGATCATTTCGGCTTCCTCTTTCTCAATGGCCTTTTTGAGCCGTTCGGTGTGCGCATTGCCGGTCAGCACGCTGGCCTCGTCGACATTGCAGACGTAGAGGATGGGTTTGGCGGTGAGCAGGAACATATCGCGAACCAGCTCTCTGGCTTCCTCATCCATTTGAAAAGAGCGGGCAGGCTCCATGTTGTTGAGGTGGACCAGGATGTCTTCGGCGATTTGCACCAGGCGCTGGTCTTCCTTTTTGCCGCTCTTGGCCTGTTTTTTCAGCTTGTCGACCCGTTTTTCCACCGTCTCGATATCTTTGAGCAGTAGTTCGGTATCGATGACTTCTTTATCCCTGACAGGATCGATACCGCCGTCGACGTGCACGACGTTGTCGTTCTCGAAGCAGCGCACGACGTGGACGATGGCGTTGACTTCCCGGATATTGGCCAGGAACTGGTTGCCCAGTCCTTCGCCCTTGCTGGCGCCCTTGATCAGGCCGGCGATGTCGACGATCTCAATTGTGGTAGGCACGACGCTGCGGGGCTTGACCAGCTCGACGAGCTTGTCGAGCCTGGGATCGGGCACGGTAATGATGCCCACGTTGGGGTCTTTGGTGGCGAAAGGATAATTGGCGGCCAGCGCTTTGGCCGAAGTAAGCGCGTTGAAGAGGGTCGATTTACCGACGTTGGGCATGCCCACGATTCCACATTGCAATCCCATGATTCGAAGGGTTAGTTAAAAAGCCGCGCAAAAGTACGGTTTTTCAAATTAATAATCTTTTATCCTCCTTGTTGGTTTACTTGAATATGAATTTCCTGGCCCACGCATACCTTTCTTTCGACCATCCCCACCTGGTAGTGGGCAATTTCCTGGGAGACTTTCTCAGGCAATCAGAGGTAGCCGGTCTGCCCGGGCCCGTTCAGCGGGGCGTGTTGCTTCATCGCAAGATTGACTCCTACACCGACAGTCATCCGGCAGTCAAGGCCGGAACGGCCAGGATGCGGTCCTTTCATGGAAAGTACGCCCCCGTAGTGGTCGATATGTACTACGACTACCTGCTGGCAGCCAACTGGAGCGATCACCACCATCTTCCGCTGCCACAGTTTTCCAGAAGTATCTACACCATTCTCCAATCCAGCCTGCATCTGATGCCCGAGCGCCTGCAGGAGCGGGTGCCCCGCATGATCGCCGCCGATTGGCTGACCTCCTACAGCACTGAGGAGGGCATGCTCTATGCCTTCGACCGCATGAGATACCGGGCTTCAAAGCCCGAATGGTTTAATAATGCCTTTGAGAACCTCCTGAATTATTGGGAAGATTTTCAGCGAGATTATCGGGAGTTTTTCCCCGACCTGGTCAGGTATGTTAAGGGCGAAATACTGTTGGAAGGACAGTAAAAAAATGCTTCCTTTGCCCTTGTTCAAAGCAAGTGACATGAATCCGGCAAATTACGTGTTGATAACGGGATCGAGTACTGGTCTGGGGAAGGCCTTCGCGGTGGAATGCGCCCGGCGGGGCAAAAATATTCTTCTAGTTTCCCTGCCTGGAGAAGGCCTGGAAGAGCTTGCAGATCAGATCAATGGCCAATACAGGGTCGAAACTGCTTTTTTCGAAGTAGACCTCACCGAAGAAGATGCTGTTCACCGCCTGGTTGCATGGGCCCTGGAGCGATTCCGGATCGATATGCTGATCAACAATGCAGGGTTTGGAGGTTCCATGAAGCTGGATAAAACGCCTTTGGAATACCTGGATAAAATGATCAAACTGAATGTCAGGGCCACGAGCTTGTTGTCTTACCTGCTTATTCCGGAGCTAAAATCGCACCCAAAGGCGTACATTCTCAACGTGTCGAGTACCATCGCTTTTAATCCGGTGGCGTACAAGACCTTTTATCCCGGTTCCAAGGCCTATGTTTACTTCCTTTCCAGGGGGCTGAATTTTGAACTGAAAGGGAGCGGCACCCATGTCAGCGTATTGTTGGCGGGGCCAATGAAGACCAACGCCTTCGTTACCGATTCCATCGAGAAACAGGGTTGGAAGGCGAAATTCATCACACTTGAACCGGAGGCCATGGCAAAGGCCGCTATTGACGGCTTGTTGAGGAACCAGCATGTGATCATCCCGGGTTGGGCTAACAAACTAAGTGTTTTTCTTTCGCGGCTCGTGCCTGATGCGATTCGGCTTCCTGCGGTGTCGAGGAGCATCCTGGATGAGATCGAGAAAAAGGAGCGCTCAGTTTAGCCCCCTGATCCAGTTCAAGGTTTCCTCCAGGGCTGTCTTTACAGGTGTGATGGTGTAGCCCAGCTCGGTTTCAGCTTTTGAGCTGCTCAGTATCCAGTCTTTGGTATATTTTTTTACCAGATCGGGAACGATGAACGGCTTTTTCCCGAGTTGTTTGGCCATGAATACCTCCGCACGGGCGAAAGCCATCATCGAGGAAACAGGCAGGTGCACCATTCTGTAATCCTTGCCCGTCACTTCTCGCAGCAGGCCGAATAGTTCGTTGTAAGAAAGGTTGGCCCCGCCGAGGATATAGCGCTCGCCGGGCTTCCCGTGGTCCATAGCCAGCAGGTGGCCATTCACCACGTCGTCGACATACACGTAGTTGCCTACGCGATCGCCATCGCCTGGCACAAATCGCCATTTCCCTTCGTCGTACAATTTGATCAGTCGGGTCACCGAGTTACTGTCGCGCAGCCAGCCCTTGCCAAACACCCGCGAGGGGTTGACGATGATCACGTCCAGGCCTTGCTCCAGATACCGGAAAGCGAGTTTTTCCGATTCCAGCTTGGTGCGCTCGTAGTCGGTCGTGAGCTCTGGTATGGGGTTGGTCTCCTCGTTTACCTGGGTTCCTTTACCAGGGGAAGGGCCGATCACGCCTGCTGTGGAAGTGATGACAACGCGTTTGACGCCTGCCCTGACGGCGGCGTCCAGCACCGCTTTTGTGCCATCCACATTGACTTTATGGTAAATGGTTGGATCAGGCGACCACACCCCGGTAAAAGCTGCCAGGTGGTAGATTTGGCCGCAGCCGTCAACAGCCTTTTCAAGGCTTTCCGGCTCCAGGAGGTCGCCCTCTATGATGTTGATGCCCGGACGCCGAAGCGGATGGTCCAAAGAAGAGGAGCGGACGAGGGCATTGACCTCGTGGCCGTTCTCAACCAGTTGTTGACAAAGGGGTATCCCGACAAACCCTGCCGAGCCCGTAACCATAATTTTCATCTCACTGTGATTTTTTCAAATGCATGTTGGGGTTCTGGAAAATGGAAAACCATTCGTTGCTCAAGGCCATTACGCAATGAACAAGAAAAGGAAACCAAATGTTTCCGGTTTTCTCAGCTACAAGACAAACTATTATTCCGAAAGGGATGGCGCCGATGGTCTCCTTCAGACCTTTTGGGATGTGGGCCAGGGAGTAAACAGCTGCGTTGGCTGAAATGGCCACCACCAGGCCATAGTGATCGAGAATGGGGAAAAAGAGAATGCCCCGGAACAGGATTTCGTACCCCAGCAGGTACAGTACCCAGGTGAGGTTGCTCCACAACAACAGGCCATAAGACCATTCGCTCAACCGCATTTGTGGGTACATGGCCTGATTATCTGCCCTTCGGGCATTCAGGTAGCCTATGGGCAACAAGATGACCGATGCAACAAGCGTCCAGATCAAAACCTGGTCCATATCGGAAAAACTCAGCCCAAAATAGCCGAATCCTTGCCCTGTTGCAGCCAGCGCAACAGCCAGAGGGATCAACCCCAGGATTACCAGGCCGGAAAGTCTTTGAAAAACAATCACTTGCACCGGGGCATCCGCCTCGCCCGCGCGATCAGCAATCCATGTCCTGAAGCGGTCTGCGTGATTCAGGAAGTGATAAGCGGCGAAAGCCAGCGCAACAGATGCCAGCGAAAGCGCGAAATATAATTCTCCGGTTTGCCAGTTCACTTCTTGCTGTTTTACCCCTCGAAATGGAGCGAAAGGGTCAGGGTGCGGGAGAGTATCTTCTCGATGACGGAAGCCTCTTCCAGCGACTGATCGAAGATCAGGACATTGCCAAGGCCATGTGAAAACTTCAGCTCAGGGGAGAAAATAAAATAAGGAAAGAAAAATTGAGCGCCCGCGCCGACCTCGAAAGAGAAGTCTGTGGGAGAGACCTTTACCAGCTCTGTCGACTGCCTGGTGCGCGACTCGCTGGCCACGTCGAAAGCGTATTTGATACCCGCCAGCACAAACAAACGCATGTCGTTGAAGGGCTGGGATTTGTAGCGCACCTGGAAAGGCATTTCCACAAAAACCGACTCGATACCCCTGCTGAAGGGCGGACGTACATCCCTGACCGCGGCATAGTTGATGTTGCGCTCCGCAAAAGAAAGGGTAGGCAGGAACCGGATATCGAAATAGTCGCCCACCTTCAGGTTACTGACGATGCCGAGGTTAAAGCCAGGTCCCGTTACGGACTCCACCAGGCGGATGCTGTCGCTTTGCACGAAGTTCCTGGACTGAAGCACCCTGAAGTTGGAAGAGTTATACCCCAGCGTAATGCCGAAATAATAAGGCTTCTGGTTGAAATCCAGGAAGTTGTAGTTGCCGCGCGAACCTTGGGCAAACAAGCCGGAGGCGGCCAGCGACAGCAGTAACGCGGAAAGGAAGAGTTTTTTGAAATTCATACTGATAAACCGGTTGTCGTGTTATTTCTTTTGCGCTACATAAATGCAGCAAATTCCAAGTGTCAGGGCCTTGTACCATCCTTTTGTGAACCCTGCCTCTTCGAGACGGGAGAGAAACTGCTCCCTGTCTGGAAAAACCTGAACCGATTCGTACAGATACCGGTAGGCTTTGGGATCTTTGGAGGTAACCCGGCCGATCAGCGGCAGCAGGTATTGGAAATAGGTGTTGTAGATCTGCTTGAAGGGAAAGAGGCGCGGCCTGGAAAACTCCAGGACCACCGCCGTGGCGCCCGGTTTGAGAACGCGGGCGATCTCGCTCAGTCCCTTGGGCAGATTTTCAAAGTTGCGCACACCAAAAGCAACGGCCATTCCGTCGAACGTATTGCTGTCGAAAGGCAAATTTTCGGAATCGCCATAGCGCAGGTCGATGCGCTCATCGAGGCGGCGCTTTTTCAGCTTTCCCCTGCCGACGTCCAGCATCTCGTTGGCGATATCAATACCGATGACCTTTCCTGCCTTGCCCTGCCTCACCATTTCGATAGCCAGGTCGGCAGTGCCGGTAGCTACGTCCAGCAACGTGCTGTCATTGCCGGTAGGCAGGCAGGCGATGGCCTTTGTCCGCCATACCTGGTCGATGCCAAGCGATAAAAAGCGGTTGAGGAAATCATAGCGGGGAGCAATATTGTCGAACATTTTGGACACCTGTGCCTTCTTGCTCCCATCTTCCTGATACGGTTTTACTTCTCTTTGCAATTTTTTAGCCGCAAAGATAAGGCTGTTGCGGGATAAAACAACCTGCATCATTTTTCTTATCTTTGCCGGGTTAAAGAAACCGTTTGAAAATTAATTATGGACCCATCTAGCCAGCGAATTATCCCGGTCAACATTGAAGACCAGATGAAGACGGCTTACATCGACTATTCGATGTCTGTCATCGTTGCCCGGGCCCTTCCTGATGTACGCGACGGATTCAAACCCGTCCACCGGAGGGTGCTCTTCGGCATGCACGAATTAGGCATGGCCTACAACAAACCTCACAAGAAATCTGCCCGTATCGTCGGGGAAGTGCTCGGTAAATACCATCCGCACGGCGATAGTTCCGTCTACGACACCATGGTGCGCATGGCACAAGACTGGTCGCTCCGCTATCCGCTTATCGACGGTCAGGGCAACTTCGGTTCTATGGACGGCGACAGCCCCGCCGCCATGCGATATACCGAAGCCCGGCTGGCGCGCATTTCCGAAGAAATGCTCGCCGATATCGAGAAAGACACCGTCGATTTTGTCAACAACTTCGACGACTCCCTTCAGGAACCCTCCGTGCTCCCGGCCAGGCTGCCCAATCTCCTGGTCAACGGCGCCTCCGGTATCGCCGTAGGTATGGCCACCAACATGCTGCCTCACAACCTCAGCGAGGTCATCGACGGCATCGTGGCCATGGTTGATAAACCCGATATCACCATCGACGAGCTGACCGAGTTCATCAAAGGACCGGATTTTCCTACCGGCGGTATTATCTATGGCTATGAAGGCGTGAAAGAAGCCTTTGAAACCGGCCGCGGCAGGGTAGTGGTGAGGGGCAGATCCACAATCGAGACCTCCCACACGGGCAAAGAATCCATTATCATCACTGAGATTCCCTACCAGGTCAACAAAGCCTCTCTTATCATCAAGATCGCCGATCTGGTCAACGAGAAAAAAATCGAGGGCATCAGCGATATCCGCGACGAATCTTCCGACCGCAGCGGCCTTCGCATCGTGATCGAGATCAAGCGCGACGCCATGGCCAGCGTTGTGCTGAGCAAACTGTACAAGTACACCCCGCTGCAGAATTCCTACGGCGTTAACAACGTGGCGCTGGTGCGCGGACGTCCCCATACGCTCAACCTCCGGGAACTCATCGACGAGTTCATCCATTTCCGCCTGGAAGTCATCGTGCGGCGCACCCGCTTCGAGTTGCGCAAAGCCCTGGAACGCGCACACGTGCTGCTCGGCCTGCTCATCGCCCTCGACTACATCGATCGCGTTATCGACCTGATCCGCGCTTCCCGTACACCGGAGGAAGCGCGCGAAGGTCTTATGAAAGGCGCTTTCATCGACGACCTCGACGCTTTCTGGGTAAAATTCGGCCAACTCATCCAGGAATCGCCCGAAGAACTCCGTCCGGCTGAGGGTTTTGTCCTCTCCGAAACCCAGGCCCGGGCCATCCTCGACATGCGCTTGCAGCGCCTCACCGGCCTGGAACGCGATAAAGTGCGTGCCGAATTCGATGAACTGCTCCACGAGATCAAGCACCTGCGCGACATCCTGGACAGCGAGCACCTCCAGCGCGAAATCGTCAAACAGGAACTGAGCGACATCAAGGAAAAATTCGGAGATCCCCGCCGCACCGAGATCACCTTTGCCGATGGCGAGATCAGCATGGAAGAGCTCATTCCCGATGACGACGTCGTTGTTACCATCTCACACCTGGGCTACATCAAGCGCACGCCGGTGAGCGAATACAAGCTCCAGGGCAGGGGCGGAAGAGGCACCCGAGGCGCAAAAACACGGGAAGCTGACTTTGTTGAGCACATGTTCGTGGGAAATAACCATGCATATTTACTCTTATTTACTGAACAAGGTAAATGCCATTGGTTGAGAGTGTTTGAAATTCCCGAAGCATCGAAGACATCCAGCGGGCGCGTGATCCAGAATATCCTGGCCATACCGCAGAATGATAAGGTGAAAGCCTATATCATCATCCCCGATTTGACGGATACCGCTTTTACCGAGTCGCACTTCATCCTCTTCTGCACCAAAGAAGGCATGATCAAAAAAACCTCCCTCGAAGCCTTTACCAGGCCCAGAAGCGGAGGGATCGCCGCTATTTCGATCAACGAAGGTGACCAGCTGCTCGAAGCGCGTCTAACCAATGGCGGACATGAGATCTTCATCGCCACCCGCCAGGGCAACGCCATCCGCTTCAATGAACGCACGGTGAGGCCGATGGGCCGCACGGCAGCAGGGGTCAAAGGCGTTTCACTGACAGGCAAAAAAGACTCCGTAGTCGGCATGGTCTGCATCGACCCCGAGGATGAGTCTTACACGATCCTTGTCGTTTCTGAAAAAGGCAACGGCAAACGGTCGCAGTTCCAGGACTACCGCCTGACCAACCGCGGCGCAAAAGGCGTCCGGACAATGATGGTCACCGACAAGACCGGAGCCGTCATCGCCATCAAAGCCGTCAGGGAAGAAGAAGACCTGATGATCACGACCAAGTCGGGAATCGTCATCCGGATGCCGGTGAACGATATCCGGGTGATGGGACGCGCTACCCAGGGCGTGCGGGTCATCCGTCTCGACGAAGACGACGAAATCGCCGATGTAGCTGTGTTGCAGGATGGCGGTGAAGAAGAAACTAATGAAGAATAGAATACATTCAACCCACAAAATCTTGATACCATGAGAAAGGTAATTTTTGGCTTTTTTGTCTTTTCATTGTTGGCATGGGGCATTCAGGCCCAGGATCCCGCCAAGGCGTATAAGGATGCCACCCGGGCCCTGAGCGCTTACAACCTGGACCCTTCCGGCAACAAAGCCAAACTGCAGGAAGCCAAGAGCAGTATAGACGTTGCGATCACAGGCGATGAGCAAAAAATGGACGCCAAAGTCTGGAACTCCAGGGCTGAAGTGTACAATGCCCTTGTCAGCTCCGAGGTCAACCTGCTCTACATCGACCAGAGCCACGTTCTTCCCGCTGAAAGCGAAGCATACGCCACAGAAGCTTTCAACAGTGCAAAAAAAGGCCATGAACTGGCCGATAAAGGCTTCCTCAAAAAGGCTGCCCTGACATCCATGGCCGAAACGGGCCGGTTTTTCAGCATCATCGGCAACCAACGCCTTGCCGCAAATGACTATGCAGGGGCCTTCAAGCCCATGAAGTTCTTCCTCGACATCGATGCAGAACTCCGCGCTAATGGCGAAAACCCGCTGATGGAAAGCGAAACCGACGTTGCCAACCAGAAATTCGTCACCGCCTTCTGCGCAGCACAGGCTGGCGACCAAACAGTGGCCAAGAGCTTGCTCAAAGAACTCTACGAAATCGGCCATTCCGAACCCTTGGTTTACTCCCTCTATTTCGACATGCTCGTCAAAGAGGACAACGAAGAAGAAGCCATGAAGGTCATGGAAGCCGGTAAAGCCAAATTCCCCGGCAACACCGAACTGCTGATCTCCGAGATCAATTACTTCCTCCACGAAAACCGCCTCGACGAGCTGGTCGGCAAACTCAAAATGGCCATCGAGAAAGAACCGAACAACATCTCGCTCTATACCACCCTGGGCAGCGTCTACGACCAGCTCTTCCAGCGCGAATTGAATGCCGGTAACGAAGAAATTTCTACGAAAGACTTCAACGAGGCACTTTACTACTTCAACCTGGCACTCGAAAAAGATCCCAAATCTACCGACGCCATGTACAGCATCGGCGCCCTCTACTACAACAAGGCCGCCGCCATCTCCCAGCAACTCAAAGTCCTGGAAGATGACATCTCCAAGGAAGGCCTGAAAAAGTACGACACAAAGAAAAAGGAAATGTACGGCTACTTCGACCAGGCCCTGCCTTTCTTCGAAAAAGTCGAGTCGATGAACCCCAACGATCAGAATACCCTGATCGCCCTGAAAGAGATCTTCGCCAAAAAAGACGACATCGAGCTCTCCAACGAGTTCAAGCGCAGGCTGGAAGTCGTGACGGGCGGAGGGACGAACGCAGAGTCGTACTTTAAAAACTAAGTGAAGAGTGAAGGGTGAAGGGTGAAGGGCCTCTTCACCCTTCACCCTTCACTCTTCACCCAATGAAAAACCTCATCCATCGCCTCAACGAGCAGATCGGCCGTTCAGTCTCCTGGCTGAACCTTGTCCTCGTACTGCTCGTATGCGGTGACGTGATCTCCCGTCGCATCTTCAACGACACCGCCGCCTGGGTGATGGAACTCGAATGGCATCTCTTCGCCCTCATTTTTTTGCTCGGCGCCGGATATGCCTTCCGGCACGACCGCCACGTGCGGGTCGATCTCTTCTACCAGAAAATGAATGTACGGGACAAGGCCCTCGTTGATGCTATCGGGGGCCTTGTCCTGCTCATCCCCTGGTGTATCCTGACCATCTGGGTCTCCTTTGACTACGCCATGGTTTCCTGGACCATCCGGGAGGGCTCTCCGGATCCTGGCGGGTTACCTGCCAGGTACCTGCTCAAATTCGCTATTCCGGTTTCTGTATTTTTGTTGTTGCTCCAGGGCATCGTCTCGGTTTGGGAAGCGTTGCTGGTCTACAGGCATGGCAATATTCCCGGCAAGCAAAACGAGGAAGAACCCCTTCACGAAGGACTATGACCATGGAGATACTCGCCCTGCTGCTCTTCCTGACCATTTTCCTCCTGATCCTGTACGGATATCCCGTCGCTTTTACCCTTGGCGGGGTTTCGCTGCTCTACGCCGTCTGTTTCCTCGATCCGGTCGCTTTTGCTGCTCTCCCGCCCCGCATCATGGGGGTAATGTCCAATTACGTGCTGCTGGCTGTGCCCCTGTTCATCTTTATGGGCATCATGCTGGAAAAATCAGGCCTTGCCGAGCGCCTCCTGGAAACTATGGCCATGCTGTTCGGGAAGCGCAGGGGAGGACTGGCCATCGCCGTAGTGGTGGTGGGCGCCCTGCTGGCGGCCTCCACCGGCATTGTAGGGGCCACGGTGGTCACCATGGGACTGATCAGCCTGCCGACCATGCTCAAACGGGGGTACAAGCCTGAAATCGCCACCGGGGTGATCGCCGCTTCAGGAACGCTGGGGCAGATCATCCCACCTTCCGTAGTGCTCGTTTTGCTGGGCAGCGTGCTTCAGGTGTCAGTGGGCGAGCTTTTCGCCGCCGCTATGGTACCCGGTCTTTTGCTTGTGGCCTGTTACCTCATCTACCTGATAGCCATCGCTTACATCAAACCCGAATGGGCGCCGCCCATTCCGGAAGAAGAAATCCGGCAATTCAGGACCAAGGGCTTCTTCTGGCGGGTGGTGCAAGCCTTCGTGCTACCTTTTCTGCTGATCCTGGCCGTGTTGGGCTCTATTTTCTGGGGTATCGCTTCTCCAACGGAAGCGGCTGCGGTAGGCGCATTCGGCGCCACCCTGCTCACCATTTTCCAGGGCAAATTCACCTTTAATATCCTCCAATCCGTCATGCGGGAAACCACGATGCTGACCAGCATGGTGTTTATGATCCTGCTCGGGGCCACGACCTTCTCCTTTGTCTTCCGCGAGCTTCAGGGCGACCGTTACCTGGTGGAACTTGTCCAGTCCGCCAACCTGCCGGCCTGGGGCTTTTTGCTGCTGGTCATGGTGGTCGTTTTCATCGTGGGCTTCTTCATTGATTTCATTGAAATCATCTTCATCATCGTGCCCGTCGTAGCCCCTATTTTTGTCCAATATGAAATGGACCTCGTCTGGGTTGGCGTACTGCTGGCCATCAATCTCCAAACCTCCTTCCTGACCCCGCCATTCGGCTTTTCCCTTTTCTACCTCAAAGGCGTCGCCCCGCCCGAAGTCACCACCGGGCATCTCTACAGGGGTATCATACCATTTGTTGTTATCCAGTTGGTGTTTTTGGCTCTTGTCGCCCTGGTTTAGCATTTTTCCGGAAATCAAGTCCGGATTTTGAGCGTCACCCGGGCGCTTTGTGTCGAAGAGGACTTCGGCACTACAGGTTGCGGTAATAAAGCGCCTCGGAGTGCTCCGCCCAAACTTTAACCTGGTCCTTAAAGCTCATGTAGGAATCGTAAACCTTTTTGGAGAAGGGGTCCTGTTCCGTCATTTCCCGCAGGATGTCGTTGGTAATGGCTTTGAGCTGGCGGATTACATCATCCGGGAAGGTGCGGACGGAGACGCTTTCATCGTCGATGAGCTTCTGGAGGTAGGTGGCATTTTGGGCTTCAAAAGCCGACAGCATCCAGTGGTTCATTCGGAGGGAAGCGGCTCGGAGGATGGCCTGGAGATCGGGCGCCAGGCTGTCGTAGACTTCCTTGTTGACGATCATTTCCAGGACGCTGCCCTGCTCGTGCCAGCCAGGGGCGTAGTAGTATTTGGCGATCTGGTGAAAGCCCATCTTGTAGTCGTGGTAGGGGCCGATCCATTCGGCGGCGTCGATAACGCCGCGTTCGAGGCCGGTGTATATCTCGCCGCCGGCCAGCAGCACCGGCGCGCCGCCGGCGCGTTCGAGCACTTTGCCGCCCAGACCGGGGATGCGCATTTTGAGCCCCTTCAGGTCGGCCATGCTGTTGATCTCGCGGTTGAACCAGCCGCCCATCTGGGCGCCGGTATTGCCGCCCGGGATAGGAATGAGGCCGTAGGGCGCGTACAACTCCTCCCAAAGCTCCAGCCCGCCGCCCGACAATAGCCAGGCGTTGACCTGCTGGGCGTTCATGCCAAAGGGGATGGAGGCAAAAAACTGTGCGGCCGGTATTTTCCCTGCCCAGTAATAAGCCGCGCCACTGCCTAATTCAGCGGCGCCGCTTTGGACTGTGTCAAACACCTCCAAGGCTGGCACCAACTCGCCGCCGCCGTAGACGTGAATGCGGATGCGCCCGCCCGACATTTCCTCTACCCACTGTGCAAATAGGTTGCAGCCTTCTCCCAGCACAGGGAAGTTGGGAGGCCAGGTCGTGACCATTTTCCACTGGTACCGCTTGCCCGTCACGATAGCCGGCCCTTCGCCCTGCGCCACGGTGCGCCCCATGAAGCCGCGAATGGCGAAAGGCAACGCCAGGGCGCCTGCCGCCAGGCCTTTGATGAAATGCTTGCGAGTGGTTTTCACTTTTTTGGGTTTATTTCTTCAACAATTTGCGAATTTTATCAAAATCTGAATGTTGTATGCCCGATTCTTTGAGGGTATCGATATCCTGCAGGAAGATTTCACGGAAAGACTGGGTCTCGTCGAGCGAATAGGGTTTGTTTCTCCATTCGGAATAAATGGATTTGGCCTTCGCAAAATCGCCGGCAAGCAGGTAGGCAGGGGCCAGGACGCTGTAGATCCAGGTCTCTCCGCTATCTTTTCCCAGGCCCTCGCCTGCGTATCGGATGGCTTCCTGGTTGTTCCCGAAAAGCAGGTACTGCCAGGCCAGTTCGCCGGCGCTTCGAGCGGCTTTCGTCCTGAATTCTGGGGAAATGGACTCCAATGATTCAGCAAGGCGAAGGATGTCAATGCGCATTTGTATCACCTGTTCAGGCGTACTGGTTTCCTGCACCAGCGGCAGGTATTCTTCCATGACATTGAGGCGGGGGAGCAGGAATGCCTGGGGATTGAGCTCGCACAGCGACTGGTAGTAGGAGAGGGATTGGCTGAAGAAATCCTCTGCCTGATCGTATTGGCCGAGTTGTAGGTGAGAGAGGGCCAGGTTGGCGGTGACGATAGCCAGCAAGGGCTGGAAGCGGAGTGGATTTCGTTCGGCAAGCGCAAGATGCAATTCCAGCGATTGATCGAAATAGGGGATGGCCTCCTCGGGCGAGGCCTGGTTGAAAAAGTTCAGTCCCAGGTTGTTGAGGGCCAGTGCGCGAAGGGGAAGCGCGGTTTGTAGCCCCTGCCCTTCGAGTAGCTGGCACAATTGAATGGCGAGTTGAAGGGTCGTATCAGCGGTGTCGAATTCACCGGTTTGGGCGCAAGCCTGTCCCAGGTTATTGAGAAAATAGGCGTAGGCCAGAATCTCCTGCTGCGTCCTGTCGCCAGGCGTATACTGGAAAGCGTCGATGACGCGGTAAGCGTACGCATCGGATTTTTCGAAATCGCCCGATTGCAGATACAGCAGGCAAATATTAGAGTTAAGAGCAGCCCAGGAGGTGTAATACACGTGGGAATCTCTTTCAAAAAGCGGCGCGCAGATGTCAAGCGCATCCAGGTAGTATTTTTCCGCCGTCTGAAAATTGCCGTTGGTCTGGTGCATATAACCGGCGCTGTTCATGAGGTTGAGCAGCGGATTTGCGTCCGGCATTTCAAGTGTTTTGCTCAGCCGGAAGGCCTCGGAAAGCAGGGAATCGGCTTCAGCCGCCCGGTTTTGTAACACGTAGATCATACCGATGGCGCCCAGCAATTCCAGGCGATGCAGTGGTTCCTTGGCCTGTCCGAGGGCTTTTTGAAAAACGGGGATCCCTTCATTTTCCCGGTTGATGGATGCCAGAAAGCTTCCGTACTCGACGAGGTTCATGAGGTTCGTGCTGTCTTTCTCAATTGCGGCCCGGTAACTGGCCGCAGCTTCGTCGAATTGCAGCAGGGTTTGTTGCATCCGGGCGCGGATCATGTAGTTTTCAATGGCCTGTTGTTTGGCTTGGGCGACCTCCTCTTCACGTTTGAGTACTTCTTCGTAGAAGGCGTCCAGTTTTTCCTCATTGAGCAGCGCAAGCGCCTCTTCTACATTACCGGATAAAAACGTTTCAATAGCATTAACAGAGTAGGCGGAGGCCTGGTCGAGGTCGATTGACGCCAGTTTTCTGGCTAGTTCTTCCTTGCTGGCCTCCAGCGTCTGCACCTGCTGAAAAAGGAGAGCGATGGAGTCCTGGATGATCTTTTCCCTGGCTTTCATTTGTGCCATTTTTTCCTGCTGCGCCTGCAGGTCCTTCAGCGCTGCGCTCTGCGACTGTATTTGCTTGTCGATCGATTGCATAAAGCGCGAAATGCGCTCCTGAAACACCTGGATATTGGCCAGGGCGATGCGGATCATCTCGTTGGGATCTTCCCGGATGGCTGTTTCAAAAATGAGTGGATCGGGTCCGAGCACCTGGAAAGAGTCTTTCTGCACGATCAGCCGGACGGTCTGCCCGGGCTTGCCCCCGCTGATTCGCAGCTCGAATTGTCCGGCGGAGTTGGTGTAAGCCGGGTTAGCCCCAAAAGTGGTCACCTGCACGTTCTTCGCCGGCTGGGAGTTGCTGTTTTGCAGGGTGACGATGCCGCGCACGATATTGTTGGTTTGTGCGGAGAGGGTAGGGGTGAGAAAGAGCAGAATGGCTGATAGAACTGCGAGTTGTTTCATCTGTTGCATTATTTTTTGGGAGAAAGCCTGATTTCGACAGCACCCGTTTCGGGATAGGCGAAGCGGGAATCGGCTTCGTAGCCGGCCTTGGTGGCGGTAAGATTGTAGCTTTCCTTTTGCAAGCTTGCAGGTATCTCACTGAATTCAAAAAAGCCTTTGGAATCGGTCATCACACTCAAAGCTCCATTGTCAAGCCTGATCTCCACGCCTTCGAGGTATTCATTTCCATCAGCTGAGCGTACGAGACCGCGTATCTGCGCCAACAAACCATTAGGAGCTACCTCGATGGAGGTGCTTTTCCCTTCCAGCACCACGCTGTCTTGCTGGGCCTGCCAGTACTTGCTCTGGAGCCGCACCGGAACCATTTTCCCCTCAAAATTGCCGGAAATGCCTTTGAAATCAGCATCGCCGTGCTCATCTACCGCTGCTTCTTCCCATTTATTGTCCAGCTTGATCCCCAACTTCGCATCTTTCAGCGGCGGGTAATCGGGCAGTTCCGGCCCTTGCAGGCTGATGGTGATTTCGAAGGGCGTTCTACTTCCGGTTGGAAAGAATTTAATCGCCATGGCGATCAGGGAAAGCAAGATGGCCGCAGCGGCGAGATAGAGGGGTTTGCGGTTGGCAGGGGTTGTTGGGTGCTTGGGTTGTTGGGTGGTTGGGGTCTCGGGTAGTTTGTCGATGATGTAAGTCAGTGCAGCGTTGATTTTGGCGATCTGCACATCCAGATCGTCCTGGCTTTTGGTGCCGGCCATCTTTGACTTGAGGTAGTCGTTGTACTTGGAAGATTGCTGCACCACCTCGTTGTGCAGGTCGCTGTCGCGCATCCGCTCCGTGGCCTCCAGCAGCCATTGTATAACTTTCTTGATCTGGTCTTCCGCGATGAGTTGTTTGAGTTCGCTCTTGGTCATTGCCTGTACTGGTTTGTTCCCAAAGACCAAGATAAGGGAGTGAAGGGTGAAGAGTGAAGAGTGAAGGGAATAATTTTAATTAAAACAATTCGTGTTTAAATGAGAATATTTAGCTACATTTACCACGAATAATTCAAAATTCAACATTCAACATTCAAAATTTTGAAACACAAAGGCCGCGGCGCCCAGACCAACCCCAACAATCCCTACGACAAGCTCCAGAAAGAGATGGAGCGGGATATCCAGGACCTCGCCGAGGACGTGGCAGGGGAGACGGAGTACATCACCGTATACCCCAAGACCATCCTCAACAAGGTGGACAGTCCGGATATCGGCGCCGACTATTCCATGAACCCCTACCAGGGCTGCGAGCACGGCTGCGTGTATTGCTACGCCCGCAACACCCACCCGTATTGGGGCTACAGCGCCGGACTGGACTTTGAACGCAAGATACTCGTCAAACAAGACGCTCCGAAGATACTGGAGAAGACCATACGCGACCCCAAGTGGAAGGCCACGCCTATCATGTTTTCAGGAAACACCGACTGCTACCAACCTGCCGAGCAAAAATACAAGCTCACCCGGCAGATGCTGGAGATACTCTGGAAATACCGCCACCCTGCCAGCCTGATCACCAAAAACAAGCTCATCCTGCGCGACCTGGATCTTCTGGAGCAGATGGCGCAGCACGACCTGGCGCACGTGTCCATCTCCATCACTACGCTGGAAGAGCCCCTGCGCCGCCTGCTCGAGCCCCGCACCAGTAGCGTCCTGGGCCGCCTCGACGCCGTAGAGAAGCTATCCGCCAAGGGCATCCCCGTCAACATCATGGCGGCGCCCATCATACCGGGCCTCAACGAGCACGAGATCTTCTCCATCGCCGAGGAGACCGCCAGGCGCGGCGCCCGCAACATCGCCTATACCATGGTGCGCCTCAACGGCGACATCGGCGGGATCTTCGCCGACTGGATCGAGCAGACCTTCCCAGACCGGAAGGACAAAATTCTCAATAAAATCCGCGACTGCCACGACGGCGAGCTCAGCGACAGCCGCTTCGGCAAGCGGATGACAGGGGAGGGGAAGATCGCAGCATCCATCCAGCAGCAGATCCGCCTGGCGAGAATGCGTTATTTCGAGGGTAGGGAGATACCGGGGTACAACCTGGAGCTGCACGAGCGGGTGAAGAATCCGCAGATGAGGTTGTTTTAGTTTACCCTGTATTTAAAAGAACCACGTTCGGAAGATAATTTTCCAGCCTTCGCCAAAGCTATTAATCTATCCCCTCTTTCACCTGCATGGGGCATGGGAAATTTCCCGTACGTTTTCCGAATATCCAGGTAGGCTTCAATCAAGAGCAGCTCTTCTTTGGTGGTCCATGAACCAGGGTCACCCAAGCCGGTCTGCACCAATGCCCGTTCAATGCATGTTCTTACATATCCTGGACGTTCGACATGGTTGTCGAGCAAAAGCGCCACGCCCAACTCGGATGTAACGAGATCTGCGAGAGGGTAGGCAGTCGGCGCTTTCCCGATTTTCCAGTAAAAGGTTTCCAAGCGAGACATCGCATGAACTATTTGGATGGCATTAATCATTGAGTCTTGCCCAGCTTCCCAAAAAACAGTGGCCCAATGATCTGCCCGAAAGGTTTCTTTTAAAGCCTGAGTTGATATCAAGACTCCATTCAAAGTGAAGTAGCCATAAATTTCATCTGTAGAAGGAGAGATATCGAGACCATAGCGGCCAAAATATTTTTGAAAACTTTCCGGGCTGCAATTTTTTAAACGTAGCAATAGTGCAGGCAGCTCTCCCTTTCCATTTCCCTGCCCAATCGACCATGCAAATATGCCAAAAGAAAGGAAGTTTTCGTCCCCGGTATTAACGGCTTCCAGATTACCGATGTTAAGTGAAACTGCCGAGACAACACTGATGGCTGAATTCTGAAAACCCGAGATTCTTTTAATTAGGGCCCTGTTTTTTTCAATGAAATCCATTGGCCTCAGTTTTCCTATCGTATATACGCAGTATTTATATCTCTTAAAAACTGGAGCAATTTTTTTTAGAAAAACAGAATCTACTTGTGTGATTGGTTCTTCATCCCCTGGCTCAGACAAGTTTATAGGGGAAAGAAATGCCTTCTGAATTTCCAAATTCTGGTTATCTTGAGTGCTCAGTATCTGTGCCCAATCGAGATAACCTGGCGCATCATATTTGATTTTAAATATTTCCTGGGGTAGGAGTTCTGCCGTATAATTTCCAGAGGAATCCGAAGTTAAAACTGCCAGCAGGCTATCATAAGACATACTGAAGAAACTGACTGTAACATTAGCGATTGGCTTCAGGTCTTGCTTGTTCAGAACGCTCCCCTTATATGGCTGGGCAATCTTTTTTAATTTTTGTAGCTTTGACTCGATTTCCGGTTTTTCTTCCTCACCAAGGTAAAGCATCATAGCTTCAAGCTCAGAAACCGCTTCATCTTTCATTCCTGCCGACTCGTAATACTCTACCAGTTGATGGTGGTAGAACTTTTTTCCCGCAGTGTTTTTTTTGATTAGGCTTTTAAAGAACGGTACTGCTAAGGAATTGTCCCCAAGCATTTTAAGGTTGGCATATAAGGAATCTAAAAGAGGGCCTTGGTACTCGGGTTCTGATTCAATAAATAAAACCAAATTGAAATAATTCTCCAATAATTTTTCTGTCTGCCTTGTCTTCAGGAGGAAATTTTTTCTTGCGAGATAACATGACGCTTTCTCTTGATTTGGGGCCAAATGAATCGCTTGTTCATAAAAAAAATCGGCTTCAACGTATTCTTGACTTTGCGCATAGAGATCAGCTATTTCTAGTCTTAGGGCATATTTATCTTGAAGATCTTGGCTATCGCCGTATTTATCTAACAGTTTGCTGAGGATGTTTTTTGCAGATTCGGGCTTGTTCTGATTAACCGCCTGGAAGTAGTCAGCGAGCAAAGCGCTCTTTTCTTTTTCAAGTTCCGCTCTGGCGGCCTGGTCTTTTGCATTTATTTCCTCCTTCAACGCCCTTTCTTTTTGCCGTTTGATTGCAGCAAAAATGTCATCCTGGAGTTCCAACCGCTCTTTTTGGAGCACATTCTGAAAATCGCAAAGATCAGCGTCCTGCAAGGTAGCAAGGGCTTTATCCAAATCCCCTTTGCCTCCTTTAAACTCCGACCGTGCTTTTTCCAATATAGAACGGCAGAACTCTTGGGCGGTGGCGTGGGAGGAGAGGAATAGAAAGAGTAAAAGAATTACCTCCGGCAAAATACTTTTTTGTCTACTGTTCATAAACTTTTAATAGGCTATCTACAACCTGAATCTGGTTTTGTAATAATGGATTTCCCTGATTTCCCTCCAGTAAGCTCTTTGCTTCTTTCACCAGCAGAACTGGTTCCGGCGAGTAGCCCTTATTATGTAGCGTTGCGGCTCGTTCCAGGATATTTTTTACCTCTCCGGTCACCTTATCGGCCTGAGTGGACTGGAATTTCCGCAGGTTATCGCTGGCTTGCTGTTTTTGGTTAAATGCCCAAGCTCCGAGAATTACGGCGCCTACTGCAATGGCTGTTACAACGGCTATAGTAATCCGAAGTCGTTGTACTTCTTTTTTCTCTTTCTTTGTTGCATCATACTGGCTGGCCTGGATAAATTGCTTAATCCTGCCCTCTAGCTCCAGCCGGGGAAGATACTCTTCCATGCTGCTCAACTGCCTCCTGCTCAGGTATTCTCCGGTCTTTTGAAATTCCCGGTACCCGGATTCCAACCTTATCTTTACTTCATTAAGCTGCCGTTGCTCATCGCTACGACTTTGGTCAATCAATGCGGCGAGGCTGTCGTGGGCCAATTCATATACTCCTTCCTCCAAGCGAAGGATTCGGGCGTTTTCCAGGCCTTCTAGTGCCTTCGACAAGACAAACGGAAGAATACCGGGTAATTCGATCTCTTCTTTGCGAAGCGGAACCTTGGTACCCTGGTACGAAGCAAAGCGGTCTAGTAATTGTTGCGCGAACGCAGGGTTTAAGCCCGGGTGTTCCCGGCTTAAACCTTGTTGCAAATGGACAGTTTGCTCTTTTAGGAAATCAGATAGCACCTGATCAATTTTGCCGACCTCTCTCAGTGAATCCCAACTGAACAAGGCAGGATTTTTTCCCTCTTTTTCAATGGTTTGGCGCCAGAGCCTGTCCAAGTATACCTGCAGGTAGGGTAGTTGGATTCCCGCCTTTTTTAAGCTGATGTTCTCGATAATCGCCCCTGGCATTTTTTCGGGGTCTTCGAGCGCAATACTCGTTTGTCCGCAGGTGCGCAGGATCACTTCCTCTGCCTTGGCCTGGGTCATG
Organism: Saprospiraceae bacterium; assembly: GCA_049306275.1. Classification (GTDB taxonomy): domain Bacteria; phylum Bacteroidota; class Bacteroidia; order Chitinophagales; family Saprospiraceae; genus JADJTT01. The sequence continues at coordinate 29,977 of JBAQQB010000135.1, read as the reverse complement.
GGCTCCACCCGGAGCCGTCGGTCGAAGAGCGTGGGCATGACTTTTTCGAAAGGATAGAGGTGGGCCAGGTACTCCTCCCGGATGATCAGGAGTATGCGCACTGGCAATTTAGTTTTTCCAATTTCCTGGAGGGTATGGATAAACTCTTCCTGCTCCTGTTCCTTGCCCAGGATGAACAGCTCTTCAAACTGATCGAAAAGAAGGTATATGGGGCGGAGGTACTCGATGTATATCTCTTCAAGGGTCTGCGGAATGGTGGGCGGCGTCTTGCCTCCAAGCGGGATGGAAAGGGCTTGCTTCAGCGCTACGTTGATGTCGTTGCCGCTCTTGCGTCGAATGAGGAAGGGATGCCACTCTGTGGAGTCGAACTTATTGGCAAGGCCGCATTGGATCAGGCTGGTCTTGCCCGTGCCGGACTGCCCATACACCAGCACCAGGCGGTTTTGGCCTACCATTTGGTAGAGGGCTTCGATCTCTTCATCGCGGCCGAAAAAAGAGTCCTTGTCGGACTGGTCGTATGGATCCAAAAATTTAAATGGGCTTTTCATGATACGACTTCTGTCCGGGTTTCCAATAATTGCCTGAATGCGTCAAACTGTTCCCGGATCACCCCAAATACCCGCGAGGAGGAGAGGTCTAGCACGGGGTCGTCGGGTTTGGCGGCATATTGGAAGCAAAAACTGCCGCTCTGGGGGTTGAAGTGGTTAAAAAAATACAACTTCGAAATATCGGCCCGCTCAAGGAAGGCATTTTCATCAATGATGAAGGGCGACAAACTGAGGAATTGGTAGTTCTCCCGGTTAACCAGCAGCACGGAATAGTTGTCGAGCGGGCTTTCCAGATCGAGGCGCGACTCTTCCAGGTCGCCGAGCACGTCGCGCAGCAAAACAGTCTTGTGGTTAAAACGGGCCTTTTCGATATGCCTGAACTTAACCACGTCGATACCCTGCACCGATGTCAGGTTGTATTTTGCCAGAAATCCGGTTTTCACCATCAGGTAGGAAAGACATTTCTCTCCTTCCAAGCAAAGGCTATTTACCTCAGGAAGTTCAATATTCCGCTCCTGGGTCCTCACCCGGAGGTTCTGCAGAAAGAAATAGCTGTGTTCGAATTCGGGGTCCTCGTAAATGAGTTGCCTAAGTGTAGCCAACTCTCCTATGAAGTATCCCACCTCGTTTTCGTCAAAAATTTCCCTGATCGCCCTGATTAGGGGGAGTAAATCGCAAGTTTCCCTTTCCTTTTTCTCAATTATGAAAAAATCGCGTATCCTGTCGAGCTGAGCCGCTGTGCATTTCAACCAGTCATGGCCTTTGAAACACTCCCAAAGCTGCGATAGCAGGGTATAAGTGGTCAATTCCATCACGACGTTGAACACCCTTGCCATCTGGCGAAGCCGCACTTCGCTGGGTTTGTTAAATCCTTCGTCCTTTTCTTCCAGGCTGGGCGCTAGCAATTTGACCAGATGCTGGGATAGGGGAGCGGGCAAGGCGTTGAGAATGGCAATCCGTTTTCTGGCCATTTTAACTTCCGCCCCATTTTGTTCCTGTTCCCAGTAATTCCGGATTTCTTCATCGAAAGGACTGAGGCCGTCAAAAAGGGCGGATAATAAAAAATCGTTGGGTTCAAAGGAGTCCGTAGTGTCCGCCGGCGCCGAGAAGGGCAACTTCCAGTCCAGGGCTGCCGCTTTTTCTTCCCGGTAATCCAATCCCCAGAGGCTGCTATCTGAAAGATGCTCCCGAAGTTCAAATCCTCGTTTTTCTATGGAGTATCCATCCCGTCTGGTCAACGTGGCGCCTTTGGCCAGATCGAAAGCTTCCTCGATAGTTTTGTACTGGGAAAGAGCGCGGAAAAAGTCCTGGGAAAATTCGCAGGCCACACGGTCATTAACAGGCGCTGAGGTCGATATCACAGCAGGAATACCTTTCTCCAGAAGCAGCCGCACCTGGCCGTCAGTGGAGCAGCCGTTCAAAAACACCAGTTGCAACCGGGGGCATTGCCCCAAAAGGTGTGCGATACCAGTGGCTCCGCCTTCCTGGTCTTCCAGGAATAGCCGGTCCCGCCCTGCATGCCCGCTGAAAAGGAAAAGACGAAGATCGTCACGGTACAGCGTCAGGTATTCCACCAGGCTGCCTACGGTAGCATAGGAATCGCGATGAATCTTAAAATTGCTCCCTGCTCTGGACGAAAGCAGGCGATAGACCCCATCGTCTTCCTCGCTCAAAGAGCCCAAGAAATCTTGTCTATTGTTGGCAAAAGCGGTAAATAATACATCCATTATTTTATCGGAATGGAAAATTTTTATTAAAAATATGGACTTTTTTCTGATCTATGAACTATTACTTTCATGAATGGAGTCTACTTGACAAAATCAGCTAAAACCCTTATTTTTAATGAGATTCCCATTCAATTTTTTCGCCTTATGCTCACCCCAAAATCCCACCCCCCCTCCATCGGCCAATTCGCCGACCTGCACTGTCATACCTCTATTTTGCCTTTCAGCTATAGCTTTGCCCCAAAACAACCCCATCCAAGGGGCAATATCTGGCATTCTCACCAGGTCAACTTCCTGCGGAAATGCGTCAAATGGTCTACCGGCATTCCCTGGTTCACGCAGGCTGACCTGTCGGCGATGGCGAAGGGCAACATGCGCCTGGCCATCGTGGCGCTTTGCCCGCCGGAGAAACAGTTCCTCTTCGACACCTTTGGCCGCGGACCACTTTCCGCGGCAATGTGCAACTTGGTGATGGGCATCGGCTACCACCGCGTCAGGCAGGTGCAGCGGGAAATGGATTATTTCAGGGAATTGTGCGGAGAATACGAGTTTTTTATCCAAAGCCAGCGGGAGCGGCCGATCGGGGAAAAGGTCTATCGCTGGCGCCCCGCCCGCAATGGAAAGGAAGTGTCGGAGATTTTGTCTGCCGACGGAGAGATCGCGGTATTGTTCTCCATTGAGGGAGGACATGTGTTCAACTCAGGCCTCGGGCACCTGGGAAAAGTTTCGGAGGAGGAAGAAATACTCAGCAACATTCAAAAACTGAAGTCCTGGGAATACCCGCCGGTTTACATCTCGCTGAACCATTTCTACAACAACGACCTTTGCGGCCATGCCCGCAGCCTCGATCACCTGCCTCGCTTTGTCGACCAGCGTGAAAACATGGGGAATGGCATTTCACCGCTCGGCGAAAAGGTCATTCACGCCCTGCTTGCGGATAAACCGGTTTATATCGACCTGAAGCACATGAGCTTGGCGGGAAGAGGGCAATATTTCGACCTTTTGCAGGCTCATTATGACCGTCCTGTGCCACTCATCGCCAGCCATGGCGCCGTCACCGGAGTGAAAACAGATGGTTCATCAACCCTGGGTAATGGCGATGGCCTGTTCAACCTTACGGATATCAATTTCTTCGACGATGAAATCGTGCAGATCGCCCGGTCAGGAGGATTATTTGGCGTGCAGTTTGATACACGCCGCATTGCGTCCAATCAATTGCTGAAGCAAGTAGCAAGAGTAAAAAATCCTCAGAAAGCACTGCCGCTTTCCGCTCAACTGATCTGGAACCAGATCCGCCACGTCGCCGAACTACTCGATCACCACGGCCTGTTTGCCTGGGGCACGGCTTCCATCGGCAGCGACTTCGACGGCTTCGTCGACCCGCTGGAGGGGATTTTCACCGTAGAAGACTTTCCAAAAGTGCGTGAGCCATTACTCCAACTCGCTAACGCATACCTGCAAGGTCCAAACAGGCTTACTGTACCTGAAAACAAGACCATCAGTCCGGAAGAAGTCGTCAGCCGCTTTTGCTTTGACAATGTCCTCACTTTTATCACCAACCACTTTTAGCCACGGAAAAATCCCCTTAAATTTATAAGGAAAACAAAGATCCGCATGAACTTCTCCAATAGGCGGTGGAGAAAGCCCTGCGACAAGAAAAAGATTTGAACCATAAAACTCAGAACTATGAAGACCTTGCGCTTTTTTCTTCCCGTTTTGATGCTTGGACTGGTCTTGTTCCTTGGCAGCTGTGAGAATACCGGTCACTATCACGACTCCTCAGGGCACGAGCAAAACGCTGCTCCGATTGACAACAGAGACAATGCGCCTCCTCACAACCAGGGCCCGGAATACACCTCCCACTACATCTGCCCCGAGCACCATGAAGGCAGTGGCAGCGATAAACCCGGCAAGTGCCCCGTCTGTGGCGCTTCCTACGTCGAAAATATGGAGCACTTGAAAAAGTGAAAAGGTGAAAAAGAATCCTCTTTCACCTTTTCACTTTTTCACCATTTCACTCACTCACTCTTTCACCAATTTCCTGATTTCTTCCATTTGTGCTCTTAGCTCGGCATTTTCTTTCTGCAATTGCTCAATCATCGCCTGTTGCTCCTGCACTGCTTTAACAAGCGGTACTACAAATTGGCTGTAGGCAATGCTGTAGTTATCGCTGGCATCGGCAGGCGTGTGAACGCCATCGAAATTGTAGCCTGCCTCCCTGGCGGCTTGCTCCACTTCCTGGGCGATGAAGCCGGTGTGGGTGACTGAGGAGGAGGCCGTGAAATTAACTCCTTCCAGATGGCGAGTGCGGGCTTCTTCGGTCATTTTGGCTGTCAGGAATTCCTCGAACTTGCGGGTGTCGAACTGATAATTCACCGGACGCAGCCGCTTGATGAAGTCCAGTCCAGCTACATCTTCCGATACGTTGAATTTGAACCGCCCGTCGCTGGGGAAGGAGTAGGCAACCTGGCCCTCAATGGTGGTGACGCTGGCGTTGCCAAACCGGATCTTGTTGCTGGCGTTGACCGTTGCCGCATTGCCCAGGGCCGTCGCATTGGAAAGCGTTCCGACCGAAACGTTCGCGTTTCCACCTACGATGGTGTTGTTGCTGCCTGTGGTGTTGTTAAACATGGCGTTGTTGCCCACGGCAGTGTTATTATTTCCAGAAACGCTGTTGACCAGGGCCTGGAAGCCGATAGCGGTGTTGTTATCGCCTCCTTCATTCAAAGCAAGGGCGGAAGTGCCCACGGCCGTATTCACTCCTCCAAGGTCATTGCTGAACAAGGTCTGATAGCCCACTGCGACGTTTCCTTCCCCTTCGGTATTGAAGTTAAGCGCTTGGCAGCCCAGGGCTGTATTGGCGTTTCCTATTGTATTGGCATTGAGAGCGCTCACGCCGGTAGCCGTATTTGCGCTGCCTTCCGTATTGCTGGACATGGCCAGCCCGCCGGTGGCGGTATTAGACTCCCCGATGGTATTGTCGAACAATGCTTGCACCCCCACACCGGTATTTAAAGAGCCGGTGGAGTTGGATACGAGGACGGCATAGCCAAAGGCTGCGTTAAACTCACCTTCAGTGTTGTTCCCAAGCGCCGCCTGACCGACTGCGGTGTTCGCAATACCTATTGTGTTCGCGTAAAGGGCCTGCACGCCAATAGCTGTATTGCTGCCTCCTTCCGTGTTGGCAAACAGCGACTGAAACCCATAAGCTGTATTCTCCGTGCCGATGGTGTTATTCTGCCCTGCCTGCACGCCAAAGAAAATATTCCCGTCGTCGCGCGAAAGCTTGCCTACTCTGGTATTGAATACCCGGAACAAGATCGGCCTATCGTCGGTAGTGCCGATGAAATTGTTCAGGGAGTCGGTTTCCGCATTTCCTGTCAATTGCCATCCCGTAGAGCTCTGCGACGGGGTTGCTGGCGCCCAGGTGAAGCCATTCCATACCAAGGTTTGGCCCAATGCCGGCTCATCTGCGGACACTTCGCGTCCTTGAATACCTACAACGGTCGGGGCCGGGTATGTACCGCTCAGATCTCCTCCGGCAGGTGTCGTGTTGGTGATGTCGTTCAATGGATCGAGATCGCCGGTGTTGGAAATTTGTCCGTCGCCATTGATCAGGATGCCGGGACCGGCGGTGTATTCCTGGGGTTGGGGCAGGTCTACCGTCCCTCCGCCATTGGATAAAATGAGGGTGTTTCCGGCCAGCGAAATAGTCTGCAATTCATTGGTATTGCTCAGGTCGCCCGTATTGGAAATCACGTTGCCGGTGATGTCGATCCCGGCGCCGGCGTTGTAGTTGATGCCGTTATTGAGCGTCACAGAGCCACCGCCGTTGGAGAGGGTAAGGGTATTGCCATCGAGGGTCAGGGTCTGCAGTTCATTGCTGGGGTTGGCATCGGGGTCTCCTGTATTGGAAATCACGTTGCCGGAAATGTCAATGCCCGAACCGGCTGTGTAGTTGATGCCATTGTTGAGCGTCACCGAGCCGCCGCCGTTTGATAAGGAAAGCGTATTCCCATTCAGCGAGAGGGTTTGGAGTTCATTGGTCACGCTTCCGTCGACCTCAGGCGGCAGGGTTACTGTGCCGCCTCCGTTCGACAGCGTCAGGTTGCTGCCATTCAGGCTCAGGGTCTGCAATTCGTTCGTCGGACTGTTATCAGCCGGAACAGGCGTGTTGATGGTGAAGCTGGGATAAACACCGCTCACCGTAGTGGCGCCCGTGCCCGCGATCGCCACTACCTGGTCGGGAGCGATATTGCTGATCACATTGCTGGCGTTGATATTGATGCCGGCGCCGGCGGTGTAAACGATTTGTTGCACCGGGTCGGCCGGCGCCCATTCGCCTGCGCCTGCATCCCACACCAGCACCTGTTCATCGATTGGAGGGGTGGGAGAGAGGGCTCGCCCAAGAAGCCGTTCCGTATTGCCGCTTTGCAGGGCGTAAGGCACGCTGAGCAACTGGAATGTTCCCGCCAGGGTGAAGCTGCTGCCGCCCGCCGGGTCGATCTCAACTTTGAGGTACTTATCGCCGTCGCCCCAGGTGATGTTGGCGAAATTGCCGCCAAGCACGGATCCATTGCCGATGGCGGCGGTGAACAGCCCCAGCTGATTGGTAGTCAGGGAATGTTGTTCGGAATATTGTACGGTTCCGGAAGGGGAGTCGTTCAAAATGCTCACCTTGAGGGTGATCGTTTGATCGGGAATAACCTCGCCGCTGGCAAAGCGCGCAACGCCTTGATAATTAAACTTTTGCGGAGTCTGAGCATAAACGGACGCAAGAAGGAAGAAAAGAGCGCAGATTATGGCAAGCTTTTTCATAAATATCAGATTTTGATAACTTTAAATGTGCTCATGACCCGGCTTTTGCCGTCGAGCAAGGAGATGAAGTAAACGCCGGAGGGGAGTTGCCGCAAGTCCACCTCCCCGGAGAAGGCGGTTTCCAGCAACTGCCTGCCCAGCAAGTCGCGAACCAGCAAGGATTCAATGCGGGTAGAGGTAGTTTGGAAAAACAGATGGCTGGAGAAGGGGTTGGGGTAGACGGTAACTTCCTCCATAAAGACCGGATCATCTACTCCGGTGATTACCAGGTTGGGCTGCAGGAAGCCCTGCGTTACAATATGCTGTGCGTTGCTGATCGTTGCGATCGCCGGTTCGCCCAGCGACCACTCCACGAAGACCGTGGCGTTCTGTATTTCTCCGCCGGAGGAGTTCACGACGGAGGGCAGGATAATTTGCGCCTGTGCAGCCCATGTGCACAACAGGGCTGCAATTGGCAAGAGGAGTCTGGCCATGGCTAATGTTTTTAGTTCGTTTGAAGATAAGGACAAAAATGGTGAAACACAAGCCGCCGCTTGAAGCGGGCAACTAATTTGACTTGGCCATTAACAGGGCCCTGATCTCTTGTAGTTCGGCTTTCAACTGTGCTATTTCATCGTTTTGGGCCTCGTTTTTCTGTTCAAGTTGTTCGATCATCTCCTGCTGCTCCTGCACGGCTTTCACCAACGGCACTACGAACTGGCTATACGCCATGCTGTAATTGTCGTTGCCATCCGTGGGCGCATGCACCCCGTCGAAAGCGTAGCCGCTTTCCCTGGCCGCCTGCTCCACTTCCTGGGCGATAAACCCGGTGTGGACGATCCCGGTGGATGCCGAAAAGTCCACTCCTTCGAAATGGTAGCGACGGATGCTATCGGGCATGTTCTGGGTCAGGAATTCTTCGAATTTCCGGGTATCGAACTGGTAATTGACCGGCCGCAAGCGTTTGATGAAGTCAAGGCCGATCACTTCTTCCTCTACATTGAATTTGAAGCGGGCGTCGCTGGGCCATGAGTAAGCCACCTGGCCTTCGATCACGGTGATGTTTGTATTTCCCAGCCTGATCTTGTTGCTTGCATTGGCTGTAGCGGAATTGCCGATGGCATTGGCGTTGGAATAATTTCCGGAAGCTACATTGGCATAAGTGCCGATCGCTGTATTGTAGCTTCCGGTTGTATTGCTGGTTAATGTGTTTATGCCAAACGCACTATTTTGAAATCCGGTGGTATTGTTTACCAGTGCATCAAAACCAGCGGCTGTGTTATCACTGCCGGAGGAATTGGAACGCAATGCACCAGTCCCAGTAGCGGTGTTTCTTCCACCGGTGTCATTTAAATGCATTGCTTCAAAACCGGATGCGGTATTTTGAAATCCTGTGTAATTGTTTGCCAATGCAAAATAACCAGCGGCTGTGTTATAACTGCCGGTGGTATTGTTATGCAGTGCCCAAGCCCCAGTAGCGGTGTTATTAAAGCCCGTGGAGTTGCCGAACAATGCCGAACCCCCAATAGCGGTGTTATTACTGCCGGTGGTATTGACAAACAATGTAGAAAACCCAATAGCGATGTTATTAGTGCCGGTGGTAGTGTAAGCCAACGCATTACCACCGAAAGCGCAATTACTATTGCCGGTGGTAGTGGAAGCCAACGCACCTGCACCAAAAGCTTGATTTAAAACAGTAATCCTCCCTACAATAAGATTATTCCTTTTAAAAACCAAATCCTGGTTATCGGTCGTCCCAATGAAATGGGTGGAAGGATTGGTGCCTGCATTGCCTGAAAGCAACCAGCCGGCGGGCGCTGCGGGGAGGGTTGCCGGAGCCCATGCCGTGCCATTCCACTGCAAAACCTGGCTGGCGCTCGGGATAGCAGGGGAAACGGGTTTACCCTGTAATCCATCCACTACGGGGTTCGGATATACACCGCTGAGGTCGCCACCTGCGGTAGTTCCGATATTTATGTCATCCGCTGCAACGACGTCGCCTGTATTGGAGATCACATTGTTCCCGTCGATCGATATCCCAGAACCTGCAGTGTAAATTTGGCCGGAGGGTAGGAGTACCGATCCACCACCATTGGAGAGCGACAAGGTGTCTCCATTGAGGGAAAGACTTTGTATTTCATTGGTGACGCTGCCGTCCACTTCTTCCGGGAGAATAACCGACCCGCCGCCGTTGGAGAGCGAAATGGTATCTCCGCCCAGGGAAATGGTTTGTATCTCATTGACGGCACTGAGGTCGCCGGTATTGGAGATGACGTTGCCCGAAATGCCAATGCCGTTCCCGGCGGTATAGGTAGTGCCGGTAGGGAGCGTCACGGTACCGCCGCCGTTGGACAAGGTCAGATCGGCTCCCGACAGTGAAAGTGTTTGGATTTCGTTGGTCACACTGCCGTCCACCTCAGCAGGCAGGCCGACGGAGTTTCCGTTGGAGATAGACAAGGTTTGGCCAGCGATGGCAAGCGTTTGAGCGTCCTGGTCGGGTGGCAGGGTCACCGACCCGCCGCCATTGGAGAGCGACAAGGTACTCCCTGTCAAGGAAATTGTTTGAATTTCATTGGTCGCGCTGGCATCGGGCAAAATGACCGACCCGCCGCCGGTCAGCGACAGGTTGGACCCGCTGAGCGAGAGGGTCTGTATTTCGTTGGCATTACTCAGGTCTCCCGTGTTGGTAATGACGTTCCCCGAAATGTCGATGCCGGCGCCTGCATTGTAGTTAGCGCCGTTGTTCAGGGTCACCGACCCGCCGCCGTTCGACAGGCTTAAGGTGTTACCAGAAAGAGACAGGGTTTGTATTTCATTGGTCACGCTTCCGTCCACTTCCGGTGGCAGGGTCACCGACCCGCCGCCGTTTGACAACGACAACGTGCTCCCTGTCAATGAAATCGTTTGAATTTCATTGGTCGCGCTGGCATCAGGCAAAATGACCGACCCACCGCCGGTCAGCGACAGGTTGGACCCGCTGAGCATGAGGGTCTGTATTTCGTTGATATTGCTTAAGTCTCCGGTGTTGGAAATGACGTTCCCCGAAATGTCGATGCCGGCGCCTGCATTGTAGTTGGCCCCGTTGTTGAGGGTTACCGATCCGCCCCCGTTCGACAGGCTGAGGGTGTTGCCCGAAAGAGACAAGGTTTGAATTTCGTTGGTCGGGCTGTTGTCCGCAGGCGCGGGCGTGTTGACCGTGAAATTGGGATAAGAACCGCTCACCGTGGTGACGCCCTGACCGGTGATGGTCACCGTCTGGTCGGGCGCCGTATTGCTGATCACGTTGCTGGCGTTGATATTGATGCCTGCCCCGGCCGTGTACACCAGGCTTTGAGCGGCGTCTGCGGAAATCCATTCCCCTGCGTTTTCATCCCAAAGCAGCACCTGGCCGTCAAGAGGCGGGGTGGGAGAGACGGGGTTGCCCTGAATTTGTTCCGCATTGCGGCTCTGCAGGGAGTAGGGTACGCTAAGCAGTTGGAAGACCCCGGTCAGGCTGTAATTGCTGCCGCCCGCCGGGTCGATCTCAATTTTGAGGTACTTGTCGCCGCTGCCCCAGGTGATATTGGCGAAACTACCGGTCAGGACCGTTCCGCCGCCGATGCTGGCGGTAAAGAGCCCCAACTGGTTGGTGGTTACAGTATGCTGCTCTACGTACTGACTCAGGCCCGACGGCGAACCGTCCAGGATGCTGGCCCGGAGGCTGATCGCCTGGTCGGGGATCACCTGGCCGGAGGCCTGGCGCGCTACGCCCTGGTAGTTTAACTTTTGAGGGGATTGGGCCTGAATGGTTAAAGCCATGAAGAAGAAAGCGAGGATGGGGGAAAACTTTTTCATAAGATCAGGATTTTTGATGGGTCGATAAATCAAAATTAGGATTTATATAGAAGATTAAAAGACTTTTTTATCTTTTTTTGTATAAAAAAGCAGCAAATACAAAAATCAGTGCTAACTATCGGCACAGTCCTTCAGTTAAATGTGAGTATTTTGCTACTTTCGATGCATCTGCTTTTAACCATCCTCTATGATCCTTTTACCCCCCTTCAATATATCCCCCCTCGGCGACAGCGCCCTGTTGCTCGACTTCGGCAATGCCATCGATGAAAACCTCAACGAGTTGGTGGTGTCTGTATTTCACCAACTCCGGAAACATCCCCTGCCCGGCATGGTGGAGGCGGTTCCGGCCTATAGCTCAATCGCTGTGTATTACCAACCGGGAATGGTTCGAAGACAAGGGAATGACCAAATCACGGCCTTTGAATCGATGTCACAGGCCATCCGGAAACTGCTGGAAAAGGGGAGGGGACATCAGCCCAAAGAGGGAAAATTGGTCACCATCCCCGTTTGCTACGACTATGATTTCGCTCCTGATCTTAAATGGATTGTTCGCCGAAATAAAATTTCGGAAAATGAAATCATACGTATTCATGCCTCCGCAACTTACCGGGTCTTTATGATCGGCTTTCTGCCCGGCTTTCCCTATATGGGCGTTCTGGATGAACGGATCGCCGCGCCCCGGAAAGCCTCGCCGGTCATGGTAGAGGAGGGGAGTGTGGGCATCGCCGGCAACCAGACGGGCATTTATCCCTTTCAATCGCCGGGAGGGTGGCAGATCATCGGCAGAACCCCCCTTAGATTATTTGATGTTTCGGTAAAAAACAACCCCGCGCTGCTGCAAACAGGCGATCTCGTTCAATTCACCTCAATCACCCGCGATGAGTTTGAAAATATTAAAAGCAGGCATTCTTGATACCATTCAAGACCCCGGGCGCTTCGGCTACCAGCATCTGGGCGTCAACCCGACCGGATCGATGGATCAGCAAGCCGCTGCCATGGCTAATTTTCTGGTGGGCAATCAGAGAGAGGAGGCGGTGATCGAAATGCACTTTCCCGCGCCGGTCGTGCTGTTCGGCGAACCAGCCCTGATAGCCCTGTCCGGGGCCGATTTCGGGGCCAACATCGACGGACGTCCCGTTCCCATCAATCACCCCGTGATCGTCGGGGAAAATGCCGTACTGAAGTTTTCCGGCCCCAAATCCGGAAGCCGCTGTTATCTCGCCATCGCCGGCGGATTGAAACTGAAAAAATGGCTGAACAGCTTCAGCACCAACCTCAAAGCGGGCGCAGGAGGCCTGCATGGCCGGAAATTACAGCCGGGAGATGCGATCGAAACGGAGTCATTTACCGAGAACATCAGCCCCCATATCTTACCCTGGAGCGCTCACGAAGAGCCCGACGCCCTTCCTCCCGGTGAAATACTGGTTTTGCCGGGGAATGAATGGGACTGGATGAGCTCAAAATCCCGCAATCAATTCCTTCAGGGCCAGTTTGTAGTCACCCCCCGTTCCGACCGCATGGGGTACCGGCTTTCCGGCGAAACGCTGCGCCTGCGCCATAGCGAAAGCCTGGTATCGTCGCCCGTTTGTTTCGGCGTGATCCAGCTTTTCCCCGACGGCCAGCTCGTCGTGCTGACGGCCGGACGCCAGACCACAGGGGGGTATCCCAGAATCGCCTACGCCATCTCGGCCCATCGCTCCAAACTGGCCCAGATGGGAGCGGGGGACAGTATCCGGTTTAGCCTCACCGACCAGCAAACCGCCGAAGACTTGCTGCTCAAGCAACAGCACCATTTGTCCCAACTCGAAATTGCCTGCAAATTGAGGCTGAAAGCCTTCCTGCATGAAAAACATTGACATCAACTGCGACCTGGGCGAGGGCATGGCAAATGATGAGCAACTCATGCCTTTTATCTCCTCCGCCAATATCGCCTGCGGCTTCCACGCCGGCGACGAGCAAACGATGAGACAAACCGTAGCGCTTTGTCTGAAATACGGCGTGTCCATCGGCGCCCATCCATCTTTTCCCGACAGGGAGAACTTTGGCAGAAAGGAAATACAACTGCCACCTGGCGAAGTTTACCACCTGATAATCAATCAGATAATAGCCCTTGAGAAAATTTTACTCGAAGCGGGCGCCACGCTGCGCCACGTGAAGCCCCACGGCGCCCTGTACAATATGGCGGCAAAAGATCCATCCTTAGCGGCGGCAATCGCCCAGGCTGTCAAGGACTTTAACCCCAATCTGGTTTTGTTCGGCCTCTGCAACAGCCATCTGATCTGGGAAGGGGAGGCCATTGGCCTGAAAACGGCCCGAGAAGCCTTTGCCGACCGCACCTATCAGGAAGATGGCAGCCTCACGCCACGAAAAACACCAGGGGCGCTGATCGAAGACCCTGCGCAGGCGGTGGCGCAGGTGCTGGAAATGGTCGAAGAGGGGAGGGTGACGACTATTTCCGGCAAAAAGATCTCTATAGCCCCCGATACGATCTGCCTGCATGGCGACGGAGCCAACGCGGTGGCCATCGCCAAATCCATTCACGAGGCCCTGGCCGCAAAAGGCACGCTGGGATGAAGAAGAACGCCGCCATCCTCGGCGCCGCCTTCCTGATGGCCACCTCGGCCGTAGGGCCCGGTTTTCTGACCCAGACCTCCCTCTTTACCGAGCAGCTGCTCACCAGCTTCGGGTTTGCCATCCTGATCTCCGTGCTCCTGGACATCGGCGCGCAGATGAACATCTGGCGTATCGTATCGCTCAGCGAAAGCAGGGCGCAGGACATTGCCAACCACGTTTTCCCCGGCGCGGGCTATTTCCTGGCCACGCTGATCGCGACCGGCGGACTGGTCTTCAATATCGGCAACATCGCCGGATGTGGGCTGGGGATCGAGGTGCTGACCGGGTTGAGGCCCGAAATAGGCGCAGTAATCAGTTGCGCTTTTGCCCTGGGCATATTCTGGTATAAGGAGGCCGGAAAATTGATCGACAAGCTGGTAAAATGGCTGGGCTTGCTCATGATCGGCCTCACGGTCTACGTCGCCATCGCTTCGCAGCCGCCGCTTGGCAAGGCGCTCCTGCACACGGTCTGGCCGGAAAAGATCAACGTGATGATCATCGTCACGCTGGTCGGCGGCACGGTTGGGGGCTATATCTCCTTTGCGGGCGCCCACCGGCTTTTGGATGCGGGGGTAAAGGGAAAAGAAAACCTGGGACAGGTATCGGAGAGCGCCATTAGTGGCATAATCATATCATCTACAATGCGTTATATATTATTCCTCGCAGCTTTAGGGGTAGTTTGGGCCGGAACCCGGCTCGCTGCCGGCAACCCGGCGGCTTCGGTATTTCAGGCGGCTGCGGGTGGGGTAGGGTACAGGTTCTTCGGCGTGGTGCTATGGATTGCGGCGATTACATCCGTCATCGGCGCGTCGTATACCTCAGTGTCGTTTTGGAAGACTTCCGTTCCATTTATTCAAAAGTACGAGAAGGTGATCATCAGCCTGTTCATCGCGGCGTCTACGCTCATTTTCGTATTTGTGGGAAATCCCGTCAAGCTCCTGGTGCTGGCCGGGGCAGTGAACGGCGTCATTTTGCCCATAGCGCTGAGTCTGATGCTGATTGCGGCGCTGAAGCCCGGTTTGCGCAGTCAGTACAGGCATCCGGTTTGGATGCAGGCGGTGGGTTGGCTGGTGGTGGGGGTGATGGGGTGGATGAGCATGTTGGCAATCGGGCATTATTTCTAGCGTCCAAAATTATTTATTTAACATAATATAAATTATGGGAAAAACTATTCGGCATGTCTTTTCCACTTTTCCACCTTTTCACTATTTCACTAACCCTAGTACCTCCACTCATCCACATACCGGTTAAACAGCTTCACCAGGTTTTTGGCATCGTCGATCCCCCGGTGCTGCCGCCCTTCGAACTCCAGTCCCTCCGACGTGAGCGCTGAGCGCAAACCGCGGGTTCTTCGAAGTTTTTTTATCTCGTGGTATTGCTGCTTGAGGTTGATGTGCTGCTCAGCCCATTCGTGCTCCAGTCCGTGTAATTTACAATCCTGGACGAGCATACGCTTGTCGAAATTGCCCCAGGAACACAGCAGGTAGTCTTCGTAGAAAATATCGGCCCAATCCTGAAAATCTTCGATCACACGCGGAAAAGTATCGCTGCGGTCGATATCGCGCTGGTCGATGTTGGTCAGCTGTCGGCAAAACACCGAAAGCGTCGGGTTAAGGACCGGCTGGATGAAACTGCTGAAGGTATCCTCGACCTCCCCGAACCGGTTTAGCCGCACAGCGCCGATCTCGATGATCTCCTGTACCAGGTGCTCCGGACGCCCGTCCCAGCACGTCGCTTCCAGGTCAAATACGATGTAATTCACTGACGATCATTATTTTGTATCAACCTAAGGGTTTTGCTCCTCTCCTATCGGCTCGTTCCGTTCCTCTTCATCCAATTCAGGAATCCCTTTCCAACCCTGGAAGAAGGGCTCCATGGCCTCCTCCAGCTTGTAATGGTCAAGCCTGTTGCGGTAATAAAACAAAAGCTTGAAATCCTGGCTGACGATAATTCCTTTTTTGTTGATTTTCAGTGGTTTATAAGAATTGTAGACACCTAACTGCCTGATTCCGTCCTGGATGAGTTTTTCGGGCTCCCACCGTATCTGTTCCGAGAGTTTGATATTGCCCTTCGCTTCCATTTCATACAGCGTTTTTTGAAGCTGAGACACACAGGCTATCATATCTGCCATGGAGATGGCCAGGTCGTCGGCAGGCAGCCTCAGCAGGGCAAACAGGTCGAGTTTGGGATTGGAGCGCTTGAGCATTTCGAAGGCGGTAAAAGCGACCAGGTGGCTGCTCAGTACGATGTTTTCCTTGAAATAACGGTCCACAATGCGCTCTGCCAGGATGCGGGTGTATTGCGACTCGCGTTGCAGATCCTCTGTAACAAGGTTGTCGGAAATAAAATAATCACGCAGGGCGACTTCGTTGCCAAAACGATCGAGGCTCCTCCCCTCTTCATCCACGAAATTGCCCACTACATCCATCGGCTTCCCGAACGAAACGGTAATTTCCGAGCTCTGTGAAAAAACTTTATAAACAAACGACAATATGCTGAACAAGGCGCCGATGCCCTTTCTCGTGCGGATGTAACGCTCCTTCCCCGTTCTCTTCAGGTGTTGTTCGATCAGCTCGTTGGCTTCCAATACCACGTGGTAACCCAGCACCATCGGCACGACGAAGATTTTGTCGCTCTTGCCCTGCTCAAGCAGCATACGCTGCGCTTCGACCACCGTGCTCAGCAATCCCATTTTCAATTTGACCTCCATGGCGCCGGCGCGCGAACGGGTACCGCCCGGGAAGAACAAGGTGTTGGTTCCCTTGGAAATGGCAAGGGTCGACATGGCTTTCAGCACCTCCAGGTAAATGGGGCTTTTCTTCCGCCTGTCGAGCCGGTAAGAGCCGAGCCGGTTCATAAAATAGGCCGCCACGCTGTAGTTGTAGAGGTTTAGTCCCGCGCCGTAGTGAAAGGACGGCAAGCCCACCACCGCATCCAGCACGTAGCCGATCAGGATGGAATCAAGGTTGCTGAAATGGGTAGGCACGATCACCACCGTGCCTTTGGTCATCAGCGACCGTACTTTTTCGACCTCTCCCGTGGCGATGAGGCGTTCGTAGAGCTGGTAGCGGGAGCCGTAAATTCCTCTGAAGTTGGGGCTCGCCGCGGCGTTGAGCAGGCGGCTGAAGAAGAAGGTCAGAAACTGCCGAGCGAACTGGAAGGTGGAGACGCGGAAAGTACCCACAATCTCTTCCGAGTAGCGATGGATGATCTTGTTGAGCAACTGCTCATAAGCTTCCCCCACCTGCTCATCCGGAATCGTTCCGACCGGAACGGAAGCCAGCCTTTTTTGAATGCGTTTCCAGAAAATCCGCTCATCCTGAGGGTCCACCTTCCAGGGCTCCTCCTTGATGCGGATGCGCTCCATGTAGGCGGTTTTTGCGATTGTATCGCCCAGGTTCTTCTTGAATTTGTTCTTGATCCGCTGCAAAGCGAAATCATCGATCTCCTTGACAAATTGCTTCCGCTTCAGGTGAAGCTGAAAGATCGGCCAATCTTTGATGTCGGGTATGACGTGCGGGAATACGTTTGGTTTTTCCTTCCTCATTTTCCTTGCTGCTCTATATATTCGGAATATTGACGGTTGATCTCTTCGATAAAGTTCAGGACGTCTTCCCTGCCTTCGCCCTTTGCCGCCGAGGTGCGAAACTGCTGCGGGAGCTGGGTCCAGTATTTCAGCAACTCCGTCCGGATGCCCTTCAGGTTTTTCTCCAGTTCATTTCTCGACGAACGGTCGCACTTAGTAAACACAATAACAAATGGAACTTGTTTTTCGCCCAGCCAGTTCATAAATTGAAGGTCGTTGGCCTGGAGCGGAACATTGGAGTCGATCAACACGAAAGCGCATTGGAGGGTTTCGCGCTTCGAGAGGTAGTATTCGATCATCTTGAGCCAGGAAGCGCGCTGCTGTTGCGACACCTTGGCGTACCCATACCCGGGCAAATCGACCAGATACCAGTCGTCATTGACCAGAAAATAATTGATCGTCTGGGTTTTGCCCGGTTTTTTCGAAACTTTGGCCAGCTCCTTTCGCCCTACAAGCGCGTTGATGAGAGAAGATTTGCCGACATTCGACCTTCCGATAAACGCATATTCCGGCTTTTCGTCCTTCGGACATTGGTCCTGCCGGACATAGCTGCCCACATATTCCGCCTGCTTGATTTCCATAGTTCGAGCTGCCCGTTTTGGCCGGGTCGCTACAAAAGTAAGGATTCTTGTTAAGGAGGGGTTAAATTTGGACAGGCGGATTTGGCCGGATATGAAAAGACGCATTTGAATCGTTCATTTTTTTACAAAATCGCATACCAAATGATGAACCGGATCCTTCTACCCCTGCTCCTGCTTTTCTCCCTCTCCGCTGCCGCCCAGGTACGCATTGGCTTTGGCTTGGGCATGAGCACGACCGACCTTTCTCCTTCAGACCTCCTCGTCACCAACCCCAACGGTACGGAGAGCCTGCTGATGAAACTGGAAAGCGCCAACTTTGGCTTGCACGGCGGCGTAACGCTTCGCGTGCCCATCAAAAAATTCTTCCTCCAGCCTTCCCTCTATTTCAACAGCAGCAGCGCCGACTTCCGGATTGAAGACCTCCAGTCGGGCGGCGCGGAGAAGTTGCTTCGCGAAAATTACCAACACCTGGACATCCCCTTTCTCATGGGCTTTAAGTTCGGTCCGCTGCGCCTCCAGGCAGGACCCGTTGGCCATGTCTTCCTCGACTGCCAGAGCGAGCTGGACGACCAAATCCCGGATTACGAGAAGAACTTCGAAGACTTCAACTTCGGCTGGCAGGCTGGCCTGGGCCTCGACATCTGGAAGATCTACCTGGATGTCAACTACGAGGGCAACTTTTCGCGCTTTGGCGAGCACATCAACCTCTTCGGCGAGCAGTTTGCTTTTGACGACACCCCCTCCCGCTTCGTAGCTACCCTTGGGGTACTTTTTTAGCAATTTTCACCACGCTTTACAACCTTTCAGGGCTCTTGCCCCTTCCTTTATGAAAATACTTCCGAATACCTTGGTAGAACGGACACATCCTGCCCGCATGACGGAGGTCGAACTGGTTGACGCCTGCCTCGGCAATAACCGGCTGGCGCAAAAGGAATTGTACGACCGCTATAAACAGGCCATGTACACCCTGGCCTACCGCCTAACTGGCGACCTCGAGCAAGCTGCCGATGTACTGCAGGATGCGTTCATCAAGGTTTTCCGGCATTTGCCTTCTTTCAGAAGGGAATCGACGCTCGGCGCATGGATAAAAACCATCGTCGTCAGAACAGCATACAGCCAGATCAGGACTAACAAGCTCTTCATCGAGCCCCTCGATCCGGCGCAGGCAGCCGAACAGGTCGACTGGAGCGCTTTTTCCAACGCAGAGTACCTGGAAAAAGCCATCATGGACCTGCCCGACGGCTACCGGACTGTCTTTACATTGATTGAGATCGAAGGTTTTGCCCACAAAGATGTCGCAGACATGCTGGGCATTTCAGTGGGCACCTCCAAATCTCAACTGTTTTACGCCAAAAAACGCCTGCGGGAAACCCTGCAGGCCTACGGTTACTAACAATGAGGATCATGCTGGAAAAAAACCGACACATCCTGCAAGCACTCCTCCGGAAACTTCCGGCTTACCAGCCTCCCGACGACGTCTGGGAAGGCCTGAAAAACGCTTTATCCTCCCCTGCCCCACCCCTCCTGGACAAAATGCTCCCGGTATACGATCCGCCGGATGAGGTCTGGGAAAAGATCGATGCAGCGCTTGCCGCCCCATCTTTCACCAAAAAACCGGCAAGGCGGATACTACCCTGGCTGGCAGGAGCCGCCGCTTCCCTGGCAACACTGGTCTGGTTCCTGCAACCCTCCACTATCCACGGTGCATCAGAGGCCTCGGTCACCTTTTCCTACGGAAAGGAAATCGTCGACGATGCCCTCCTCGCCCGCGACTGGCAGCAGGACGAAGACGCCTTTGGCATGCTCGAACGCCTCTGCGCCAATTCCTCCTTCACCTGCTCCAACCCTGATATGAACACCATGCGAACAGAGCTGGACGAATTGACAGAAGCGCGCAACGCCCTGGAAAACGCCCTTGGTGAGTACGGTACAGACGTCGACCTCATCAGCCAGCTGGCGGAGATTGAAAGGCAGCGCACTACCCTGCTCAAAAAAATGTTGGAATACTTTATTTAACTTGCTGAAAATCCTGTGGCGATGAAATTCAAAAGCCCATTGTTGTTGCTTGCCTTCTTTCTACCGGGATTCGCCGCTCTCCCCGCTCAAACGCCGCTGCAGGTGGTCACCAAGACCATCGAGCAAACCCTTCCCTACCAGTTGGGCTACGAGGTAAACGTCGAAGGCGAAAAGGCTGAAATCATCGTAAAAACCTGGGATTTCAATACCGTCAAAATCGTGCTCGAACTGGTGGCCAAACACCCCGAACGCAAAGTGGCCGAGCGCGACATCGCCGCCATGAAGTACAGCATCGACCAACACGGGAAAATGATCTACTTCCGCAACTATCTCTCTCCGGATATCGGCCAGCCCAAACCAGAATCGCAGATCAAGGCGATCTACACCGTTCAGCTGCCGAAAGACTGCCCGGTCTACATCAAAAACTACTTCGGCAACGCCACCATCAGCAACCTCAACAGCTTCCTCCGCCTGCAATCCGAATACGGCAAAATATTCCTGGAAGACCTCAGCGGCAGCCTCTTTATCCAAACCCGCTTCGGCGATATCTTCGGCGAACGCATCTGCGGCAACCTCCAGATCGACGCGCGCCGCTCCGATATCACCCTGCACGAGATTTCCGGCTCCTGTGATATCAAATCCACCTACGGCATCATCAAACTCTTTTCTGACGAGAGCCTGCTCAAACTCAATATCGAAGCAGAAAAGACAGACGTCTACTTCTTCGATCCCCACCCCACCGCCTACGGCTACGCCCTGACTGCCCATTATGGCAGCATAACCGTACCTACCGACCTGAAAATGAATTATTTAGAAAATACCTCCTCCACCAAACGCGCCACTTTCAAGCCCGCCCGCGAAATGGCTTCCATCTCGGTGAAGATCTCGTTTGGGGATATTGTGATTAGAAATCCTTGATTTTAAGTTTATGAGTTTATAAGGTTAGGAGTTTAGGGCGCCTAAACTCCTAACCTTATAAACTCATAAACTTAAAATAAACTCTCCCCCTCCATACCCTTCCATCACCCCGAAGCTTTCCAGTTCCAGCCCGAGTTTGCGGGCTTCGGCCTGAAATTCCGCGATGTGTTCTTCTTCAACGGCTACCAGCAAGCCGCCGCTGGTCTGAGGGTCTGTCAGGATATAGCGCTGATTTTCTCCCATGGGGCCGATGCATTCTCCGTAGCTTTCCCAGTTGCGGTGCGTGCCGCCGGGTATGCACTTCTGGTCCAGGTAATGCAGCAGCATATCCCTGTCGAACGTAGGCACTTTGCTAAAATCGAGAACCGCCCGGGTCTGGCTGGCCTGGCACATTTCCAGTAAATGGCCCAGCAGGCCGAAGCCGGTGACGTCGGTCATAGCCTTCACATAGGACAGTTTGCCAAAAACCGAACCGGGTTTATTGAGCTGGAGCATCGACTGTTTGGCCAGCTCCAGATGGGCAGGGTCTACCAAGCCCTTTTTCTGCGCCGTTGTCAGAATGCCAACGCCGAGGGGTTTGGTGAGAAAAAGCCGGCAACCAGATGTGGCGCCCCCGTTTTTCTTGAGATGGGCGATGGGAACCCGGCCGGTCACCGCCAGTCCAAAGATGGGCTCCGGACTGTCGATACTGTGCCCGCCCGCAAGGGGAATGCCTGCTTCTGAACAGGCTTTCCTGCCGCCTTCCACCACCTGTCCGGCTATATCTGCCGGGATGGTATTGATGGGCCATCCCAGAATGGCAATGGCCATCAGGGGCTCCCCTCCCATCGCGTAGATGTCGGAGATGGCGTTTACAGATGCGATCTGCCCGAAATCGCCGGGATCATCGACGATAGGCATAAAAAAATCCGTGGTGCTGATGATGGCGGTGCCGTCGCCCAGATCCATCACGGCGGCGTCGTCGCGCTCTTCGTTGCCGACGAGCAGACCAGGGAAGCTGGTTTTTTCAACGTGATGGAGAATAGCGCTAAGGGTCTTGGGGGAAATTTTACAGCCACAACCCGCGCCATGGCTGAATTGGGTAAGCGGAAACAAGGTCATTGCAGCATGGAGTTTTCAAGGTTAATCAGCGCGGCGGCAGCCTCAGGGCGGCTCATGCCTTCAATGGAAAGACGCCGCACATCGGCGTGGGGATATTTTTCCAGGTGGTGGGAATAAGTCTTGTCATAATAAGCCAGGGCAATCGCGGCCGCAGCCCGGATATCGCCCGCGTCGATCGCCTCCAGCGCCGCTTTGACGTGCTGACCACCCATGCGGTTTTGTATCCTGATGAAGCAGGACTTGAGCAGAGGCGCTTCGAAATGTCCGTAAACATCCATCGCGTGGTCCAGGCGGGCTTCCATGCCGGGATCGACCAGCACCAGCGGATTTTCCATCATCTGCCGCCAGAAGGGGTCAGGGAGGTACACCCTGCCTATGCCGCGGCTTTCGTGCTCTACCCATACCGGCCGAGCGGGATCGAGTTTGGAGAAGGCCTCAAAGAGCATGTTTTCAAAATACTCTGAAGAGGGCTGGTCTTCCTCGCCCAGACTTCCAAATGCCGAGCCTTTGTGGTTGGCCAGTTTTTCCAGATCGACAACCTGCGCGCCCCGGGCCTCCATGGCGTGAAGGACTTCCGTTTTTCCAGAGCCGGTAGGTCCTCCCAAAACAAGGAGACGGAAAGGGACTTTTACAAAGAAGCTGAGAATATGATTCCGGTAGGCTTTATAGCCGCCTTCCAATACCCCGATCTCAAATCCTGCGGTATTCAGCAACCAGCCCACGCTCTCGCTGCGTTGACCGCCGCGCCAGCAATGGACAAGGGCCTCGCGTCCGGGCGCCAGGCTTAGGGCCTGCCTGACCATGCCGGTCATGCGTGGCCCCACCAAATCCAAGCCCCGCATAAAAGCAGCTTCACGGCTGGCTTGCTTGTACAGGGTTCCAATTTCAGCCCGTTCCTCATCGGAGAAGAGGGGTAGATTGAGTGCCCCCGGGATACGCCCCTGCAGATACTCTGAGGGCGTTCGCACATCGAGCACGGGGGTTGTTGCAACCTTTTTTATAAAATCTGCTATTTCCAGCCGGTGTACCACTAAAATCGCTTTTTGAAGGACACGGCAGGCATGTTTTCCTCCTCGAAAGTCTTCGCGTCCTCCACGATACGGATATGTTTGTTCATTGGAACATCCAGAAATAGTTCCCGGTTGCCTTTCGGCCAGGTTATTTCTACGGCGGTAATGGTCTTCGCGTCGCCCAGGCCTATTTCCTCCCTGAGGCTTCCCGCGCCGAAGGAGCCACCTGTGCCAACTGTTCTGAAAATCGCGCGTTTCTGCCCTGCCTGGTTCTCCACCTCCACCCGGATGCGGGCGCCGATAGCGCTGCGGTTGGCACGCTGGCCTTCAAGCCTGATCGTCAGCCAGCCGTTGGAAAAACCCGGATTTTCAAAGAGGATATTCCTGCCCGCATCGCCTTGATAGGCGCCGCCGACTACACAGTAAATATCCTGATCACCATCGCGGTCCAAATCGCCGAAGGCGATAGCTTGGCCTTTATGAATATGGCCAAAACCGTTCATGGTGATCTCTTCAAAGCGCTGGCCTTCGACGTTGCGGAACATGCGGTTGGGAATGAGGGCCCGGTTGTCGGGAGTGCCTGTGCCGACGTAAAAGTCGAGCCAGCCGTCGTTGTCCAGGTCGCCGAAATTGATGCCCATTCCAAACAGCGCCTTGCTGAGTCCGGCTTCTTTGGTGACATCGGTAAAAGTGAGGTTGCCGTCATTGCGATACAAACGGGGCGTGATCACGTCTTCCTGTGGCGTACCGAGCATTTCCGAAGCCACGTATTTAGCCGCATCGTCGAGGTTTTTGGGATCGTAGACCGAGATGAAGATGTCGAGGTTGTTGTCGTTGTTGTAGTCGAAAAGGATGCAGGAATTGGCCATGATCGGATAGCTAAGACCCTGGGAGGCGCCTACATTCCTGAATTTCCAGTTCAGGGGATCCTGCCCGCCCTCGTTCATGAAGAGCATATTCGGCCCTGCCATGACGGAGACAAACAGGTCGGGCAGGTTGTCGTTGTTAAAATCGCCCCAGGCGCATCCCTTGACGAAGGCCTGAAAGTCGAGTTTGACCTGTGGCGCGATGTTAACAAAAGTGCCATCGCCTTTATTGAGGTATAATTCGCTGGATACAGGGTTGTTCGTCTTGGCCTCATTGCCGATAAAAAGGTCGAGCCAGCCATCCTGGTTAAAGTCGCCCCATGCCGCCGCCTGGGTGGGGTAAAAAGAGAGCAGCCCGGCCTCGATCGTCACATCGGTGAAAGTGCCGTCGCCATTGTTGCGAAGCAGTGAGTTCGGGATATTCCCTCCGAGGTCGAGCCAGCTTCCTCGCAGGATGAGGATATCGGTGAACCCGTCATTGTTGTAATCCGCATGCACGGTATTGGCGCCGCCGGTGATGCCGGTGAGATTGGCGGCTTCGGTTGCATCCTTGTACGTTCCGTCGCCATTGGCGAAATAGAGCCTGGCTTGGTCGAAAGCACCGCTGGAAGTCATGAAAAGATCCAGATGGCCGTCGTTGTTAAAATCATCCATGCTTACCCCGCCGCTCAGGCCAGCTACATCCAGCCCTACCGATCCCGCCATTTCTGGAAAACGAGGAAAATCCGGATTGGGTGACTGAAAGACAGTTTCGGGTATCCTTAGCTTTTCCGGAACACTATCCGGGTATTTACCCAACATCATATAGGCCAGGTTCATCAGGTAGCGGGCCTGGATGTCATCGGGATAGGATTGGAGGATTTTTTCATAGACCTTGATCGCGCTTTCCGCCCCAATGGTAGCCCTGGCCCAGCCTTGTTCCGAGATGGGAACGATGAAAGCGGCGGAGGTGGGGTTCATGGCGCTGTTTTGCTGCTCACCCATTTTCAGGTAGGAAATAGCCAGCTGATCATAAAAAACCTTGTCCTGCACCTGTTTGATCAATGCGGTAAACTCCTGGATGGCGTCCTCCGCCTGACCTGCGTTGAGCAATTCATTGGCCATGTTGAACCGGGCCAGGGTGAGATTTTTCTCATCTGTGAGCGTCTCTGTCTGCTTTTTCCAGTTCTCCGCCCGTTGGGCATTCAGCTGGAAATTGCTGATCGGGTCGGCATTCCTGGCCAGACTGTCGAGCAAAAACACCATGCGGGCATGGGAGTCCGACCCGCTTTTCAGTCCCTCCTGACAGGCCGTGAAGGCAAAAGCAAAGAGAAGCGGCAAAATGATGGAAATTCGCATAAGATCGTGATATTCGTGGGCCGCAAAGATAGGAATTTTCCCGTCCGGAAGAACCGGAATTGAACATTCAGGGCCGGGAAGCATTCTGTGATAAAAGAAAAACCGAACATGACCGTTACCACCCTCCCTTTTGAAGAAATACCCCAATTTTCGGGCCGCGATAAAGCTTATACGCTCCAGGATCCACGTCTGAAACCTTTCTATAAATACCCTGCAACGTTGGATTCTTTTGCCGGAGTTATCGAAGATAAATCCCGGGAGAACAGCCCCCGGGAACTCCTCGTCAGCGTGCTCCGCAAGCAATACAGCGAGCTGGAGCGCACGCCTGCCATCGAAAAAAATATCGAGGCATTGCTCAGTCCCTCCACTTTTACGGTGGTGACGGCCCATCAGCCCGCTCTTTTCACCGGGCCATTGTATTTCATCTACAAGATCGTGTCCACCATTCATCTTGCAAAGGCTATTTCCTCCGCGAACCCCTTGGCCCAAGTAGTTCCAGTTATGATATCAGGGGGCGAGGACCACGATTTTGAAGAGATCAACCACGCCCACCTTTTCGGGAAAAAACTGGTCTGGGAAAACCAGGAAGCTGGTTCTGTCGGCCGCATGCGCACTGGCAGCCTGCAGCCTGTGCTCGGCGAGTTGCTGCAACTCCTGGGCGAGTCTGACGCTGCTCAGGCGCTCCGGGAGAAGCTCGAAGGGGCTTTCCGCCGGCACGAAATTTACGGTCGTGCCATGCAGGCCTTCGTCAACAGCCTGTTCAAAGACCACGGCCTCCTGGTGATCAACATGGACCACCCTGAGCTCAAGCGCCATTTTATTCCTCATATGCGGCGCGAGTTACTGGAAAGGCCTTCTCATGCGCTTGTCGGACAAACCCAGGCCGAGCTGGAATCGCTGGGCTTTTCCGCGCAGGCATTCGCCAGGCCGATCAACCTCTTTTACCTCTCGGAAGGCTTGCGGGAGCGGATTGAGCTGGAGGATGGCGAGTACAAGGTAGTCAATACCAGCCTGAGCTTTACCGAATCTGCCTTGCTGGAAGAGCTGGAAGCCCACCCCGAGCGCTTTAGTCCCAACGTCGTCATGCGCCCGCTCTATCAGGAGAGCATCCTGCCCAACCTGGCCTATGTCGGGGGCGGCGGAGAGCTGGCATACTGGTTGGAGCGCAAACGGCAGTTTGAGCACTTCGGCGTCAACTTTCCCATGCTGGTGCGCCGCAATTCAGTGGTCTGGATAGATGGAAACTCGGCCAAACGAATGGACAAGCTGGGGCTTGATCTGAAAGGATTGTTGGGCGACACTGAGGAGCTCGTGAAAACCTGGGTGCACGAAAAGTCGGAACAGGAGCTTAGCCTCTCAGCGGAAAAACAGGCCTTGAGCAAGATCTTCGAAAGCATCGTCCAAAAAGCGGAAGCCACGGACCCCACCCTGGCGGGCGCCGTAAAAGCGGAGGAAGCCAGGCAGATCAAGAGCCTGGAGCAGTTGGAGGTCAGGCTGGTGCGGGCGCAGAAACAGCGTTTCGAAACCGAGCTCAACCAGCTCCGGGGCTTGAAGGAAAAACTATTCCCGGGCAACGGCCTTCAGGAGCGGCACGACAACTTTATCCCCTACTACCTGAGGTATGGGGAGGCCTTTTTCGATGTGCTGCTGGAAAACCTCGATCCGCTCAAAACGAATCTGGTCGTTATTCAGGAGTAACCGGCTGTGGCGCTTTGTCAAAGAGCTGCAGCAAGTCGCCTATCGTATCCCTGAGGTCTTTGCGGTCGACGATGAAATCCAGGAAGCCGTTTTCAAGCAGGAATTCGGCGGTCTGGAAGCCTTCCGGCAAGTCCCTTTTGATCGTTTCCTTGATCACCCTGGGTCCGGCGAACCCGATCAGGGCTTTGGGCTCTGCGAAATTCAGGTCTCCCAGCATGGCGAAAGAGGCCGTCACGCCACCCGTAGTAGGGTCGGTGAGGAAGGAAAAGTAGGGAATGCCAGCCTTGGCCAGCAAGGTGAGCTTGGCAGATGTCTTGGCCATCTGCATAAGGGAAAAAGCCGACTCCATCATGCGGGCGCCGCCCGACTTGGAGATGATCATAAAGGGGATATGGTGCTCCAGGCAGTAATCGATGGCGAGCGAAATCTTTTCTCCCACCACGGAGCCCATGGAGCCGCCGATGAAACTGAAGTCCATGGCCGCGATGACCAGTGGTCGTTTTTTGACCTTGCCCAAGGCGACCGACATGGCATCGCCCAGCCCCGTTTTGCGCCGGGCTTCCTCCAGGCGGTTGCGATAGGGTTTGAGATCGGTAAACTCCAGCCGGTCAAAAGCCACGAGATCCTGAAAAAGCTCCTGATAACGACCGTCGAAGATCAGGTCGAAGTAATCGTATGAGCCTATTCGGACGTGATAGCTGCACTTCGGGCATTTGAAGAAATTCTCCCTCAGCTCTTTCATGGTACTCGTCTCGCCGCAATCGTTACACTTGTACCAAAGACCGTCGGGCGCCTCTTTTTTATACTTGGTAGCCGTTTGGATACCTTCTTTAAGTCTTTTAAACCAACCCATAGATTTCCAATGAGTTACGAGTTATTCTCTCTCTGATTAAGGAAAATGACAGGGCGTAAAGTTAGGAAATAAGTTTTGTCCGGCTACTCTTTATGGTCTTCTTCTTTTTTAGAGGTTTTCTTAAGGACGTTGAGTTTACCTTCATCGCCGAATAACTCTTTGGATTTCTTGTTATAGGCCATGGCGGCCTCTTCCGGGGTGGAGAACATGCCCAGGTGCACGGCTTTGCGGTTGATGGAGATGACTGCCCTGTAGCGGTTGTTTTCCTTGTAAACGCCGGTGTAGCCTACTTTTGAGCTGGTTTTTCGTTTCCGGCTGGCGGAGGCCCGGGAGCGATAGACGATATTCTCCAGCCGGCAGTCGAGTTTATTGCCGTTCTTGCTTCCCACCAGGTTTTTCTCCCTGGTCTTGGTATTCGCAAGGAACTTTTCGGCGATTATCTTGTGCAGGTAAAGAGTTTCCGTTTTGAATCCTCCGTCTGCCTTTTTCCAGGTTTTCTGAAAAACGGCGCAGCCGCTGGAGTGCTTCCGGAGGTTATTGATCAGTCCGACCTTGATATAGTATGGCTCGGTAGTGAGCCATTCATAGACCTTATCGTCAAGCAGGACGTGATCTTCCGCGTTTTTGAGTTTAACTTTGTATAACACGTTCTCTCTGATTTATAGAAGAAAATTCATTCCCTTGGTAAAATTAACAAAATATCTTGTTGACTACCAAAAGGTTTTTCCAAAAGAAATTATGTTAGCGGCATGAATTTTTTTGATCCTGAGAAAGAGGCCCGATTTTTGCACCGTTGTTTCGACCTGGCCAGGCTGGGCGCCGGCGGCGTTTCCCCCAACCCAATGGTGGGCGCTGTGCTCGTGCACCAGGGCCGGATCATCGGCGAAGGCTATCACTGCCGCCATGGCGGGCCGCATGCGGAGGTGGAAGCTGTTCGTTCGGTCAGCGAAAGCGACAGGGGTTTATTAAACGAATCCACGCTTTATGTATCGCTGGAGCCCTGCTGTATCTACGGCCGAACCCCGCCCTGCACCAACCTGATCCTGGAAACGGGCATTCCCCGAGTCGTGGTTTCCAACCCCGACCTCTCCCCCGGCGTGAACGGCGAGGGGTTCAGGCAGTTGCGGGAAGGCGGCGTCACCGTCATTGAAGGTGTTTTAGCGGAAGAGGGCGCGCCGTTCAGCGCCATCCGGAATACCTTCGTGGGCAAAAAGCGCCCATTTGTAATCCTGAAATTCGCTCGTTCCGCCGACGGTTTTCTCGGTGTGCCGGGCAAGCAGGTCTGGCTGACCGGAGAGGTATCCAAACGCTTGGTGCACAAATGGCGCGCCGAAACGGATGCCATCCTCGTCGGCTCTCAGACACTAAGGACCGATGATCCTGCTCTGACCAACCGTTATTTCCCCGGAAAATCGCCGGTCCGCCTGGTAATGGACGCCCGTGGGGAGTTGCCTCCATCGCTCAAAGTATTTGACGGATCTGCTCCCACCTGGGTGTTCACCGAAAATCCGGGCTTTTACGAGGGCAGGCGGGGGATTGCACGGGTGGTAACAACCCCGTTCGGGAAAGCGTTTCTACCTTTTGTGCTCAAGTACCTGGCAGAGTCCGCGCTGACATCCCTCATGGTGGAAGGAGGAACTTTGCTGCTGGAGCAGTTCCTGAGCGAGGGTTTGTGGGATGAAGCCAGGGTGCTGACAGCTCCCGTGCAGCTGGGAGAAGGGATAAAAGCCCCCATCCTGTCAGGCCTTCCATTCGCAGCATACCCAATTCAAAACGACCGGTTAGAGGTCTATAAGCAGCTGAAAGCGATTCGTTAAACTTTTTTTAAAATCCGGATGCCGGGCCATAAAGCGCGGCCACAATGTGTTCCTTGTTTATATTTGCATCAGAACGCTTAAGGAAATCGCCATGAAAATCATTCTCGCAGCCACGTTCGTACTGATCTCCGTCTCTTTCTCCACACCCTATGATTCAGTCCCGGCCGCTCAAAAGAGCAGCGACGTCGAATGGCTGACCTGGGAAGAAGTCAGCCAGCGCGCCACTACGGAAAAGCGCAAGATTATGGTCGATCTCTATACCGACTGGTGCGGTTGGTGCAAAAAAATGGATGCCGCGACCTTTGATCAGGACTACATTTCCAATTACATCAACGAAAATTTCTACGCCGTCAAGTTCAACGCCGAGATGAAAGAAGACGTTGAATTTAAAGGCAAAACGTACTCTTTTATAGGCCGCAACGGCCAACGGGGCTATCACGAGCTGGCCGCCGAGATCACCAAAGGACGGTTGGGCTATCCCACCGTCGTGTTCCTCGATGAAAATATGGAAATCATCCAGGCCCTGCCCGGATTCCGCGGCCCGGAGGAGTTCGAAAAGATACTCACCTACTTCGCCGGCGACTACCACAAGAAAATGTCGTGGGACAAGTACGAGCAGAGCTACGGGCATAGTGTGCCTACCATTCCCAGAGAGAAATAAAATTCGTTTATCGTCG
>JBAQQB010000134.1:0-88301 GCA_049306275.1 Saprospiraceae bacterium | reverse complement strand
CTGAAAATGGCAATCAACCTGATCAAAGCCAATCCGGAGAAAATCAGTGTGAACCGAAAGCGACATAAATGCGCCCTATCCGATGACTACCGATCGAAAACATTGGGGTTATGATGCGTTTGCCCTGCCGGGCGTTCCTCCGAACGCCCGGTCTTTTTTTTGGGTGGCTAATCGGGTTCGAACCGACGACCTATGGAACCACAATCCATCGCTCTAACCAACTGAGCTATAGCCACCAGGTTGCTTTTTTTATAAAGCGTCGCAAAGATAAAAAAGTTCATTAAAAGTTGAGAAGTTGAGAAGGTGAAAAGTGGAGAAAATTCCACTCCTCACCTTCTCAACTTCTCAACTTGTGGTTATTGGGCTGCTTCCGCCGGATCCTCCTGCAGCGTAAACACCCTTTCTACCGGATTAAGCGGCGTATTGACCGGATTGCCTTCCTTGTCGATCAGGGTGAGTTTGATCTTGTTGTCGCCCATGGGAAGGCCTTCGATGTAGTAGGGTTTCCACTGGTCGAGGATGACCGTGTGTTCAGCGTTGATGTCCACCTTCACCTTGTACTCATTGCCCAGTTGGACGTTGGCCAGGTAGAAGTCGAGCATGACTTTGTCCGTCTGCTCCTTGCCCACATACGCGCCTTTGGGGCGGCTGTAGAACAGCATAGGCTCAGTCACAGCCGCTTCCGACTTGATGGAGTTGCCCTGCACGGTAGCTTTGACGAGCTTAAAAGCTTTGTCGGTCTTGATGCTCTCATGGTAGGAGCGGCTCAGGAAAGCCAGGATGTAGTGGTCGCCATCGGGGATTTCGTACTCAAAAGAAGAAGTGTATTTGGCAGCGTAGGGCTCGTTATCGACGATGAGGTGAATGTGCTGGCCCTCGGCGGAGTTGGCGCACATCTTCTGCGGTGCATCGGGCGTTTGCACGCCGAGCTTGTAGGTGGTACCGCCAATGCCGAAGTCGAATTTGGCATTCTTGAAGGTCATTTTCGCAATGGCAGCATCGGAGAACTGGGCCGACTCGCTGAAGGGAGTCAGGGTATAGGTGCGGGCCGGCTGTTCGCTTGCCGTTTCTTCGGTAGCAGTTTCTTCAGCCTGTTCGGGCGCCTCGTTATTGCAGGCGCCAAGGCTGAATACCAACAGGCCGGCAAGGATAAACAGAGAAAAAAATCGGGGAGTTTTCATGATTTTCAATGATTTGATTGTTTGTACTTAAAAAGGCTGAAAACCTTACTTTTGTTGACAAGGACCGCAAATTTCCCGGTCCGGAGCAAAATTATTCAATACGATCCAAATGGGCAAAGCGAATATAGAATGGAATGTGGAGGGCATGGATTGCGTCAACTGCGCGACCAGCATCACCCGCTTCCTGGAGCGCAAGGGCATGGCCGACGTTTACGTGAATTACGCCACGGGGGAAGTGCGTTTTTCCCCCGGCGAGAAGGCCATCGACTTTGAAGAGATCAAAAAAGGCATACACAAGCTGGGCTACCACGTGGTTGAGGAGGAAGAGAAGCCGCAATTCTGGACCCTGGACAAAAAGCTGCTGGTCAGCGCACTGTTCACTGCGCCCCTGCTGTTGCAACACGTTTTTATGGCCCTGGGCTACCACGGGGTGCACACCCTGCACAACCCCTGGGTGCAATTGGCGGTCTGTCTGCCGGTGTTCACACTGGGGGTCTGGCATTTCGGCTCCAGCGCATGGGGCTCCCTCCGGGAAGGCGTGCCAAATATGGACGTGCTGATATTCCTGGGCAGTACCGCGGCCTTTATATACAGCCTGGCAGGCGCTTTTCTCAACGAACCCGACTATCTCTTCTTCGAAACGGCCGCCACCATTATCACCCTGGTATTCACCGGCAACTGGCTTGAAAAGCGATCGGTGAAGCAAACCACCACGGCGATCGGGGAGCTTACGCGCCTGCAGGCGCCCACCGCGCGCAAGATCATGCCATCGGGCGCCCTGGTGTCCATTCCCACGCGGGAGATTGAAGTGGGCGACCTGCTACAGGTCAACGAAGGCGACCAGATACCGACCGACGGAACCCTGGAAGAGGGCGCCGTACTGGTCGATGAAGCCATGCTGACCGGAGAGAGCGAGCCCGTGCAGAAAGCAGCGGGCGACCAGGTATTCGGCGCCTCCGTCGTGGTACAGGGCGCCATGCGCATGCGCGCCACCGCCGTAGGCCGTCAGACCGTGCTGAGCCGCATGATCGAGCTTGTCAAAACCGCGCAGCAGGACAAACCCAACATACAACGACTGGCCGACCGGATCAGCGCCATTTTTGTGCCCGCGGTAGTGGGTATCGCCCTGCTCACTTTCCTGGTCAGCTATTTCGGGTTTTCCATCTCCTTCCAGCATGCCTTGATGAACAGCATTGCCGTGCTGGTGATCTCCTGTCCCTGCGCTATGGGGCTGGCCACGCCCACAGCCGTCATGGTAGGCGTAGGCCGTCTGGCAAAAAACGGCATTTTGGTAAAGGGCGGACAAACTCTGGAGACCTTCGCTTCCATCCGGCAATTTATTTTCGATAAAACAGGCACCCTGACCACTGGCGAGTTCGAGGTGGCAAGAACCGACTTCCGGGGCAACGATCCGGAGGAAATGGGCAAGGTCATCGCAGCACTGGAGCAGCACTCCTCCCACCCCATCGCCAAATCGCTCCTCTCCCACTTCCCCGCCAATGGAAACGGGGCCCAGCTCTTCTCCAGCATCCGGGAGAACAAAGGTGAGGGCATGGAAGCCGCCGACTATCAGGGAGCTATCTGGAAACTAGGTTCCCACCGCATTTTGCCCGAAGGGCAACCCAACGGCGCCCACAGCCTCTACCTGACCCGCAACGGACAGATCATGGCTACCATCGACCTGCGCGACGCTCTGAAAAGCGACGCCCACCAGACTATCCGTTTTCTGGAAGAACAAGGGCTGAAGACCGTGGTGCTCAGCGGCGACAGGGAAGACAAGACACGTGCTGTGGCCAGCGACCTGGGCATCGGAAAATTCTACGCCGAGCAATTGCCGGAACAGAAGCTACAAGTTGTTGAGCAGCTCACGGCCGAATCCCCTACTGCCATGGTGGGCGACGGCATCAACGACGCGCCGGCCCTCGCCAAGGCCACCCTGGGCGTATCGCTGAGCAACGCTTCCCAGGCCGCCATACAGTCGGCCCAGATCATCCTGCTCAAAGGTCAATTGCACCGGCTCATCGACGCGGTGGCCATTTCGAGAGCGACGCTGCAGACCATCAAGCAAAACCTGTTTTGGGCCTTCGCCTATAACGTGGTGGCCATTCCCATCGCGGCCATGGGCTATCTCAACCCGATGTGGGGGGCGCTGTTTATGGCCTTCTCCGACATTGTGGTCATCGGCAACTCCATCCGCCTGAAATTCAGGAAAGTGTAGGAAGGAACACCTCCGCCATCATGCAGCGCGCGCTGCCGCCTCCGTATTTTTCGATCGTATAGATCGGAACTGAGAGGATATCCGTGTGCCCCTTCAGACGGTCGATCTGAGCCGGCAGCAGCGACTTGTAAGCCTGTTCGCTCATGACCAGCAGCGGATGGCCATCCTCATTTTTAACCTGGAGCATATTGCCCGCGAAGTGGTTCATCTGGTTGATTGAAATATCGACCACCTCCTTGCCGGTGAGGCGGAAGTGCTTGAGCAGGTCGGCTTTTTCCTCCTGATCGCGCACCGTGTCGAGGCAGATCACCACGAAGGTTTCGCCCAGCGCCATCATGACGTTGGTGTGGTAGATCTCCTGTCCTTTTCCATCGGTTGCGGTGAACAGCACGGGGTCGTAGTCCATTTCCTTGCAAAACTCGTCGAGGAGCACCGGGCTTGTGCGGGGGCTGAGGCAGGCATAGGCCAGGCGGTTGGGCCTGTCGAGGATCAGGCTGCCGGTTCCTTCCAGAAAAAAGTTCTTGGCCTCCAGGTAGTCGAGGTGCATCTCGCGCTTGACCAGGAAGCGGTTGCGCAGCGAATCGATGAAGACGCGGTTGCGCTCCAGACGGCGCAGCGGTGCGAACATGGGGTAATACACCACCGTGCCGTCGCTGTGAAAGGTGACCCAGTTGTTGGGAAAGACCGCGTCGGGCTTTTCCGGCTGTGCCGGATCGTCCATGACGATCACGTCCACCCCTTTGGCCCTTAGCGCAGCCACGAAGCTGTCAAATTCGGCAATAGCCTTGCTTTTAACCTCATCGGGAGAAGCGCCTGGTTCACAGGTTTGGAATGCGTTGCTGTCCGCCGTTTGCGGGTTAAAGCCGAAGTTGGCGGGACGGACCATCAGGATATGGGAGGTTGTTTGTCTCATGTCGGGTACAGCGTGAAGAGTGAAGAGTGAAGGGTGTCAGGCGCGGCTCAGGGTGGCGCGGGTTCTCATTTCGTGGGCTAGCTCATGGCCGAGGTATTTATCGATAAAAAAATGAGCCAGGTAAATGAGCGGCGTCAGCGCTATGGCCATGACAAATTTATAAATGTAATTGACAGTACCAACCGCCAGGAACAAATTTATATCCCATTTTTGCGGGCCGAGCACGAAAGCCACGTAGAGCACGACGAAGCTGTCGATAAACTGGGAAAAAAGGGTGGAGCCCGTGGCCCGCAGCCAGACGTATTTCTCGCCCGTGAGGCGTTTGATCCGCTGGAAGATGAGTACGTCGACCAGCTGGCCGGTCAGGAAAGCCAGCAGGGAGCCCACGATGATCCAGTTGCTCTGCCCCAGGATGCTGACGAAGGCAGCCTGCATGTCGGGCGTGCCGTTGGCTGCATTGATGCCGAGCCACCATGAAGCGGGGGCCAGATTAATAGCGGCAAAAATCATGAGGAAGGCGTAGGAGATCAGTCCCACGGCAATAAATGACAGCAGGCGTACGCCCTTGAGGCCGAAGTACTCGTTGATCACGTCGGTCATGATGAACACGACCGGCCACAGCAGGACCCCGGCGGTGAAGTTGAGCGAGCCCGATTGCCCGAACAATTGCCAGTTTAGGGGTTGAAGACCGAGCGTCTCCTCCATGGCGAAGATCTTGACACCGATCACCTCGGCGATCAGCGCGTTAGCGATGAAGAAGCCGCCGAGCAGGATAAACAGCCGGGAAGCCTTGTTGGAGAGGACGGGATGATACGCCTCGTCGAGATTTAGCTCCGTTTTTTCGGGATCGATCATTTTTCGATTATTTTTCGCGTGGAAAAAATACAATAAAATCTCCTAATTGAAGCCGTATGAAAACGACAGCGATTCGGACCGGGGTTATCCTGGTCATTTTATTTATGGGCCTGACAGGCCTGAAAGCCCAGGTCATCAAAGGGGATCTGCTAATAGGCGACACCACGCAGGTTCACCGCGTCATCACCAAAAGAGGGGATGAATTTTACGGGAGAGTGACTCAGATTCAGAATACCCAGGTTGATTTCCTGTTTAACAAAACCATCGAACTGACCTTTCAGCTGCAGGATCTTCAAGAGATCAGCGTTGTGACGCCAGGGAAGGTGAGCAGGACCCATGCGTACGATGAAAGCAGGAAGGAATACACCCGGCTGGAGCAGAAGATGCACGGCCATGAAAGGGGATATTACCTGCCCAGTGGCTTCCTGCTGAAGCAGGGGGAAACGGAGTACAGGAACATGGGCTTTATGTACAACAGCCTGGAATTTGGGTTGACGGACAACCTGAATATGGGAATTGGAGGTATCCCCCTGTTGGTTGCCAACGCGCTTCAACTGAAATTGAGGGCCGGCGGCTCCTTCAGCGATTTCCTTCACCTGAGCCTGAATGGCAATGGATACGTCTTTATCGCTTTGGGTGAGGAGATTACTGCCGCCGCATCCCTGACCGGAGTTGCCACTCTCGGCGCCCCCGACCGGCATCTGAGCTTTGGCGGAGGTTATGCGTTCGGGTTCGGCAATTCTGCCGATGAAGGGCTGTTGGTTGCGCAGCTAGGTGGCTCATACCGGTTTTCTCCCAACTGGCGCTTTTTCCTGGAAGGAATTGTGCCAGTAAATCAGCCCGAGTGGTTGTTACTCTCCTCCGGAGTAAACTGGATTTTCCGCGAACACAGGGTCGAGTTCGGCCTGAGTTTTATCAGAACCGGGTTCCTCCAGGCTTCCTTCCCTTTTCCCTTTATTGGGTATGGCGCAAGGTTTAAAAATCGTAACTAATTCAAGCAGTTGATATGATGCTGACCAGATTTACGCTTCTGTTTTTTGCCTTCTTTACTGCTGCCGGAACGCTTCACGCGCAGTGTCCCGGCTGTCTCATCTCCCTGCCCTCTCCCATGGCCGCCGACACGATTTACCTGGGATCTCCTCCTGACGGGCAGGTAGGCCTTGCCTACGACGAAGATATCAGTTTCCGGATGCCGATGACCACTACCCCTGTTGCTGCTGCCGATCCTACCGTACCTGCCGGATTGCCAATTACCGAGATCAATATCGTCAGCGTGACAAACCTGCCTCCCGGTATTAGCTGGGAAGCCAATAAACTGCAATTTCCGGTAGCAACCGGCGATACGGACGGCTGCGTCAAATTCTGCGGAACACCTACCCTCGCTGACTCCTTTTTCGTTCAGGTCACGGTGACAGCCAACATATTTGGCATTGTGCAATCCACCAGCTTCGCTCTGGCCATGTACATCGAACCGGCCAGCGTGACCAACCAGGGATTCACCATGACGGGCAACGTCGGCTGCGGGGAGGCGCTGGTGAGCTTTACCAACAACGTGCCGAGCAATGGGCTAAACGGGTTCAGCTACTTCTGGGATTTTGGAAACGGTAATAACACCACCCAGGAAAATCCGCCCCCCCAGGCTTACACCCAGCCCGGAGCCTATGCGGTCAACTACACCGCCATCATCGACACCTCAGACTATTTCCTCACGGCTGTGACCATCGTCGATACCGATTGCAACGATTTCAACATCCCGCCTGCCGACAAGCCTGATCTGTTCATCAGGGTGAAAAGCCCGCAGGGCAGCACCCTCTACACTTCTCCTGTAGCTTCCAACGTGAATCTGCCTCATACTTTCTACCTCAATCTGGTATTAGGATCCGGCAACTACAGCGTCGAGGTTGCCGACGACGAACTGATCGGCACCGAGGAGTGCGGATCTGTCAATTTCACCCAAACCACCACCGGCATCTTAACCGATGGCGAACTGAAAGTATTGCTGAACATCAACCACCCGATCCAGACTATATCGTCCGTCGATTCAGTTTACGTACACCCGGTTCCCGACGCTCCGATACTCGATTTCGAATCGCATGATTTCTGCCAGGGCGACCTTGCTGAACTTTCCGTCGTCAACTACGCTTCCAGCTTGCAATGGTATAACGACACCCTGCCGATCCCAGGGGCGACCGGCCAGCTATTGATATCCGAGCAATCCGGCCTTTACTGGGCGCAATATACCAGCGAGCACGGGTGTGTGGCATCCTCCCAGGCTGTGGAGATCACCTTTCACCCGCTTCCGGCCCTGCCACAATTCACCAATGCCAATAACCTGCTCAGCGTGGACCCTTCCATCCTGCCCGCGAGCTACTCCCTGCAATGGTACCAGAATGGCTCGCCCATCTCCGGCGCTACAGACCTGGAATACTGCATGGAAACGGAGGGCAGTTTTGAGATGGGCCTGGAAGTAACCGACCTGCAAACGGGATGTTCCAACCTGTTCACCCAAACCGAAACCTACGACCCCGACCTGGAATGTTACTCCAACACAGACGATCTGTATACCGAAAACAGCTCCCTGCGCCTCTTCCCCAACCCCGTATCCACTGAGCTGCGCCTCTCCATCGGCGAGGCGCCTGCCGGGCAGCTTGAGATCGCCGTATTCAACGCCCTGGGGCAGATGGTTTTCCAACAACAGCTCTCCCACCCCGGCGGTCAATTCGACCAAACCGCCTCACTGGTAGGCCTGCAAGGCGGATGGTACATCGCTGCGGTGCGCTCTGAAAATGGCAATTGGGCAATGCGAGCGCAGTTTGTCAAGGCTAATTGATTCCATTTTTCCCAAAAACAAAGGGGATCGGGGAAACCCGGTCCCCTTTGTTTTTTTTGTAACTTCGCTCTTCACCGAGGTGACACCTCGTTTGTTCCTGATAACCAGGGACATAGGAGGTGACACCTCGATAAATAGCTGATTTACAGAAATTTAACAAATGCCTCTTCCCATCAACCTTAACGGACAATTACTTCCTCAGGGCAGCCCTGTCTTGCTTGCCTCCAACCGCGGATTCCGCTATGGGGATGGGCTGTTTGAGTCGATCAGATCCGATGGATATGAACTTCCGCTGCTGGATATCCACTGGCAGCGCCTGAGCGAGGGGATGAAGGCGCTGTGTATAGAACTACCAAAACATTGGAGCCCCGCCTTCCTCAAGGATGAAATCTCCCGGATCACGGAAAGGGGTGTGGCTGCGCGGGTCAGGATGGCGGTTTTCCGGAGTGGAGGCGGCTGGTATTCGCCCGAAAGCGATGAACCGGCTTTTTTGATCGAAGCGTTCCCTCTGCCAGATGCCGGTGAGGCCATCGCCAAATCAGGCTTCATTGAAAACATCAGGATAAGCCCGGGGGCTTACTCCGGCTTTAAGACCTCTAACAGCCTGCCCTATGTACTGGCTTCCAGGATACGGCGGCAAAACGGCTGGGAGGAGGGGCTCATCCTCAATGTCGAAGGCCGGGTTGCCGATGGCTGCCATTCCAATTTCTTTGTGGTGCTGGATGGAAAAATCCTCACGCCGCCCGTCTCCGAAGGCGCTATTGCCGGCGTCATGCGATCGGTGGTGCTTGCACTGGCGGGGCATGTCGAAATACGTCCTATCCAGCCGGCAGAATTGAATCAGGCCACGGAGATCTGGTTCTCCAACGCCATTTCAGGAGTGCGGTGGGTGGCGGAATTCGCAGGAAGGCCGCTAAAAAACGATGCCTGGAAGGAATTTTTCAGTAGTGAAAAGAGTTTATGGAAAAACATCCCCAAAAGTATGAAATGGGCCAACCAGTAGTCATCCTTCAATCGGAGCGATTCACCATTCGTGAATTCGTGCCCCAAGATGCGCCTTCCCTGGCAAAATACGCCAACAACCGCAAGATATGGGCCAATGTTCGGGATCAATTTCCCCATCCCTATTCCCTGGAGAACGCGCAGGAATTCATCAGGATGATCAATGAACGCCAGCCGGCTAATGCCTTCGCGATCCTGGTCGGAGGTGAGGCGGTGGGTGGCATTGGCGTGCACCCCCAAGAGGACGTTTACCGCTACTCGGCTGAGCTGGGCTATTGGCTGGGCGAGCCATTCTGGGGTAAGGGCCTCATGACAGACATTGTCAAAGGAGTAGTCGCCGAGGCCTTCAAGCGATTCAATATCTGGCGGATCTATGCGGGCGTTTTCTCCAGCAACCCGGCCTCCATGCGGGTGCTTGAGAAGGCGGGTTTCCAGAAAGAAGGCGTCAGGCGGGCAGCTTCCTTCAAAGACGGGAAAGTGCTCGACGAAGTGATGTACGGGCTGCTGAAAGAGGATTTTTTCTTAAGTTTAGGCCATGAAAAAGATCCTCATCGCCAACAGGGGTGAAATCGCCCTCCGCATCATACGCACAGCCCGGAAAATGGGCATCGCCACCGTCGCCGTCTACTCCGAAGCCGACCGCCAGGCCCTCCACGTCAGGCAGGCCGACGAGGCGATCTGCATCGGTCCGGCGCCTTCCATCCAGTCGTACCTCAACAAGGACCGCATCCTGGCCGCTGCCAGGAAGACCGGCGCCGACGCGATCCACCCCGGTTATGGTTTTTTGAGTGAAAACGCTTCTTTCGCCGAAGCGGCAGAAAAAGCCGGCTTCACCTTCATCGGCCCTTCCCCCTACTCCATCCGGCTGATGGGCAGCAAGCTGGCGGCCAAGGACGCCGTCAAGGACTTCGGCATACCCATGGTGCCGGGGCTGGACC
This sequence comes from Saprospiraceae bacterium, assembly GCA_049306275.1. Lineage (GTDB taxonomy): Bacteria > Bacteroidota > Bacteroidia > Chitinophagales > Saprospiraceae > JADJTT01. The sequence goes on along the minus strand of JBAQQB010000134.1, from coordinate 78,364 downwards.
AGGCCATCAGCGACGTTAATAAGGCCAGGGAAGTAGCCAGTGAGATCGGCTTCCCCATCCTCATCAAAGCCTCCGCTGGCGGCGGTGGTAAGGGCATGCGAATCGTGGAATCTGAGGCGGAATTTGAAGAACAGATGGAACGCGCCGTCAGCGAAGCGCAGTCGGCCTTCGGCGACGGTTCCGTTTTTATCGAAAAATACATCACCAAACCGCGGCATATAGAAATTCAGGTGCTGGCAGATACCTTTGGCAACACCGTGCACCTATTCGAACGCGAGTGCAGTATCCAGCGCCGGCACCAGAAGGTGGTCGAGGAAGCGCCCTCCTCCGTGCTCACCCCCGCCATCCGGGCAGCCATGGGCGAAGCGGCCGTGAAGGTGGCAAAAGCCTGCAACTACATCGGCGCCGGCACCGTCGAATTCCTCATCGATGAAGACCTCCACTTCTATTTTCTCGAAATGAATACCCGCCTTCAGGTGGAGCACCCCGTCACCGAGCTCATCACCGGACTCGACCTGGTGGAGCAGCAGATACGGGTGGCCAGGGGTGAAAAACTGGCATTCACCCAAGATGACCTGCACATCGAAGGCCATGCGGTGGAGTTGCGGGTTTATGCAGAAGATCCCTTCCATCAATTCCTGCCCAGCATCGGCAAAATCCTGGCCTACGAGCGCCCCACCGGTCCGGGCGTGCGGCTTGACGACGGCTACGAAGCCGGCATGGAGATCCCCATCTACTACGACCCGATGATCGCCAAGCTTATCGCGTACGGCCGCACGCGCGACGAGGCTATCAACCGCATGCACAAGGCTATTGAGGACTACCGGATCGAGGGGGTGGCCACTACCCTTCCCTTCGGGAAATTCGCCATGGAGCACCCGGCCTTCCGCTCCGGCGATTTCGACACGGGCTTTATCAAGAACTATTTCACGCCGGAAGCGCTGGAGGCTCAGCGCAAAGAGGAGGGAGAAATCGCAGCATTGATCGCGGCGCAACTCTACCACGAAAACAAACGCCGCCTGAAGGTGGCGGAACACCTGCCTTCGGAGTGGACCAGGGCCAGGAAATAAGACAGCTCAGGCCTCGTCGATCACGTAGGAGACGATTTCCACGGCGTTTCCCCACATGAAAATGGATATCTCTTCATCCACTTCCAGTATTTCGAAAATGCCGCGCAGGCCATTTTTCTGCAAGGCCTTTGGCAGGTGCATCGGCCGCCACTTGCGGCCGTGCTCGTCGATGATGCCCCAGAAGCCGGGGCCAATGTCCTGGTAGGAAACGGTGCCTTTGATGTGGTGAGATTGCATGGTCGATGGGTGGTTGGGTGGTTGGGTGGTTGGGAGAGATGCCAGGGTTGTCTGGAGGGTTTGCAAAGTCCGGGATTGATCCAGGATGATCTGGCGCAATTCCTTGAGTTCGGAGTAGGTTCTTTCCAGCATTTTCTGAGGCGAAGGCAGGAAGGGGCTGATCTTGACCCTGGCGTACCAGATCTCCCGCACATCGCCCAGGGGTACGGTGAAAGCCTTGTAGAATTCGTTATCGGAATGCAGTTCCAGCGACCGGTCGGCAACGATGTTGTTGACCAGGCGCTTGACGAACACGTCGCGGCGGGTCACCACCACATAGACGTAGTGGTTTTTAATGCCCGTTTCCCACAGCGAGGGTTCCAGGAAGCTGCACACGACCTTGTCGCCTTCAAACAGCGTGGGCTCCATGCTGTCGCCGGCCACGTCGAAAGAGCGGTGGGTCTGGTTTTTGTATTTAAAATCGGGAAGGGTAAAAGAGGGCAAATCCCGGATCATTTCCGGCCGCACATACTCTCCCGCATAGCCCGCCTGGGCCGGCTCGGGTACGTGCAGGATGCGTTCCTCGTTTTGGGCGTCGGTAATGACGGTGAGCATCCGGAAGCCGGACTGGTCTTCATCGGAGAGGAACATGGCCCCTTCGCCCAAAAACAGGTAGGCCGGGTTGACCCGGTACACCTCTGCCGCCTTGCGTATCAGGTCGATGGTCACGTCGCGGCGGCCTTTCAGGATTTCGCTGAGGCTCTGAGGCAGGTAGTCCAACGTCATCGCAAACTGCCGGCTCGACCGGACACGGTTGTCCTCCCGGAGCTTTTCCAGGCATTTGATAAACCGCTGTGTAACGATATTGGACACGATTTGGTGATTGGTGATTGGTGATTGGTGATTGGTACTAATCACCAATCACTATTCCTACAAACTCCTCCGCACTGAGCGATGCGCCGCCTACGAGGCCGCCGTCGACGTCGGGGTTGGCGAAGAGCTCGCGGGCGTTGGAGGCTTTGACGGAGCCGCCGTAGAGGATGGACGTTTTATCCGCCAGGGCGTCGCCGAAATGGGAGGCTAGGGTTTTGCGGATGTGGGCGTGCATCTCCTGCGCCTGTTCGGGCGTAGCCGTGTGGCCGGTGCCGATGGCCCATACGGGTTCGTAAGCTACGACGACTTTTTCGAAATTTTCGGGAGAAAGGTGGAACAGGGCGTTGGACACCTGGGAAGCCACGAGGTCGAGGTGGCCGTTCTTTTCGCGCACCTCCCATTTTTCGCCGCAGCAGAAGATGGGGATCATGCCGTGGGCCAGCACCTGGTCGATCTTTTTGGCGATCAGTTCGTCGCTTTCCTGGAAGTACTCCCTGCGCTCAGAGTGGCCCAGGATGACGTACTGCACGCCGACGGCCTTGAGCATGCCGGCCGATATTTCGCCGGTGTATGCGCCGGCTTCGGACTGGTGGCAGTTTTGGGCCCCGAGGTACAGATTCTTAATGCCTGCGATGGTATTGTGAACGATCTTGAGGTGGGTATACGGCGCCGCGAGCACGACGACGACGTCGGAGGACGGCATTTTATCGACAACGGCTTTGGCCAGGTCGCGGCCCTGGTCGTAGTTGGTGTTCATTTTCCAATTGCCTGCGACGATGCGGGTGCGTTTCTTTTCCATGTGTTCAGAATTGTCTTTGATTGACAAAAGTACGGTACCTTTGCCGCAAAAATGAACTATGAGGCGTTTTTATGCCATAATTTCCATACTGCTGTGCTCCCTTTCCCTCCAAGCCCAAACAGACACGCTGAGAGCGCTCAACCTTCCAGATATCCTGATCAGGGACAACCGGCTGGAGATCAAATTTTCGGAAGTATCGCGCACCATTGAGGTCATTACCAGGGAGCAGATACGGGCGGCGCCGGTGGTCAGCGTGGCGGAGTTGCTGCAATACGTGGCAGGCGTGGATGTCCGGCAACGCGGCGCCCACGGCGTGCAGGCCGATGTGAGCATCCGTGGCGGCACTTTCGACCAGACCCTGGTGCTGGTCAACGGCATCAAGATGACCGATCCGCAGACAGGGCACCATGCGCTGAACCTGCCCATTGACATCGAAAACATCGAGCGCATCGAAGTGCTGAAAGGTCCTGCCGCCCGTGTCTACGGCCAGAATGCCTTTGCCGGCGCTATCAACATCATCACCCGGACACCGGAGGAGCCTTTCGCACAATTCCAGGCGCAGGCCGGGGAGAATGGGCTGGGCGGCGTAAAATTCTCAGCCTCCATGCCCAAGGGCAAAATGCGGCATTACGTTTCCTTTTCCAAAGACTTCTCGCAGGGTTACCGCTACAACACCGACTACGATATCAACAACTACTTTTACCAGGCAGAGCGCGACTTGGGAGAGTCCAGTCTGCATTTCATGGCGGGCTACACGGAGCGGGCCTTCGGGGCCAACGGTTTTTACGCCAGTCCCAACTTCACCGAGCAGTACGAAGAAGTGCAGACCAGCCTGACGGCGCTGGAGCTGCGCATGCGGAAAAACGACTGGACCATCACGCCGAGGTTGTACTGGCGGCGAAACCAGGACGAATACATCTTCGTGCGGTCCAATCCTTCCCTGTACCGCAACCTGCATATCGGCAACGTGGCGGGGTTTGAAACACATGCCCGCAAGCAGAGCAAGTGGGGCTTCACCGGATTGGGCGCCGACGTGCAGGGCAACTGGCTGGTCAGTAACAACCTGGGCCAACGCCAGCGCTATTCAGCCGCCCTCTTCGCCGAGCACCGCTTCGTGGCGCTGTCGGGGAGGCTCGACATTACGCCTGGTATTCTCTTTCACTACTTCAGCGACTTCGGTCCCTTTTTCTTTCCCGGCATCGACGCGGGTTTTGACCTGGGGTGGGGGCTGCGGCTCTACGGCAACATCGGCCAGACCTACCGCATTCCCACCTACACCGACCTCTATTACCAGGATGCCGCAAACGTGGGCAATCCCGACCTGCAACCGGAATCAGCCCTCTCCTACGAAGGCGGGATCAAGGGCAGTTACTACGGCTGGAACTTTCACGCCGCCTGGTTCCGGCGCGACGGCAGCGACCTGATCGACTGGACCAAGGAGCAGGTCACTGACCCTTGGCAACCCCGGAATTTTGGCAATGTGAGCATGAGCGGCCTGGAGGCTTCGGCCCATTTCGAACTGCACAACCTGGTGCCGGGCCAGCGCTTGTTCCGCCGATTTTTCCTCTCCTACACCTATATCGACGCCGATATCCTGCCCAATGAGTTCCCCTTTTCCCGCTATGCACTCGACAACCTGCGCCACCAGCTGCAGGCCGGGCTGGAGCTGCACCTGCTCAAACGCCTGTACCTGAACACGGTCTTCCGCTTCACCGACCGCGTCAACCTGGGTGGATTTGAAGTTTTAGACGCCAGGTTATACTACGAAACGAAAAAATGGGGTTGTTTTCTGGAAGCCACCAACCTGCTCGACGAGGAGTACACGCAGACCAATCTGGTCATCATGCCGGGCAGGTGGGTCAGAGCCGGCCTAAACTGGAGGATTTGACCCAATTAATGGGGTCTCGTTTATCGTTTAAACGGTCAACGATAAACGATCGACGATAAACGATAAAACATGGAGTTTGGAAAACTGCAAGACATCTCTGAAACAGACTTCTCCCTTCGGCCGGAGCATCCGGACAATGAGAGGGTTTTGGGAAATGCCCGCCGCGAGGGCCCGGCCGCCATTTACATTGGCTGCACGGGGTGGAGCATGAAGGAATGGGTGGGAAAAGTGTACCCGGCAGGCACGAAGACCAAGGATTACCTGCATCACTACTCACGGCAGTTCAACACCATTGAGTTCAATACCACACACTACCGGGTGCCGGATGTGCAGACGGTGGAGCGCTGGTACAATGAATCGGCGCCCGATTTCAGGTTTTGTCCGAAAATACCGCAGTCGGTCAGCCACCGCAGCGATCTGGGGTTCGGAACGGGGCTGCTACTGGAATTCACAGAAGTCATCGCCGGTCTGCGGGAGAAGCTGGGGCCCTGCTTTTTGCAACTCTCCGAATACTTCGGCCCGGAGCGGATCGAGGCGCTGGAGCGCTTTCTCGAACATTTCCCCAACCACATCCAACTGGCGGTGGAACTGCGCCACCCGGGCTGGTTTGAGCCCGAGGGCGAGGCGATCCTTTTCCCCTTGCTTGAATCCTATGGCGCCGGGGCGGTGATCACGGATGTGGCGGGGCGAAGAGACGTATCGCACATGCGGCTTTCGGCGCCGTTTACCATGGTGCGTTTTGTAGGGAACGGGCTGCATCCCAGCGATTTCAGCCGGATCGAGGAGTGGGTGGCGCGGTTGAAAAAATGGGTAGAACAGGGCATTTCCGAAATTTATTTCTTTCCCCACGAGCCCGACAACCTGCTGGCCCCCGACTTATCAGTATATTTGCTCGAAAAGATTCAAAAAGAGATACCATCCGCCGCGGTGCGGGGACCGCGGTTGCAGTCCACACCCGGGCAGTTGGATCTTTTTGCATAACCCACGAAACACCCATGGCCGTACCGACATTTGAGCACTCTACGCCCGTGATCAACCGGGATATCAGCTGGTTGTCCTTCAACTACCGCGTTTTGCAAGAGGCGAAAGACCCCAACGTGCCCCTTTTCGAGCGGATGAAGTTTCTGGCCATTTACTCCGGCAACCTCAACGAGTTTTTCCGGGTGCGCGTGGCCTGGCTGCGCAACCTTGTCAGGGTAGGCAAAAAGACCAAGCGCGAGATCGAATACGACCCCAAGCAGGTGCTCAAAGAGATCCTCAAGATAGTAGACAAGCATCAGGAAGAGTTCAGCGACATCTTCGAAAACCAGATCGTGCCGGAGCTGCGCAACCACAACATCTACCTGCTGCGGCGCCTGGACCTCAACGAAGAGCAGAAGGAATTTGTGGAGACGTATTTTCACGACAATATGCTGCCCTTCGTGCAGCCCGTGCTGCTGGTCAAGGGCAAGGTCAGGCCCTTCCTCAACAACGCCCAGCTCTACATGAGCATCCACCTAAGGGACAAGGAGGATCCGCATGGAGTAGACCACTATGCCATCGTCAAGATACCCTCCGACCACCTGCCGCGCTTTATCGAGCTGCCGCCCGCGGCGCCGGGGCGGCACGACCTGATCATCCTCGACGACATTGTCCGGCACAGCATCTCTTGGATGTTCCCGGGCTACAACATCATCGACACCTATTCGATCAAACTGACCCGCGATGCGGAGCTGTACATCGACGATGAGTTTTCGGGCGACCTCATCGGAAAGATCAAGACCAGCCTGACCAAGCGCCATGTGGGTCCGGCATCCCGCTTTGTGTACGACCGGGAGATGCCCGCCAAACTGATGGTTTTCCTGCGCGAAGCTTTCGTGCTCGACAGGTACGACCTGCTAGTTGAAGGGCGCTATCACAACAACTTCGACTTTTTCCGCTTTCCCGACTTCGGGTTGACCCACCTGAAGAATCCGCCCCTCCCCCAGCTCAAATTCCATGCCCTGGAAGACGCAGCGGATATCTTCGACGCCATCCGGGAAAAAGATCATCTCATCCATTTGCCTTACCACTCTTACGAGGCGGTGATTCGCTTTTTTGAAAATGCGGCACGCGACCCAAAGGTCACCCACATCAAGATCACCCAGTACCGGGTGGCTCGGCAGTCGCGGATCATGAACGCCCTGAAAGACGCGGTCAGGGCGGGCAAGCAGGTGTTTGCCTTTATCGAGGTGAAGGCCCGCTTCGACGAAGAGGCCAATTTGCAGTGGGGGGAAGACCTGGAAAAAGCCGGCGTGCGGGTGCGCTACAGCTTTCCGGGGGTCAAGGTGCATGCCAAGCTGGGACTGGTGCGCAGGGAGGAAGAGCATGGTCCGGTATTGTACGGCTACCTGAGCACGGGCAATTTCCACGAAGAAACCGCCAGAATATACTCCGATTTCGGGTTGTTTACGGCCGACAAGCGGCTGACCGGGGAAAGCGCGCGGCTCTTCGCCTTTTTGGAGAACGTACAGGTGCCCGTGCAGAAGTTTGAGCACCTGCTCGTCGGGCAATTCAACCTGCGCAACGACCTGATCGGCCTGATCAATCAGGAGATCAGGAATGCCCAGGCCGGCAAGGAGGCCAGCATGATCCTCAAGCTCAACAGCATACAGGACACCCTGATGATCAGCAAGTTGTATGAAGCCAGTCAGGCGGGGGTAAAGATTCAGCTCATCGTGCGGGGCATTTGCTGCCTCATTCCGCAGATGGAGGGGTACAGCGAGAACATCACCGCATGCAGCATCGTAGACCGTTTCCTGGAGCACTCGCGGGTATTCATTTTCCACAACGACGGCGACGAAAAGGTCTACCTCTCCTCAGCGGACTGGATGGTGCGCAACCTGAGCTACCGCATCGAAACGGCATTTCCCGTATACGATCCCGCGCTGGCCGCGCGCATCAAGGACCTGATCAGCATCCAGCTGAACGACAACGTGAAAGCCAGGGTCATCGACGAGGGCCAGACCAACCCCTACCGGAAGGGAGGTCCGGATATCGGCATCCGGTCGCAGATCGAGACCTATTACTACCTCAAGCGCAGGGAAGAATAGGGTTTCGTCGAAATACCTGCTGGTTTTATCCAAGGATTATCTCGTGGAAAATATTTTCCTATACATTGTATTCGTTTATCGTCGATCGTTTATCGTTTACAATTCAATTTCAATGAAACTCCGACTCATCGCAATCTTAGCCCTGTTTGCAGGGGTGCTCCTTTCCTCTTGCAAGAAAGACCTCGTATTCTCAGACGACGCCTTGCGCATCATCCCAGCCACATCCGCCACTGTGGTGCGCATCGATATTCCTTCCATGATGAAGAAGGCCGATTTCGAGTCCATCAAGGAAAGCCAGATGTACAAGGACGCTGTGGAAGACGCCCGGGAAGAAAACCCCGCCCTGGCCAAGGTCATGGAAAACCCCGAGACATCGGGGGTAGACCTGGACAAGATGGGCTACCTGTTTCTCGACATCAACCCGGAAAAACCCCGGGAAACCTTCGGCGGCATGCTGGTAAGCCTGAAGAACGACGGCAAATTCGAAGAGCTGGTCAAAACCAACGGCGAAGTGAGCTCGAAGGGCGCCTTCCGCTACCTGTTGTACGACAACGACAAGATCGTGGCATGGACCAAAGAAGTAGCCCTTTTCGGCTTCTCCGACGACTATATCAACCTCGTGGAAAGAGCCGAGGTGGTATTCAACACCAAGGACAAGGAATCGATCGTCAACAATAAGGACCTTCAAAAAGCGATGGCTGAGGCTCACGACATGAGCCTGTGGTTTTCGACCACCCCGTTTTCGGAATCGCCCGACATCCAGATGGGACTTTCCATGGCGGAATTGGACCAGGACGCCCTGAAGGACAACTACGTGCACGGTTACATGGACTTCCTGCCCGGCAAGATCGAGGGCAAAGCCCGTTTGTTCCTGCAGCCCAAGCTGTCGAAGGACATCGACAAGCTGTTCAACGACAAGGTGGCGACCGATTTCAGCAAATACATCCCCAACGACCAGGTATCGATGCTGCTGGTCAACGCCATCAGCATCAAGGGCATCGACGAGGTGCTCAGCGCACGTTCGCAGTCGAAGGGCTTCCTGGAGTTCAGCATGAAGGAATACGACCTGACGATCAAGGACTTCCGCGAGGCCTTCGGCGGCGATATCGCGCTGGCGGCTATTGGCCAGAAAGGCAGCGACAGCCGGATTGGACTTTTCGCCACAAACATACTCGACAAGGCGGCAGCCCAGAAGTTCATCGACAAGGCCGTTGAAGGCGGCGCCCTGGAGAAAGAGCCGGGCGATGTGTACAAGCTCACCGGCTATTTTTCCGGTACCGGCAATTTCACCGTCACCTTCGACGACAATTCGCCCCGCCTGCTGATCCGCGACAACATCCTGTTCATCACCGGCGATGAGATGTGGATTGAGAAAATACAGGCCGGCGGATTTCCGAAGGGCGAGCGCATCAAGGGCGATCGGGCTGACAGGATGAATGATCATTTGTTTTACGCCTTCTTCGACGGCAAAGGGCTGGTATCGTTCAACAAGGAGAGCGCCGATCTCTCCGTGAAGGACACCGAGATCAGGGCTACGCGCGGCGAGGTGAACATGACGGTGCGGATGAACGATGAAAAGACGAATGCCTTGAAGGCTATGTTTGAGAGTGCGGAGCGGAAGTATGAGGAGGAGAAGAGGGAGATACAATAATCATGATACACCTTTCCGACCTGCAGCCTATTCCGTTGGTATCGTTGGGCTTGAATCCGCAATCGAGCGTATTTGCCACTGAGTGCAGTTTCCAAAAAGGCTGCCGGTATATTGTTTCCGCGCCATCGGGGCGGGGCAAGTCGACGCTGCTGCACTGCATGTATGGGTTGCGAAGCGACTTCACTGGGTCCATTACCATCGACGGCCGGGATGTGTCGGGCTTCACACCCGACGACTGGGCGCTGGTGCGGCAGAACGATCTGGCCATCGTGTTTCAGGACCTGCGGCTTTTTCCGCAGCTTACGGCCTGGGAGAACATACAGTTGCACGCTACGCTGAATCCGGTAATCGAGGAGTCCAGGCTGCGCCATATGGCCCACGAGCTGCATATCGAAAGTTTGCTCGACGCCCCTGTAAAGAGGCTCTCTTACGGCCAGCGGCAGCGGGTGGCTATCGTGCGGGCGCTGAGCCGTCCGTTCCGGATGATCTTTCTCGACGAGCCCTTCAGTCACCTGGACCCTTTGAACACCGAGATCGCCCTGCGGCTGATTACGGAGACCTGTGATGAGTTGGAAGCGGGGATGGTGTTGGTGAGTTTGGGGGAGGAGTATGAGATGGAGATTGATTATCAGTTTAAAGTGTAAAGTTTATAGTGATGTGGAGGTCCTCGCAACTGGTTGCGAGGGCTTCCACATCACTTTAAACAATAAACTTTTAACAAAAATTTCTTCTTTTTTCTTGCACAGAATTTCCGGAGCCCTTATATTTGCATCGCTTTAAAAGAAAGCGGTCATACAAATGCGGAAGTAGCTCAGTTGGTAGAGCACAACCTTGCCAAGGTTGGGGTCGCGGGTTCGAGTCCCGTTTTCCGCTCGAAGAAAAAAGGCTGTCCAGAGATGGGCAGCCTTTTTTTGTTCTAATTCTATTCCTTCACTATTTTACCTTTCCACATCAAACCCGACTCGCCCCATAACATGAGCCAGTAAATCCCCGGCGGCCTGCCGGTAATGTCGGCTTCGGCCGTTTGATCGGCAGCAACAAAGGGAGACTCATGCACGATCTGACCTGAAAAATCATGCACAGAAAGCCGTGCTAAACGGATATCTGTTTCTTCGATTTCTATCGAAAAATGCCCCGTAGTTGGATTGGGGAATACCGCGACATTCAATTGTCCGTCGCTAATTATTCCGCCACCATCGTCAAAGAATTTACTCTTGATGGTTGTTGCGACGATAGTCGGGCAGCTTTGGCTGATTGAATTGAAAGTACAAATCCAATTGGAAAACTGAGCGCTAAGGGCAAAATTGTAGAGGGGGGCATGCGCTCCTGTTGTAGTAAAATCATATGCCGTGGTCACACCGGGATTTTGGCCTAGAGGGGTTCCATGGTCAAAAGGATAATACAATACCAACCCCGGCTCGGTGCCCCTAAGTGAACAATTCATTTTGGCCTGGATGGCGGCTTGGGTCTTGGCCGTTTTCCACAACCTTACCTCATCCATCCGGCCCCTCCATGTTTCCATGCCGTTGGTAGTGGGTCCCACTCCCCTGCCGATACGAAGCGGTCCTGCCAGGTTGAGCAGGTAGCTGTTTTGCGTTGCCAACAAGACCCCATCGACATAGACATCGACGGTTCCTGCAGACTTGGTCACGGCAATATGATGCCACGCGCCCCTGATGTCGACATTTCCAGCGGGTAGATAGCTATTCCCCTGGCTGTTGTAAAGGGTCAGCACCCCGGAACATTCTCCAATTTCAAAAACGTTGTTCCCTGCGCCATCCCATCCCAGTATCCGCCGGAAATTGCCGGTGCACCCTGTACCATTGGCTATAGAAAGCACCCAGGCCTCAAAGGTGAAATTGCCGTTGCCCAAATTTGGTGCAGCGTTCGTTTGCAGGTAATCGTCTACGCCATCGAAGGCCAGCCCCCTGTTTTGGCAGCAGGAAAGCTGGTCCTTGAGCATACAGGAAAATGCCCCTTCCAATTTAGGACTTCCCAGTTTGTAACCTGCAATGGTAAAGAACTTACCAGAAGCAATAGAATAGTTCCCTGTCATCACAGGGTTGCCAATTATATCGGTAGCGATACCCTCCCCTGCGGCTGCTCCGTTCGACAACTTTTCCCACTTGAAAGCACAGGTAGTTTTATCAAATATCGATAAAAAAGCTCCTGTTCCCAGGAAAGGGAAAGTAGTTTTTCCAGTAACATAAATATTTGAAACACTGCAATCGGGCGCCACCAGGTCGTGGATTTCCCTGCCGGGGATTCCCGGGGCCTGATTTACCAAAATAGCATCGGCCCGGGCTCGCTGCTGAATGAATGATTCCAACAAAGTCCCGCTTTGTTTTAAGCCCCCAACAACAAACGTCTGTCCCCCCGACGGGGTGGTGGTCAATGCGATGGGAAAAGCGGCCGTAAACGGAAAACCAAATCCCGATTGCTCAATGTACTGGGTCCATAAGACATCATTCAGAGCCGGGTTCAGTTTGGCGACGAAAATTTCGGCGCCCCCGGTGGTAGGAATATAGGTCGTAGAAGTGGCATTCTGAAAGGTAGCGGCTTGCCAGGTAACCGCGGTTATATAGGCATTGTTTGCATTATCCACCTTGATGTCATATCCCTGCAATCCTTGCAAACCGGTAATATGAAATGCCGCCAGAAGACCACCGGTTAGGTTGTATTTGGCTACGAAAATATCCCCTCCGCCGGGAACAGCGGTGCCCGTGAAAGTAACCGAAGCGCCGGGTGAAAAGGTACCTGTAAAATTGCCGATCACCCACACAGCCCCATTCCTGAGATCGATATTGCTGATGCTGCCGTTGCCGGTGAAGTTGACCTGGTTGATGAAAAAACCGTAGATCGGATCGAAGTACCCCAGAAACGGCTTCAGTCCAGCGCTCCCGCCGACGACAACTTTGTTGTCGGCCAAAGACACCACAACATCCGATCCTTCTTCATATACCTCGTTTCCAGGATCGGCATTGTGCTTTGTTTTATATAAGGCAACGCCATTAGGGCTGTATTTATACAATGTAATTTGATGGTTTGAACTGGAATAGAAGGTTCCTGTGGTGTACACGCATCCTGCCGCATCGGCGGCAATACCGAAATTGGCATCCTCATTTGCTCCGGCAACGGTCTCGCCCGGGCTAAGCCATTGCAAGGTTTGCGCATAAAGACCGGATGCAAGCCCCAAAAATATGGCAACGCTGATCAATTGCTTTTTCATGTTGTTGTGTGGTTTTGTTAATAAAGAACCGTACAGAAATCCTCGATATTCCTTCCCGAAAACGACATGGGTACAGTAGGAACCTGGGAAGCGTTGCCCGGGCACCAGCCCGCAGCCTGGCACTGTCCGTACTGATACACCGTTTGCGGGTTCGAGGTGTTGTCTATCCCGTTGACCCATAGCTCATTACTTCCAGCAAACCAGCCTATGCCACAGTTGGCGAAGGAAAATAAAACCGGTGGGGCCGGCAGGATGTCGCCAATGAATGTCAAAACAGCCGTGTTTGGATTACAGTCGTAGTATTTCACCAAATTGGCCTGGCTTCTGGCAGTAAGAAGGAGTTGCGGCTGGCCGGAGCATAGGGTCCAACTCAGCCCCCACGCGGTATACCCCAATGGCAGCTGGCTGGTAAAAAACCCGATGCTGACCGGAGCGCTGAAACTCCCTGCGCTGAAGTTGAACCTTACGAGCTCCACCCCTCCCCTGATGCCGTATATGCCCGGTTGTATGCCGGGGAAGGTTCCAATGAAGCAGATATCGCGAATGGTGCCCGGAGCAGGCGCCACTGGCGGCACAATCAGATTCGCAGAAGCTGCATTGGGGTCTATTTCGAACAATTGGGCATCGAAATAGGGATCGGCGTTAAAAAGCCCGGTAGTGACGTAGTATTTCCCATCAGCGCTGGTACCTGTGTTGGTTACACGGCAAATGCCTTTTACGTTTTCAATCAGACTGATATTCCCCGTATTCGGGTTTAGTCCCTGAATGTGGTCATTGCTATGAAACACCCCGGTAGGGTAAAACCGGATCATTTGGCTCCGGTAAAAGGGGAAATCAGCAGAAACGGCGTAGATGAGGGGTTGACCGCCGAGAACCCCGGCGGTCAACACAAGTGCGATGATGATGGTTATTGATCTCATGCAGCTGTCTTTTTACGATTTCACAAACTTCATCACCTTCAGCGCTTTCCGCCCTGAGCGTATTTTCACGAAATATACACCCTGTGGCAAGCCTGCTACGGTTGTGGTCAGCCGGTCGCTGCCTTCCTCAATGGGAATGGTTCGCAAGACCTGCCCCAGGCTGCTGACGATCTGAACGCTGCCTCTCCTGGTCTCCAACCCCTTCCATTCGATGGTGATCTCCTCGTTAGCGGGGTTGGGGAAAAGCCGGAATATCGGGCTCACTGGTGTTTTCCCATCCAGCCCCAGGGGATCCGAGGAGGAGCAGATCTCCAGGTTATCGAGCGCTACCAGCGAGAAACTGCCCGACTGGTCGTTTGTCAGGCTGACGACCAGGTAGGGGTAATCCGGGTTGGGACTCACCGCCGTTGAGACCGACCGGCTTGTCCAGCCTGAACTGGCGCCCGTTTCGATCAGATCGGAGTAAAGCAGCTGCTGATCCGTACCCTCGGGGTCGGAATACAGGCTGAATTCCAGCCTGGTGCCGGGAGGTAGCTGATCACCGCTGATGTTGCGGATATTGTAATCGAGATTCACATACTCGTTTTCATCCAGATCGGTATCCTGAATGATCCCGGCAGGGTGGTCCGATCCTCCGAAAAATACAAGGTAACCCTGGTCGTATCCTCCGGCGCTGTCTTCCACAAAAACCAATCCATCCGTCACTTCCGGAAGAGCCTGCCAGTCTGCCACCGCTCCCAATCCATTGCCCAGGTGTCCTTTGGTCAGACCTTCTGTGAAGTCGCCGTTTTTAGCGGCATTTCCATCGAGGCAAAGCCGCGGAGAAATGCCCACGCAATTGACCACGACGGTCTGGCATTTGGTGGCGGTGCAGGGCGGACCAGTAATCGGGGTGCGGGTCACAGTCATGCAAACGGTATAAGTACCGCTTCCCAGCGTTGAAAAATTATAGCCGAACCCGTTATTGCCGGTCGATGAGCCCGGGGCCTGGTTGCCGTCGATGGTCCAGGTCACCACATCGCAGGCATCGAGCGCGTAAGGCTTGAAGGTGCGAATGCAGTTCACAATACTGGACGAAGTACCAAAACCGGCGCCAACATCAGCGGCCAAATCGTCGCAAAGGCAGCCGCAGTTGGGTATTTCAAACCGGAATATGTAGTTACAGGGAACCTGCCCACAGTACCTGGTCACCTTGAGGGTGTACAACCCGGGCTGCACGCAATCTGCCCAGGGAAGTACTGCGTCAAAATGGGGGTATATCCAGACAGGCGATGTGCCAAGTACAGGCGGCAGCGGCGCAGGACGCGTCAGCTCCCAGTCGACCACATTGGTGTTACAAGCCGTTTGCACGCACGGCAGGTCGCCGTGTATCAGGATATCCATGCCCGCTTTGGGACAGGGCGCCGTCACCACAAAATTGCTGTCGATGGAAGTCGTAAAAGTGGTGCCATGCCAGAAATGTGCCCATTGAAGATTCCCACAGTTGCAGTTATTGGTACAACCTGGCAGGCTGAAAGTATCTCTCTTGATGCACCCGTTGCAGTTTGATTCAAAAATGTACGTCCCTGGATGCGTCACCAGAAGCAACTGGGTAGGGTTGTTCAGGTTCACCTCCAGGGAGCCAATCAGCTCATACCAGGTAAAGTTGCATGCACTGATCGTCGGACAGGGAAATCGCGGGGGCAAGACCATCTCCCCTTCCAGGGTCACCGGCATGCCGTTGCACATCAAGCAGGGGCCATTGACAACCGGCACACATACAGGATCGATTTTCACCAGGACAGAGACTGCAGAGTCGCCCGGGCAGCAATCATCCTTGAGTACCGCGTAATAATTTCCTACCAGGGAGCCCGGGCCGGTAAACGTGAAACTAGCTGGCGGCAAAACGCCGGCGCTCGTACCGATCACAAAGCCATCCTTGTACCATTCGACAGTATGGGTGCAACTGCAACCGGTACCACAGCCCTGAACGGTGCATGGCTTAAAATTAAGGTTAAGATTAACCTGTTGTTCGACACATGGATCGGCTAAAGCTGAAAATGAGAGGATAGACAAAGGCTCCTTCACCTCAATGAGCAATTGGGAGGTATCGACAGGACAAACCCCGTTTTGGGTTTGTACGTAGAAATAAACCGAATTGTAGAGCCTATTGGTCAGGTACAGGGGGTTCATTGTCCCTGCCTCAGTCAAATGAGTGGGGCTTCCGCCAATGCAGGGCCGCATGTACCAATCCCACATTTTAGGATCGCCTGCGCAACCTGGTGTAAATTTGAGTGTGGCGTCTTCGCCCGGGCAGAAAGGCTGAGCCTCCACGGGGTCCATCTCCAATTTGCCCTTGGGCGCGTCTTTATTGTAAATGCGGAAGACAGCCAAACAAGAGTCTTTGCCGCATGGGCTGTCTATTACGGCTTTAAAAGTGTAATCCTGATAGCAATCATCAGGCAACCCTTGAAAACAGAGGTTCGGAGGATCGTAAGCCGGAGTGGTGCCTACGACAATTCCCTGATCGTCGTACCAGGTCACCGTGGAGGGGCAGGAAGGCGTGCTTCCGGATAATTGGGCGGTAATCGGCGCAGGATTTCCACAGTCGCAATATTCCACAGGGTTAGGGTTTTGAATCGAACACCCTACGGGGTCGCAAAGCAGCACGGTCGCTGTATTGGTTGTGATCAGCGTTGGGCAATTACAGGTTCCGTCGGTGATAACCTCTGCATACACACAAATATCGCTCGAAAACTGGGTGGGGAAGAGCAGCAGGTCTGAGCAATCCGGCTTTACCTGATAAAGTACCCAGGGGCCGGTACCGCAAGGGCTCTGGATCCACCACTTTACCTGTGTGACACAAGGTATGTTGGCACAACCGTACAGCGGCATCAGAAGGTTGGGGTCGGTAGTACAGATGGCAGTGTCGACCACAAAGATGCTGTCGCATGGATTAGGCGGCGTGCATATAGTGGTCAAGTCGTCCTGGTTGTGCGTGACAGCGCAGTTGTCCATGGGGCCGTTTGAAATGACCATTTGAGCGGGAAAAAAGGCGGGAGAAGCATTGGAAAAGCAGACTTGTCCAATCACGTAGTTCGTCGGGGTAGAAAGTATGAAACCAGGTGCAGTGCTAAAGGTGACCAGCGTTGAGCTGTTCAGGGTAGCGGAAAAGGAGGGTGCGATTGCCGTAGCCCCCGAAATCATGCCCGTACCGTTTCCAACATTCGTATTAACGGTGATCTGGTTGAAGTTAGTGACAGGTGCGCAGCCTCCGGCGCCGGTGAAATCGATATTGAGCAAATAACAGCATAAGTCGGCCGGATCGGGTGTGAGGTAGAGAACGGGCTGGCAAGGGCATGCCATCTGCGCCCCTAGCGGAACGGGTAGCAGAGCTATGCCTGCCAATATGATAGAGAATAGAATCGCTTTCATAAACAGATGGTTTTATGGTTGGCAAGGTTTAAAGAAGGATTGAACTGAATGGAAACACCCGTTGGAGTCGATCACCGTCAGGGTGACAATTGCACCGGTAGCGGGGGGCGTGAAGGTGATGGTCGGCGTATTGAAGAAATAGATCGGGCCGTTGGGAAAGTATTCGACCTCCCATTGGTACTGCAAAATCGGACCGCAGTTCACCGAGTAGGAGTCCAATCCGCTCAGGGTAATGGGAAGATTGGGGATGATGCAGGGGTTGACGATGGGACATGAAATGATGGCCACCGCAGCGCAAATCTTCAGGCAAAAAGTGTCTGACTTAAGGGTGTAACAACCGTCGGTCACTTCCGTCCAATAACAGGCCTGGTTGGAGACAGGCAGGATGGGGCCTGT
Organism: Saprospiraceae bacterium; assembly: GCA_049306275.1. Taxonomy (GTDB): domain Bacteria; phylum Bacteroidota; class Bacteroidia; order Chitinophagales; family Saprospiraceae; genus JADJTT01. The sequence continues at coordinate 60,837 of JBAQQB010000134.1, read as the reverse complement.
CGCTACTGCTTCACCATTGCAGTACCAGGTTGTCTGCGTTCCAGGGTCGTTTGATGCATATAATGTGACGATATCCCCGTGGCAGATGGTCTGATTAGGCGGAACGGCGACAATAGTAGGCACGGGCGGCGGGGTTTTCAGCTTGATTTCCACGATGTTACTGTAGCAGGGGTCGCACGCCGAGGGTGTGGAAAGCGGCATGCAAGCGATGCGGTAGAAGATGGAGGTGTTCGATCCCCATTGGGAAGTGGGCAGAATGTTGGTGTTTTGAAGCGAGTTAGAGAAGCCCAGGTTCACCCAGGTCCAGAGCGCCGGGTTGTTCGGGTTGAGCAGATCGCCGAACGAATACTGCCACTGCGGGTTGCAGTGCTGGAAGGGCGGTCCGGAAGGATCCATACCCACGGTGGCATCGTTTTCAGGGCAGATTTCATACATCAACCAGGGCGACGTGCCCACCAGCGTCAGATTGGCGGGCGTAGGCCAGCCGATGATGTTGCCGCATACCGGGTTGGGGTCGACTTTAATGCAAACCTGTCCGGTTTTTGAAGGGCAGCCCAGATTGGTAACGAGGGCTTTAAAGCAAATATCCTTCTGGCCCACCGTAATCGTCGGGTAGGTAAAACCGGGTTGGTCGTAATACTGGCTCAATACTGTCCAGGTCAGCCCTCCATCCGTGCTGATGCACCAGTCGATGTGCACGTCATTTGTCGGGGCAGGGTTCGGCAGGTTGGTTGTCACCGACACATTGAAGCTAACCTGATCGCCTTCACAAAAGGGCCCCGGGGGCGTCACCTGCAAGTTCAACTGGGTGATCTCGCAATAGATGCGCAACCCACCTGGCTGGGTGGTGTACACGCAGGTCCCGTTGGCATTGGTCACCGTGATGATGGCCCTATACTCGCGATCCACATAGCCCGTAGTGCCGGGGCAATTGATCGATGTAGCCACGTTGGTGGGTACGCCGAATTGAAAGCCGTTGAGCGATGGGATTAAGATCCACGGCCCCTGGTTGTCTGAATAATACCAATCGACAGTCACCCCGGCGCCGGGCTGCGGGATATTGAAATTGGGATCGACCAGTGAAAAATGTACGGAAGCCCCGTCGCACACCCAGGGAATCCCTACCATTTGTACCGGGTCGGAGATAAACACCGAAAGGTCGTGATAGGAAGGCAAAACGATCGGCACGCCAGGAATAAAATTCCCTCCTGGGTCCGTAAGGTCGTGCCCCCCGGAGCCCGGAGGGTTTAATACACCGGAATTGCCGAAACCCGATACATCGGCCACCGTAGTGACCGTGTTGGGCTGCCCTGGTATGCCATCATCCAAGGGCCAATGAACAATGGGCGACTGCCCGGGGATGGGGGGTGGTGGCGGACAATTGCTGCAAACCATCAGATGGGAGGCGGGCAGGGCGACATTCCAAAGTTTTACCTCGTCGATACCGCCCAGCCAATCTTGCGTAGGCGTAGGTCCTCCTCCCCAATGCCCGACACGGAACAGTGAGAAGTTGATCGTGCCGACGGTTGAAACCGAATAGACCAGTCCTCCGTCGAGGTAGATGTCTACCAACGGTCCGCTGCGTACCACGCCGATACAGTGCCAGGCGCCGTCAAGGATGTTCACGGCGGGGGTCTGAATATTGAAATGCGCATTGGAGAGCGGATCAGTCCAGAAAAGGTAAAGCTCACCTCCGCATTGGCCCACCTCAAACCTGTCGGGGTTGAACAGGGAAAACAAACGCCTGAAATTTCCGGAACAGGCCAGACCATCAGGCGAGACGGTGAACCAGGCCTCGAAGGTAAAATCCGAATTGGGCGCCCAGCCGGCGATGGGACTCAACGAAATATAGTCGTTAGCGCCGTCGAAGTCGAGCGCAACGTTTTGGCCCGGTAATGATACAGCCCACCAGGCCAAAAACGCTGCAGCGAGTAAATGGGTGAATTTTTTTTTCATAACATTTGATTTTTAAAATTGGGAATAGACAGCCGCCCCACCCTTCCGCCAAAGGCAGTATGATTCGAAGAAGAAAAGAAAAGAAAAGAAAAACAGGAATGGAGAGTCATCCACCCGGGGGGAAGGCAGGAAATGGGTTTTTTGATGCATTGACTTTATTTGGTCAATAAAGATATACAAAAAACCTGATTTCAAACAACTATTAAAAATTAACTAAAAGTTTGGCATTCAGATAAAATGGGCTACTATTATACTCCCACTCCCCATCGCAAATCACCACCTCAAAAAGGTCCTCGCCATTGAGCCGCTTCACGTACACCTCGCTTCCCGGATTCAGGGAGCCGCTGATGAAGCCCGAGTAAAAGCTGACAAACACCTCTCCCGGCCCAGGCGAGGTATGTCCGACGGTTTGGTAGATTTTGGTGGTCATCAATTCAGGAAAACGGAACTCGATGGTAGGCCCGGAGAAGGTAGCTGCAGCAAAGGCCCAGCCACCGGGAACTGTGTAGGGAGGCCCGATCTGGAAAAACTGGTCCGTGCCCTGGCCGATGCCCAGGTCGAGGCTGTTGCCGGCAAGCGTGCATGGCGGCGTGATGGCAGTGCCAATAATATTTTCAGCAGAAACGGTATTTCCATAAGACCAGCCATAACCGTTGGCCGCCCAGGACCTGAAGTAATAGACCGAGTCCGGATCGAAGCCGCCTTCGTACACCGCCGTGAAATGAACGCCGTCGAATTCGGCAAGGACCTGCCGGTCGAGCATCTGTGGTTCGGGATTGGCGCTGCAACAGAAGCCGAGGTAGCGGAGGGCATCGGCGCCTTCATCTTCGACCGTCCCTTCCACCAACACCGTGCCGTCGGACTGCACGGTGGCAGAAATGGTCGTTATTTTCGGAAAATAGTCGTTGATGTCGCGGTAGACCTTCTGGCAGGAAGTCGTTGCCAGGAGAAGTAGCAGGAGAAATGTGGGGGTTTTCATAAAAAAAAGTTGAAGAGGTTTAGGAAGTTGAGGAGGTTGAGTTACTCCAATGAATACCGGAGGCCGAGGCCGAAATCCCAGGCCCAGGGGAGCGACAAAGGATCCGATAGCAAAAAGAAGCTCCGGTGGGCATTGGCGAATGCGCTGAAATGATCGCTAAGGGTATATTCAATGCCGAGCCTTGCACGCAAGCCGCCGAGGTAGCCCCCGCCGTCGTAATCCTCATGGATCACAGTGGGAGCGTAAGAGGTGTATGCCACGTTTGCGCCCCCGACCGTCACATCCAGACCTGTATAGATATTGAGGTCTTTTTTGTGCACAAAGGCATAGTCGAGTCCACCGTTGAGTTGGCCGATGAAATAGCGGTGGAATATCTGCCCTCCGGGAAGTACCCTGAACCCGTTGCCGTCGCTGATGGTGCTCACGGTGGGAAACACCTCCATACGAGGCTGCATGTTGAGGACCTGAACGGAAAACCCCGACCTAAAGCGCTTTGTCGAGCGTTTGCTGAAGCGGTTTTGCCAGCCTATTTCTGCCGAAACAAGGGGCTTCATCACGAAGCCAAATTCGCCGGAGGGGCGGTAGTGAAGCGCGCGGACGAAAATCTGCGCGGAAGCCTGGCCGTATCCTGAGAACAGGACGACGGCGATCAGAAGGATCAGTCTCATGTGGAATTTAGTTTTTGATAAAAGAATAGATCATCAGCTTGTTGCCGGCAGCCTCCGGTACGAACAGCAGGTCGCGCATCTTGCAGTGGAGGTAGAAGGATTGCCATTTTGTCTTATCGTCCAGGCCTTCAAAGAATTTTGCCATGGCGGAGGTTTCCCTCGCGAGATAAGGGCTTGTTTCCAGGTCCTCCAGCGTTTCGTACCCATTTACGGAGAAAATATCGTGGTAAGTTTTCACCATCCCCATTTTGAGAGAATAAGGTCTGGTTTTGAATTCCTTCCTAACTTCTCCCTCCGGGCTCACCACCCAAACCACGATTTTGCCGTTATTCACAAATTTGCAGATCACGCCTTCATCGCCCGGCAGCGGGATGAGCTCGATTTGGCTTGCCTGGTAGCCGTAGTTATCGGTGGGCGCCAATTTGGAGGGGGTATGGGAGAGCGTTGCGGTGGCTATTTTCTGTCCTTGCAGGTCGGAGATCGTGAGCAGGAGGGATTTCACAGGGAGTGCCCATCCCCTGCCGTCAGATTCTACGCGGCCGTGTTTTTTGTGCACTTCCACCTGCTCGTTCAAGGCGGCTACGGTGTATATCCGTCCGGCGTTTCCATCCACTTTTACCCCCATGAAGGAGTTATCTGTAGGAATGTAGATGATACCTGAAACGCCGCTGCTCGGCGAGGAATAAGTATCTGTTTGCCAGGTTTCAGGCGCGAAGACCTGGAGGTTTGGAGCATAATCCTGTCTGAAAGAGCAGGGAAGCGCCTTGTATTTGTCAAGGGCGGGGTCAATGGTGACGATTTTCCCTGCTCTTCCATCACGACCCACGGCAATGACGTGGCAGGCGAGGATCGTCCGGCTGAGGTCTTTCACTTCGTTTTTGTAGGAAACGTAGTAAAAGAAGAGGCCCTCGTCAGTCACCTGATTGAGGCGCCAACCCGATTCATTGTCTTCGTCAACAGCGGGGGGAAGGGGCAGGGAGATAGGGCGTTTAGTCAGGGAGAGGTCGCTGTGTGAGAAGGTGTACCAGTTCATCGAGCCGGTGGGAAAGGTTTCGTCGCCCGTGATGGTCAGGATATTGAGGCCATTGCCATCGACGAAAGCCGCAGCCGTTTTGTTGGCTTCCTTTTTGGGAATGCCGGTTTCCTTTTCGTGAACGGAGCCATCCTTGCGCACCTGAACGAATTGTCCGCTGCCAAAGAAATAATCGGCTGAGTGTTGTCCGGCGGAGTCGGAGTAGGAGAAGACGGTAGCGTCGTAACCGGTGATCCCTTTCAGGGTCAGTGGTTCTGGCCATACCTGTTGAAGGTTTGCGTCGAATTTGAAAATGGCTTTTTCTTTGGCCAGGTTTCTGACCATCAAATCGGCCGCCGACTTTTTTTCGCAGAGCAGGAAAAAGGCGTCGTTACCGGCCGGTTCGGCATCGAGCAGCCGGTAATTGTCCAAAGAGAGTTCGAGGCTAAGGTCCTGGGCGAAGAGAGAAATGTGGCCCAAGGCCAGCATGAGGAGGGAGAAAACGATGAGGGGTTTCATGATAGAAGGTTTTCTCCCCTATCCGTTGGGGTGGGATTTTGTTACCCCCTTTTTTTTCACGTGGCGCTTTTCAGTATTTCTGCCACTTCCGCTTCAGTCAATTCAAAAATGCTAGCCAGGGCTTCTACACCATTGCCCGCTGCATGTGATTTCAGCACGGCGCGTTCAAGCCTGGTGCGGGTTTCTTCGATTGTCTTCTCCTTCTCCCCTATTAATTTCTCCTTCTCTTCGATCACCTGTTCTATTGCCCCTATTAACTGCTCTTTCTCTTCGATCGTATTCTCCTTCTCTTCGATCAGTTGTTCCTTCGCCCGGATGATACCTTCTTTGGACGAGATCAGTCTTTGATAATCCTTCAGTTCCTCGATGATATCGTCTTCCCCGTCCATGGTTTCCCTGACGACTGGGTCGGCCACGGCTTTTTGAAGCCGGCGCAGCAGGGGGCGGTAGCGCTCAGGCAGTTCGTCCTCGTTCACGATCAGGAAGTGGGGGTCGTAGGTGGCGGCGGACTGGTCGAACAGGGCAAGCAGTTTTTCCAGCTCGTTGCGGCGGCGGCCTTGGAGGTAAGGTATCTGGATGATGATGCTATCGTGGGTGAGGCTTTCGATAAATTCCTCTTTTTCCTGAATTTGCTCGCCGGTGGCGGCATCGATGTAGGCCCGGTTGACCCTGACCACGGGCGCCTTCACGTGCGCGAGCGTATGCCCCAGGAAATAGATACTTAGGATTGGGAGCGCCTTGCGAAATGGATATTCTGCCGCCGCCTCGCGCACTACATTTTCCCGGTTTGAATATTGTTCACCAAGGTAACGACGGAAGCGCATAATATCGCTGGCCATTTTGGCTTTTTGCAATTCCAGGATGACCAATTCCTGGTTGCCTTCGGCATCCTGGATGCGTGCGCTGAAATCCATGCGCAGCACGGCCAGCACCTCCCGGAACGGGTAGTGATGCTCCGTGGGCCGGAATTCGAGCGAGACGACTTCTTTGCCGATAATAGCCGACAGCAGCAGTTTGGCCACTTTCTCGTCCCGCATCAGGTATTTGAAAACGACGTCGTAGATGGGGTTGGCAATTTCAACCATATCATGGTAGATTTGAACCGAAAGATACGGGAAAAAGCGGACTTTTCAAACAAAAAGTGTTAAAACAGAATCACTGAGGTGGCTGTTTCCCATAACTTCTCCTTTTTTGGGCTTAGCGGTTCAAAAAACTACACTCCGCGCCTCTCCTCCCAGCGAATACACTTTATACGCCTGCAACTGTCCGCTGACCAGATCCGGTCCGCCTATGCTGGTCTTGACCGTGGTTTCAAGAGCCTTGACGGTAACTGCCACTTCGGAACTGTTAGCCGGCACATTCACCCGTGGCAGCAGCAGGCTGAATACCCTGGCGTACAAATCGGGCACGGTTTTGAGTGTGACGGAGACCAGCGTGCCGATCTCTGTTTCCTTGCGACGAATCTGGCTTCCACTGAAATTAAGCTGGACTTTGCCTTTCTGGTAGCTCAGGTGTGGTTTGCCGTCGATGCCGCTGTCGGAGTAGTGGATTTTGAGGCTGAGGTTTTTGAGGTCGAAAAGGTTGGCGGGGTGCATGGTCAGAATTTTTATAAAATTATTTCATTCATAAATTATTATAAACAAAATACCGAAAAATTTACAAATTTTACAGTAACATGCTGCCTTTTTATAAAAACCCACAATGCAACCCACATCCGGTTCATCTTTGGCCCTCCGGTCAACAATTTCCCCGACATATGTCTCACTGGCTATATTGGTTCCTTTGCTAATCCTCGCGGGTGCCATATTGATGGCCATAGTATTCCGTAGGAATGGGTTTGAGGAGATTTCCATATCCCTGGCCGTTCACCTGATGTGGCTCTTTCCTCTAGTCTTCCTGGCGGCAGCTATCTGCACTTATCCGAAAATCAGGGTAGCCGGCGCCGGTATTGAAGCGCGCAGCATCCTGAAAAAACAGCAATTTTCCATCTCTTGCATTTCGGGATACGCCGAAATGGGCCGTTTCAGGCAGGGAAAGGGATTTACGCTTGCATTCAAAAATGGAAAGCACATGAAAATACAAGCCTCATACTACCGGAACTACCGGGAACTGCAACAAGCGCTGACCGCAGGTGTTGAATGGAGTCCTGAATTAAAAACCGCGCTGGACAAAGAAGAAGCACAGCATATTCTCCGATGGCTGGGCTTGTTATTTGGCGTTTCGCTGCTGTTCCTGATGTATATCCAGCTGAGGCTCGGCGCGCTACCCCTTGAACCCCGGGATCTGCAGCGCCTGGAAGTGGTTTTGGCGGAGAAGCCCGTTCTTGTTCAGGAAATTGAAAATGGAGAACCGGTCCCCATCCGGCTGGTCCTGAGCGCCAGGGAATTCCCTGGCATCGAATTTCATCACAAAGGCGGCGCACTCCTGACTACCCAAATCCCTCAACTTGAGCCAAGCGACAACCTGACCCTGTTGGCCAGCAAAAGAGATTATTTCTACGCCACCATACGAAAGGACCACCCTCTCATACGCCTGAAAGCGGCCGACATCTACGCAATCGGCAGGGGGAAGCAAGTTATTCTGTCCTTGGAGGCTTACAATGCAGCATTGAAGGCTCATTTCGGATATTTGCGCAAGCAGGGCCTACTGGCATTAGCGATCGCAGGATTATTGTTATTTATAAAAAGAAAAAATCCAATATTTACTCTATGATATTTATTTTCTGGACATTCTGGATCGCCGACCTCCTCCTCACCCTGCTGGTATTCATGGGTAAGGATTTCCGCCGCAGTTGGAGCGCCGGTATAGATCTGAATGTTTCGCTTGGCGCAGCCATTGTCATTTGCCTGATTGGCAGCCTGGTCCTTCGCTTTATGCTGCGCCGTGAATTATGGAGCGTCATTGTTGCGGGACTTCCGCTGCTGGGGATGCTCCTTTGGTATTTGGCGGATAAAGCGAAAAACTGAATTGGGGGGGGACATCAGGGTCGGCCCCCTCCACAAATGCAGCATCCCCGGGAAGTGAGATCAACTTTTCAGTTTTCCCTGGCCAATACCCCCCATTTGCCTTTGTACTTGGCGAATATCCATCCGGAATCCTCATCTATTTCGATGTCCTCGCAGAGGAAGGGCAACACCTCCCTGCCCCGGGCGTCGATCAGCCCGCATCGGCCTTTATAGGTAACTGCGGCCAGGCCGTCAACAAATTTACCGGCCCTATCGTAGAGAGGCGGGATCATCCAACGGCCGTCAGGCAACTGATAGCCGTATCGGCCGTTGTGCTTGAACGGCCGGTACATATCGCCAAATTCATTGGGCTCGGCGGCGGCGGCAAGGAGCGCTTGGTCCGGCTCTTCATCGAATACCCCGGATCTATCCGGGTAAATGACGCCGGCAGAATCTCGCATGACGGTTACGTCGTTCAGGGTTACCCGGAAAAGGCCGCGTTCCCGGAAATTAGCGTAAAACACATCGTCGTACACAGGAGGGATCACGACGGCGCCTGCTCCGTTGAGTACGCCACGCCCCCCTTTACGTTGGACGGCCAGAAAATCCCAGCCCATCCAGGTAGTCAGTTCATACTCCCGGTCTGATAAAAGCGTGCCGTCGAGCCGGAATAAGGAAGTTTTGCCATTGCGAACAGCCTGGATCAGGGGAGCGCCTTTGAGTGTGATTTTGTCGTAGGCGCAGGGAACCAGCCATTGCTTAGTGAAGATATCCATCACCCCGTAGCTTCCCTTGCTTTTGACCACCGCCAGGTTGTCTTCCCGGAAGTCGATGCCTTCGAATTCTGGGGGCAGTATTTCCTTCCCCTCGTGGTCGTACAGTCCCCATCCGGTATCCTTTAAAACCCGGAAGTAATCCCATCCGCCTGCGCCTATTTCGTCGTAAATGGGCGGCAGGATAACATGGTTTGCTGTATCGATGACACCCTTTTTTCCTGCTTTTTCGATCAACAGGATACCTTCCCACAACTGCCATGCATTATCGCATTCGTAAGTCCGCAAAACCTGCCCGATTGTGTCGATGAGCCATACATGTCCTTCGCGTCCCACCAATGTTTGCCCGAGGTCGTTAAAAAATGGCCGGGCGGCGAAGGTATATTCGCAGGGAATCGACTCTCGCCCGTGGCTATCCAAAAATCCAAACTTTCCTCCGCGCCGCACGCAGGAAAACCCCCTGAAAAACCACTTCATCTCATCATAAGCTGGTTGGCAGAGCACCTTGAATTCTTTCAGTTCAGGGAACTGAACCGGCGCATCGCTTTCAGGCCCGGGGCGGGCCAGCAGAAACCCCTCCTGCTCGCCGGCAGAGCACCACCAATCGCCGTTTTGCATGGGAGTGAGCTGGAAAAGGTCGAAAACGCTTTCCTTGCCTATACGCAGGGCCAATTGGTCGCCGGCAGACACCCAATCGCCCGGCGGATGAAGGCCGGAGGGGTGTATGACCGAGCCGTCAGGTTCGAAGCGAAGGGACTCCCCTTCCTTCATTCCTTTGACGAAGGGATTATCCCAAAAGGTGTTGTATTTCAGAACCCAATCACCCCAGAGCAGGGAGTCGGGCAAGGATTTGGAAGAGGCGTCCTCCTGTTGCGTCAGAAGATTTTTCCACTGTTCGCGCCATTGCCGCCGCTCCTCATCGGAGAAGGCTCTCTGGATTTCGGTTTCGTCATGGTAGCTGGTGGCGTAATCTCCTATCCAGGTACGCTCGACCATGGGCTGGAGGAAGACCTGCCCCACTTTTTTCATAAACCGGAAGCGCAGCAGCCGGTCCCAGCGACCTTCATTTTCCGTGCTGGCCAGCACTAGGGCCTCCGGAGGATCGACGGATAATATCCGCGCCTTGAAGATCAATTCCATCACTGCAACTTCTCCTCCTTCGATCTTTTTCCGTATGTCCGGCTCGAAACACTCCATCAGCGCGCCGCCGGGGTTGGCCTCGGCATATTCGAGGTAGGCGAAAAGCAATCGCTGGGCTTCACTAGGGGAGATGGGGGGCTGGGCGGGAAGGTTGTGGAAGAAGGGAAAAAGGAGGAAGAGAAGGGAAATTATTTTCATAATTATGAGAATTAGGACAGATAGGGGGTATATTCCTCAGAGACTATTCAAGCCACCTGCGCTGCAATATCTTTTAGGGTCATTTTGTAGGTTTCGATGGCGTTACTCTTCCTGGGACTGCCTGCCTCATCAATAAGGCTGAGCAGGCTGCCGGCTATGCGGTTGAAGTCAACGGTGTACTCGTCGTGGCTCAGACCCCCCAACCTTTGAGCATTGCCGAGGTTATTGAACCGGGTTTGCAACACAACCAGGGTATTGAACAACTCCGTATCCCAGGTGGACAGGTGATTGGCCAGGTCCTGAAAAACGCTGCCGAATTCGTTGCTGGCAATGCGTTCTTTGAGCGTTTTAATAAATTGGTCGTCCCACTTGACGCTTCTGACTGGGATGTTTTCCATCTGTGTCTCGCTGTCCACATCTACTTCAATGGAGGTACTCCATGTTACGATGTCTTTTTTCTTCTCGCCCAGTCCAGGAATATGAACTTTCAGGGAAACCCTTAATATCAAATTGAACTTGCCTACCTGCTTTGCATTCAGGAAGAAACTCCACGTGGAATAGGATTTGCTGTTTAACACCTGCTCTGGAGTGTTCACCAGGAAAATGTCGAAGTTTTGCTGGGGCCCTGCTTCAAACAAGGCTACTTCCATCGCGTCGCTGATCTCCAGTTCGCCTTCCTTTGTTTTGGCGGCATCCAGGCCTTCTTTCAATACGTCCTCCTTAAGGGATTTGTGCGAAATACGGACAGTGGCCAACTCCATTTGGTTCAGGCGCATTCTGGAAGGTGATTGATAGACGATTTTGCCGATTCTGGCAGGCGCCAGGGCTGATTTCACTATAGGTATAAGTGCCAGTGGTGCGGTAACGATAGATTTTATGGCTTCGAATATTCCGGTTGGGGCTGCTTCTGGTATTGGCGACAGTTCTATCTCCCCGCTTTTCCACTGTTGAATCAGCATCAGCAACTCGCCCTGGATTCTCTTTTCTTCATTGCCATCGTCATGTCCACCTTGTGCTGTTTGTCCAAACTTTAGATAGTGCCAGTACCTCTCATTGATTTTGAATAAATGATCCTTCTGTACAGAACGTTGGAACCTATCGTCATTCAGGTATTCAAATAAAATTTGAAGAGCTTCTGGGATGTCGCCCTGGAGAAGGCAAGCGCGAGCGGTGGTTAATAAATCTTTTTTCATTTGTAAATAGCCAAAGTGTTGACGCCTCTTTTACCTTTGAGATATACCAAGGCCAAAACTGCTTGAGGTATACATCGCCCTTATTCCCGCAATAATACCTTAACCCGCTCGAAATCAGGGTGTGAAACTCCTGCCTTTTCCAAATCCAGAATATCCTGGAGAAATATATCCTCGCATTTTCTCTTTCCATCGTCATTCGGAAAATACCGGCCTTTCCATTTTTTGTAAACGGCTTCTGCTTCCTGCCAGCGGTTGCTGAGCAGGTAACCCAGAGCGAGGTTGGTCTCAACATCCAATGCCTCCGGGTTTAATTCCAGCGTTTTGTGCGCTGCAGAAATTGCTTCTTCCGGTTTCCCAACAAAAAGGGCGTAGAAGCTTAAATTAAACCATACCTGATAATCCGTTTGAAATAACTCTGCGGCGTCTTTTTGAGCGATATAAGCATTTTGAAAATTTCTATCTTCGAAAAAGATTTCAGCGAAAGTATTTGGATTATATTTTTCAAATCTGATATAGCAATTAGACAATTTTTGACGTAGATTTTCTACCACCTCATTTGACAGAGGATTATTGTCTAAATAGAGAAAAGACAATTTTTTTAAATCTAAAAGTCCAAAGGGCAAACTGTCTAACTTGTTTTCTGCCAAACTTAAAAATACTAAATTACGTAACTTGTCAAAACCATTTGGAAGGGTGGTTAACTGGTTGCCATTTATATATAATTCAGTTAAGTTTTCCAGGTCAAAGAGACTCAATGGCAATTCATTTAACTTATTGTTGGCTAAATGCAGTATTTTCAATCTTTTTAATTCCCCGACTTGGGGGATTAATTCGCTCAACTGGTTTTTAAATAAATCCAATCTTGTCAAGTTTTTTAATTCCCCGATTTCGTTCGGAAGGCCACTCAGCTGGTTGTTGCTCAAATTCAACTCTGTCAGATTTTTTAATTTTCCAACTTCTGGTAGTAGGTTATTTAATTTGTTGCCTCCCAAATTCAACTCTGTCAGGTTTTCCAATTCTCCAATTTCAGGTGGTAAGCTAATCAATTGGTTATCGCCCAAATGCATCGCTGTCAAGTTTTTTAATTCCCCGATTTGGGGGGGTAGGTTCTTCAGTTGGTTGTCGGTCAAATCCAGTCTCTCCAAGAAAATTTTCAATTCCCCTATTTGAGGTGGCAGGCTATTCAATTGGTTACTCCTTAAATTCAGCCCCGTCAGGTTTTTCAATTCTCCAATTTCTGGAGGTAAACTATTCAACTGGTTATCGCTCAAATTCAGGTTCATCAAGATTTTCAATTCTCCTATTTCGTGTGGCAGAATACTTAATTGGTTGTCGCTCAAATTCAACACCACCAGGTTTGTTAATTCTCCAATATTGGGCGGAAGGCTATTCAACTGGTTTCCACTCAAATTCAACGTGGTCAGGTTTGTCAATTCTCCAATATTGAGCGGAAGGCTATTCAACTGGTTTCCGCTCAAATCCAACTCAGTCAGGTACTTAAACTCTCCAATGTTAGGGAGTATTCTATTCAATTGGTTTCCACTTAAATTCAAGACCGTCAGGCCTTTTAATTCTAATATTTCGGGCGGAAGGCTAGTCAACTGGTTCCCGCTCAATTCCAATTCGGTTAGGCTTTTCAATTCTGCTATCTCAGATGGCAGAATATTTAACTGGTTTCTGCTCAAATTTAAGATGGTCAGGTTTGTCAGTTTTCCAATATTAGGCGGAAGGCTAGTCAACTGGTTTCCGCTCAATTCCAACACGGTCAGGTTTGTCAGTTTTCCAATATTAGGTGGAAGGCTAGTCAACTGATTTTCGCTCAAATTCAACGTGGTTAGGTACTTTAAATCTTCAATTTCAGGTGGAACGTTAGTCAACTGGTTTTCGCTCAAATCCAAGTCTGTCAGGCCTTTCAATTCTGCTATTTCAGTTGGCAAACTTCTTAATTGGTTCCCTCTCAGGTTCAACCCGGTCAGGCTTGTCAATTTTCCAGTATTAGACGGAAGGTTAGTCAACTGGTTTCCGATCAAATCCAACGCGGTTAGGTTTGTTAATTCTGATATTTCAGGTGGCAGACTGTTTAATTGGTTGCCGGTCAAATCCAACATTGCCAGATTTTTCAATTCTACTATTGCAGGAGGCAGGTTACTTAACTCGTTTCCGCTCAAATTCAACGACATCAAGCCTTTCAGACCTGCTATTTCAAGTGGCAGGCTACTTAAATAGTTGCCGCTTAAATCAAATGTCGTCAGATTTTCCAACTCTATTATTTCGGGTGGTAAATTACTCAACTGATTGAATCTCAGATCTAGCGCTGTCAGTCCTTTCAATTTTACTATTGCGGCCGGCAGGGTATTTAACTGGTTTCCGCCCAAATTCAAAATTGCCAGGCTTTTCAATTCTGCTAATTCAAGCGGCAGACTATTCAACTGGTTCCTGCTCAAATTCAAAGTTGTTAGTTTTTTTAATTCTATAACTTCAGGCGGCAGGCTACTTATTTGGTTGTCGCTTAAATCCAACTCTATTAGACTATTTAATTTTCCAATTTCAGCCGGCAGACCACTTAATTGATTGGTGCCTAAATCTAACGTCGTCAAGTTTTTCAAGTCTGCTATTTCAGATGGTAAGCTATTCAACTGGTTCCCACTCAAATCCAATACCGTTAAGTTTTTCAATTCACCAATTTGAGGTGGCAAGCTGCTTAATTGGTTGTATATCAAATACAACGTAGTCAGGCTTTTCAATTCACCAATTTGGGGTGGCAGGACACTCAATCGGTTGCCATAAAGCAGCAAAATTTTTAGCCGGGGAAAACGGAAAATGATATCAGGCAGTGTTTCGAGACCTTTCATAGAAAGGTCTAATGCGGTAGTACCTTCATTCAAGTCCTTTACATCGTAAGCGACGGGATAGGTGTTGCCGAGAGTATCAATCAGGTAATCGACGAGCCGTTCGCCTTTGATTCCTTGTACTTTTGCAAAGCCTGTTCCTTCAAAAAATTGTTCCGCATTTACCCAGCGTCCAAGTTTGAATACTTCGTCACCGTTTTTGTCGATGAAATAGAAAACGTTATCAATTCCCTTTCTACCATAAGCCAGGGCGAAGCGGTCCTCATAGAAATAGAATGCTTTGACAAGTTTGTCGGCTTTTTGGAAAAGGCTGTCAGAGTCGTGCAGGGCCGCCCGGGTTTTTGCTTGTTCTTCTTCCAGTTGCGCGAGAGTGGCTCTGGCTTCCGATTCCCTTTTTTGAGCCAGGGCAGCGTTTTCCAATGCCTTCCTTTTCTCTGATTCCACCCCATTGGCGGCCTGCAACAGCACGGAGGCCAGTTCAGCGCCAATGCCGGGACAGAGGGGTAGGGCGGTTTCGCAGTAGTCGCGCGCCTTGTTCCAGTCTTTGGCGACCAAGGCGGCCTGGGATTTTTCAAGAAGTTGCCCACAGAATGCAGGATCACCGGCAGTTTGTGCCTGCAGCAGTGATGGTAGTGCAAATAATGCGAGCAGGAAGCGGTATCTCATGGCGGCAGTGGTTATGGCTACGTCCTTATGTTGGGCCGGCTCGTTTGTGATATTGTTTATTGCAAGTGTATCAATCGTTTTTTCACCTCTGCATTTGCCGTATCCAGGCTTAGGGCCTCTTCGAGTATGATACGGGCCATAACTGTGTCTTGCATATCCTCCATGCGTTCGGAGGCATCGAGGTATTTTTTGATTTCTATCTTGAGCCGGGCCTGGTTGGCTGCTTCCATTTTTTCGAGGGCCGCTTGGGTTTCTGTTGTTTTTTGACGGGCAATATCAGCGCTGAGGTTCGCATGCATATAGCTCCACCCCGCCAGCAAGGCAAGCCCCAACGCCAACACTGATACCCCAGCGGCCATGCGGGTGCGCTGTCTGGCCCTCCGTTCGTTGTGTTGGGATTTTTCCCGCAGCGATCTCTCCTGCTCGGCCTGGCGTTGCGCCTCCTCCAATTCCCTTTTTCTTTCCGCCTCCCAATGCGCTGTGCTTTCCTCAAAGCGTTTTGCCAGGCTGGCCGGCAGCGCTTTGTAGGACTTGTACAGCCGGATCAGGTCCAAGTCGTCGGTAGACAGGAAACCTGGCTTCTCCCCAAATACCCGGTATACCTCCTCTGCCCGCTCCCGCATTTTCATCTCTTCTGTCAGGTTCTGTCCCACCACAAGAGCTAGCGCGTCGTGGCTGATTTCGTACTCCGTCGCCCCGCCCGATTTTAATTGGCGGATGATTCTACGGCGCTCTAAATCTTGCAGCAGGTCTGAAAGCGTTTTTTTTAAGGTTATCCCTTTTTCTTTCAGTTCGCGCAGCAAGGCGGCTTCCCCGAGCTGGAGCTTGGTGTGCCGTTCCGAAATCATGCAAGCGAGCAATTCCAGTGGAGCTTTGTCGCCATAGGCGGCTTCCAGTTCAGCAAACTGTTTTTTCAGGAAGCTGTCGAGCACGGTTTCGAGATTGTCGTTGGGTTTCACCAGACCTTCGTGCAATAGGGGCAGCGAGACGGGCGGCGTATTGGCCCGGTCCCAGAGTTCGCTCAGAAACACCTGAACATGCGCCAGTTCGATTTCCTGCCTTTGATCGGGCAAGCGACTTAGGATATTCGCGGCAAGCGCGGGAGCATTTATCACCTCGAAAAAGGCGCGGTAGCGGGGTGCTTCGAGTATCCGAAGCAAGACCTCCTCTACCGCGCCGCGGCGCATTTTCTCCAGGCGAAAGCGATGCTGGAAAATGCTGGGGCAAAGCGGCTCGAATTCAGAGAGGTGGCCGATGAACTCTTCACGCATGATAAGCAGTACCCGGCATGGTGCTTTATAGCGGATAAGGCGGGTTAGACGGGTGAAAAAGTCCCGTTTTTCGTCTTCTCGTCCTGAAATGAGCAACTCCTCGAATTGGTCAAACAAGAGATAAACGGGCTGGTAGCGCTCGGTAAAAAGAGCTTCAACGGCTTCTCCAAAGTCGGTCTGCGGGTCGATAGGTAGCCCCGTTCGGGGGTGTAGTTCTAATTTATGGTTCAGGGCTTCATTGATGCGGGCGAATACGGAAGCTACTATGTCGGTTCCCCGCCGGACGGTCAGAGCGTACCAGTCGGCATCAGAAAACTGATTGCGCAGTCCGCATTCGATTAGGCTGGTCTTGCCAGCCCCGGAGGGGCCATAGACGAGCAGGTGCTTCACCCCGCTCAGTGCGTCGTAAAGGGCCCCAGTGTCTTTTTCCCTACCGAAAAATACCTCGAAGTCTTCCTTATGGTAGGAGTCGAGAAACTTGAATGGGGAAGCGAGCCGTCTCATATGGCAGGGGTTTTAAAGGGCGAAAAGACCTGCTCCAACTGCTCGTACAAGTCGTTGAGTTTTGGCTGGTTGATATTTTTTTCCCGAACGACCAGGAATTTGTTGAAAGGCGTCTCCGTCGTGCCGGCAAGCGCAAGTTCGTTTTTATACAAAGCAAAGTGGTACTGCCGCTCGCTGTGTCCGGTGAAATAATAAACCTCCGGGGTCTGGGTTTCTTTTTGAGCAAAAACGCTCTGGTCAATCACCAGCGGCGACAGGGAGATGTAAGCACTCTCGTCGTGAAGGTTTTTCAAACATTCCCGCATGTCGCTGCCCCGAAACAGCAGCACACTGTGGTTGTAGGTGAACAAATCCTTGATGGGGAAGTCAGCATAGTCGAAGTCTTCGCTGGAATAGACGCCGTGCAGTTCGCCGTAGTGGTGCACGAAAAAACGGTCCATGCCCAGGCGGAATTTCAGGTTGATTTCCTTGATGGAAACGAGGCGATATTCGTATAAAAACGCCAGGCGGCACAGCCAAAAGACCAGGGCTGTCAGGTATTCGTCGAGCAAAGCGTTTAGTTTTTCGTCATGGGCGAAGCCATTATTCAGCAGTTGCTGGCGGTTGGTATGCAGGAAAATGACGGCGCCATAAAGGTCGCTTCCGGTATCTGATAATTCGGCGACGATTTGGCCTATTTCAGGAATGAAAGTTTCTTCACCATTCAAAATATCCGTGCAAACCAGCAGCAGAATCAGGTAATCGAATCCGGTATGTATCTGTTCGTCCATGTTCAGGTATTCCTGCAAAAGCGGGTGCTGCGGCGCCTTTTCCATTTTCAGGATTTGTGCCAGTTGGATAAAACAGAGGTAACGGAGGCTATTCTGGAACGCCTCGGCCATGAATGAGAGGCGGCGTAACGAGCGCTCGCGTCCGGAAGGGGTTTCCATTTTCCGCAGAAACTCCTCGATGAGCCAGCCGTAATGCTGGAAAATGGATACGGGCCGGTTGCCGACTGGTCCGTATTTCTCAAGTTGCTGCTTGAGGTTATCGGGCCAGGAACTGCCCTCGGTAATCAGGTCCTGAGCGACTTGAGGCGGCAAAGGCGCTTGGCCTTCTTGCTCCATTTCGCTCAACAAATCGAGCAGCCCGAAGCGGATTTGGTTTTGAGTCAGATTGGCATCCTCAAAGCTGACAATCCCCAGCCTGATTTGCTTGCGAATGTACTGGAAACGGCCAGATTGGTGAAGCGCCTCGTCCAGCAGCGGCTCGCCCGACAGCTTTAGGCGTAGCAATTCGAGCGCTTGCTCTAGCTTATCTTCTGCAATGAGCTGCCGGATGGCAGGGATGAAGGATTTTTCAGAAGGCTCCATACGAAAACAAATGACTCAAAGCTATATACATTCACTCCACCACGTCAAACCGCAACCCACTCCACCCTTCACCCTTTCCAATAGTTTTTTTCCGTCCGATCCAAAGAAAGGTGGCCCCGTCGGCCCATCGGGCGTATTGGTAGGACCGTTTTATCATTATGCCGGCCCGGGGTATTTCTTCTTCAAACATCTTCAAAGGGCCTGGAGTACTCAAAATCTGGCTCCTGACATCAGAAGCGGGGGAAGAATTTGACGGTTCTCTGAACAAACGGGCTCTTTGCAACCGAATAGCCGGTACAGGGTCGCCGTCTGCGCCAGTAGCTATTTCCTGCACAGGAACGAACGGAATCCAATAGTCGGGCACCTTTGAAACCAACTTATAGAGGGGGTATATGCTTCCTACTGGCTCCGATTCAGTTAGTTCCCTTTCTCTGCGGACTTTTTCCAGGTATATCTCGTGACGATTCAGAGGCAGGCCAAGGGGACTTTCCACTGTTTTCTCCACGGCCCATGCCATGTTTGCCATTTCATCCCGAATAAACAAAATTTCTTCCAAAGGCTTGCTTTCCAGACTTCCTGCAAGGGCGGGCGGTATAAACAGGCGCGATTCCACCCTCGTCGGGTCGACGGAGGGCTGGTATCGATCTTTACCAACGTGAAACAGGCGCCAGGAAGACAGTGGGCCGTCCAGTTTTTGATAGGGCTGAATGATAGTGCGTATACCGAAAGTATCGGTCACTACAAGAGAATTAACCATGTATATAGCGCCCTTGTCGAGTTCGATAGGGATTTGAAACCAGTCATTCCCAATGGATAATGCAAAGTCTATAAAAACAAGACGGGGCAAATCGGTTGATTCAGCTTCAATGGCGCCAAAGTTGACGGAGGCATCTTCAAATTCCCAAAAACGGTCGCCGGGCATTCCTTTATAGCTAACAGGAGCGGGAATTAATGTATGCGTACTCTTTTGTACGGGCGAATCAAGAGGAGATGTGCCCAAAGAAACGCCTGGTTTTGTATTAAACGAATACCAGTCAAGATGTCCGTCCTGATATTCATTAGCCACCAATACCATTTCTCCTTCTCCAGTATGCGCTGCCACTGCAAAGGCATACTCCATCCGTTGCGCATTCCATGCCTGCTTACCAGTTGAAGGTACACTGAACAGCGACTCGCACCAGTTTAACCAGGATTGGGCAATCTGGATCATTTTCTGGCGATCGGCGCTTTTTACGGCAGGAAAAGCAGGAAGCTGTGGTGGATTGTTTTTCAGCGTAGTGGCGAAGATTTGAAATAATTGTGCGCCATCTGGTACCCGGCCGGCCATTATGGTCAAAAAACGCAAAGCTTGTTTATCGAGTTCAAGCGGGTTCAGATTAGCCGGTACCCTCAAACCGAACTGCTCCAGATAAGCTTTCTTGTAAGCACCCATTTGGTGTGCGTCGAGCAACCGAAAAAAATGAATGCCTGCTTCCGCCGCCAAACGCAACTGACTCCCCTGTCCCGGTGCCGGCCAAACGGGCTCTTGTTCAACCAGGGTCTCCAAGGGAATTTTTGAACAATCAAAGGCAGTTCCTGCAACCTGGGCGCCATCCTCCAATGCGCCCGCGTAATAACGACTGAGTTTTGCCCCTTCCAGCCGCACACGAGCGCTGGCAGGCGATCCCGCATCTTCCCCCTGAAATTCCCCAAGTTGCCATTGGCGCGCCAACATCCACAGCGGATCATGAATACGAGCCTGGAGCGGCTCCAGCATGTTTTTATCGCGTGTTTGAGGCCCGATACGGGTCCAAAAAGTGTATGACATGATTTGTGCGTTTTGTCGTTACTCAATACGTGGGGGCAGGAATGCCCTGAGGGGGTCTGTGGAAATAGTATCTCCTTCCGGGTTTAAGGAAAGATATACAGCCGGCAAAAATTGAGATACGTCCTGCTCTTTTTCATTTCGGGACAATGCTTCCAAATCTACTGCGCGCAACTTGCACCATTCATTGGTTTCCATTAATATACTTTCAATTAATTCAATATCCCACCGCTCCGTTTCTTTCGGCGGCGCCGCGAGTAAAATGGATTGAGGTGCTCGTGCGCCGGGGTTTTCAAATTGAAAGGCAAGTCCCGTCATCTGTTTTTGCTTCGGAATGATTTCCGTCCATTCATCAATCAATAAGCCCGATTGCCTGGCCGAAGCATCGATACCCCAAGGCATATTACTAACCAGGGAAATAGTGCCCGGTCGCACCTCCTTTCCGGCTTCACAGGGCAATGCAGCCCAGCGGTCGCCCTGCAAATGGGGTAATTGCCCTACTTTACAGTGATTTTCATATTTTTGGAGCAGGGCTTGTGAATATCCAATCGCATCATTCATATCCGCCACCGCTTCTCTTACCCGGGCGGTTCGTTCAAGCCAGGCACAAACGGCATACGGGTCGTTATTCTGCAGTTTTTCACTTTGGCTGAAGGATTGAACGACATCGCCTTCTTTGGGTAGGCGAAACAGCGGCAATAGTTGAAAATCGGAGTGGAGCAGCGTTTGAATACAATTGGAATAAACCTCGAGCTTATGGCTTTCACTATTTTCCAGAGAAATTGTGGACAGCATTCCTTGCGCCTCTGTCAATCGGCGGTTGGCTTCGGTGAGAATCGCCCTGCTCTGTTCAAGGAGTGAGCGGCGGTCTTCCGCAGTATTTCCCACTACGGAAACCGGTACGGCGCCCGGCATCCCAAAACCGGCGAAGGTCATCAGGACGCTCCTGATTTCTTCCGGCGGCGCTTGCGGATTGCCGGATAATTGCGAGAGCTTATTTTGGGCATTTTTGAAATTGTTCACGATGGTGTTTACACGCTCCTGAAGTTCACTGGCGTCAAAAGCGGATGAATCGGTGCTGCCTTGCCGTTTGAGGTGATGTGGTTGCAAGGGACTTGCTTTTACTATCACTTCGCGGATCGCGCGGCCGGCTTCCAGCATTTCGGTCAAGGAAAATTGGTTGGGTAACCAATCGTTGCCGCGCTCAAAAAACAATTGCACCGTTGCATCGGGCGGAATATCCTGAGGCATTGATCGGTGCAAATGATAGAGGATCCGTTGCTCCAATTCCAGCTGTAGCGGAAAAGGCTCACGATTACTCAAATAAATAAAATCGAGGGCCGACAATTGCAGTTCGCTCAACCGCACCAAACGGTTTGCCAGGACAATTTTTGATTCCGGATGCAAATATTCCGCCTGGATCAAAATTTGATTGGGATTTCCCAGAAGCCTTCCGGCCCATGCATTCAGCGCAGGTTCAATTTTTGAACGAACCTGGCTTGCTGCCGTAGGCCACTCGGTATTCGTCGATTTATCGTTTAAAAGTAGAAAAAAACGATGGGTGAGGTTTGTTCCACCCAGGGGTGATCTTAAAAACTCCAGTTCAGCTGGCGGCAGTTCTCCCCTGCCGATAGCGTCGAGGGAAGCGCCGGCTTTTACGGCGTTGCCTTTCACCGTTTGATACACGCTCTCCGCCACAATGGCATCGCTTACAGCATCCATGGCATCGGAAAGGGCATTCAATTCCGCTTCCAACCCATCATATTGTTCGCCGGATTTCGGCAGTTTAACTTGCTTTGTTCCAACTTGCCCCCCAAATGGAATAACCGGCTTAATATCCTGCTCGCGCCAAAGGCGCAACAGCGCAAGTCCATCTACCACATTCTGGGCGGGAATAGTCTCCATAGCACCCATATCGCTGTCTGCAGGCAATAAATATTGATCATTAAAGGACTGTTTCGCCTGCTCGAGTGCAGTTTCCAATTGCTCCAACTGTGCCAGGGTGGAAGAAAGAGCCGGGTGGGATTTCAGGGATAAGTCTTTTATATAAACCTTAAATTCCTTGACTGCCTCCGGTAGGCGGCTGGCCAGCAATGATGGTTGGCCATTGTTTATTGTTTCTATTGCGGCCCGGACTACCTGAATCGTATTCTGGGAAATTATAGGTTGATTCCAGTTTAGTTTTGCAATTGAATTGGATGGAGGAAAATTGACTTTCACCTTAACAGGACCCTTTCCAGCAGGGTATTTGTACAAATAATCGACCAACTCGTTGTGGAGTTTTTTAAAGTCCTTCGCACGGTTATTGAGATCATCAATTTTGGTTTTTAGCTGAATCAACCATTTTCCCTTGATCGCATTCAAACGCGCTATTTCGCGTTCCATATCTTCTTTCCCTTTTTCAGTAAAATCTCCATCAGCAAGTATCTTGCCCAGCATGGATATTTGAGCGTCTAAGACTGCTATTTCCCGGAATATAACATCGAACTCTTTGCTGGACAATTTGTTATGGTAAAAATCTTTATACCATTTTGTAAATCGGGTTATCATCTCGGAAAATTTTCCAAAATTGGCTTCCGCAGCTTTTAATTCCGGGCTTTTCCATTTTTCCAGCTCGGTAATCTTTTGCCGGGTTGATTCCACATCTGCCATAATTTTATATACAGACCCCAGAGGGGCAAGCAGCCGAAAAGACTCAATAAAATGATCCAGCCGCCGCTCGTGCAGGCCCCGTTCAAAACGATAGCCCAGCAGAGCAGACAGGGTCTGGCCTTGGCGGACACCTTCCAGGAGCGCCTGCGCTAAACGCGCCCGTTCGGAGGAAAGGTCTATGGCAAACTGGCTGGAATTTCTGTCTTTGTTCTGTGCAAGATAGCCGCTGCGCAATATGGCGGCCGTGGCAGCGTGGTCAAGCGAGGGAGCGTGGATAAAACCGCCTTTTTCCAAACCGGCAAATACGGGGGAGCCGGATTCGCCTGCGATAGCGGTGTCGACACTTACAGGCGTTGGACTGGGTGAGAGGTTTTCTACCCAACCGAAGCCGCCCAAAAGTATCCCGGTTGGCTGCTGTTTCCGCATTTCAAAAAGGCGGCGTCCGGCCAGGGAGGTCGCCCAGGCGTCCAGCCGATGCGCGCTGATATCCATGGTTTCCCTGAACAAATCCTCCAGCCGTGCGACGCTTAGGTTTTCCAGTCCTTGGAGGCTATCCCGAAATTCTTTCAATTCTGCCGGATGGTCCTCCTCTTTCGCCAAAACATTGGCGTTATTTAGCAGATAACGGCCAAGCGTGGGTGTTGCAGGGGCTTTGTTGCTCACCGTAGAAGGCTCCAGGCGATTTTCCCACTTAATTTTCCCCTCCGACATCAGCTTCTGAAATATAGCATTGCTATATGCAAGCAGAGCCGCATGACGCAGGAGCAAATAAAACAACATATCAGGTTTGGTTTCCAGCCCTGACTCCTTGATTAATGCCTGAATGTTGGCCGTACGGAGCCAATTGATGTAGCCGGGCTGCAGGGGTTCTTCCTTTGACCCATCGGAGGTTAAAGGCGCGTTCAACGATAAGGTAGCCAGCGAGTAGGCCATATCAAGCAGCCGGTGTCGTCCTTTGATGCCCAAACGATCTAATAGTTTCTCGGCACGCTTAATCCGTTCCGTCAGCTCCTGCGCAGAAAGCACGGGTGGTTTTAGGGATGCAGGTACGGCGGCATCCTGCAACAAAGCCCGGTCTATCATGGTTTTCGCCGTGAATTGCCCTGATATAGCATTTAAGCTGAGGATTTCCAACAATCTTTGCCCCCCAACCTCCTCAGTGGTCGCTTTTGAAACGTTCGCCAACGCATTTTTCCATATCTGCCGCAGGCTGATCGCTTCTTGGCGATTATCGGGAGGGGCTTGCATTAAAGCAATCAAATGGGCGGGTAATTCTGTCTCTGTTTCAGGCTTCCAACGATTGAGAGCGGTAACCGGCAGAATGCCATAGGGTTGTTTTCCGACGCGTATTGCCGGCAATAAGCCGCCGCCGGAGACGAAATCAATGTAATGTTTTCGCACCTGCCGGATCACTTCCGGGGTAATTTTATCATTGCCCACCATCTGTTCCAAAAAATATCCCCAGGTTACCGGCCACAGCGCGGTTCGCATAAACCGGGCCTCCTGCCGCTCTTTCCCTTGCGCATGCTGGATATGTTGAAATATGGCAGGAGACAACCCCATGGTTTCGGCCAATAGCGTACCATTACATGCATATCCGGCATCAAAAAGCGGGGGTTTGCATTCGGTATCAAAACTCCTGATAAAACCGGGGTCGTCCGAAGAGAATCCGGAACCGGATTCTTCCATATTATTTGTGGGCGTTCCCTGCGGGACGAAAGCCAGGCCGCCGGTGTAATGATGTGCATTTAATAAATCTTCAAGCTTCCTGGCGCCAGCGGCGCCGTCGAGCTCGTTGGCCATACCGAAAACGACCAGCGTATCCAAAGGAATCCGCGCTTCCTCGGGCGAAAGGCGAGCCCGGATCGCCATTCCCTCTCTTTCTGCCTCCTGAAAATCAATCAACCACCGCATGCCTTCATCAATAGCTACTTGTTCGGCAGACAGTGTATCCGGCAGGGGCATAGGCGCTTTGGGGTTGGGGCCCATGTGAATATTTTTTGCGACGGGATTGCCCCAGGCCAACAGCACCCTTTCGCCGCCGCGATAGGCCGAGGCGACCCAACGGTGGGGAGAAAATGTAACTTTAGGCGCACGCGTCCATGAACTTGCTCGCTTCTCCGGGTTAGGAAACTGGATCGGACTTGATAAGGGTTTGTTTTCCGCAATAGCCGTTTCGGGTTGAGCGCCGGGATTTAGTGGAGCAAGCGTCTTGACAATCCAGGCCGCCCTCCGCGGCGTAAAGCGCTGGCACAATTGCGCCCAGACGTTTTGTCGCTGGAGTTCGGCCTCTTCATCCTGGCCTTTTCCAATACGCCACAGCCTGTCCCAATAGTTCTTCCCATAATTCAACTCCGCTTCGGTCAATTCGGGCTCATGGGTATCTATATAAAGTGCATCGGGATAAATCCGGATAAGCAACTCCGGCTGATCGCCTTCCAAATGATAGCGGGTTTGTAGATGAACGGGGAGTAGCGCTACCGGCAAGTCGGCGACCGGCATGGCTCCCATCGCTTCTTCGATCTGTTGCTTTTGAGCATCCGTGAGTTGCTTGTATTCCTTTTCGAGTAATGCCAGATCGGCTTTGGCAGCATCGAGTTTGGCGGTCGCATCTGATTTGGCGCTTTCAAATTTTTTAATATCATCATTGGCCTTTTTCTTCAGTGCCGGGATGTTGGCCAGTTTTTTTTCTAAATCGCTGATCTTTTTCTCCAGCGCATCCCGTTCCTTTTTTTTAGCCTCCAGGTTTGTTTCGGCAGTTTTCAGGTTTACGGGTTTGGGCAATTTTCTCCCCTGAGCGACCCATATATTTAATAACTGTTGAACAACTGTTTCCGAACCGATAATAGCAATTTTGAGGCTTGCAAGATTTTCTTTCTCTTTTTTTATCTTAACAGGAAGCGCCGACTCATCCGCTAGAAATTGCTCAAGCTCCTTGCGCCTGGATTCAATTTCTTTGATCAGTGTTATCAATTCTCCCTCCAGCAGAGCTATCGCATTCTTTGCAGTTTTAACCGCCGTTCGTGCCCTGTTTATTTCTAATTGCAAGGTTTCCATGTTGTTATGTGTTTAGGCGGGTAATATCATATTGGCGGGGATGGCAATCCTAACCGGCTTTCGCAAAGTCAGCAAAGCCATGTGCGCCGAATTATACCCCCACTTCAGATTGCCTTCGACTACTTTATTCTTTAACCGGCTATTGATGGAGGCGTGCGACAAGGCATGCAGCTCCGTTTCGGAGGACACAAGGTGTCCCCAGCTCAAATCTGCTTTCGAGGCCGGCGCCTGTGCATAATGCCCCGATGCGGGATTGTCGAGCCCGAATCGCGGTTGGGTAGGCTGTTGCTGAATAATGAAATGCCAATTTCCCTGCGAGCGTATCGTTTCTTCCTGCATGGGGAAGCCGAAAAAGTAGAGATCAGGGTCTAAACGTCCCTGGAATTGGGGGCGGACGATCTTGTTTTCCTGTAACTTGCCGACTTCGAAGGGCATTAAGGCGATCGTGGCAGATGGGAACCGCCGCAACAGGTCGCCACGAATCAGGAGAACCAACTGTTCGCCCTGGCCGCCGGTTTCCAGATGGCTCCCCAATGAATCGGCGCTTTTCCAATCTTTGATTGGATTGATCTGATCTGTGGAAGAAGCGGACGGCATAGCATCCCAAAATGTTTGGAAACAGGTAGCGCGCCGGTTCACCGGGTAATCGCGCCACAACAACTCCCGGCTCATTTCATGATTGAGCCCTACCATGAAAGAAACAATAAACTCGGGGTTGGTCTCCAACAATGTAATGGCGTCTTCAGGAAAATGCTCAGCACCGAACAAAAGAAAGTCCTGCGAAATATCCTGTAAATACCGGTACATGGGGAAATCGAACCTTGGAGCAGTTAATACAGCCCCGAGCGGATCTTCATCGGGCCGGGGCGCGGTAAGGGTTTCCGTCTCTTCGGCCCTTTTGCGAAAACTGTAATCGGGATTTAATTCATTCAGTAAAAGATTGGCAATGCTGAAGAGGTCGCCTTCCGTCACGGCAGGGCCGGTGGTCGTCCCGTTAGTTTCCATGAAAACCTTCGTCATTTGAATAAAAGACAAGAAAGTGCCGGCCTGGGCCTGGGGCGCCATGCGTTTGGAGGCGACGCCTCCTTGTCGGCTGATACGCCGGAAAGCAGCGGTAAAAACTCCTGCGGGAAAGGAGGATTGGGGCAATTGTTTCATCATGGCAACTCCCGGCGTACCGGAAGCGCCTACTCCCGCCGATTGGCTCAAAGACTGTTGGATATACTTGAAAACCGGTGATGTTTTTCTGAGCAGATTATTGGCCGTATCTTCTTGGTTTGTTCCGGCATTTACATGTTTCCGCAACAGGGCGTTACTGGTTTCCCGCCCCAATTGCATTTGATTGAGGGTCTGGTTCTGCTGCCGGTCATGCAATTGTGCCCATGCTGATTCCATCAGGTTTTCCTGCTGATCCTGCACCACCAATGTGCCCATTCCAGCCGCGATGCGCTGCTTGGGATCTAAATTGAGCTCGTTTAGCCAGGAGGGCATACCGATGGCCGGGAGTAAGGACTGCTCGGCATGAATGCTGCCATAAACAGGTAAACCTACCACCGGGTCTTCATCGGCAGACTGATTACCCGGAATATTCAATATGTCTCTTAATTTTTCAACAAACACCGGCGGCAATTCATACACGCTGATCCGATCCGTTGATTTCCGAAGATGATAAGTTTTTTCTCCATCCTGAATGCGCCAGATACTGCCGGGCACGTCAATCCATTTATCAAGATATTTACCTGACAACTTTACGCCTTGCTCCCCGAATGCCGCTGCCATGGTTTCCGACGCGTCCTCCGCTCCATCGAGTACGGTTTGCAGTGTACCAGGTAAATCGCAAATCCATCCGGGTTCGCCGCGGGTATTGGGCAACCGGGCTTTTACCGGGCGAAGCGCACCCTCTATCTCAAAAATTCCCAAGCCGGGCAGGTCGTACGGCAACTTATCCGCGGTAATATTCCGGCGCCCCACTTTATCCGGCAAAGGGCGGTATTTCAGTTTGCGGATAAGCGACACAAAATCATCTCCTTCGCCGGTATCGAATGTCCAGTGATAATACACGGGAAGATCAATTTCAGGAGGCGCTCCGGCTCCGGAGGTCCAGGTGGGCTGAAGCGTTTTCAGATCGGCCTCTGACAACGACAATCCCAGGCCGGTTTTTTTGCCAACTTCAAAAGCGGGCACCAGGGCCGCGATATACTTTTCTTTTGCCACAAGCCTGCGCGGACAAATCAGGCGGGATAAATTTTGCGCCGGTTTTTTTACCAACAATTCCCCAATAGGCTCGGTGTCGCTACCAGCCACTTGTGCATGAGCCCATGCCCAGGATTCCGACAGGTCGGGCAGCTCAGCGGACGGCTTTGCTGGCGATTTGATGGACAATACCGGCAAAGGCTGTCCGGCAGGATGGTTGAGCGACACGCCTTCCTGTTGTCGCACCACTACCAGGCTAAGCCAGGGGCGCAGCCTGCCCTGACTATCGGCCTTGGCAGGAGTGAACAACCAGGGGAAATCGGGATTGTCGAATTCTATCTGGGGAAAAAAATTGGGCTCGAAGTCGTGCGTCCAGGGCGCCGGATCGGTTCGAATAATGGCCGCGCGTTGGATGCCGGCGACGTCGCCCGGGCCAAGCACCTGCACCTTTACCCTGGCTGTCTCCTGATCATTTACATTTAAAAATGCGAAGAGACCGGATGCGGGCGTCATGCCAGCGCCCAGGGTATCTTCCCGATTGATCGCGCCTGCAATGCCCTGGCGGACGGCTGGTATAAAATGATATTTTGCGCTCATAGCAACAGTATGGGTTCATTAAAAAAGCTGCGCTTTCAGGCTTCTGCGCATTAATGCCTGTCCGGCAGCGCCGAAACGGGCCTGCGCCGCCAGGTCTTCGCCGGAAATACGGGACTCGTCGCCATCCGTCTGCAGGGCTCCGGTGTCTTCCAGCACCCGCCAGGTTTGGAAACCAATATCTTCCCCTATAGCCAGTTCTTCATCGAATATTGCCGAAGATGCCGCCATGGCCACACCCGCTTTTTGCTTTTCGAAAGACGGACGGCTCAGTTTTTCGTGTTCGCTCATACCGTCTAAGTACTGCGCCATGGCGAAGTAGTCCTCCACATCTTTGACAGGCTGCTCTCCGTCTGTGTCAGACTGCTTGTTCTTATCCGAAAGGAAAAGCCCTTTTATATCGAATTGGGTTTCCACGGCCAATCGGTTGTTGCCCACACGCGATAGCTTTTGGCCCAGCGGTAATACACGCTGCCGTACCCTCAGCCCTACCTCGGGGTGCACGAGTACGCTATCGGACTCAACCTGAATTTCCCGCAGACTCACGAAGCTCCGGCCGTTTTCGGGCCATTCGCCCTCCCAGTTGCGGGCATCCCCTAGCGCTTTGAGCAATTCCGGCAAAGGATTCACAGCCGGGGGCAGTGGCGGCGGTGTGCCCTCGCTGAGATCGCGGTCGAAAGAGACGGTAATATCGATGACGCCCCAACAGATGGAAAAATGGGCTTCGCCCTTCGCGTGCCAGGGAGTGGGGCCCGAAAGCGTGATGTCGAGCCTAAGCTCAAACAAGGTGTAACCAAACCACTTGACGCACACCCCGCCGCTGAAATCCACGACGAACTGGAACGGAGAAAACTGGAAAAGCGCGTCGAAATACAGGTACCCCTCGATGGAAAATGTCCAGGCCGACACGTACAGATCCAGGTGCGCCCCGAATTGAACGGTGTTGGAGGTGAGGGCGAAATAAGCCTGCAGTTCCAGCCGGGTTCCCGGCTTTTTCGTTTCTGCCGGGGGGTATGTTCCAACGGGTGGCGGCTCGTCGTTTTCTTTGGCCAGTCCTAAGGAAATGCGATCAACTTTGGGAAATCCTGGCGGCGCTTTGAAGCGGGGATTAAAACCACCCACGGACAGCAGGAACAACGGATCGTTGCCTCCGCGCAGCCGCATGGCCATGCCGCCGCTGAGGTTGATGCCGAGCAGGTTGGATTTGTACAGTACGGCATCTACGGCCAATTCGCCGCTATTCAGGTCGATCGAGCCGGCAGCGTCCATGTTCAATAACAACAAGGGCTTGTCGAGCGAGGGCAGGCCGGCCTTGAACTGGGCCAAAATATGCAGCCGGTTGGCCAGGGGGAATTCGTACAAGACCCCCAACCGGATGCGGAGTATCGTGGGCTTGCCCCAAGTGATCTCCCCCATAGGCCCAAATACGTATTGCCCCTGGGTAGGCGGGAAATAGGTACGCAGGCTGCTGACGATCCCGCCTACGTTGGCCATCGGGTCCTCCGGGAACAATACATTGCTGAGCCCTTCCGATTTCAGCCCGTCGCGAATCTGCTTCGTATCCACACCCCGGTGTATACCCAACAAACCGCCGACTTTGGTGAGCAAAAAACCAAAGCCCAGTTGTATAGGCGTAAACCCGCTTGCCGTAATGATGATGAGGAAGGAATAGCCTTTTTTGCCGTCCGGCAGGCGGGTTTGCAGCAGGCCGATAGCATTCAGGCCGATGCGACCGCCTATTTCCAGTTGCAACACACCGTCGTACTGGCCATTGTCGGGGTCGAAGCGGAGAAAGCCGCCGCCTTTGACGGATTTGGCGTTGATGGTGAGGGCGAGACCTTTGGGGGGAAGGAAATGATAGTCGAGATCGAGCAAACCCAGTAAGGGGCGGTCGGCATCAGGCGGCAGCGCTTTCAAATCCGACTGCGTGTAGGGGATGAAATCGAGTGCAAAGCCCATGCGTTCAACCTCGAATTGTACGGGCCCCAGCTTGCCCTTCAGGCCCAGTCCGGTGCGCAGGCTCGTACTTTTCTGACTGGTGCGTTTGGGGCCTTCGCCAAGGCCTACCGACAGGCCGGTGATTTCCACTGGCCCCAGTTTTTGGTTGAGGTCGAAATTCAGGTCGAAATTCAGGCTGCCATTGATTCGAAAGCCGGTTTTGTTCGACCATTCCATAAGCACGTCGAAGGAGGCCTCCAATTGTTCGTTTTGGGTGGTTTCGCGCAGGAAGCTGTCTGATTCTTCCAGTACCACCACGGCCTTCATGCCCTTGCCCTCCCCGTTTGGAGCAAGGGTTCGCATGCCGATTTTGACTTCGGGGTCTGAAACCTGGCCGCTGGCCTGGAAGTAGAACTCGAAGCCGTGAAGTTCGAGGCGATGGGAATCGCGGCTGCCGGCAATGATCCAAGGGCTTCGCGGGGCGCCTTCGAGGGCTATTTTGGCGTTCACTTCGGCGCTGCCCAAACTGGTAGCCACTTGCGCGCCATCGGGGTATATCTTTACACCCAATACGCTGTTGGCCGATACATCGACGCCGAGGTTGAGTTTGATGGAAGGAGCAATGTAAAAATGATGCGACAGATCGCCTTGCAGGACGGGGGTAACAATAAGTCCATCGGGGGGCTTATTCATATCTCCCTGCCCGATAGGCATTACGGCAAGGCCTATGTTGTAAAACGACTCATCAAGGATGCTTGTGCCGTAAATAAAAGGAAAATGCAGCTCGTGCAAGCCGTATTTTACCATGTAGTCGGGGTCGGAAAAAGCCTCCACCACCGATTTTCGGGGTAATACG
This sequence comes from Saprospiraceae bacterium, assembly GCA_049306275.1. GTDB lineage: Bacteria > Bacteroidota > Bacteroidia > Chitinophagales > Saprospiraceae > JADJTT01. Next base: position 29,718 of record JBAQQB010000134.1, on the reverse strand, counting down.
TAACGCACCAGGAAACGGTTGGCCAGGAGGCCGTATTCCAGGGCGTGCAGGAGTTTTTCCCAATGGAATATTTGGTCTTTTTGCCCCCATTGATATACCTCCTTGAATAAGTCAATAGGGCCGGTGAGCAGGTTGCCCAGGCGGCTCCAATGAATGACCGTGCGGGTGTAGTTGATGCGGCCTTCGCCTTCGGGTTCTTCGTCGCGGAATTCTATGATGCCGAATAGATGGAAAAGCCCGAATGCAAGGGGATAGTGCCTTTGGAGAAAGAGAACAAATATGTCTTCCAGCAAACGCTGGCTGAATTCTTCCCAAAACGCCTTTTTGTTGAAAGGGAAAGGCAAACTGGCATCAATAGAACTGCCGAAATTACTGATGTCGGCGATTAATCGGTAAATATCTTCGGCAAGCGATGCGATTTCTTCGGGTGTAATCCCGTCGGATGACTTTTGGGAGAGGGCTTCAGCTTTGGATATTAATTCGGGAAGCGAACCAAGTTTGAGTGCCTGCCGGATATGGTCGAATTGCTCGGGGTTGGCTTGCATGTCCCAGCCGTAGTGGAATAGGAGGGTGTCCAAGCCGGAGGAGTCAGTTAGATTGCCTTTAAACTTTCGAATAGTCCCTACAAATTGCAGTATTATTATATTGATTGCTTTAACCATAATAATGGTTCTTTTTTTTGTTATATATTTTACTCAACTTTGGTCTAGACTAAAGAAAAAAATGTCCTCGACTTTTAATCCCTTGGTTAATGGAATATCGAATCACATATTCGCAAACTGGACAAAAAGACATCCTTTCATCTCGAACAGGGTATTCTCGATCTCCAATTTTTCGCCGCATAATACAGTCCTGTGCTGAACGAAACACTTTTTTTTGATATCCTCCACCACCTTCCCATAAATTAATTTTTTCAACAGAATATTTGTAAGGAATCTTATGAGGTAATTGACTTTCAATAACCTCAGATTCATATATTTCAAATTTTTCGTCATTTTTAGGCATTAACGCCTTCCATTTTAATTTTTCTTTATACAACTCTTGTTCAGGTGATTTAAAAAATATTAAATTTGGGCAATAGTAATCAATCCAAACTCCTTCGCCCAAAATGGGCTGCTCAATATCTGGGCCACTATCATTTCCAAATTCATCACCAAGGCCGATAACACTACCCAAAGCTCTAACTACTGAATTTTCCCAACCATCGCTTGAAATTGTAAAAATGGCAGATCTTGTAACTCCAAGAAATGTAATATCAAGTTGTTTTTCTTCAATACAATTAGATTGATTTAGCAAGGGCGGTGCAATTATCACGATTAATGTAGTCAATGTTTCAAAAAGAGTAGAAAACGAGAAATTTATAGCATCTAACTCTTTTAACAATCTATCTGAATCTATGTAAATTTCGTTAGTTTTAGTATCAATATTTGAATTTAAAAAAGTATTTGATTTATTATTACTTTGGCACGATATTCCAAATTGCACACTTGGAACAAAGCATGTATATATATTAATATTTGAATCTTCCTTTAAAACAGAATTAAGGGGGAAAAAAAATTCAAGCTTTTTTATTAAGGCCCTGCACTTGTTGTTAAACATTTTTTTATCCTCCAACCTATACCCCTCCGAGAAAATTACTATATTTATTTTATTATTGATATTTGGTGAATTAAAAATTGGAAAAATTTTAGTGAGATATTTATTCATAATCAAATCTTTAACAACAATTTAATTGAATGCTTAAAATTTTAAGGCAAAATATACGAATAACATCAACTCATTATTCGTTTTTTATCTGAATCTTTTTATTTTTTTTACAAACACAGTATCAATAGTTTTATTTTCTGGAACAACAAAAAACGATGATCTAATTTGTTCGGCAGAAATCTTTTTTCCTTCTCTGAATAGTTCGCCTCTTCTGCTCTTATAGTTTTGATAAGTTAATTCTTGAGCTAAAGAAATAAATTCTGGATCGTCGTCCACCTCTTTTAGTGGTATAAAGGAAACAGGTGTTCTATACAAACTCCCATCGTCCATTTTAAAAACATTTTCACGTTCTATAGCAAATAAGAGTGGGCTGCTTTGATCGCGCCTAATTGCAACACAATGAACATGAACTGTGAACGATTTGATTTTTACCCACGAAATTGAATTTGAAAAATTTTCTTTAATATATGTAATAAACCTAGATTTCACTGTTGCTTGTTGTGCTAATTCCTTTGTCAAATCACTTTCAGAAAGCGCTGCTAAATTGACAATCGCAACCGCCTCTAATCGATCATATAAAAATTCTATTGAGATTTCTGGGTTCTCTTGAATTTCAACAAATATGCCTGACAAGTCCTCTTGAATTAAAAAATCGCCTATTTCTTTCGTGTTCAATATCTCCCAGATTTTATGAGCAGTATCTTCAGCGTCAGAGTTGTAAACAAAAGTTCCATAACGATAAAGAAGCATTCTTAAGTCTAAATTATTTGTGGGAGAAAACCATATTCCTATTATTTCTGACTGACCCGTAGGTTTATAGGGGCTTATATGCGTACTATACTCACAAGTATATATTGTCTTTCCCATCAGAAAAATATCTGAATAAAATGTGCTTATTTTATTTTCGTAATACTCCCCTAGCATTTGAATATATGACCCGGTTGATTCTCCTGACCATTTGAAAAAATGAAACATTTGCATTATCCCTAATGCAAAGGTATCAAGGTTGTTTTGTTTCAATATTTCAATAATTTCTATAATAAGCCTGAATATGGCTTCGATTTCATCAATTAGTTTTTGTATATATAATTTACCTTCTCCAATATATTCGCCCGCAATTTCATTCGAACTTATTTTAACAGTTCCAGAGGAGTCAAGTTGAGTAGCCAATTGTTTTACTGCCTGATCTAAGGTGCTGATCATGGAGTCTAACAACCATTCCTTTTCATCAGAGCTTAAACTTAGGAAACCAGATTTAGCGTTTTCTATAACATTTTGGAAAGTAACAACTTCTCCTGTTGTTTTTGTTATTTTTGAACTCCATTTCAATTGAATGTCGAAATCTCTTGTTTGCCCCAGGCGGAAAGGATCATGCTTAAATTGCATATCATGTGAATATTTAAAATCGGTTACTTTTGCATGCGAAATAAAATTTATATCTGGGGCTGCTTTTGAAATTAACCTCATTATTCCAATTTTTGCTATTTGAGATATCCCTGCTGACGCAAATGACAGAGCTATGTCAAGCATGAATGATGATAAAGAGAAATCATTCACTGATGCCAATTGCTCCTTTAATTTTCTTAATTGTCGCTCAATATTATCACTTCGCCTATCCTGAATAATATTAATACAATGAGTAAAAGCAAACCCTATTTTATTGTTAATAGCAACCTTAACGTCGTAAATATCCTGTTTGCCTTGTTTGAATATTAATTCATCCATATAGTTGATTTATTTAGATGCTATTACGCAAAGTATCAGAAGCGACATACTCTCATCTACCAGCAATCGTCACCACCATTTCCGCCGGGCGAGCGGTTCGCCGGCGACAGCCGAGCAATAGATGTCTTTAATTCGATCAGTATGCATTGACGGGAATAATTAGCTAGGTATTCTCCGTACCTTCGTATCCCTCACCTCCACCTCAGCAAAGCATCCCAGACCCGGCAGCGCCACCTGCAGCCGCCGCGCGCCATTCTGCCCGGTGACGACGCCCCGGTAGCCGGCTAAACTGCCGCTGCGGATCTCCACCATGTCGCCCGACCGGAATCCCTGGTAGGCGATGGACATCGGCCCTTCCTGGCTGGAGAGTTGCTGGATCATGGCAATCTCTCGCTCACTCAGTGCGGCGATGCGGCCTCCTAGGCGCAAGTAGCGCAGGGCGTTGCCGGCGCGGAAGGCCTCGTTATGTCGGGCGGGGTCGGTGGCGATGAAGACGTAATTGGGGAAAAGCACAACTTCCACCTTCTTGCGGCGGTCGCTCCACCGCCGGTATTGCCACTGGGTAGGCACGCAGGCCTCGAAGCCCAGTTCGCGTAGGTGCAGCCCGGCCTTTTTCTCAGAGCGAGGCCGGACGACGAGGACTTGCCAGGGGGTGTTGGAGATTGCGGATGTCATGATCAAGAAGGTAGTTTTATGGCTTCGCCATTCCTGAATCCCATCGGGTTATGGTTTCGGCAGCATGCAAATCAGCGGCCCTTCATATTTTTCAGAAAGCCAACAAATCCCCATGAAATTGTCTAAATTCCCCTACTCCGTCAATCCTCATTCATCCATCGGTCGGAATCGGCTCATCAACGGTTGTTACAGTGGGAACATCGGCCCGCTTCACAAATGCCGCACTCTTTCCAAAAATGCCTCCCTCCGCCTCCGCGCCAAAGGCGCCTGCGAGCCATCGCGCAGGGTGATGACGCCATCCATTCTGTAACTGCGCAGGTGTTGCAGGTTGATAAGATGCGACTTGTGCGGTGAGAAAAATCCGAAAGGGAACAGCATCCTGTAAAACTCACCGATATTATAGGAACTAATAATCACGCCATCAACCGTGTACACCTTGGTAAGCCGCTGCATGCCTTCGCAGCGGATGATCTCCTTTGCTTTGAGAAACTCCATTCCGTTGGTGGTAGGGATGCCAATCAGGTTTACAACGGACCTTTGCGGGCAGATAAAATGCGAAGCCACCCTGGAACCGTGGGAAAGTCCTGACAAAGGGCACTGGCTGGCCCACTCGCAATCGAAAGAATGTTCGGAAAGGTGGGCTTCCATAGAAGAAGGGATCTGGGGCATTTTGGTATATTATAATGGCACAAACATGTTGTATGGCGTTTCAAAGATAAACCCGAACAGACTATTGCATCAGGACAAATCTGCCATATTATAGGACAAATTTGTCAATCCTCACTTCAAACTCTTCCTGGATGTAGGATTTTCAGCCATCTCCTGCACAAAATAATCCAGCAAGATTTTATGCCGGAACCGCCAGGAACCGCCATCGGATTCGAGCAGATGACGGGCCGACATTTCATTCAGAAAGTTAACAAGACGTAAAGGAAGGGAACCTTCCAGGTAAAAGGCCAGCCGGAGGCAGGCATGCATAATAATGGGAAACACCCCGTTTCGAAAAGAGGCAGTAAAGCGCTGGTAGGGTTTGTCTATTTGAAGCAATGCTGTTTTTTTATACCCTGCTGCAAGCCCTCCCGCGAGAAACATGATGCCGCTAACCAAAAAGTCCAATCCGGATGAAGCGTAAAATAAATTTAGAACCCCCAAAATCAAAAAGCTGAGCCCCACGCCCCAATTTTGTCTGAAATGTTTCCAACTCCAGGTGGATACTTCCTCAGTTCGGATTTCATGTTTAATTAAAATGGCTATGAAAGACACGATTATTCCCAGTCCAATTAATAAGCCCGTAAACAGCCATGGATTTAGGTCATTTTCTCCCTGACTATCTGGCTTGCCAAGGCCTGCTATTATCGTGACCAGAATACCAAACAGGCCGCTTCCAAAACCGTTCACTACACTAAAGATAGCGTAAAAAAGATAAATCCGCCGTGGCATCCAAACAGGCCTAAGGTGGATCAACTCAAAGGCCGCAATATTTTCTTTGTTCATCTTTTGGGCCAGAAATGACAGCCACTTCCTGGCTTTTTGCGGCGGGTAGATGCGCTTTGCAGTGGATTGCAGGCTGTTTTCAACAAAAGATTCTACCAGTTCACGTTTCCTTCCTTCAAGGTCGGTTGCGATAAAGCCCATTTCGTCCCAGTTCCGACCCTGGGCGAACAGGATTTGCGCTGTATTCAGGTAGAAAGGGGTGGCTACCGCTTCCCGCAGAAATTGATCGTGCCGTAACGCAACTTGCAAGCGCATGGCCTCAGGTCTGTCCGGCCCGGCTGAGGCTAGTTCCGTTTCAATTTGTTCTGCTGTCAGGGGGCGCATTTCGATTTGCATGTTCACCGGAGCGTCTTTGGAGGCATTGCTGTATTCATCTATCCTGGAACTGATTACAAATTTGTTTTGGGCCTCTGTGCCATAGCGACCGATGGCTTGCAGGCACGAATCCCGGTCATCGGCAGGAATTTCGTCGAGCCCGTCCAGCAATAAAATAAATGAAGGGTTTTGACGGATTTTGTTGGCCAGGGCACGTGAAACGCCCAGTTCAAGGGGTAAGATGCGGTCTAACCAAGTGTCGAAAGAGCCGAATTCCGACTGCCAGGTAGCCAGGTTCAATACTGCGGCGATATGATCGGGACGTTGTTCCAGCAAGGCCAGGGCCAGTTGTAACAACAGGGTGGTTTTACCCACCCCGGGATGGCCGACCACTAGCAAACGCCCGTCGGCGGCATCGAAGGTTTCCAGCATAGTCTGCCGCACCTCGGTGTCCGGCACCACAACGTCCTTGTAGGCGGCCGCTCCGATGGGCGTGGTGCCCACAGTGGAATAAAAGCGGCGGATATTGATGGGCTGCCGTTCGCCCAGTTTTTGGCGGAGCCGTCCAGCGTAGCGCAGTTGCAAGTAAGCGCGGAGGGTGCGGTAATTATTTTCATCCTGTTCAAACGAATGCTCCAGGCGTTGTACCAGGCTCAGGATACTTGCATGAATGCGGTTCAACTCCCTTTGCTCCTCTTCGCCTGACAATAAACCCCGGATATCCTGGTTGTCCAGGTGATTTAGACGGGCTTCCAGATAGTTACATTCCGTATCCAATGTGTCCAGACCGATGGCCTTGAGTTCATTCAGGGCTTCAAAGGGCTCCGCCTCGCTGATTGCATTCCGGCATGCATCCAACCTGCTGCGGTTTTCGGCTGTTACCGGGATGGACAAAACGTCCTTTTTAGGGAAGAGAGCGTGGGTGTTCATGGAATGGGAAGATTTTGCGGTGGACTTAAGTATAAACAGGAATTAAATCAGTAACTTATCTAAATTTAACCAGAAATTTTTCTCTGCTAATGTTAAGGATTTGCAAGTTAGATATGCCAATTGAGCTTGTTTTTTCAACGTTCCCTTTAGTATAGGAGGGATTGAAGCAACGCCATTAACTACCACTTCGAGTCCCTCAAGAGCATCAGGAAATTCTATAATAACGTCTTCCTTTGACTTTGGAATCCACACGATAATTGAACCAGCAACTACTGCATTTCCAAGCATATTGCTGGCCTCAATATTTGAACGCATATCGTCTAAGAATTTTTTTGAGCACGATCCCATTTTGCTGTAATCTGCTTTAATAATATTTTCAGCAATTGCAAGCTGCGCTTTTGTAGCATTTAAATTACTAGTTTGTACATCTGGCCCTTGCCCCAAAAGCATTTTGAAAATTTGATCAGCAATTCCACCCCCACCACTGCTACCATTGCCAAGAGATGTATCGAAAGCTGCGTTCTCGTTTCCAACAATAGGAGTAGCACTTGTACTGTCGGGGTTGGTAAGTAAAACATTGCCATCATCTCCAGTGCTTGAAGTTGTTAATGGCATACTACCTGTGGTCCCATCGCTTGTAGGTATGCCACGTTTATCCATATTTTGACCATGATTGATTTTTGCACCTTGCCCAGAAATACCACCTTGCAGCCCGGCAAGGCTATCACCTCCTCCGCCGCCAGATAAAAGGCTTGTTCCCTTTGTAAGATAGGCAGCCACCAATTTTCCAACTATATCAGCAACTTTTGCTCCCAGTTGGGCGGCAATTTCTGCATTTTTACCAGCTTGCGTAGCTGCACTCGTCGCTCCTTCTTGGGTAGATTCAAGGCCAGTTTGCGCCAACCCGATCGTCGCAGCAAGTCCACTCATATCTCTAAACATATTTCCATTCTGGATTGCTGAAAGGATTGCACCCATACCTTGTGGATCAGGAACAGAAGGCGGATTGACGATATTGAGAACGGGCGCACCTAGCTGGCCGGGGGTTGTATTGTCCAGATCACGACGCGAGCCAGCCTGAATAGCAGCAATATCAGGAGCCTGGAAGGGAATGGGAGAATCCTGCCAGTTCCAGAATCTGGTGATATCAAGTTTTTCAGCGGAATTAAACCGCCCTAATACAGCTTCTCCAAATACCCCACCACTTGGAACCGGTACTAAATCCTCTTTTTGATATCCCAATTTAATTTTCTTTTTATCGAGCCAGGATGAATAATCCTTTGAAGTGTTATCTGATATTTTAAACACCAGGAAATTGGCAATAATAGCAATTGGATTTGGATTCAATACCTCTAAAAGTGGTCTTTGTTGTCCATCTATTGGCCAGGTGTATCGTGAAATAAGCATTCCCAAGTCAACAGGACTCAATGAGCGCCATATTTCCCTACTATAATGGAGAGTATTATTATTAAGGTGCTGAATGATGTCGGGAGAAGAAAATGATTCCGTGAGCTCTATGACGGTAAATTGGGCCGCGTTCTTTGGTACTTCAATGGTGGTTTGAAGAGAAACTCCACCCTCACGGGTTTGAATAGATAAAACGAAAGTCAATTTGCCCCCGAAGTGATCTTTACCTGCTTTTTTTATTAAACCAATCCTGACTAATTCTGTAAAATTATGCCCTCCTTTGTTTTTTGAAAAAAGTCCTCCCTTAACTCCGAATCTACCAATAAAGGCATTTCGACTATCCTCAAGGTCTTCAAATTCTAGCGTCGTGGTTGATCCAGACCTAAACTGAAAAATCGCTTTTGCAATCGGAGCCTCATCAGCTTTGTCATTCATAATTGATTCTATCCAATATCCAATACGAAAATCTGCGTATTCATAGTTGTCAGTCGCCATTTTTGGAAGGAAGGCATATTTCGATAGAGGGGTTTTAGCGATTGAATTCAAATTGGGACCGGGGGCATCCATAAAAGTGCATTGCCATTTTCCGATACCATATGGTGAAAAAAATGCCACGTAATCGGGGTCAATAATACTCAATGCTCGTATGCCATCATGAAGCCCATTTGCGGCAATAACTCCCCGGAACCGCATAATAGTCCCGGGATCCTTTGAGAAATCAATAAGCCTCATCGGCACGAATAAGCATCTGCTAGCTTCACTTAGCTCCACAACAGTGCGATAAAGTTGAACAACTTCATAATATTCGACTGTCAAGGAATGCATATGGTTGTAGTTCGTCAGCGTGCGCGAAGTGATTGTCTCCTTTTCATGTTGGGAAACTTCCCTAACGATAGAAGCCCGACGGTTCCTTGCTGTATGAGATGCTTGTTGCGTACGGTCGACAATATTCTGAATTAAAGCAGCTGCAATATCTCTTTGTCCGGATGAGGACGACCAGGATTCTGCGGAAGAAATCCCTGTCGATGTCCCAAAAGATGATCCTGAAGTACTAACTCCTGGTGGCTGTGGATTAAAAATTGATTCCAATGAAAGATCATCAAGGGGGTTCCGGAAGCCCGCTTCTCCCGAGGAACTTCCAACTTGCGAAGAAAATGAATTGCTTTTTGCTGCAGAATTTCCAGCTAGGGTTTCTCTTGCGACAGCATTTGTAATTTCATTTAAAGAACGCTTTCTTTCAATTTCAGATACTAAAATTTCATCTTCCTTTATATTTTCAGTTGCAGAAGTTCTTGCTTTACGTGACCAATCAATTACCGCAATCTTTGTACTTTCTCCAGGTGCAAGTGCAACCGAATGAATAAGGGTACCTAACGAAAGTCCTTTTGTGAACCACGATTGGGTGAACGTGAGAATTCCGCCGACAGCAGGTCGCTGATAGCCCTTGTTGTTTGAAATTAGGGCTGAGATATCAATAGGGCTGCTAATTTGAAAAAGGGAATCAGGATGGCCTACCCGTTCAAGCAAAGATTTTAAAGGATTTGGAAAAAGATAGTCTGAAAACTCTTTTTCAGAGGTTGAAATCTCCTCGGGTTCTACCATAATTTGAGGCTCAACAAACCCATCGAACAATAGGACTTCATAATGTACGCGTTCTGTGGGATATTGACCATTAGCAGGCACCAAATCAGTGGGTGACTCTGAATTCATTTCTTGCTCGGAACTCGAAGTATTATAAACCTCGCTCAATAATTCCCTTGCCGAGTGATAGGGAGGCCATGCAGCAAGGTCTTGAATTGTCACAATATCAATTACAGTTGCGAGAGCCCCCAGTTTTGTTTTTGGAGAATAAGAGCTCAGAATTGTAATTGGCTGAAGGGGGATGTCTGATAATTGTAAGTTGTATCCCTCCCTCAAAACTCCGGAAGGAATCTTGCCAAGAGCCCCAAATCTGCCGGATTTGCTCTCGGCTAATAGGCAAATATCGACGGCATTTGAAAAAATTTCGGAAGTTGCTAAATCGAACACGGTCGAAATTCCCACCTCATTCAGTGCTTTGGCAGTATGCTCTGTAACCCCAAGAAGGACATAGGGCGTTTGCTCTAATAATGAAACAGGTCCAAGATTTCGGAAAAAAGAGCGAACTGATTTGAAATGATTTGCCATAAAATAGAAGTTTAAAGTAAAGAATCCACCTTCTTAGAAGGTGGATTCTTTACTTTTTTGATTGCCGAACACATTTTATTCGGCGTAAATTCAATTAACCACCACCCTCAAATTCCAGTTCCCTCTCTCCGCCTGCAACTTCAGCACATACACCCCCTTCGGCAAGCCCCGGAAATCGAAAACCCGGTGCAGGCGTCCAGCGCTGAAATCTACGCTTTCTGCGTAAATTCTCGAGCCGGGCAGATCGAACAGACTGATCTCCAGCCACTCCGAAGGCCCGCCTTCCATGTCCAGGGTGAACAGCCCGTCGCCGGGGTTGGGGTACAGGCGTAACGACGATAGATAACCATGCTCGTTCGTGCCGCTGATGATATCTATTTCCTGCGTCGTGGTATCCGAACCGCATTCGTTCGTGGCGACGAGGGTAACAAGATATGCGCCAGCAAATTGGTAAGTGTGCACGGGATCGCTTTCCGTACTGGTCTCGTCGTCGCCGAAGTTCCACAACCAGGAATCGGCGTTCTGACTGGTGTTGGTGAACGTGGCGGTCAGGTCGTCGGATAAGACCGTAAACCCGGCCTCAGGTACGTCTTCTACTGTTATATAGCCCGTTTTTACAAGCAGGTCACTGTACTGGCTGTTGGACACTTCCAGTTGCACATCATACACCCCGGGATCTGCATAAGTGACCACCGGGTTTTGCTCCGTGGAAGAAGCCGGATCGCCTCCTGCGAAGGTCCATTGCCAGGCGGTGACGTTGTTGTCTGACTGGTCGCTGAATTGAACCGTCAGCGGGGCGCAGCCGCTCTGCATGTCGGAGTTGAACGAAGCTGTCACCGGACTCACGATCTCGACCTGGCCGGTGAAAGATTGCGAACCACAGCCGTTGGTCACCGTGAGGATGACCACATAAATGCCGTCCTCGCTATACTCATACACCGGGTTCTCCTCCTCGCTGGTCTGGCCGTCGCCAAAGTTCCACAGATAGGAATTCCCCCCTGTCGATGTATTGGTGAAGGTGACCGTCGAAACATCCACCGCGGCGGTGAACGATGCCGCCGGCGGGAAGTCGATATCCACCTCCGTGCTTTGCGGGGCTGAGCTGCAATTATTCAAAGTGATGACCAGGGTATAGGTTCCGGCTTCAGTGGCGTCCATGGGATTCTGCTGGCCGGAGACGTAGCCGCCGGGGCCGGTCCAGGCATAAGCAGCTACTGGGACTTCATTGGCAAACAGCTCTATTTGCTCCCCTTCGCAATACGGCCCTCCGTTGGAGGCCTGCGCTTCGGGACTGGCCGTGAACACGATCTGCATGCCGTCAGAATCTTCGCACCCACTGTTGTTTTCGGTCCAGGTGAAAGAGTAGGCGCCCGATTCTGACACGGTGACCGCAGCATCCGGCAAAGCAGGATCGTCAAATGAAACCGCACCCGGACCGCTGTCTAAACTCCAGATTCCGCTGCCAATGCTCTGGACAGCCGCCAGCTGGGCGCTCAGCCCGCAAACAGCCTGGTCTTCGCCCGCGTTTGGCGTGGGGTAGCTATTGACAATTACCTGGGTAATAGCCGGTTCTGAGCTGCATCCACCCACCGCGACAACAAGCTGGTAATCACCCGGTTCCCCGGCATCCACCGGATTCTGCTGGCCGGAAGCGTAACCGCCGGGACCGGTCCAGGAATAAGCCGCGCCCGGTACATCATTGGCGAACAACTGTATCTGATCCCCTTCACAATACGGTCCTCCGTTGGAGGCCTGCGCTTGAGGAATGGCCGTAAAGATGATTTCAACGGCATCGGAAGCCTCGCATCCTTCGCTGCTTTCCGTCCAGAGCAGGGTGTAAGCGCCCGGTTCCGAGACGGTGACGATCGCATCGGCAGCGCCTGCATCGTCAAAGAAAATGCTCCCCGGGCCGCTTTCCAGGCTCCATCCGCCGTTGCCCGTACCTTCCACGGCCGCCAGTTGGGTTTCCAGTCCGCAAACAGCCTGGTCGCCGCCTGCTGCTGGAAAAGGATAGGCATTGACCACCACCGTCGTGCTCTGCGGATCGGACGCGCAACCATTTGCCGTGACAACCAGCGTGTAATCGCCTGCGCTAGTAGCGTCCGCCGGGTTCTGTTCGGAGGAGGTGTAGCCACCCGGACCGGTCCAGGCATAGGAAGCGCCTGCAAGGGCGTTGGCATTTAATGAAATGGGATCTCCGGCGCAATACGGCCCTGTGTTGAAAGGTTGGGCCTGCGGGACGGCGAAGACCTCGATAAAGGCCTCCACAGTAGTCGTATCGTTGCCGGTAGGGTTGATAGCGATCAGGGTCACGGCATACGTTCCTGCAGCTGTATAGGTTACCTGCGGATTTTCCTCTGCCGAACCAGCGGGGTTGCCGCCGGGGAACGACCATTCGTAGGAAACCGCATTGCTCGAAGACAGGTTGTCGAATTGCACCGCCAAGGGCGCACAGCCGGAGTGGTTATCCGCACTGAAATTGGCCACCGGCAGGTTGGAGATCGAAACGGTCTGGGTGACGACATCCTCGCCGCAGGCGTTCTGCGCCGTCAACGTCACGGTGTAGGTTCCGTCGGCCGTGTAGGTATGGTCGGGGCCTGACTCCGTGCTGGTCTGACCATCGCCGAAGTCCCACGCATAACTCAGCGCGCCGACGCTGTTGTTCTGGAAATGCACCTGATAAGCGTCGATTTGCGGTGTAAAGGCAGCGTCGGGCGGCCCGCCAACCTGGATGAGCCCGGTCTGGGTCTCGCTGTCCTGGCCCGCGGCGTTGCTCACCGTCAGGGTAACGTCAAACGTTCCGGCGCCGGAATAAACCACCACCGGGTTTTCTTCAGTTGAACTGGCAGGGTTCCCTCCCGGAAAATCCCACAGGAAGCCTGTCGCATTGGCCGATGAGGTGCTGGCGAACTGCACCATCAGCGGGGCACAACCTGAGGTGGGATCAGCGGTGAAGCCCGCCGTGGGCGGTGTAACGATGGAGACCGTCTGCTCCGACATATCTGAGCCACAGCCGTTGGTGGCCGTGAGCGTAACGGTATAAGCACCGTCCGCGGCGTAAATGTGGGACGGGTCGGTTTCTGTACTGGTACCCCCGTCGCCGAAATCCCAGAGATACGAACCGGCATTGGTGGAAGTGTTGGTAAAATCAGCATTCAGCCCGTTTGTTGTCACGGTGAAACCTGCCTGCGGAATGTCGTTAACCGCGATCAATGCCTGGATTTCCAGGGTATCGCTGCCCGCTGCGTTTGAAGCAATAAGCGTGGCGGAATACGTACCCGCGTTGGCATAGGTCACCAAGGGGTTTTCTTCGGTAGAGCTCGCGGGGTTCCCTCCCGGAAAACTCCATTCGAAGGTCGTGGCATTGGCCGAAGACTCGTTGGTGAATTGTACCGTCAGCGGCGCGCAACCCTCTGTGGGGTCGGCGCTGAAGCCGGTCACAGGCGGGGTAACGATCACCACCTGTTGAACAGCCGTATCGGCAGAGCAGCTGTTGGAAGCGATCAGGGTGACGTCATAGGTTCCGTCTTCAGCGTAGTTATGAACGGGGTTTTCCTCCGCGCTCGTAGCGCCATCGCCGAAATCCCACGCGTAAGTATCGGCATTGCCGGAAGCATTGGTGAACGCAGCTTCCAGGCCATTGACCGAAGAAGAGAAATCCGCAACAGCCACCGCGCTGACTGCTATCAGGCCGGCTTGAACCAGCGTATCGCTCCCCGCGCTGTTGCCCGCGATGAGGGTGGCTGAATATGTCCCGGGCGTATCATAACTCACCACCGGGTTTTGATCAGAAGACGAAGCCGGGTTTCCGCCTGGGAAACTCCAGTTCCAGGTATTGGGGCCACCGGTGGACTGGTCAGTGAATTGTACCTCCAAGGGAGCGCAACCGCTGGTGGGAATAGCTGCAAAGGCCGCCACAGGAGGAGCCGCCACAACGATCGTAACGGTTTTACTGGTGGAATTCGTTCCACAATTGTTCGTGGCAACCAGGGTCACCGTGTAGGCGCCTCCGGCCGCATAGGTATGCACCGGGTTCGGCTGGTTGCTCGTGCCTCCGTCGCCGAAGTTCCAGCTATAGCCGCTGGCATTGGCGCTGGTATTGGTAAAATTCACTGTATTGCCGTTGACTGCGAAGGTAAAATTAGCGGTCGGCAGCGGTGTGATCAGGATGAAGTTGGTCTTGGTGACCGAATTCGAGCCAGCGGAGTTTGTGACGGTGAGCGTCACGTTGTAATTGCCGGGATTGGCGTAAAAAACCAGCGGGTTTTGCTGGGTGGAGGTGGAAGGTGTCCCCCCAGGAAAAGACCAGTTCCAGGCGGTCGGGGCATTTAAACTTTGGTCTGTGAACAGGATCGACTGCCCGGGACATGCCGTGGTAGGATTGGCAGAAAAATTAGCCACAGGAGGAATGACGACTGTCGGGAATTCATGGGCCCCGGGGTCGGGTGCAGAGTTGGACCGGGGGGCGTTGAAGTAATCTACGGTTACCGCTACGGGGGTGCCTTTGTTTTGCATCAGGGCCGCTTCCGCACCGTTGGCGGTATTGACGGAAAGGTTACAGGTGGGGGTGCTGACGAAAAAGCTGGCCGGATTGGTGTTCACGAAAGCCTGGGCGGTTGTGGAAGCCCCGTCGCCACCGGAAGCAGCTTGCCAGCCTGAAAAGGTTTGAGGTGTTGCCCCCCAAAGGCCGATGGTCCCCGTCTGCGCGGACACCAGGAAGTTGTTGTTGGAGCTCCAGCCGGTGCCGGCCGGTGAGGCTGTATTTGCAATGGAAAAATGGCTGCCGGGACCTGTTCTCGCATTGTAAAACACGTTGTTGCGGATATTGGCGGAGGCGGTGGTCTGGCGTTCCAGACAAGCAGTATTGCTCGTAGCGCCGGAGGGCGCCGTACCGCCGATAAACACGCTGTTATACCAGATATTGAGGCTCCCCGGCGCCGAAGTTTTATTCAGGATGCCCCTGAACTGCACGTTATGGTTCGCCCCTCCGCCCAATGAGATCATGTTGTTGCTGGCCTGGTAGGCTCCCGTTCCGGAGCCTCCGGTGCAGGAAAGGCCCGAAATGACGCTGCTTGCATTGCCATTGGGTGCCTTCAGGTCGTATACCTTGTTTTTGGAAATAGTGATATTTTTCCCGTTAAAGTCAATCCCCGTGACGGTGGTTGTTCCCGATTTATTGTTGGTCAGGCCGGAGATATTATTTCCCTGAATGGTCAGGCTGGTTGCGCTGGTTAGCAGGGAGGGTGTAATACTTCCATAGGCAAAGATGCCGATGGTCGATTCGGTTTGCGAAGTGGCGGTGAAATTGGAAATGGTGTTGTTGCTGATAGTCATACCCGTCCCATTATACAATTGCATATCCAGGATCCCGCCCAATGCGGCGGTGGCAAAGGTATTGGCATTATTCAGGTTGGAAATATTGTTGTTGTTGATGGTGCCGTTCACAAAACACACGGGGGAAGTTCCACGGCGGATGAGCCATATTCCGAACAGATCGCATTCGCCGCTGCTGCCTGCCCCCACTGTGTTGTCCGCAATGGTATTGTTGCTGATATCCAGGTTGTAGGTAATCGTGGCGGTGGGGGTTGAAATGGCTTGTATACCGGTTACGTCCACCGTATTACCACTATTGCATAGCAGGTTTTTCACCGTATTGCCCGTGCAGGTCTGGGTTTTTCCCGCAAGGGCGTTCCACAGGTTGATGCCATTGAGCTCTCCTTTGCCATTGTGGGTCATATAGCGCACGGTGTTGTTTTTCACCGAACAGGTGCTGTTTTCGGCCATGATGCCTGTGGCAAAGGTGTAAACCGAGGTATTGGAGCCGAAAGAGATGCTGTTCGCGGTGGAGGTACTGCCCACCGTGTTGTTCTCGATCTGAATGGCGTCGTTCTGCCAGGAATAGATGCCATAAAAACCGAGGTTTCCGGTACTTCCTGTCGGATTGAAGGTGATGGAGCCTACCGTGTTGTTTTTGATGGCGACGGTCGGACTATTGCTTTGGTTATTGATCCCGTTATTTTGATAACCTCCGCTCCCAGTCATGCTTACGTTGACGGTGATCGACCCGGTGCCGGTTCCAGATCCGATGACGTTGCCCGTAGTCGTCCCCACGTTTACATTCCCGCCGCCGACATATATCCCGTTGATTCCCTGCCAATAATCGGATTTGTTGAAGACGCAGGTAAAATTGAAGTTCTTGATGGTATTGCCCTGGATGCTGCTGGTTCCGGTATTTCCCGCGTTGATAAAAATTCCGTTGAAATTGATGAGGTTCGTTGGGTGCGTGATGGTCAGGGGGCTCCCCGCGGCGCTCGGTGCGGAGCCGCCGATGGAATTGTTGGTGATGATGAAGCCGCCGACATTGCCGGGATTGAAACCATCGTCGATTTGGATAGGCCGGAAAAAAAGCTCGATCCCCGAACCGGTACGCGAGGCGGTTTGGTAAAAGCTGTTTCCGCTGATCGTGGTGCCCGCGTTATAGCGGTAGGAAAAAACGCCGCAACCAAAGCCCGTTGAGTTGTTGGGGCTGAAGAAGTTATAGATATTATTGTTGTTGATAATATTGTTGTCGTTGAGTGCCGAAGCGCTGGCGCCTTCAAGTACGACGCAGTTTTTGGGCAACGCGCCGCCGGCATCCCTGATGTTATTGTTTATGATCTGGTTGTTGTCGCAACCGCCGGTTCCAAGTCCCGGGGTAGAGATATTGACCACCCCGTTTTTGAAATTATCCAGGGTGGAGCCTTCAAAGGAGCAAAACCTGATGATGTTGTTGCTGGCGTCGTTCTGCAGATTCAGTGCCGATGCCGAGCCTCCGGTACTGGTGTTGGAAATGGTCAGGGTATTGGCCCCGGAGAGCGCGATGCCGTCGAGGGTAACGTTATCTGCCCCGTTGAAGCGGATCAAGGGCGCGTTGAGCAAGCCGCTGATGATGCGGTTGCCGGAAGGCTGGATGGTGACCGTATAGCCGGTCTGATTAAGGGCAGCTGTGGTCGTCAGGGTGTGGTTGGCTGTTATGCTGACGGTCACCGCGCCCGACCCGCCGCCCGAATTGATGGCTGCAAAGGCGGCGTCGAGGGTCGGATAGCTTCCGGAGAGCGCGCCGCTCAGGGTTACCTGAGCGCTCAAGGCTGTGCAGGCGAGAAAAAGGGACGAAAGGAAAAGAATAATTGGCAGGGGTAAAATGGGTTTCATATGATAGGGAATTTTAAAATTGAATTGGGCGGCCTCGAGGGCCACCCAATTCACTATGATCGGATTGTATTTATTCAACTGTAATGTTATAGGTTGCGTCCTGAAGGGCATTCCATTCCGGGATATACATGTGGTAGTGTACCGTATGCTGTCCTTTGGAAAGCGGTTTGAGCATTACATAATAGCCCCCCATTACGGTGGGTTGCGGCTCGCCAGTCGCACAGGGATCTACGCAATTGGCCAAATCGGGGTTAACTGTGCAGTCAAATGGATCGCTGACAAATTTGTAGGAACCCATGTTGCTGACATTATTGCCGTCAATCGTCACTGAAAGGCTCGAAACATCGATAAAGGTCAAAGCAGTTTCGACTTCATCGGTAAGCCATTCCCCGATGGGCACGCCTGCCGGCGGCTCCCATGTCCAGGGACATGGATAGTTCAGCCAGATGTTGACGAGCGGAAACATGAGAGCTTTGCCATGAGGCACGGTAATATTTGCTGAACCGCCGACTTCTGCAATACCCGCCAGCATATAGACAGGGCCAGAGGTATAAAACAGCACACTTTCCGGGTTGGCCCAGGGTACCGTCGCGCAGTCGTAGGTATTGAATTGTTCCAGCCATACCTGGGTCCACTCCGGGTAGGATTTTCCATACGGATGCGCAGCAGGGGGAAATACCTTTGAATCCGCATTTGCCCGGCTCGTTACCTCCGTAACATTCGCGGTTTCATTGCCCGGTTCATCGTCTGTTTTTTGGCAGGCGGCCAGCAAGACGGCTGCGGCTAAGGCAGCAATGAAAAGTGACGGTTTGGAAAGAATCTTTTTCATCAGATTAGCATTTTAAGGTCATGCCTACTCTGTTACAGGGTTTTCGGCAGCTCCCTTTACTATCGGAATAGTAATTGCGAAATTACCGGGAGATTCCTTTTCCTGCCATCGCAAAAAAAGAGTAAATGATCTTAAATTATTTTTAAAAAAATCACCCGAAATGCGTATTGCATGCCATCTAGAAAGGTAGTATGAATTTTACCAGGGTGCCTGAATCTGTTGAGTGGATGTCAAATTGCCCGCCTGCCTCTTCCATTCGCCGCCGCATATTCACCAGTCCATTTCCCTGGCCGCCGGCAGATGCGGGATCGAACCCCAGGCCATTGTCTTGAATCCTGACGAAAAGCTGGCGGTTACCGAATGCAAAACTCAGGTCTACCTGGGTAGCTTTGGAATGTTTGACGACATTATGAATGGCTTCCTTGAATGTGAGAAACAGGGCTCGGCGTTGAGGCCCGGACAAGGATATCGCGGGAAGGTTGGAGGGCACATTCCTTTCCAGCAATATACCTGCTGGCGCCAGCAATTCATTCGCTACTGACTGTAGGTGGTCGAGCAATCCGCCAAGCGTATCGTTTTGGGCGCCGATGGTCCAGATGATGTCCTGGATCCGGCCGTTCACTTCCCGCGCGGTGGCCGCAATGCGCCCGATCTCATCGGCGAGCTGGGGATTGCTGCTTTTATTGAGCGCAATTTCGGTGAGCAGGTTGATGGCGCTCAGGCCCGAACCAATATCATCGTGCATCTGCCGGGCGATGCGGAAGCGCTCGCGTTCGAGCAATTGCCTTTTTTCAAATTCATAGACCTGCTCCTGTTGCCGCAGGTGAAAGTAAAGCGCCGCAAATCCAAAGGAAAACAGGAAAGCGGCCGCAATACTGCCCCCGATAAACCAGGGCTTTTTCCAAAACGGCTCTCCAGCGGCAATTTGCACAATTTGACGGGCGCCTGCATAGTGCAGGCTGCTGTCGACGGGCGTTAAAATGTACCTGCCTGCCTCCAGTTGCTCCAGGCGGGCAAAAGCCGCCTCCGACCTGGGAAAGACAAAATTTTTGGTGAGCATCCGGACCTCATCTCCGGAAAGGGGGCGATCGTAAATCCTCAGGTCTTCTAAATTGCCCGGGAAACGGTTGGAAATCTGGCCATTGAAATTCTGCACTCCGACATACAAATCCGCCCCTTGCGAAAGGAAGGGGCTAATCCCCATTGGCCGGACTTCCCGCAGCATACCGTTCAGGTACAGGTGTGTTTCCCTGGTTTCCGCATCGTACACCCCGGCCAGGTGATACCATGTATTTTTTGTTAAAAACTGTTGCATGGAAACGCCGCTGACCACATCTCCGTCAGTGAGGTAGAAACTAATCGCATCCCAGAAGAAAACTAACCCCATCGAAGCGCTCTTTTCCGGAAACCACTGGCTGACAATAAACGAGCGGCCGGTTGAGGAGGGAAACGATTGGGTGCTGAACCAGGCGGCTATGGAAATGGAGCGGCAGCCGGTGAGTGAAGGGGACGGAGGCACGCGAATGTAACTGGCCGAGCCGTCAAAAGCCATCGAATGTTCTGAAACCTCTGGAATGCCTGTGCTAATTTGGATGGAATGCCATTCCCCATGATTTTGCCGGCCTGACATGTCCTGCCCCGGGGCACTACCGCTGTAATGCAAAACCAGCCCGGTATCAGGCGCCTGTGCCAGGGTTGCGGCGGAAAGCAACAAGGACAATAAGAACCCGAGTATTATCCGCGTTTTCATGCTTGACGGGTTTAAATGGAGAACAGGAGCATGACCTGCCCGTTTTTTTCCAATGTAAAAGAGCCGCCCGATTCGCGCAATTGCCGCAGGGCCTGTTCAAATGCTAGGCCTCCGCCGGATTCAGGTGTAATCCAATCCGGTCCCGTGTAACTGATCGATATGCCGAAGGCTTCCTGCTGTAAAAATTCAAGCCGGAGGCGCTCCGGCATCTGGCGGTGTAACAAGATCAGGGCAGTTTTTACCGCCTGGAAAAAAGCCCTCCGTTGCTCGCCGCCAATCGGGCCGGCCGGCATTTCTTCCGGTAAACGGACTTCAAGTTCGGTCCCAGCATCGGCGAACAATTCGAGGGCAAAATGGTGGAGATAACCGGCGAGGTTCTCCAATTTGTCGAAACGGGCGCTCACCAGCCAGATGATCTCTCGGATTTTTCGCGACAGTTCGGTAGAAGCGGCTGCCATCTGGTTTATTTCCGCATCCATACCCGCATCCTGCGATTTCTGCCGGGCGATTTCGGTCAACAGGCCAATGGCGCTTAAGCCGGAGCCCAGATCGTCGTGCAAGTCGCGCGCGATCCGCGAACGCTCTTGCTCGACGGCCTGCAAGCGCTCCAGCTCCAAGCGCTGCTTGCGGACTTTTTCTTTGTAGCGGTAGTATTGCGCCATCAATGCCAGCAAACAGGCCGCCAGAAGGCTGCCGCCAAGGAAATAGCCGGTTTGCCAGAATGGGCGCCTGCTCTTCAATTCAAAGAGAAAAGGAACATTTGAGATAATGCCCTGCTTTTCCATTTGGTGCACCACATACCTGCCGTCCGGCAACTCCGTATTCATCCAGGCAGTGCCGATGGCTTTTCCACCGGGTCTGTCCGCTGCCAGTTGCCAGACTTCCTCCGGACTGAGCGCCCGGTTAAAAATCCGGATATCGTCCAGTTGTCCTTTGAAAAAATCGCCAAAGTCGTCCCGCAAGGCCCAGACCCCGAATGTCAGGGGATTCTGGTCGTAAGCAGCCGCGATATTCAGCTCTTTCTGACCAGCCAGTTCGCCATCGATGTAAATGAGGTAGCTCATATCGTCATGATCGCCCACTACCGTCAGGTTATGCCAGGTAGAAGGTTGGCAGACCCAGAGCGAAAGCGAGTGGAAATAATTTTCATTGCCGACGCTGTCGCAGATGAAGGTATTCAACAAGGAAGAGCGCGGGTAAATGGCGATGGAAAAGCGGTTGGCGGGATTGTCGAGCCGTTTGGCCAGAAAGAAAGCGTCGTTGGTAATCCAGTCCTCTGTGCGCAGCCAGAGGGAATAAGTAAAGTTGTACAGATGCAGGGCAGGATGGTCAGGCACTTCCACATACGCGTGATCGCCATTGAGTGCCAGGGCGCTGCCGGGACGGCCGAAGCGGTCTTTTGTCCAGGAAACATTGTGCGGAACGGTCAGCAGCCGGTTCGGGCCTTCGTCCTGAACATTGCCATTAAAAGGCCAATAGCCTGCAAGTCCTTCCTCCCGGGAAGGTTCTTGAGCTGAACATAGCATGGCGGCGAAGGCGAAGAGAAGAACCGTTAATCTGCGCATATGGGGGGGGTAGTTCTCCGGGTCTTCTCAAATTTAGTAAAATCGCTCCGGTTTTATTGTTATTTTTGAATGGACGTCGTTTTGAAACCGCAGCCAGATGGATACGATACGCATAGCAGTCATTGAAGATGTCGAGGAATACCGGAAAGCGCTGGTCCTGATCCTCAACGGCACGCCGGGTTTGTGTTGCGAACAATGTTATGCCAACGCTGAATCCGCCATCCGCGAGCTGCCTGCAGCAATGCCCGACATTGTGCTGACCGACATCAACCTGCCAGGAAAATCGGGTATCGAGGCCATAGCCATCCTGAAAAGCCGCTTCCCCGCGATACAATTCATGGTGCTCACCGTTTACGAAGACGATGAAAAAATCTTCCAGGCCATCGAAGCCGGCGCGACGGGTTACCTGCTCAAAAGCACTGCCCCGGCCAAGCTCGTCGAGGCACTCCGCGAACTGCACGAAGGCGGCTCGCCCATGAGCGCGCAGATTGCCCGCAAGGTTGTAGAGCGGCTGCGCAGCCCCCTCCCCGCTTCCGGCGGAAATCCTCACGAAAGCCTGCTTTCCGAACGGGAAAAGGAAGTCCTGAATTTACTGCGCACAGGCCAGTTGTACAAGCAAATCGCGGGGGCCTTGCACATCTCCGAATACACGGTCAAGACGCACTGCAGGCACATCTACGAGAAGTTGCATGTGACGACGCGGGGAGAGGCTGTGCATAGGTATTTTAAGGGGTCTTAGGTATAGCCCCTGCTGCCAGCGGCCTTCGCGCTGTTGACCCTCTTCCTCAGCAGCTCGGTGGATCAGCGGACATGTTGGGTGCCTTATATACTTTCATTAATGCCGATTTTAGGAAGACCGGTTCGCTGCTTATTGCTTCATCACCTTGAACACTTCCATTCCTTTGTTACCCGACACCCGGAGCGCATACATTCCGGAGGGCAAGCCGCTGATATCCAGGTTGGCCGTGGCACCACCAGACGACGTCGTTCCCAGAACGACCTTGCCTTGGGCATCCACCAACCGGAGAGTGAAAATCTCGAAAGGCGCAGCGTTTATCTTCACTAACAATTGCCCGGCAACCGGATTGGGAGCTATCTGAACAGAGAGTTCCGTTGCGGCGACCTCTTTTGTCCTCGAAACTGTCGTTCCAGGTATGCCGAATACCGGCCTCAGCATATACACCGGCGCCGTTTCTTCGCCCCAAAACGAGTAGAGTGGCGTCCATTGGCCGATACCCTCATCCGGCGACAGGTACCAGGCGCTTTGGTCGTTGCGGTCGGTATCCACTCCCATCCCGAACGCCCCCTCCGGGTTTAACTGAGTGACGGCAAACAGGAACTTCCCGGCAGGCAAGGCAAGCGAAAGTGGCAAACGGTGGTAATACCCGAAAGGATATGAATTGGAAACGGCAAGCACCGTATCTGACCGGTATACCAACGCTCCCGGCTCATCGCCGTCCATTTTGTACACGGAAAAATAAAATGACGCATCTTCCAGTTCTGCGGTCATGGAAAACCCGGTCAGGGTGTCGGGCACGATCAACTCATAGACTTGCCCGAACGAGGGCGTCGCTTGTGCTGTATGGTCAAAAAGATACGGGAGCCCGTCATCCACGGCCAGGATGGAATCGCTGACGGTAATCTCCTCTCTGAATGAAAAAAAGACTGGATTGATTAAATGATAATTCATTCTGATCTCGTAAATACCGGGCTCCAAAGGATGGAAATTGGCTCCGAGGATTATGGTGTCCGAACTGCCGGGTAGGATATAATGGAAAGATGAATTATTGGTCCAGGTGAGCGCTCCGTCGTTCCACACGGATACCTTTAATTGCACAGGGTACACTTCGTCCTGCCCATAGTTGGCCACCACTCCGCTAAATATCAGTGGTTGGGTCTGGGAAAGGGGCATGGACTTGTATAGCGGGCCGACAGAAGAGGAAAGCACTGTGATGGGCTTGGCGGGCAATGACCCGAGCCGTATTTCGCGCACCATGTCGTTGTCCCAGGACGTGACGAGCAGGTTTTCGCCCGGTTTGAGCAGAAGGCCCCGCACCCTGCCCAATTGAGCCAGGTCGCCGGAACCCTCCACCGGCTGCCGGTCGAGTCCATAGCCGTTGAGGCAACCGTCGCCGGCGAGGGTAATCACCTTTCCGGTTGGGTCGATTTTCCGGATACGGCCGTTGATCCCGTCTGCCACATAGACATTGCCGAAATCGTCGGCATCGAGGTCCTCTACTCCGCCGAATTTCGCTGCGGCGCCTATGCCGTCCTCGCAACCGCTACCGCCGCCCGCCAGGTCGGTCAACATGCCGCCGGGCGACAGCTTTTGCACTTTCAGGGTCGTACTGTCCGAAAAATAGATATTTCCGTAGCGGTCGGCATCGAGGCCCCAGATGACGCCGGCTGCGGTGTGAATGGTGCTGACCATGCCTGAGGGGGCAATTTTGCGGATCGTATTGCTGCCGCCGGCGTACAAGTTACCGGCATGGTCGATAGCCAGGGCGGCGGGACGGCCGAAGGTAGCCTGCAGGGCTGGGCCGTCTGTTTCGCCGCTCACGCCAGGTATGCCGGCAAACAGCGACACAGAGCCGTCGGGCGCGATCTTGCGGATGACGTGGTTGCCGGCATCCGCTACGTACAGGTTGCCCGCCGTATCGAGCGCCACATCCTGTGGCCGGTCGAACTGCGCCGAGGCGCCCGGACCATCGGCATATCCAGGGGTTCCGGTTCCGGCCAGGGTGCTGACCTGGCCGTTGAAGGCGATTTTCCGGAGGCAGTGGTTGTAATCGTCGGCTACATATACGTTGCCGCTGTGGTCGATCGCCATGCCTTTGGGGTTGTAGAACCGCGCGGAGGCAGAAACGCCGTCGAGATGACCCTCGATGCCGGAGCCCGTTATTGTTTTGGTATAATTTTGCCCTTCGTCCCGCATGATGCTGTCCCCCACCCATTTGTACATGAACAGTTTCGAGGTGGTAGGCGTGGGGTGATGGGCTCCGGCGCCCCAACCCACGTTGGGCGACAGGAACTCGGTAAACCAGAGCAGGTAAGGAGTTTCCTGATGGACCCAGGTATTCCCGTTATCGGTCGACAATTGGGAGTCGGTTTGTGAAACAGCCCAACAGGCTCCCCCTGATCCGGGAATGAACTCCAGGTCGGTTATCCAGCCGAACCACGTCGTGTTGGACGGAGGAAGGGGAGTCCAGGTCTGGCCGCCGTCGTTCGTGTGAAAAGCTAACTTTGGTGCTGAAGTAAATGGAGGCTCGATGGTCGAAAAGGCGATGCCGTTGAGTGAATCCCTGAAGGCGACAACGTCGATTGCCCGGCCGGGTAAAATGGGCTCCGAAGCACTCCAGGTCTTACCCCTGTCCTTGGAGTGGAACACCCGGCTTTTGGATGTTCCGAACCAGACGTGGTCTCCAAGTACCTCGTACCCCCCACTGGAGGCAGTCGCGGACGCAGTGATATAACCTTCATCTTCAGTTGTGGGAAGTGCAGCAGGGAGCCATGTATCTCCGCCATCGACGGTCGTGAAGCAAACAATCCTCCAGCCCCCCGGATATCCATCCGGAAATGGGACGGAGGTATTGTAGTACTCTTCTCCCCAAACCACACCTTCGTTTTGATTAAAAAAATGAATGCCATACACAGCGAAATTACCTGCCGGCAGGTATTGGTGTACCCAAACGTCGCCGCCATCAACGGTTTTCAGCACTTCGGAGGAGTCCTGGCCAGGAAACAGGGTACGGATGGCCCACGCCCTATTGGTATCCAGTGCGAATAAATCTTCCATAAGCCACCAGGCATCTGCATTTGCGGGAGTGCCGGGCCACGCCTCTTCTATCACGCCGTACGTCCATGTCTGGCCACCGTCTGTGGTTTTGAAAAAATTCCGGTCTTCCACCTCCGGGAGTCCATTGTTTAAGGGGTTACCCCAAACCACGTTTTCATCGACGACACAGATGCCCCAGGCGATGAAGTTGCAGGAGTCGGGCAGTTGGGGGTCGAGGACCTGCCACTGGGCGTAAGTGAGGGATATTGGCCAAATAGCCAGGAGAAAGAGGATGAGGAAAATGGGCGTTTTCATGGCGTTTTTTTATCCCATAAAATTGGCGCTCAAATGCACACAGCAGGTAGGACAAATCTTGAAAAAAACGGGATAAATCTACCAGAAACCGCAAGCAGGTAATTTACTCCTGTTGCGGCAACCGGGTCATTATGAAGTGAGCCTATTCCTTTTGCGGGGTTTGTCAAAGTGAAGGGATTTTGTGGTAAAGACATCTGTTTTTATTTAATCTGTCTTGGCCAATACCCCCCATTTGCCCTTGTATTTGACGAATATCCACCCGGCATCCTCATCAATTTCGATGTCGTCGCAGAGGAAGGGCAGTACTTCCCTGCCCCATGCGTCGATCAGTCCCCCGCGGCCTTTATATATTACGGCCGCCAGGCCGTCAACAAATTTACCGGCGCTATCGAAAAGGGGCGGGATCATCCACCGGCCGTCTGGCAACTGATAGCCGTACCGGCCGTTGTGCTTGAACGGCCGGTACCAGTCGCCGAATTCATTGGGTTCCGCGGCGGCGGCAAGGAGCGCTTCGTCCGGCTCTTCATCGAATGCAGGGGAAGTGTCCGGGTAAATGGCGCCGGCGGAGTCGCGCACCATCGTTACGTCGTTCAGGGTTACCTGGAAGAGGCCGCGTTCCCTTAAATTTGCGTAAAACACATTGTCGTACACAGGAGGGATCACGACGGCGCCTGCTCCATTGAGCACGCCGCGCCGCCCCTTGCTCTGGAAGGCCATATAATCCCAACCCATCCAGGTGGTCAGTTCATACTCCCGGTCTGATAAAAGCGTGCCGTCGAGCCGGAACAAGGAAGTTTTGCCATTGCGAACCGCCTGGATCAGGGGAGCGCCTTTGAGGGTGATTTTGTCGTAGGCGCAGGGAACCAGCCATTGCCTGGTGAAGATATCCATCACCCCATAGCTGCCTTTGCTTTTGACCACCGCCAGGTTGTCCTCCCGGAAGTTGATGCCTTCGAATTCCGGGGGCAGTATTTCCTTCCCCTCGCGGTCGTACAATCCCCATCCGGTATCCTTTAAAGCCCGGAAGTAATCCCATCCGCCTGCGCTTATTTCGTCATAAATAAGCGGCAGGACGACATGGCCTGCCGTATCGAGAAGGCCCTTTTTCCCTGCTTTTTCGACCAACAGGATACCTTCCCACAACTGCCAGGCCTTATCACACTCGTAGGTTCGCAATACCTGCCCGCTTGTGTCAATGAGCCACACATGTCCTTCGCGTCCCACGAGAATTTGTCCGAGATCGTTAAACAATGGCATGGCGGCGAAGGTATATTCGCAGGGAATCGACTCCCGCCCGCGGCTGTCCAAAAATCCAAACTTTTCCCCGCGCCGCACGCAGGAAAAGCCCCTGGAAAACCACTTCATCTCATCGTAAGCCGGTTGGCAGAGCACCTTGAATTCTTTCAGTTCAGGGAACTGAACGGGCGCATCATTTTCAGGCCAGGGGCGGGCCAGCAGAAACCCCACCTGTTCGCCGGCAGAGCACCACCAATCGCCGTTTTGCATGGGAGTGAGCTGGAAAAGGTGGAAAACGCTTTCCTTGCCAATACGCAGGGCCAGCTGGTTGCCTGCAAACGCCCAATCGCCCGGCGGATGAAGGCCGGAGGGGTGAATGACCGAGCCGCCGGGTTCGAAGCGAAGAAGCTCTCCTTCCTTCATCCCTTCGACGAAGGGATTATCCCAAAAGGTGTTGTATTTCAGCGCCCAATCGCCCCGGAGCAGGGAGTCGGGCGGGGATTCGGACGAGGCGTCGTCCTGTGACGCCAGACGATTTTTCCACTGTTCGCGCCATTGCCGTCGCTCCTCTTCGGAAAAGGCCATACGGATTTCGGTTTCGTCGTGATAGCTGGTAGCGTAATCACCTATCCAGGTGCGTTCAACCATGGGCTGGAGGAAAACCTGCCCTCCTTTTTTTGTAAACCGGAAGCGCAGCAGCCGGTCCCAGCGACCTTCATTTTCCGTACTGGCCAACACCAGCGCCTCCGGAGGATCGACGGACAATATCCGCGTCTTGAAGATTAATTCCATCATCGCAACTTCCCCCCGTTCGATCTTTTTTCGGATATCCGGCTCGAAACACTCCGTCAGCGCGCCGCCGGGGTTGGCCTCGGCATATTCGAGGTAGGCGGACAGGCAGCGGCGGGCTTCATCGGGGGAGATGGGGGGCTGGGCGGGAAGCAGGGCAGAGCCGGCGTTCAGGAAAAACGCAGCGAATAGAATGGCGAATAGCCATACCTGATTGGGCTTGTAAGACATTGAGGGGATCGTTTAAAAAACCACGCTCCGCGCTTTCCCAATCAGCGAATACACTTTATACGCCTGCACCTGCCCGCTGACCAGATCCGGTCCGCCGATGCTGGTCTTGACGGTCGTTTCCAGCGCCTTGACATTGACCGCCACTTCGGAACTTCCGTCGGGCACATTCACCTGAGGAAGCAACAGGCTGAATACCCTGGAGTACAAATCGGGCACGGTTTTGAGCGTAACGGAGACCAGCGTGCCGATCTCGGTTTCCTTGCGGCGTATCTGGTTTCCCCGGAAGTTGAGTTGGGTACTGCCTTTTTGGTAGCTCAGGTGCGGTTTGCCGTCGATGCCGCTGGCGGAGTAGTTGATTTTGAGGGTGAGGTTTTTGAGGTCGAAGAGGTTGGCTTGGTTCATAGCAGGAAGATTGAATAAGATTATTTTGAGCAGCGTAATACGAGAACAAAATATCGAAAAATTTACAAATTTTATCGCGATATTTCGAACAATTAGAAAATGCTGCAATGAAAAGCATATCCGGCGCATCTTCACCCCTTCGGTCAAAAATTTCCCTTTTATATGTCTTGCTGGCTATTTTTGGCCCTTGCATGGTCTTTGCGGCTGCTGTATTGATGGCTGTGGTGTTCCGGAGGGACGGGTTTGATGAGATTTCCATATCCCTGGCCGTTCACCTGATGTGGATATTCCCACTAATTTTCCTGGCGGCTGCCATCTGCGGATATCCGGCAATCCGGGTAACCGACACCGGTATTGATGCGCGCAACATCCTGAAAAACCGGCAATTCCTCCGCTCTGACATTACGGGATACACCGAAACGGGCCGGTTCAGGCAGGGAAATGGATTTACGCTTTCATTCCGCAATGGGAAGCATTTGAAAATACAAGCCTCCTACTACCGGAACTACCGGGAACTGCAACAGGCGTTGACCGCTGGCGTTGAATGGAGTCCTGAGTTAAAAGCCACGCTGGACAAAGAAGAAGCAAAACAAATTCTCCAATGGCTGGGCATGCTATTCGGCGTTTCGCTACTGTTCCTGCTGTATATCCAGTTGAGGCTCGGCGCGCTGCCGCTTGAAGCCCGGGATCTGCAACGCCTGGAAGTGGTTTTGGCGGAAAAGCCTGTTTTTATACAGGAAGAAGAAAATGGAGAACCGGTCCCCGTCCGGCTGGTCCTGAGCGCCAGGGAATTTCCTGGAATCGAATTTCAACTCAAGGGAGCCGCTCTTTGGGCTACCCCGATCGCCCCGCTCGAGCCAGGCGACAGCCTGACCTTGTTTGCCGGCAAAATGGACTATTATTACGCCATCGTACGAAGAGATCACCCTCTCATACGCCTGAAAGCGGTCGACATTTACGCTATTGACCGGGGGAAGCAGGCTATTTTATCCCTGAAGACATACCATGCAGCGCTAAAAGCTCATCTGGAGTATTTGCGCAAGCAGGGCCTGCTGGCTTTGGCGATCGTGGGAGTGTTGTTGGGGTGGAGGGGATGGCAGGGAAAACGCATCTAAAGTTCAGTAAAATCAGGCAAATGGACTAACTTTCAGAGAAAAAGAGATGACAAGGAAGTCCAGGAGCATAGTGCATATCATAGAAGCATTTGGCTCGCTAC
>JBAQQB010000133.1:0-26760 GCA_049306275.1 Saprospiraceae bacterium | reverse complement strand
CCGTTGGCGCTCAAAAAACACCCATTCAAAATTAAATACCTTCGCCGAAGGCGGCAAGGCATGCTGAATAGAAACTTAAAAGGTTGAGGAAAGCTACAACTTCTTCAACTTGATGACCGTTCCCGGCCGGGGCATCTTACCGGGGCGGATGTTGTTGTACTCGATGATCTTCTCCAGGGAAGTTCCGTCGACGTGGCGGATGATCTGCGACAGGGTTTCCATACCGTTGAGGCGATAGCACAGGTATTTTCCTTTTACGAAGGGCTCGGAGAGCGACTGGACTTCGAGCTGCGGCATTTCTTTCTCCGCAGGCTTGGGTTGCAAGGTTGGGATGCTAGGCGCCGGCAGCACCGTTTCAGGCAGATAGCGCTTGACATTCTTGATATGGAAGACGGTGAGCTCCTGGCCGGGCCGGATGTCCTGGGCAGGCATGCTATTCCAGGCCATGAGGTTGTGAGAGGTGACTTTAAACAGGCTGGCGATCTGCTCCAGCGTCTCGCCCTCCTGCACCACGTATATGGACCGCAGGTAGAACTGGTCGAGGTCCGGATTGCGGGCATCTTCCCAGGAGATCGGCGTGCCTTCCAGGGCTGCCAGGGCCTTGGGCTGGTTAGCCTCCTGGACCACCAGGAAGTCTTTGAGGGCGGGCATGACCCGTTTGGGCAGCACGATGGGGAGGCCTTTTTCCGTGGCGGGGATGTAGCCCCGGTTATAGGAAGGATTGAGCAATTCGATGATCTCGATGGGCAGCCCGGTCACCTGCGCGACCCTGAAGAAAGACAGGTAGTCCTTGACCACGGTGGTTTCTGTGAGCTGAAGGTCGAGCGAAGGGTAAGAGGGCGACAGCTCGTGGTGGTGGTAGTACTGCATGAGGTAGGATGCCGCGATGAAAGCCGGGACGTAGTTGCGGGTTTCACGGGGCAGGTAACGCTGCACTTTCCAGAAGTTGCGACTGCGCGCGCGTTTGACGGCCCGGCTCACGCGGCCCTCGCCGGAGTTGTAGGCGGCCAGGGCCAGTTCCCAACTGTTGAAGCGCTCGTAGAGTTTGGTCAAATAGGCCACCGCTGCGATGGTCGATTTCTCGGGATCCGAGCGTTCATCGAACGTACCGTTGATGTTCAGCCCGTAGATTTTTCCCGTCGATTCCATGAACTGCCAAAGGCCGGTGGCGCCTGCCCGAGACACGGCTTTTGGGTTGAGCGCTGATTCGACCACGGGAAGGTATTTGAGGCTGGTGGGCAGGCCCTTTGCTGCCAGGTGTTTTTCAAAAAGCGGAAAATACAGGATGGCACGGCCGAGGATGCGTTCGGAATTCTGGCGGTTGCGGCTCAGGTAGCTGGTGATGTAACCGCGAACGGTAGTATTGTATTTGGGATCGACCAGGCAGGGCATATTCTCGATCCGCGCTTTTACTTCTTCTTCAATGAAATAGCGGTTGGAGGAAGGTTCCTTTGCCTGGGCAATAGCGACAAGTCCGGCCAATGCGATCATGCATGAAATCAGTCGTTTCATCTTCCTTCGATGGTTTTGCGTAAATACTGAAAAATCCCCGCCCAGGCAAGCTGCGCTGGCCGGTGTGTATCGGTTTTGGGATTGGTTCTTATATGAGGGTAAATGGTAAGACTTTGCTAATATATTACAGGAATCAGCATCTCACCAAGTGAAGGACGGAATAAATTTCTCAACCTCGGTGGCGTTAACAAAATTTTAACTATTTCCCGGAGTGACTTTCCCGGGCAATATTTCTCTTTTCTATCTTGTGAGCTTCTCTTTGAGGAAGCGTCCGGTATAGGATTCCGGCACTTTCACAAGGCCTTCCGGCGGGCCTTGGTAGACGAGATTGCCCCCCTCCTTGCCTCCTTCTGGCCCCAGGTCGATCACCCAGTCGGCCGATTTGATGACTTCCATGTTGTGTTCGACCACGAGCACCGAGTGGCCGTTTTCCACCAGCGCGTTAAGCGCGTCGAGCAGCTTGCGGATGTCGTGGAAGTGCAGGCCCGTAGTGGGCTCGTCGAAGATGAACAGGATGTGCTCGGCGGAACGCTCCTTGCCCAGGAAAGAGGCCAGTTTGACGCGCTGGGCCTCCCCGCCCGAGAGGGTGCTCGAAGCCTGGCCGAGCTTGACGTAACCAAGCCCTACGTCGTAAAGCGGGCGCAACTTCTGGATGATGTCGCGCTCTTCAGCGAAGAACTCCAGGGCTTCTTCCACGCTCAACTCCAGTATCTCGTGCACGTTTTTGCCCTTATAGGTCACGTCGAGCACCTCCTGCTTGAAGCGCTGCCCCTTGCAGGTTTCGCACAGCAGGTGCACGTCGGCCAGGAATTGCATCTCTATGACGATCTCACCCTCTCCCTTGCAGGTGTCGCAGCGGCCGCCGTCGACGTTGAAAGAGAAATGTTTGGGCTTGAAGCCGCGTATCTTCGAAAGCTGCTGGTTGGTCAGCAGGTCGCGTATGGCATCGTAGGCCTTGACGTAGGTGACGGGGTTGGAGCGCGATGATTTGCCGATGGGGCTCTGGTTGACCATCTCCACCTGGGTCAGGCGCTTGAGGTCGCCGCCGAGGTGCTGGTAGAGGCCGGGGGCCTTGGCGTAGTTTTCTCCGAAATGCTTCTTCAGCGCAGGGTATAGTATCTGTTTGACCAGCGTTGTCTTTCCCGAGCCCGACACGCCCGACACTACGGTCAGGGTGTTGAGCGGAATTTTCACGTCGATGTTTTTCAGGTTGTTCTCCTTCGCACCCGTCAGCAGCAGGAAGTCGACGGCCTGGCGGCGCATGGCGGGTAGTGGGATTTCCATGCGGCCGCTCATGTATTTGGTGGTCAAGCTTTCGGTGGCTTCATTGAAGATTTCTTCGTAGGGGCCTGCGAAGATGACTTCGCCGCCGTGGATACCTGCCGCGGGCCCCATATCGATCAGGTAGTCGGCGTTTTTGATGATATCTTCTTCGTGCTCTACCACTATAACGGTGTTTCCCAGGTCGCGCAGCGCCCTGAGCACCCTGACCAGCCGCTCCGTGTCGCGGGGGTGCAACCCGATGCTCGGCTCGTCGAGGATGTACATCGAGCTGGTGAGGTTGCTGCCCAGGGTGCGCGTCAGGTTGATGCGCTGGGTCTCGCCGCCGCTGAGAGTCGACGACAGGCGGGAGAGGGTCAGGTAGCCGAGGCCTACGTCGAGCATGAATTGCAGGCGGTTGTTGATCTCCAGTAATAGCCTGCGGGCCACCTGGCGGTCGTATTCGCTTAGCTCCAGATTTTGAAAGAAGGTAGTCAGTTCATCCAGCGGCATCTCTACCAGCTCGGCGATGTCGCGGCCGCAGATCTTGACGAAGGCCGCCTCCTTGCGCAGGCGCCCGCCCTCGCAGGAGGGGCAGGTGGTGCGGCCGCGGTAGCGAGCCAGCATGACGCGGTTCTGTATCTTGTAGGTCTTTTCTTCCAGCTCTGCGAAAAAGGCGTCGATGCCGCCGAACCAGGCGTTTCCTTTCCACAGCAGGCGCTGTTGCTCTTTGCTCAGATCCTGGTAGGGCGTGTGCACCGGAAAATCGAACTTGTGGGCGTTGTCGAGCAGGGCTTCGAGCCAAAGTCCGAATTTCTCCCCCTTCCAGCAGGCGATGGCGCCGTCGTAGACCGAGCGGCTCTTGTCGGGCACCACCTTTTCTTCGTCAATGCCCATGACCTTGCTGAAGCCTTCGCAGGTGGGGCATGCTCCGTAGGGGTTGTTAAAATTGAAAAGCTGGGGGCTGGGCTCCAGGAACTCCATGCCGTCGGCTTCGAACCGGTTGTTGAAGGCTTTGACGGGCTGCCCCTCTATTTCCACGAGGCATTCTCCATAACTTTCATAAAAAGCCGTCTGCACCGAGTCGGCGATCCGCTTGCGGTTTTCTTCGTCGCCGGGCGCCACGGAGAAGCGGTCGATCAGGATGCGCAGGTCGAGGCCGGAGGCCTTCCCGATGGTCTGATCAAGTTTGATCTCAGGGCCCTTGCCGGCAAGCGTTTCCTCGATATAATGCAATCCGTTTGCCGCATACCAGCGTGTGAAGCCTTTCTGGAGCAAAAGGCTCAACTCCTGCTTCAGGGTGCGGTCGGGGTATCGCCCGGGCAGCGGAATGAACAGCTGCGCGCGCGTGCCCTCCGGGAAGGAATGGATGTAGTCCGTCACATCCGATACCTGGTGCCGTTTGACCAGTTCTCCGGAAACAGGGGAGTAAGTCTTACCGATGCGGGCGTAGAGCAGCCGCAGGAAGTCGTAGATCTCCGTCAGGGTGCCCACCGTGGAGCGCGCGTTGCTGGTGCTCACCTTCTGCTCAATGGCGATGGCCGGACAGATACCCTTGATATAGTCGAGATCGGGTTTTTTCATCCGCATGAGGAACTGCCGGGCGTAGGAAGACAGGCTTTCCACATAGCGCCGCTGCCCCTCTGCGTAGAGGGTGTCCATAGTGATGGACGATTTGCCGGAACCGGAAACGCCGGTTACGACGACGAGCTGGTTCTTGGGAATCACCAGGTCGACGTTTTTGAGGTTGTTGCTCCTGGCCCCCTTGATGAAGATGGCGTTCTTCAGTTCGGCAGGACCCAGGTCGGCGGCAAATTCAGCGGAGGTGGTTTGTGACATGGCGCGCTATTCAATCAGGCTGCAAAGATAAGAACCTGGAAACGATTCCGGCAAAATTGCTGAGATTGATAAAAATCATTCGCACCTGTGATGAACGTCACTGATTTTTTTTTGCAGCGCTCCTACTTTTGTATCGTAACAAACAAAGGACACGAAAGAAGGTGGAAGCAGAACCGTTTGTTTCCACCTTCCCCGAAAGGGAACCAGAAGTGAATCAAGGCAGTAAGCAAAGCGATAATGGGTGACATTGGATATTGCTCTATCCAGTAATGGGTTAATCCACGAGATTAACCCTTTTTTTTTCTCTCATCTGACCTCTCATGAAAAGACCTTTACTGTTTGCATCGTTATTGTTGTTTGTCTCCGGGCTGTTTGCACAGCCGTCTTTTGAACCTTACCATATCTATATCGAAGAAGTTGAGATCGCCGGGGCGCCGGCGCTTCAATCCTATGCCTGGGGCCGGCACGGTACCAAATGGTTGATGCTGGGCGGCGTGACCAATGGCCTGCACGATCACCGGCCGCCTTTCTCCTTCCGGGCAGCCGATCGCAATACGAATATATATGTCGTCGATTACAGCGCAGGGACCGTATGGTCGGCGCCGGTGAGCGCCCTGCCCGCTCCGCTGGCCGGGCAATTGTCGTCGACCAATATGCAGTTTCAGCAGGTGGGCGATTTCCTGATCGTGACCGGCGGCTACGGCTACGACGAAACGGCCGCCGACTGGATCACCCACCCGCGGCTGACGGCAATCAATGTACCTGGACTGATCGCGGCCATCGAGGCCGGCGCCGATATCAACCCGCATTTCTCTTCGCTGGAAGACGAGCAAATGGCGGTCACTGGCGGACAGATGGGTTACCTCGGCGGCGAATTTTACCTGGTGGGCGGGCAACGGTTCACCGGGCGCTACAACCCGCACAACGGGCCTTCTTTTGTACAGGAATACACCCACGCCATCCGCAAATTCAAGATCGCTGAAGACGACGGCCAAATTATGGTGACCGATTTTTCTGAAACCGTCGACGCGCAGCATTTGCGCAGGCGCGACTACAACATGCTGCCCCAGGTCTTCCCCGACGGTCAGGCGGGCTATACCGTTTTCAGCGGCGTATTCCGCCCAGATATCGACCTGCCCTGGCTCAACACCGTCGATGTGAGGCCGGATGGCTATTCGGTCATCTCCGATTTCGAGCAGTTGTTCAACCAGTACCACACGGCACATTTACCCTTGTATGACGAAACTTTTAACGTCATGCACAACCATTTCTTCGGCGGCATCGCTCTTTACTTCGTCGACGGAGAAGGCAACGTCATGCTCGACTCCCTGGTTCCCTTTACCCGGTCGGTGAGCCGGGTGACGCGGCTGGCCGACGGCAGCATGGAGGAAAGCCTCCTCGACTGGGAAATGCCGGCCCTGCTGGGCGCCAGCGCGGAGTTCATTCCGGCAGCGGGCATTCCGGAGACAGATCACGGCATCATCAGGCTCCAGGAATTGCCCGATGAGCCCGTGGTGGCAGGACATATATACGGAGGCATCGAAAGCAGTCAGGCCAATATTTTTATGCAAGCCACGGGTAGTTCGGCAGCTTCCGGCCGGATTTTCCGGGTGTGGATACACAAAGGCGTATCCGGCGAGTCGTTTCTGGTTTCCGTGCCGTCGCCGGGCTTGATCAAACGGTATTTTCCCAACCCGGCTTCGGATGAACTGATCGTGGAAGGGACCGCCGCCGCCAACCAGCTGATCACCGTATCGCTGATTGGCATGAAAGGCCAGATCATGCGCGAACAGGAGCTGAGAACCGCTTCAGACGGGAGTTTTGACACCAGGTTAGGACTCAAATCCATCCCGGCAGGGTTGTATTTTCTTTCTGTGAGAGCCGGGGCTCAGACCGAGGTGAAGAGGGTCTTGGTAGAATAAGCTTTTTTAGTTTTCAACTATTTCATTAATTTTGAGACTGGAAATCGAATCCATCTTTTTTACTAACGAGAGCGGAACGATATGATTTACAAGTCAGTAAACAAACCGGGTAGCCTTAAGAAGCGCTACGACAACGTACTGGAAGCGATCGGCAACACGCCTTTGATCTATCTCCACCACGTTTCGGAAGAATTGAACACCAACGTCTGGGCCAAGGTCGAATCCTTCAACCCCGGCCTGTCGGCGAAAGACCGCATTGCCCTGCACATGATTGAGCAGGCGGAACGCGCAGGCAGACTCAAGCCCGGCGCCACGCTGGTTGAGGCGACGTCGGGCAACACCGGCTTCTCCCTCGCCATGGTGGCGGCCATCAAAGGCTACAAATGCGTGCTTACGCTTACCAGCAAGGTTTCCCAGGAAAAGATCAACCTGCTCAAGGCTATGGGCGCTGAAGTAGTGATCTGCCCCAAAGAGGCCAAAGGCGAAGACCCTGATTCCTATTACAAGGTGGCCGAGCGCCTGGCCACGGAAATTCCCAACGCCTACTACGTCAACCAAAACTACAACACCGAAAATATGGAGGCCCACTACCTGACCACGGGCCCCGAAATCTGGGACCAGTCCGACGGAAAGGTCACCCACCTGGTGGGTAGCACAGGCACCGGCGGCACCCTCTGCGGCACCGCGCGCTTCCTCAAGGAGCAAAACCCCGATGTGATAGTTGTCGGCGTCGACGCCTACGGCTCAGCACTGAAGAAATACTGGGAAACCGGTGAGTTCGACGAAAAGGAGATCTACTCCTACCGCATTGAAGGCACAGGCAAAAACATTATCCCCGCAAACGTCGACTTCAGCGTGATCGACCACTTTGAAAAGATCACCGACAAGGACGCCGCGTTCAAGACCCGCGACCTGGCTACCAAGGAAGGCCTCATGGTCGGCTACTCCAGCGGCGCCAACGTGTATGCCCTGTACCAGTCGCGCCACCTCTACGGCCCCGACGACTTCGTCGTCGTATTCATCTGCGACCACGGAAGCCGCTACCTGGGCAAGGTATTCAATGACGAATGGATGGAAAGCCAGGGCTTTATCGACCCTGAGAAATAATTGCAATGCGAAAATTGCCTTTTTCTAAAGGGGAGGCGCCGGAAGGCGGCCTCCCCTTTAGTTTTTTGGGCGAAACTTGCTAAATTGGCGCATATTCCATCTTTCAAGTAAAACCATAATTATATGTCTGTTGATCAGGAAATCGCCCGGACAATTACGCTCAAACCCATCCAGGAAATCGCAGCCCAGTTGAACATACCGGAAAGCGAACTCGAGCTCTATGGCAAATACAAAGCCAAACTGCCCCTCCACCTCATCGACCTGGAGAAGGTGAAGAAAAACAACCTCATCCTCGTCTCCGCTATCTCTCCCACACCAGCGGGCGAGGGCAAAACCACCACTTCCATCGGCCTGGTACAGGGCCTCAACCGCATCGGCAAACAGGCTACGGCGGTGCTGCGTGAACCCTCCCTCGGGCCGGTCTTCGGCATCAAGGGCGGCGCCACCGGCGGCGGCTACTCCCAGGTGCTGCCCATGGAAGACATCAACCTGCACTTCACCGGCGACTTCGCCGCTATTGAGAAAGCCCACAACCTGCTGGCCGCACTGATCGACAACAACCTCCAGAACAAATCCCGCGGCCTGGGCATCGACCCACGCACCGTGCTCTGGAAGCGCGTCATCGACATGAACGACCGCTCCCTGCGCCAGATCATCGTCGGCCTCGGCGGTACCGGCAACGGCGTACCCCGCGAAGCGGGCTTCGACATCACCGCCGCTTCCGAAGTCATGGCCATCCTGTGCATGTCGGAAAACCGCGAAGACCTCAAACGCCGCCTCGGCAATATCTTCGTGGGCTTTACTTTCGACAAAAAACCGGTCTTCGCCCGCGACCTCAACGCCAACGGCGCCATGGCCGCCCTGCTCAAGGATGCCATCCAGCCCAACCTCGTGCAAACCCTGGAAGGCAACCCCGCCATCATCCACGGCGGTCCCTTCGCCAACATCGCACAGGGCACCAACACCATCATCGCCACCCGGATGGGCCTCTCGCTCTCCGACTACGTAGTCACGGAGGCGGGCTTCGGCTTCGACCTGGGCGGCGAGAAATTCTTCGACATCAAGTGCCAAAGCGCAGGGCTTTCGCCCAAGGCAGTGGTGATCGTGGCCACCGTGCGCGCCATCAAATACCACGGCGGCGGCAGCCTCAAAGAACTCACCGTGCCCAACCCCGATGCGGTGCGCAAGGGGTTGCCCAACCTGGAAAAGCACCTCGAAAATTCGCAGCACTTCAATATCCGCCCCGTCGTGGCCCTCAACCGCTTCACCACCGACTCCCAGGAAGAGCTCGATATCATTCGCGAAGCCTGCGAGAAAATGGGCTTCCAGTGTATCCTGGCCGACAACTGGGCCAAGGGCGGCGGCGGCGCCATCGAACTGGCCCACGCCGTAGTGAAGGAAGTCGAATCGGGAGGCAGCTCCTTCCGCCCGCTCTACGACTGGAACATGCCCGTTGAGGAAAAGATCCGCACCGTGGCTACCAAGATCTACGGCGCTGCAGGCGTCGAATTCCAGGGCAAGGCCAAAACCGACCTCAAACGCATCGAAAAGCTGGGCCTCAGCAACCTGCCCGTCTGTATCGCCAAAACGCAAAAATCCCTCTCCGACGACCCCACAGTCATCGGCCGCCCAACGGGCTTTACGCTTACCGTGCGCGAGATCGAGATCGCCGCGGGCGCAGGCTTCCTCGTGCCCATCACCGGCGAGATGATGCGCATGCCCGGCCTGCCCGATACCCCGGCCGCCGAAGGCATCGATATCGACCTGGATGGGAATATTTCAGGGTTATTCTAACATGCTTCAAAAACTCTACATCGCCGCCTCCAGCCAGCACGTGGGCAAGACGACCTCTACCCTGGGGCTGGTGGCGGCGTTTAGAAAACGAGGCATTAACGTTGGGTACTGCAAACCGGTAGGACAGGAGGTGCAGGAAATGGGAGGCCTGGTGGCCGACAAAGACGCCCACCTCTTCGCCAAAGTGATGGGGTTTCCGCTCACCGCGGAAATCCACAGCCCGGTGGTGCTGTCCAAAGGGGTAACCTCCGCATTTCTCGACAATCCGGGCGACTTCGACTTCCATGACCGGATACGACGGGCTTCCGAACTTTTACACCGGCAGCACGACATGGTGATCTACGAGGGCACCGGCCACCCCGGCGTGGGCTCTGTGGTAGGGCTCTCCAACGCGGAAGTCGCCAACATGCTGGGCGCTCCCGTCATCCTGATCGTGGAAGGCGGCATCGGCAATACCATCGACCGCACCAGCCTTTGCCTGGCCAAGTTCCAGCAACATGACGTGCCCGTTATTGGGGTGATCGTCAACAAGGTCTTTCCGGAAAAAGTAGAACAGGTCAGGCGCTACGTAGGCATGAAACTGGCCGAGATGGGACTGCCCATCCTGGGCATCCTGCCCTACGAAAAGAGCATGTCATTCCCCATCATGCAAACCATCATGAAAGCGGTGCAAGGCAGGGTGATCTTCAACGAACAAAATCTCGACAACTGGATGGAGGACTTCCTCTCCGGCTCCCTGGTCGACACCGAGAAGCTGCTCCATTCCCGCAACCTGCTGCTCATCGTCAGCCCAAAGCGCATCTTCAGCGCCATCCAGAAAATCCAGGAGTTCTCCCTGATGCACGGCTTCAGCCACAGCCCCCTCTCCGGCATCATCATCACCGGCGACGGAATGCACGAAATACCCATCAAGGACTACTCCAGGGTCTATAGTTACATAGCGCAATACCGCTTGCCCGTCATTTCCAGCCCCCTTGACCCATTGGGCGCCGCGATCAAGATCAGCAAAATCGAGGTCAAGATCAACGTGCGAACCCCCTGGAAAGCGGAAAGAGCCGTGGAGATGATCGGGAAGCATGTGGATTTGGATTTTATTTTGGGTGAAGGGTGAAGGG
Source organism: Saprospiraceae bacterium (assembly GCA_049306275.1). Classification (GTDB taxonomy): domain Bacteria; phylum Bacteroidota; class Bacteroidia; order Chitinophagales; family Saprospiraceae; genus JADJTT01. Next base: position 16,211 of record JBAQQB010000133.1, on the reverse strand, counting down.
TGAAGGGTGAAGGGATTTTCAGAGAAAAAAGTTGTATCTTTGCGGCCGAATCCTGATGATCCGACGTTAATCTTGTAAAAATCCTGTTTAAAAATGGAAATGGACTGGCTGGTGCAGACGGAGGCCCTGATCAGGGTGCTGGAAAGCGGGATCGCCTTGCGGCCGGCTCGATTTTCCCATCGTCAGTTTTTAAGTTTGGTGCGTTTTGTGAGCCCCGAATCGGTCGAGGGCCGCAACCTCGATGAACTGGCCTTGCGGTTTTCTGCCGACAGGGGGGCGTTTGCCCATTTTTTGATGGAGATTCCCGAGCCTTCGCGCATCCGGGTGTTCGAACAGTTTGCCCGCGACGCGGCGCCTTTCTTCCCCGTGCAGGCCAGGCATTTGCTGCTAGAGCTCGAGCAGGCCGATGAATCGCTGGAAATATACAAGCCCGAAGGAGATACGGAAAAGCTCAACCGCTACCTCAAGCGCATCGACGGCGCCATCCTGGCGGGCCGCTATACCCTGGCCTTCAACCTCACCAACCGCCTGCTCATGGAGTACTACCGCGCATTCCTCTATGCGCGGATGCCCTCCTCCTATTCCCATTCCCTCGAAGACCTCCGCCTGATGTCGGTGTCGGTGACCCGGCAGATCGTGCAATACCTGCGAAGCCATACCATACCTTTCTCCGAGCGCCGCATTCTCCTCATCACCACCGTGACCAACGTGCTGGCCACCATGGCCGTCAACCTGCAAGAGTCGGCCGGCAAATGGTCGATCGACAAGGCCATCGCCATCTACGCCAGGAATAACGTGAAGCGGATTGTGCGGTTTTTATCGAAGATGATGTGATTGGTGATTGGTGATTAGAATTTTTTAAAAATAAAAAGCCCGGAAGTTCTTCTTCCGGGCTTTTTTTTAAAAATCACTCCTCATCTTCTTCCACCTTATGCGCCTGAATCAGTTTCTGCTGAATATCTGCAGGCACGGGGCTGTACTCCATGAATTTCTGGGAGAACTTGGCACGGCCCGCCGACAGGGAGCGGAGGGTGGATGAATACTGGTACAATTCTGCCAAAGGCACTTTGGCGATGATCTTCTGGTAGTGGCCCTCGGCATCCATGCCCAGGATGATGGCGCGGCGGGTCTGCAGGTCGCCCATGATATCGCCCATGACGTCGTCGTTGCACAGGATGTCGAGCTCGTAGATGGGCTCGAGGAGTTGGGGCGCGGCGTTTTTGAAGGCCGCTTTAAATGCCTGGGTAGAGGCCAGCATGAAGGCCATATCGTTGGAGTCGACCGGGTGCATCTTGCCGTCGTAGACCGCCACGCGGATGTCCTGGCAGTTGGAGCCGGTGAGGGGGCCTTCCTCCATTTTCGAAAGGATACCTTTCTTGATAGCGTTGGAGAACTTGGCGTCGATCGAACCGCCGACGATGCACCAGAGGAACACCAGCCTGCCTCCCCAGGGCAGCTCTTCGATCTCGGTGTTTTTCACCGAAAGCGCCGCCGGCGCGGGCATGCCGTCGTAGTAAGGCTCGATGCGCATATGCACTTCGGCGAACTGGCCGGCGCCACCCGTCTGCTTCTTGTGGCGGTACTGCTCGTTGGCCTCTTTGGTGATGGTCTCCCGATAGGGAATGCGCGGCTTGATGAACTCCATGGTCACCCCGTTGAGCTGCTCGATGCGGTACCTGATCAATTCGAGGTGCAGCTGGCCCTGTGCGTGCAACAGGGTCTGCTTAAGCGTAGCGGACTGTTCGACCTCCAGCGTGGGGTCTTCTTCCTGGATAGCGTGCAGGGCGCGCATGAGCTTTTCCATATCGTTTTTGCTCGGCGGCTCCACGGCCACGTGAAGGCGGGGTTCGGGGAATTTGATCTTCGCGATCTGCCGGTCCGTGCCCTTGGTGTTGAGCGTCTGGTTGGTGTGCGTATTTTTGAGCTTCACCGTCACACCCAGGTCGCCCGCGCGCAACTCGTCGATCTGGTCGCGGTTTTTGCCGTTGGCCAGGAAGATGGACGAAAAGCGTTCGACCGTGGCGTTGGTAGCGTTGGTCAGTTCGTCGCCCGACTTGAGTACGCCCGAGTAGACTTTGAAATAGGACACGATGCCCACGCGGGGCTCGGAGATGGTTTTATAGATGAAAATAGTGGTCGGTCCCTCCACCTGGCAGGGCAGGCGGTTGCCGTCTTGCAGCAGTTTGGGCGGACGGTCGGAAGGCGCCGGGCAGATATCGTTGATAAAGCCCATGATTCGGCCACTACCCATATTTTTCGTAGCGGAGCAGCAGAACAGCGGGAAGATGTCCTGCTTGGCGATGCCCATCCGCAGTCCGTCGGCGAGGTCTTCTTCGGAGAGGGTTCCTTCTTCGAAGAAACGGTCCATCAGGCCTTCGCTCTCTTCGGCGGCGGCTTCCACCAGGGCGTTGTGCATCGCCATGGCGCGGTCTTTTTCGGAAGCAGGTATCTCTTTCTTTTCGGGCTTTCCGCCGTCGGGCGGGAAGACGTACATCACCATCCGGAGCGCGTCGATGATGGCGTTGAAACCCGTGCCCGGGTTGTAGGGATACTGAACGGGCAGCACCTTGTTGCCGAAGCGGTTGATGGCCTGTTCCAGGGTGGCATCGAAATCGGCCTTTTCATGGTCGACCTGGTTGACCACGAACATGGCCGGGGTGTGAAATTCTTCAATGTAGTCCCAAATGAGTTCGGTGCCCACCTCCACGCCGTTCTTGGCGTTGAGGAGCATGACGGCGGTGTCGCCCACTTTCAGCGAAGAGACGACTTCGCCCACAAAATCGTCGAAGCCGGGTGTGTCGAGAATGTTGATCTTGGAATCCTTCCAGCTCGCATGCATCAGGGTGCTGAAGATCGAGTTGCCCCGCTCCTGCTCCAGGCTGCTGTAGTCAGAAATGGTGTTCCCCTCTTCTACCGCGCCGCGCCGCTGAATAGCGCCGGCTTCGAAGAGCATCGTCTCGGCGAATGTTGTTTTCCCACACCCGGAGTGGCCAAGTAGGACCACGTTGCGGATGTTTTTGGTATCGTACCCCATAATTGGAGAAATTTAAGTGAAAAAACACCCCTTTTTTACGAGGGGCAAATGTTGTTAAGAAGGCTGGAAAAAGTATGAATTTATTTTGGAATTCACCTATTATTGACCAAGGAAAATTATCTGCCATGATCCGTTACCACGCGCTCAACGGGCAACTCACCGAAGCGGCCCATACTTCCCTCCACGTTTCCGACCTCGCCATCCTGCGTGGTTACGGCATTTTCGACTTCTTCCTGGTCAGGGAGGGCAAGCCTTTGTTCATCGAAGACTACCTCGACCGCTTCTTCCGCTCCGCCGCCCTTCTGGAACTCGACCTGCCGGTCTCCCGGGGAAAATTGCTCGAGACCATCCTGCAGGTCATCGCCGCCAACTCGATGCGACAGGGCGCAATCCGGCTAGTGGCGACAGGGGGATATGCCGAAGACAGCTTCACGCCCGTTTCGCCCAACTGGCTCGTGCTGGCCCATCCCTATAAGAATTACGGCGACGAGGCCTACGCAAATGGGGTGAAACTGCTGCTCCACCAGTTCCAGCGCGAACTACCCCAGGCCAAGAGCATCAACTACGCCCGCGCCATCCGCTTGCAGAAGGAGATCAGGGAGGCAGGGGCTTTCGAGGCGCTCTACCACAACGGCGCCGAGGTGCTGGAGTCCTTCCGCTCCAACGTCTTCTTCGTCTTCGACGGCCCCGTGCTGGCCACCCCTTCTGATGATATCCTGCTGGGCATCACCCGCAAACATATTTTGAAAATAGCGCCCGATCTCCTGCCCACGGAAGTGCGCCGCATCAGCCTGAATGAAATCCGGAATGCACGGGAGGCCTTTCTCACCGGCAGCAACAAGGGTATCCTGCCCGTCGTACAGATCGGCGAACAGGTCATCGGCGATGGCAAGGTCGGGCCGGTGACCCGGCAGTTGATGGGAATGTGGGAGACGTATGTGGGAAATTACGTTTATCGTTGATCGTTTATCGTTTACTGTAAACGATAAACGATCAACGATAAACGCCTTCAAACCAAGGGCAGCACTGCCACTCGTTCTCCCCTGCTCTCCAGCCACTGCCGGGCCGTCTCTTCCACAGTTTGGGAAAGGGGAATGTAGGAAAAACCCAGAGAGCGCGACTTGTCGTTGAGGTATTCCAGGGTATTGCGCGAAGCGGAAACCGTTTCGCGCGTGATGACCGGGCGGCTGCCGCTCATCTTCGAGCGCAGCCATTCGAAGCGCCAGGCCAGTGCGCCCATCCAGCGCTGCATGGGTATAAAGGGCGGCTTTTCTCCCACCGTCTTCGAAATGGCGGTAAACAGCTCGCGGAAGGTCCAGTTATCGGCGTTCAGCAGGTAGCGCTGGCCCGTGATGTCTTTCTCCCACAACATGATCGCGAACCGCGCCACGTCGCGCACATCCACAAAGCCGGTCTGGCCGGGCGGATAAAAAGGCATGCCCTTGCCCACGACGTGAAAGATGTGCGATGAGCCGCTGCCCCGCCAGTCGCCACTGCCCAGCACCACTGAAGGGTTGACCACCGCGCAGGGCAGGCCTTCTTCCATCCCCCTCCACACCTCCATTTCCGACTGGAATTTGGTGATGCCATACCAGGAAGTGATAGCGCTGCGGTCCCACTTGAATGCTTCGTCGACGCGCGGGTCGCGGCGGTTGCCGCCCAGCACGGAAATAGAGCTGAGGTGGATAAAGCGATCCACACCCAGTTCAAGCGAAGCGTTGACGAGGTTAGCCGTACCGTCCACATTCACCCGCTTCATCAGCTGGCGGTCGCGGGGGGCGTACGACACCATGGCGGCGCTGTGAAAGACCACCTTCACCCCCTCCATAGCGTCTTCCAGGGAGCCGCTGTCGGCGATATCTCCTTCCACCCACTCGATGCGGCCGGCGATGTCCTGCACCAGGTCCATGCGGCTGCCTTCGCGGCGGAGGGCGCGGATATTCCGGTAGCCGTCCTGCACGAGGTAGCGCAGCAGGTAGGAACCGATAAAACCGGTTCCGCCGGTGACGAAGATGAGGCTATCTTTTTTATCCATAAATGGCTCCGCTTGAGGTATCTTTTGCAGCGCCGGTCACTTCCGACAGGCAGTTGGGAAGGCCCGCCAGCCGGAAAGCGCCCATCAGCGCCATGAGCACGGCTTCCTTGAACTCCACGACACGGGATTCGGGCACGACGATTCCCACCCTTTCTCCCATACGCCCTTTCATGCGGCCGAGCAGGTAGCTGTTGTAGGCCCCTCCTCCCGTCGCCAGCAGGCGGCCGGCGCCTTTGAGGTCGCGGGCGGTCTGTATGGCCAGGTGCTCGACCGCCGTGGCCAGGCGGTCGGGTAAAGGTACGCTTTGATCTTTATACAATGGGAGAACTTCTTTTCTGATCCAGCCGTTGTCGAGCGATTTGGGCGGGGTCATGGAGAAATACGGCAGGGCCTCCATCCTGGCCAGCAGCGCGGCATTAACCTTACCGCTGGCAGCTATTTCGCCGTTTTTATCGAAAGAAAAGCCCGCCTCCGCCGCCAGCTCGTTGAACACCTGGTTGGCCGGACCGATGTCGAAAGCCGTCCATTTTCCGTTCTGAAAAAAACTGGCATTGGCGATGCCGCCGATATTGAGGTAGAAATCGTATCCCGGAAAGAGGTGCTTGTCGGCCAGCGGGGCCAGCGGAGCGCCCTGCCCGCCGAGCGCCACGTCGGCCGTGCGGAAGTCGCAGATGGTCTTCACTCCGGTCAGGGCCGCGATGGCCGCCCCGTCGCCAATCTGGGTCGTAACCCCCTCCTGCGGCCAGTGGAAGATCGTGTGCCCGTGGGAGGCGATGAAGTCAGGCTGGCACTTGTGGCGCCGCATGAAATCCAGACAGGCTTCCCCGAGAAAATGCCCGAAATGCGCGTGCGCCAGCGCCAGCTCGCGCGCGGAGCCTGTGGGCAGTTTGTGCAATCGCTCTTTCCATGCATGGGGAATGGGAAGGGTCCCGGCCTCCAGGCAGGACCATTCCGCCAAAGCGCCGTCCCTGATCCGGAAGCGGCACCAGGCGATGTCAAGACCGTCGAGCGAGCTGCCCGACATCAAACCCAGGCCTTCATATTGCATGGTCATTCGGTTTTGGTCAGTTGAAGGGTGTACTCGGCCACGGCCCGGATCTTCTCCTCGCCGAGCAGCGATTTATACGAAGCCATAGCGTTGCGTCCGTTGGTGATCACCTGGATGCGCTCCTCCAGCGTCAGTTGGGAGCTCGACAAGTCGAAGGCCCCGCTGGCCCCCATGTCGCCGTTGACGCCGTGGCAAGCCACGCAATAGGATTTGTAGAGCTGATGCCCGTCGGGCGCTTCGGCCTCGATAGCGCTAGAGCAGGCCCAGGTCAGGCCGAGGAGGAGGAAAATGAGGTAAAAGAGTTTCATGTTAAAAAATGAAGTAGAGAAACTAACGGGAGAACCGGCTTTCCAGTGGGGCGCCAAATTTATTTGGCGCACGGTAGAGCCAAATTTATTTGGCGACAGCGGTACGCCGAATTTATTCGGCGAGAATGATTGGCACCCTGGCAATTCATGCCGAATAAATTCAGCAAACCAGGGGCCAAATAAATTTGGCACCCCCCATTGGAAAACTAAACTTGGCTTAAAATTACATAACAACAACTCTTCCCCAGGGTTTTTGTCGGGGAAAAGGCAATTTGAAACATAGGGGACATGGGCAGGATTTTTTCCGGGGCTGTCATTGTTGATTTATATAGACGTCATGGTTAATATTTTTTTAAGAAGAAAAAATTGAGGTTACCGAGCCTCGGAAGATGCGTCATAAAAGGTGAACATATCCAAACCCCATTGCCATATGTCCCGATTTACCGATCAATTCTGGTTGATTGAAATGGCGCGGAAGAAAAAGCGCCCCCTGCTGAAGTGGTCGCTGCGCATTTTCGGCGCGGTGTCGGCTCTGGTTTTCCTGGCTTCGTCCGCCCTGATCCTCAGTGTTCACTGGGGCGCATTCGGGCCCTTGCCCAAGAAGGAAGACCTGCGCAACATTACCCACTACCTGGCTTCCGAGGTGTATGCCAACGACGGCTCGCTGCTGGGCCGCTACTACTTCGAAAACCGAAGCGACGTTTCCTACGAACAGATCAGTCCCAGCCTGGTCCAGGCTCTGGTGGCCACGGAAGACGAGCGCTATTTCGAACACCACGGCTTCGACCTGCGCTCCTGGGCGCGGGTGGCTTATAAGTCGGTGCTGCTCAAGGACCGCTCCTCGGGCGGGGGCAGTACCATCAGCCAGCAGTTGGCCAAGAATCTTTACCCGCGCGAAGATTACGGCAAGGCGTCGCTGCTCATCAATAAGCTGCGCGAAGTGCTGATCGCCATTCGCCTCGAACGCATTTACTCGAAAGAAGAAATTCTGGAGATCTACCTCAATACGGTGCCTTTCAGCGAAAACACCTACGGCGTGAAGGTCGCGGCGCATCGCTTCTTCAACACCACCCCCGGGCAACTCAGTCCCGAACAATCGGCCGTGTTGGTGGGCATGCTGAAAGCCACCACCTCCTTCAACCCAGTGGCCAACTTGGAGCGCTCCATGCAGCGCCGCAACTGGGTACTGGAACAAATGGCCAAAAACGGCTACCTCTCCCCCGCTCTCGCCGACTCCCTGCAACAGGAGCCCATTTGCCTGGAATACACCCCGCTCAACACCGACGGCGGCCAGGCCACCCACTTCCGTGAATACCTGAGGCAGGAAATGAAATCCCTTCTCAAAGACCTGCGCAAGCCCAACGGCATGGCCTACAACCTCTACACCGACGGCCTGCGCATCCACACCTCCATCGATCCCGATATGCAGCAATACGCCGAAGAGGCCATGAAAGAGCACATGCGGGAGCTGCAAAAGTCGTTCGCCAAACACCTCAACGGCGCCGATCCCTGGGAGGTGCAGACAACCTACGACCTGGCCCTGTTCAACTCCTCCCGCTACCAGCGCTACATGGAACAAGGCCTCTGCGAAGACGAGATCGACTCCCTCTTCTCTATACCCCAGGATATGACCGTGTTCAGTTGGGACAAGCGCAGGGAGAAAAAAATGATGAGCCCGAAAGACTCCATCCGCTACTACCTCGGCCTGTTCAATGCCGGTTTCCTGGCCCTCGACCCCCAGACCGGACTGGTCAGGGCCTGGGTGGGGGGCATCGACCACCGTTACTTTAAATACGACCACGTGCGGTCGAAGCGGCCGGTGGGCTCTACCTTCAAGCCTATCGTATACGCCACGGCGATCCGGGCGGGCATTCCGCCCTGCTCCTACACGGCCAACGTGCTGCGCACCTACGGGCAGTACGAAAACTGGCAACCCAAAAACGCCGACGACCAATACGGCGGCTCCTACTCCATGGAGGGCGGACTGATCAACTCGATCAATACCGTGACGGTGAGCATGGCCATGCGCGCCAAGCCCAAAGCCGTGGCCGAGTTGGCCATGAAATTGGGTATCTCCGGCCAGGTACCCGGCGTTCCTTCCATCGCCCTGGGCGCCGTCGATGCCTCCCTGCTCGACATGGTGACCGTATACAGCGTCTTCGCCAACGAAGGCCTTCGCCCCGAAGTCCGGTTCATCAAGCGGATTGAGACCCGCGAAGGGGTAGTGCTGGCCGACTACGAAGCCGCCATCGACACCTGCCTCTGGGAACGGGTACTCAACCCCGATGAAGCCGCCATGATGACCCAGATGCTCAAAGCCGCCGTTGATCGCGGCACCGGCCGCCGCCTGCGCTTCCGCTACGGGCTGAAAAACGATATCGCGGGCAAGACCGGTACCAGCCAAAACCACAGCGACGGCTGGTTTATCGGCTACAACCCCCATCTCGTCGCCGGCGCCTGGGTAGGCGCAGAATCGCCGGGCGTGCGCTTCCGAACCCTCGAACTCGGCCAGGGCGCCAATATGGCCCTGCCCATCTACGGCCTCTTCCTGCAAAAGCTCAACGCCGACCCGCAGTTCGACCTCATCACCAAGGCGAAATTCCCCAAACCCTCGCCCAAAGTGCTGGAAGCCCTCAACTGTCCCAACCGGCCAGCGGCGAAGAAAGCTCCTGTCACGGAGCCCGCTGCTGCCATACAGGAAGGAACCACTGCTCCGGTGGTTACAGCTAACTAGTTTAGAAGTTTATGAGGTTAGGAGTTTAGAGCGCCTAAACTCCTAACCTCATAAACTTCTAAACTTTTCAAGGAAACTTTTAAACCTAAAATTGTTTCCTATGTTTTCAACGCGTAATTTCGCGCCGGATTTCGAAAACCGGTATCCGGCGATGAAATCACCCGACAGTACATGGAAACAAAAGACAAGATTCTCCACCGTTCGGAGGTGTTGTTCCTCCGATATGGCCTGCGCAGTATCACCATGGATGATATCGCGCGGGAGTTGGGTATTTCCAAAAAAACCCTTTACCAGTTCGTCGACAACAAGGCCGATCTGATCCGCCAGGTACTCATGCAGTTCATCGAAGATGAAAAGCGCGTGATCCAGGAGATCGCCAAACAATCGGGCAATGCCATCGAGGAGATGATGCGCATTGGGCGGCACATCACGCAGGTGTTCCGGAAACTCACTCCCACTACCCTTTTCGACCTCCAGAAATACTATCCCGAGAGCTGGCAGATGGTCAGGGCCCTCAACCAGGAACACATTTATCTGGTGATCAAGAACAACCTGGAGAAAGGCGTCAGGGAAGGGCTGTACCGCGACAATTTCAACCCCGACATCATCGCCCGCCTCTACGTGGGCAAAACCCACTACCTCATCGACGAAGACATCTTCCCCTCCCGCGAATACGACAGAAGCGAGCTCTACCGCGAATTCATTATGTACCACATGCACGGCATCCTCTCCGATAAGGGAAGGGAATGGATCCGCCAAAACCACTGCGCCCACGAAAAAACTGAAAACTGAAAATCGAAAACTGAAAACTAATAATAATGATCCCTAAGCTTTCCCCATTTCTCCTCCTCCTGCTCTTCCCCCTCCTACTCCGGGGGCAGGAACCGGCCGTCTTTTCCCTCGAAGAGGCCATCAATTATGCCTATGAAAACAATCTGACGGTCAAAAACGCGCAGATCAAGATTGCCGACGCCAACGAGCAGATCGTGGAGCGCAAGGCTATCGGTTTGCCGCAATTGCGTGGCAGCGTCGGCTACAACTACTACGTGGATATCCCCACGCAGATCCTGCCCGACTTCCTCAGCCCGACCATCTACGGCATCCTGTTCAACGAAGGGCTGGTGCCCGAGCTGCCCAATTTCGACCCCGATTCGGGCGTGCCTGCGCAGTTTGGTACCAAGCACAATTTCACCGCAGGGCTCAACCTCAGCGTCAAGGCCTTCGACGCCTCCTACCTGACCGGCCTGAAAGCGGCGAGGATGTATAGAGAGTACGCAACGCAGGAACTGAACACCAAACGCCAGGACGTCAAATACCTGGTGATCAACGCCTACCTGCCCGCACTGCTGGTAGATGAAAACCTCCGGATACTGGACAAGAACATCGCCAACCTGGAGAAGCTGCTGAGCGAAACCCGGGCGCTGTTCAAAGAGGGCTTCGTCGAGCAACTCGACGCCGACCGCCTCGAACTCTCGCTGGCCAACCTGCGCACCGAGCGGGAAAGCCTGGCCCGCCAGAAGGAAATGGCGCTCAATGCCCTCAAGTTTGCGCTTGGCTACCCCATGAGCCAGCCTATCGAAGTTTCGGAAAACCTGGCCGCCCTCTCCCCCGATGCCGCTGATTCCGACCTCACGGGCGATGTCAACTTCGCGGGCCGCCAGGAATACAATCTGGTCAGAATGGGCGAGCAACTCAACGAACTCAACGTCCAGGTCAATAAGTCGGCCTACATCCCCACCCTCGACCTGATCGGAGTCTACCAACAGTCGATGTTCGCCAACAAACTCTCCGAAGGCCAGTGGTTCCCCACTACCATCGTCGGCGCCCAGCTCAATGTGCCCATCTTTGACGGCCTCGCCAAAAAAGCACGGGTGCAGCGCTCCAAACTCGACCTGGAGACCGTGCGCAACCAACGCACCGACCTCGAAAGGGCCATCAGCCTGGAAGTGCAAAATGCCCGCACCGGCTACCTCAACGCCAGACAACGCCTCGACAACCAGGCCCGCAGCCTCCAACTGGCAGAAAAGATCTACCAGACCACCCAGACCAAATACCGCGAAGGCGTGGGCTCCAGCATAGAAATCTCACAGGCCGAACAAAGCCTCTACCAAACCCAGCAACTCCACATCCAGGCGCTTTACGACCTCGTTCAGGCGAAAATCGGGTTGGATAAAGCGCTGGGGCGATAGTTTTTAGTTTTCAGTGTTCAATTTTCAGTTAAAGGGAATCCAGCCTAGCACTGAAAACTGAACTGAAAACTAACAACTGAACTGAAAACTGAAAATTAAAAACTGAAAACTCATACAACCATTCTCATACATGAAAAAGATACCCTTCTTCCTCCTCCTCCCCATCGCCCTCTTCCTGGCCTCCTGCGGCAGCACGGCGCCTGAGTCCAATACCCCGGAAGACCTGGATGGTAAAAAAGCGCTGCTGAAAGAAAAACAAATGGCGCTCCAGACCCTCAGAGACGAAATCGCCCAACTCGAACAGGAGATCGCCAAGCTGGATCCCTCTTCCAACAAAAAAACGCAGCTGGTAACCACTTTGCAGCTGGCTAAAAAGACCTTCAACCATTATGTGGAAATGCAGGGCGTTATCCAGTCTGACGAAGTGGTGACGGTGAGCAGCGAGACCGGCGGACGCCTCCTCGAAGTCAAAGTCATCGAAGGGCAGAACGTCTCCAAGGGACAGCTTATCGCGCGCATCGACCTCGACCAGCTGAAAAAGCAGATCGCCGAGGTGGAAACTTCCCTGGAACTGGCCGAAGAGGTGCATGCGCGCCAGCAAAGGCTTTGGGAACAAAAGATCGGCTCGGAGATCCAGCTGCTGCAGGCGAAAAACAACGTCGACCGCCTGAAAAAGACCCTTGAAACGCTCAACTTCCAGCTCAACAAATCCAACATCTACGCCCCCATCAGCGGGGTGGTGGAGATGGTGAGCGCCAAGGCGGGCGAGATGACCGGACCGGGCACGCCCATCCTCATGATCCTCAACACCAGCCGCGTGAAAGTGGTGGCCGACGTACCGGAAACCTACCTGCGTTCGGTGCGCAAAGGCGAGACTGTGAGCATCAAATTCCCTTCCATCAACGAAGAAAAACAAGCCCGCGTAAGCCTCATCGGTTCGTTCATCAACGCCTCCAACCGCACCTTCGCCGTAGAGGCCGAATTGCCCAACCCAAGCGGCATACTTAAACCCAACCTCCTGGCCATCATGCTCATCAACGACCATTCGGAGAAGGACGCCGTCGTGGTGCCCATCGAACTGGTGCAGCAGGAAATCGGCGGCAAAGACTACGTCTTCGTCAAAAAGGATACGCCCGAAGGCTCGATCGCCCAGAAGGTGTACGTCAAAACCGGCCTGAGCTACGACGGCGAGATCGTCATCACCGAGGGCCTTAAAGGCGACGAAGTGCTGATCTACGAAGGCGCCCGCATGGTTTCCGATCAGGACCTCGTACAGGTGAAACAAGGCTAATTACCCATTCCCTCAAAATCGCTTGCAATCATGGAAACAAAAGATAAAAAAGGACTGAGGCTGTTTGGCATGTCGACTTTCTCGGTCGACAACGCCACCAGCATCTTCCTGCTGACCTTCATCATCCTGATCTTCGGGGTGCAGTCTTACAATGCGCTCCCCAAGGAGTCTTTCCCTGAGGTGCCCTGGCCTAAGATCTACATCAACACCGTCTATTTCGGCAACGCTTCTACCGATATCGAGAACCTGGTCACCAAGCCCATCGAAAAGGAACTGGCGACCATCAGCGAGATCAAATCCGTCACCTCTTCCTCCCTGCAGGACTTCTCCCTCATCGTCGCAGAATTCGACGAAGACGTAGACCTGGAGGACGCCACCCGCAAGGTCAAGGACGCCGTCGACCGAGCCAAGGCCGAGTTGCCCGACGACCTGACCTCCGAACCCGAGGTGCTGGACATCAACCTGTCGGAAATCCCCATCATGACCGTCAACCTCTCCGGCAACTTCTCCAACGACCAGCTGCGCCGCTATGCGGAGTATTTGCAGGACGAGATCGAAGAGCTGGAGGAGATATCCAGCGTCGACCTCAAGGGCGACCGCGATCGGGAGGTGAGCATACAGGTGGATCTGCCCCGCATGGAGTCGCTGGAAATCAGCTTTGGAGATATTGAAAACGCCATCAAGTCGGAGAACATGACCATGTCGGGCGGCGAGCTGGTGACCAACAACTTCCGCCGCACCATCCGCGTCATCGGCGAGTTTTCGGATATAGCCCAGATCGAAAACCTGATCGTCAAGGCCGAAAACCAGTTGCCGGTCTACCTCAAAGACATCGCGAAGGTGAGCTTCAACTTCGCCGACCCCACCAGTATTGCCCGCGCCGACAGCGAACCGGTCGTGTCGCTCGACGTCATCAAGCGCTCGGGTGAAAACCTGCTCGACGCATCCGACCACATCAAGGCGATCGTGGAGAAAGCCAAGGCAGAAGCCTTTCCCGAAGGGCTGAAAGTGCAGATCTTCAACGACCAGTCGGTGCAGACCCGCAACATGGTGTCAAACCTGGAAAACAGCATCATTTCGGGTATCCTCCTGGTGGTGCTGGTACTGCTCTTCTTCCTGGGCGTGCGCAACAGCCTCTTCGTGGGCCTCGCCATTCCGATGTCGATGCTCCTGGGCTTCATCGTGATCAGCGTGATGGGTTATTCGCTCAACATGGTGGTGCTCTTCTCCCTGATCCTGGCCCTGGGTATGCTCGTCGACAACGCCATCGTGGTCATCGAGAATATATACCGGTACATGCAGGAGGGCTATTCGAGAGTGGAGGCCGCCAAATACGGCACGGGCGAGGTGGCGGTACCCATTATCGCTTCCACGGCCACGACGCTGGCAGCCTTCCTTCCCCTGGCCTTCTGGCCCGGCCTGATGGGCAGTTTCATGCAGTACCTCCCCATCACCCTCATCATCACCCTTACGTCTTCGCTGTTCGTGGCGCTGGTGATCAATCCCGTCTTCGCGTCCAGTTTCATGACCATTGATAAAAAGATCACGGAAAAAGCCCTCATCGCCCGCAAGCGGAAAAACGTTTTCCTGGGCGCAGGCATCATGATCGCGGCTTCCATTGCCTTCCACTTCGCAGGTATCCAGTGGCTGCGCAATGCGCTCTGGATTACGACCGGTATCTCCTTACTGAATTTCTTCTTCTTTACGCCGGGCTCACATTGGTTCACAAGGGTTGGCTTGCCCTGGCTGGAGCGGACCTATGACAATTTCATCGTTTTTACCTTGAAGCGGTGGAATCCCGTTTTCTTCCTGGCAGGCACCTTTTTCCTCCTCATCTTTTCCATCGTCCTGCTCGGCATCCGCTCTCCCAAAGTTCTCTTCTTCCCCGAATCCGACCCTGAATTTGTCAACGCATTCGTCGAACTACCCGTAGGAACGGATATAGCGGCCACCGACTCGCTGATGCGCAAGCTTGAGGGGCAGATCGATGTAGCGATCCAGCCCTACAAAGGCATCGTGGAGGCCGTTCTTTCCCAGATCGGCGAAAACACGGGCGACCCCAACGGCGCCCCCGACTTCAGCGCCTCGCCCCACAAGGCCCGCCTCACCGTCAGCTTTGTGCCCTTTGAAGACCGCGGCGGCATTTCAACGGTAGAGGTCATGGAAAAAATCCGGGAAGGCCTGGAAGGCAACCCCGGCGTACAGGTGGTCGTAGACCGGAACCAGGGCGGTCCGCCCACCGGCAAGCCCATCAATATCGAGATGAAGGGCGAAGACATCAACACCCTGGCCCAGCTGTCAAACGATGTAATCGGCTACCTCAACGAGCGCAACATCCAGGGCGTCGAGGAATTGAAAAAAGACGTGTCCATCGGCAAGCCCGAGCTCATCGTGCACATCGACCGCGAGGCGGCGCGCAGGTACGGCATTTCCACCGGCCAAATCGCCGACGCCATCCGCACGGCTGTGTTCGGAAAAGAAGTCTCGAAATACAAGCAAGGCGACGATGAGTTCCCGATCATGATCCGGATGGACGAGGAGAGCCGGTATAATATCGACGACGTGCTCAACCAGAGCATCACCTTCCGCAGCCCCTCCAACGGGCAGATCAGCCAGGTGCCGATCTCGGCGGTGGCGGATATCAGCTATTCCTCCACCTATACCTCCATCAACCGCAAGGACCAGGAGCGGATGATCACCATCACCTCCAACGTGCTCGACGGCTACGTGCCCAACGAGGTGGTGGCGGAAGTGAAGGCTGCCCTTGCCAACTACAATTTCCCGAAGGGATACACGTATGAGTTCACGGGAGAGCAAAAAGAACAAGCGGAGAATATGGCCTTCCTCAACATGGCCTTCACCATCGCTCTGTTTGCCATCTTCCTGATCATCGTGGCGCAATTCAACTCAATCATCTCACCCTTTATCATCATGCTTCAGGTACTGTTCAGCACCATTGGCGTGTTCCTGGGTTACGTGGTCAACGGCATGGACATCCAGATCGTCATGACCGGCGTGGGGATCATCTCGCTGGCGGGCGTGGCGGTGAACAACGGTATCGTGCTCATTGACTACACCCAGTTGCTGATCAAACGGAAAATGGAGGAATACAAGGTCGACAGCCAGTTCAAACTGCCGCTGGAAGAGGTGAAAGACGCCGTGATGCAGGGCGGCGGCACCCGCCTGCGCCCGGTGTTGCTCACGGCGGTGACCACGGTTTTGGGCCTGATCCCGCTGGCCATCGGCTTCAACTTCAACTTCTTCACCTTTGTGAGCGACCTCGACCCCCAGATGTACGTGGGGGGCGACAGCGCCGCATTTTGGGGCACCCTGGCCTGGACGGTGATCTACGGTCTGATGTTCGCCACCTTCCTCACCCTGGTCATCGTACCGGTGATGTTCTGGCTGGCGTACCGCTTGCAGCGGTGGGTCGTGAATAAGTTTTTCAAAAAAGAAGAAAACCTGGAAGTCCAGGCAACGGCATAAAAAAAGGGGCGGTGATGAACCGCCCCTTTTTTTTACGCTAAGTACATCGTAACAAAAATAAATTTATTAAATAAGGGTGGGCGGGC
>JBAQQB010000132.1:0-122970 GCA_049306275.1 Saprospiraceae bacterium | reverse complement strand
CCCACCCCCGGCCCCTCCCTCATTCAGGGAGGGGAGCTTTTTGAGCTTGACAATTTGCCACCTGGGCGGTCAAGCCTTGTCATAATGGAGAAAAAAGCGATTTCTCTTAGTGCCAAGAGCTCCCCTCCCTTTGAAAGGGAGGGGTCGGGGGTGGGTCGAAAACATGGAGTAAACGGTGACCCATGCGAAACCCCACCTACAACGAGGGTTTTCTGGCCGAAATCGGCAAACTGAACGATGCGCAGCGCCGGGCCGTAGATCAGATCGACGGCCCCGTGCTCGTCATCGCCGGGCCAGGTACGGGCAAAACCCATATCCTCGCCGCCCGCGTGGGTCGCATCCTTCTGGAAACCGACACGCCGGCGGAGAGCATCCTGTGCCTGACCTTCACCGATGCGGGCGTGCGCGCCATGCGCAAACGCCTGCTGCAATGGATCGGTCCGGAAGCCCACCGCGTAAACATCTACACCTTCCACTCCTTCTGCAACAGCGTCATACAGGACAACCTCGAACTCTTCGGCCATCAGGACCTCGTGCCCGTCACCGAACTGGAACGCATCGAGCTCATCCGGGAAATGATCGAAGAATTGCCGCCCGGACACATCCTCAAAAACCAGATCTCCAATCCCTTTCAATACGAAAAACAGCTGGCCGATCTCTTTGAGCGGGTCAAAGGCGAGAACTGGACCGCCGATTACGTGCTCGAACAAGTTGACCGCTACCTGGAAAGCCTGCCAGAGCGGGAAGAATACCGCTATAAACGCAAATCGGGCCGCTACCAAAAGGGCGACCTGAAAGAGGCCGACTACCAGGCCGAAGTGGACCGCATGACCAAGCTGAAAGCCGGGGTGCAGCTCTACCCCTCCTTTCAGGATCGCTTGCGCAACCGCCGCCGCTACGATTACGACGATATGATCCTCTGGGTGCTGGAGGCTTTCGAGAAATATCCATTTCTACTCCGCCAATACCAGGAGCGCTACCTCTATTTCCTGGTCGATGAATACCAGGACACCAACGGCTCGCAACACGCCGTGCTCCAGCAACTGCTCAACTACTGGGAGTCGCCCAACATCTTCATCGTAGGCGACGACGACCAGTCGATCTACGAGTTTCAGGGCGCGCGCCTAAAAAACCTGGTCGATTTCTACCACGCCTACCCCGAAGTGGAGGTCGTCGTGTTGGAGGAGAACTACCGCTCGGCCCAGGGCATCCTCGACGCCGCTCATTTCCTCATCGAGCGAAACGAAAACCGCATCGTCAAGGTGCTGAACGGGTTGGGGCTGGAAAAGAAACTCGTCGCCGCCCATCCGAATATGGCGGGCCTGAAGGTCACGCCCGTGCTGGCCAGCTATCCCAACCCCCTCCACGAACTGGCCGATCTGATCCTGCAAGTGGAAGCCCTGCGCGACGCGGGCGTACCCCTGGAGGAGATCGCCTTCATTTACCCCCAGCACAAACAAGGCGAGCCTTTGCGCAACCTGCTCGGCAAGCGCGGCATTCCATACCAGGTCAGGCGCAAGGTCAACATCCTCGACCTGACCCTGATCCGGCAGATACGGCGCCTGATGGAGTATTTTTATGCGGAAGAAAGACAGCCCTACAGCGGCGAAGCCCTGCTGTTTCCCCTCCTTCACGATGCATATTGGGGCATCAGTCCGGAAGGGCTGGCGCGTTTGTCAAAATTGCAGAAAAAAGAGCTCGAAGAAGATCGCAGCGAGCGCATCCCCTGGCGTGACATCCTGCGCGATCCCGAAGCCCTGGCCATTTGCAGCGAAGAAGACCGCGCCGCCATCGGGCGCTGCACGGCGCTGATGGACGATTTTTTCCAGCGCATCCCCAACTGGCCGCTGCCGGCTACGCTGGAGGCCCTGTTCACCCGGGCAGGCATTTTGCCCTACGTGCTCAACCACCGGGAGCGCGACACCCTGTTGCAGGCCGCCTACACCCTCATGTCCTTCGCCCGGGAAGAAACCCTGCGCAACCCCCGCCTCACCGTCGAGGGCTTTTTGATGACCCTTCGGAAAATGGACGCCAACAGCCTGTCGCTCGAACTGCGGGAGCCGGCCACCATCGAAAAGGGCGTCAACCTCATCACCGCCCACAGCGCCAAGGGGCTGGAATTTGACCATGTCTTCCTGCTCGACACCGTCGCCGATTTCTGGGAGCCCAGGAACAACCACAATTCTTACCGCTTCTCCTTCCCCGACACGCTCACTTTTTCAGGGGAAGAAGACGCCCTGGAGGCCCGCCGGCGACTTTTCTACGTGTCGATCACCCGCGCGCGAAAAGGACTGCACATCTCATACAGCCGCGACAACGACCAGGGCAAGGAGCAAAGCCACGCCCAGTTCGTCGACGAGCTGATCGCCAGCGGCATCGCGCCCGAGGAAAAGCAGGCGCCCGCCGGCCTCGTCTTCGAGCTCGAAGCCCTCTGGCTGCAGGAAACCCGCGAAAAGCCCGCCATCCCGCCTATGGACCGCGAAGAAGCGGAGGCGCGGCTGGAGGGTTTTCAGCTCAGCGTGTCGGCTCTCAACACCTACCTGCGCTGCCCCCTGAGCTTTTTCTACGAATACATCCTGAAAGTGCCACAACTGGAAAGCGTGCACGGCCTCTACGGCACCGCGGTGCACCGCGCCCTCCAGGGCTACTTCAACCGGATGCGGGCCAGTGCGGACAAGATCTTTCCCGCCCCCGCCATCCTGCCGGCCCTTTTCGAGGCTGAATGGGAGGCCCTGCGGGCTTTTGTTCCACCGGAAGACTATCAGCACCGCCTGATGCTGGGAAAGCAACACCTGCTGGCCTACGCCAAACAGCACGTTCCAAAATGGCCTGCCGAAGTGCGCATCGAGCTCAACCTCCGCCAGGTCGAGCTCGGCGGCGTACCCATACAGGGGAAGATCGATAAGGTGGAGTACCTCGACGCCACTTCCGTGCGGCTGGTGGACTACAAGACCGGCAAGCCCAAAAGCGAAAAATGGCGCGGCCCGACGAACAGCGAGCCGCTGGGCAGCTTGTACTGGCGGCAAATGGCGTTTTATCAGCTCTTATTCCAGGCTTCGCGGCAGGGCGCCTACGTGGTGAAAAGCACGATGCTCAGCTTCGTCAACCCCGACAGCAAGGGTGAGTTCGTCGAGCCGGAGATCGTATTTAATGCCGATCAACTGGACGACATGCGCAAGCTGATCGCCGATACCTACCAAAAGATCCTGGCACAGGATTTCTACCACGGCTGCGGCGAGTCCGACTGCAACTGGTGTCGCTTCGCGAAAGAGAACGCCGTCTGGGCCGATCTGTCGAATCGGGATGAGGAGGCGTTGGATGATGTGTGAAGGGGGCTATTCCCCTCCCCAAAGCCGGGCCTTTTCTACTTCCTTAAAATGCTTGTCATAATGCACGATCACACTCCCGGTCTCGATTGCCAGGGCGGCGATCCAGATGTCGTGGACGGGGATGGGTCTTCCTGCTTTTTTCAGACTTGTGAAAATATCGCTGAAGATCTCGATCGTTTCGTCGGTAGGGAAAAGCCGCTCGACGGTAGGCATGGATTCGAATTTTTCCAGGATGGCTCTATTCTCCGCCTCCCGGTCCCCGTTTTTGAAACCGAGCAGGAGTTCGGCGATCACAAAAATGGGGACATAGACCTTATCAGCTTCATTCAGGACTTGTTCCACCCGTTTTTCACCCCGCATCAGGCGGCTGTAGGCACTGGTGTCGAGTACGATCTTCTTCATTCCCAAAGGTCTTTATCGATCTGCTCAAAATCCTTCATGGCCTCTTCGAATTCGGTAGTTTCTTCCTTCGACCAGACTCCACAGAAGGCGGAAAAGTCGGCGCGGGGCTTTTGCGGGGCATCTATGCCCAAGGCTTTTCGGAGCAATTTCTTCACCACTTTATTCTGGCTCAGGCCCGTTGAGGCGGCCAATGCTTCAATGGCCTTTGCCAAGTCGGTGTCGATATTGTGGATGGTAATGGATTTCATGGAAAGTTGAAATTTAATGTTAGAACAAAATGTGAACCGTTTCAGTTCAAAAAATGAACCATTTTTTATCTCTATCGGCCCTTATTTTTTAACCAACTCCCCTGAGCATTTTCCCCCAACCCCATTCTCCATTTCATAAAAATAAATCCCCGGCGGAGCCGACAAACGCACCTGCCATTCACGCTGCCCTGCGGGCAAAGCCACTTCCATCACTTCCCGCCCCATGGCGTCGAAGATGCGCAAAACGCCGGCCCGTGCCAGCGGTCGACTGAAATGGAAATGCAATTCTTCTTCCACCGGGTTGGGAAACAACCGGACCTGAAATCCGGGCCCCCGAACTTCTGCCACCGCCGACGTGCCCAAGGTATCACAAGGACTGCCCTCCAAAGCCCCTAGATTGAAATAGGGGTAATTGGGCATTGAAAAAGCATTGTACGTAGGTAGTTCGATGCTGTGCTGCGCAAAGTCGCAGGCCAACCCTTGTTCATTCGGGTTGTTGATGACGTGCATTACATCTACTCCATTGGGGGCGTTGATGTAGATCTTGCCGTCGGGAGCCAGTTGAGCCATGAAAAAACTCGCCCAGAATGGAGACATGAAACCATCGTAAACCCCTACAACCTCTTTAGAGGCCGGAATGTCATCGGCCTCCATGTCGTATTGGAAAACATGGTTCTGAGAAGGAACATACAGAAACTTGGAGTTAGGGGAAAATGCCAAGCCCCCCGCTCCGGAGCTGTCGATGTAATTGATTTGAATTTGATTGGACAAAAAACCTTCACATCTGTCGAAATCATAGATGTCAATATATCCTCCCGATTCCAAGTCGACCAAATCCAATCTTGCGTATTTAGTACCATCAGGAGAAAAAACTGCTTGTCCTGCACCAATAGGCACAGGGATGCCAATTTCTTGAATCCCGTGCTCCTCTAATCCTTCTGGAGTTAACAAATAGCGGTAATAGCGATTGGAATCTGACTCGCATAAAAGGATCCACCAGTCTCTTCCATTTGCATGCCTGCAAGCCGTGATTTGCCCCCAATGCAAATAGACCCCTTCCATTACCAGATGATCTTTTTCAAGAACACCGCCCAACCCGTTGTTCAAAGACATATCAATGATGGAATAATAGAATTTCGAGCCAAAAGATTGTGGGGTTAAATAGTATAACGCTTTGTAAAACAGGTAATAAATATCCGGGTTTTCAGGGACTGGCAGGGTAAAAACAATTTGCGACACATTAACGCCCCCATTGGGGTTTCCTGTTAGTAGTCCTAAATCAACTTGACTATTTTCCATTGGTTGATGAGTCGAATCGGCCACATAAACTCCATTAGTGTAGAATAATAAATTCCCAGCTGAATCGCAGATACTGGCGTTGGCGGAATAGTGATATATGTCAATATCAATGGGAGATATTACGAGGGTATCAGTAGAAAAATCAAAGGTCATTCCTTCTCCTCCATGCCCTATGATCCAGATATTATCATATTTCCCTTGCGCACAGGCGCATGAAAAAGGCAGGGAAAACAGCGCGGAAGCGAGCAGGAAAAAACGGGCATTCATAGAATGGACGAGGCTTTTGCTTTCAAGTTACGCAAGAAAATTGAGATGGTCTTCAGTTCCTGTTTGAGCAGCGTCTGTCGCAGAGCCTGCCTGCCGATAGGCGGGGACGCTGCGACAGCTATGGCCGGGGTTTTGCTCGAACTAAATTCCACCCCCTACCCCCGCCGGCTGGGGACAAAATTATGCGTAGATTTGCTCACGAGAATGGCCGACCGTCATTCTCCTTTAATTTAGGATATGAGCACTGTCACCCAACACACCTTCTGCCGTATCTGCGAATCGCTCTGCGGCCTGGAAGTCCACCTAGACGGCAACCAGGTCGTGGACATCAAGCCGGATATGCAGCATGTGGCTACCAACGGCTTCGCCTGCCCCAAAGGCCTGAAACAGCACCACCTCTTCAACTCGCCCGACCGCCTGCGCTACCCGATGAAACGGACGGGGGACAAGTGGGATCGAGTGAGCTGGGACGAAGCGCTGGAAGGCATCGGCGCCAAGGTGAAGAACATCCTGGAGCGTTATAGCCCGGATTCGGTGGCGATGTACGTGGGCACGGCGGCTGGATTTGGTGTGCTGCACCCGGTTTTCGCGCAGGGCTTCATGCAGGGCATCGGCTCGAAAAGCATGTACGCTTCGGCGACGCAGGATTGCAGCAATAAATTCGCCGTGGCGGAGCATCTCTACGGTTTTCCTTTTACCCAACCCTTTCCCGACCTTCACCACACCAACTGCCTCATCGTGGTGGGCGCCAACCCCGTGGTGTCGAAATGGAGCTTCCTGCAAGTGCCCAATCCGAGCCTCCACCTCAAGGAAATGGAGCGCCGCGGCGCCCGCATCTTTTTCGTAGACCCCAGGAAAATCGAGAGCGCCAAGGTGGCTGGCGAACACGTATTTATTCGTCCGGGCACCGATGTGTTCTTCTACCTCTCTTTTCTGAACGAACTCATCCGCCGCAACGGCATCGACCGGGAGCGGGTGGAGCAATACATGTCCGGTCTCGACGCCCTGCTAGAGCTTGCCAAACCCTGGACGCCCGAACGCACCGCCGAAGTGACCCACATCCCCGCCGAAAAGCTGCGGGAAATGGTGGATGTCTACCTCAAAGCCGAAGGCGCCGCCCTCTACTGCTCCACCGGCGTCAACATGGGCGGCAACGGCGTGCTGGCCTTCTGGATACAGGAGTGCATCAACGCCATCTCCGGCAACCTCGATCGCAGGGGCGGAGCGCTGGTGAGCAAGGGCGTGATCGACTTCCCGAAATTCGGCCGCAAGAACGGTATCCTGCTGCGCACCGACCGCTCGCGCGTGGGCGACCTGCGCTCCGTCAACGACGCCTTCCCCGGGGGCATCCTGGCCGATGAGATCCTGACGCCGGGCAACAAGCAAATCCGCGCGCTCTTCGTCACCGGCGGCAACCCGCTCATCACGATGGCCAATTCCAACCGGCTGCGCAAAGCTTTTCAAAATCTGGAATTGCTGGTGACATTGGACATCCTGCCCAATGAAACCGGCTCTGTCGGGCATTACATGCTGCCTTGCACCTCGCCGCTGGAGCGTCCGGACCTGCCTTTCATCTTCCCGCTCATGCTCGGCCTGCAGGCCAAGCCCTACATCCAGGCCACCGGGCGCATCGTGAAACCCGACGGCGAGCAACGCGACGAAGCCACGATCTATATCGACCTGGCAAGGGCATGCGGGGTCAAGATCTTCGGCTCGGCGGTGGCCCAGCGATTTTTCGAAATGGCGAAAGCCATCCACAGCGCCCGCAAGCCCAAGGACGAACAGCCCTCCGTGCCGCAGGAGTTCCTGCTCTCCATGCTCATGCGCCTGACGGGGCAGGGCGGTTTCAAAAAACTGCTCAAGCAGGAGCACGGCAAGTTGCGCGAAGACCACAAAGAGAATTCCTTCCTCGGCAAGCGCGTCTATACCGATGACGGCAAGCTGCACCTGGCGCCCGAGCCCTTGGTGCAACAGGCCCAGAAGCTGGAGCTAGACTTCCACGCCGAGCTCGAACGCAAGCACGAGCTGCGCCTCATCACCAAGCGCCACGTCAACACCCACAACTCCTGGACCCACAACTACGAGCCCTTCGTGCACGGCGAGCGGCAGACCAACTACCTCTACATGCACCCCGAAGACGCCGCAAGGCTCGGCCTTGAGCAGCTGGACCTCGTCGATGTGCGCTCGCAGACGGCCGCGGTGCGCGTCAACCTCTGGCTCCTCGACGACCTCATGCCAGGCACGGTGGCCCTGCCGCACGGCTGGGGGCACCAGAGCACCCACATGCAGGTGGCCAACAAGACCCGCGGCGTCAACGTCAACATCCTGGCCGCCGACGGGCCCGACAAGATCGAGAAGCTCTCCGGTATGGCCCGCCTGACGGGTATACCGGTGGAGGTGACGAAGGCGGCCGGGCCACAGGCGCATAGTTGGTCGGGGTTGGAGGAGGATGTGTTAGAGGTTTAAAAAAAAGAAAGGGGGCGGCTTGCTGCCGCCCCCTTTCTTTTTTTATCTTCGTACCCAAGGCCCCTTGTTGGAGTAAACCCAAAATTGTGTAGTTGTATGGAAATGGTGAAAGCCCATGAGGCCCTGAAGCAGTATTTTGGCTTCGACTCCTTCCGGCCGCTCCAGGCGGAAATTATCCAACAGGTTTTTAACGGGAAAGACTGTATCGTGCTCATGCCCACCGGCGGGGGCAAATCGATCTGTTACCAGATACCGGCCATTTTGATGCCCGGTACCTGCATCGTCGTCTCCCCGCTCATTTCACTGATGAAAGACCAGGTCGACGGGCTCCTGGCCAACGGGGTGAGGGCTTCGTACCTCAACAGCACCCTGAGCCCGATCGAGCAGCGCATGGTGGAAGACGAGCTCTACCAAGGCGCCATCGACCTGCTCTACGTCTCGCCCGAGCGCCTGACCTCCCGCGAGTTTCTGCCCCTGCTGCGCAGGGCGAAGATCAACCTCATCGCCATCGACGAGGCGCATTGCATTTCGGCCTGGGGGCACGACTTCAGGCCGGAATACACCCAATTGAAATTTCTGAAAAAAGAACTCCCCACCTTGCCCTTCATGGCCCTGACCGCTACCGCCGACCGCCTGACGCGTCTGGACATTGCCGGGCAGCTGGACCTGCACGAGCCCGAGATGTTCATCGCCTCTTTCGACCGGCCCAACCTCAGCCTGGAGGTGAAGCCCGGACAGGACCGCATGGGGCAGATCGCGGCGTTTATCAAGCAGCGTCCGGGCCAACCCGGCATCATCTATTGCCTGAGCCGCAAGAGCACCGAGCAGGTGGCTGAAGGCCTGATCTCCCGGGGCATCAACGCCGGGTTTTACCATGCGGGCATGAGCGATAAAGACCGCAGCGCCGCGCAGGAAGACTTCATCAACGACCGGGTGACCGTCATCGCCGCCACGGTGGCCTTCGGGATGGGCATCGACAAGTCGAACGTGCGCTTCGTGATCCACTACAACCTGCCCAAGAACGTGGAGAGCTACTACCAGGAGATCGGCCGGGCAGGCCGCGACGGGGTGAAGGCGGAAACCTTGCTTTTTTACAGCTATGCCGACGTGAGCATGCTGCAAGACCTCATCCGGCAGGAAGAGAGCGACCTGACGGAGGTCAAGCTGGCCAAGCTGGAGCGGATGTACCAGTACGCTACGGGGCAGACCTGCCGGCGCAAGATGCTGCTGAGCTATTTCGGCGAAGACCAGAAAGATAAATGCGGCAACTGCGACATCTGCCGCAACCCGCCGCAGTACTTCGACGGCACGGAGCTGGCGCAGAAAGCCCTTTCGGCCATCGCGCGCGTGCAGGAAAAACTCGGCATGAACCTGGTGATCGACATCCTGCGCGGCTCGGGCAGGCAGGAGATTTTCGACAAGGAATACCACAAGATCAAGACCTACGGCGCCGGACGCGAGCTCTCGTACGTCGACTGGCGGCAGTATTTCGAGCAATTCCTCAACCAGGGCCTCATCGAAGTGGCTCACGAGGCCTTTGGCCAGTTGCGGCTCACCCCGGCGGGCAAGGAGGTGTTATTTAAGGGAAGAAAAGTTGAGCTGGTGCAGGCCCAGGTCTTGCGCGACAAGAAGGCCAAGGCGCCCAAGCTGCCCACCAAGGGCGAGCAGTTGCGGGATGGGCTGTTCCAGGACCTCAAGAAGCTGCGCCTGGAGATCGCCAGGGCAAACGGCCTGCCGCCCTATGTGGTCTTCACCGACAAGACCCTGGAGGAGATGGCCGAGAAAAAGCCCCTCACCGATGAAGACCTGCGCCAGGTCAGCGGGGTGGGCGAGCGGAAGCTGCAACTGTACGGCAACCAGTTTCTGGAGTTGATCCGGAGTTTTGTCCTGGAAAAAAAAGGAGAAGGCTTCAGCGTGGCCGGCGCCACCTACCTGGAGAGTTTCGATCTGTTCCGTAAGGGTTTCACTCCCGAGGAGATCGCCCGGCAGCGGGAAATCACGGTGAGCCGGGTCTACGACCACCTCGTCCATTTCATGGAAAAAGGAGAAAACGTGGAGTTGGAGCGCCTGATCCAGCCACAGGAAATCGAGCGGATCGTGTCGGCGGCCCGGCGGCTGGAAGGGGAGGAGGCGGGGAAGCTGAAGCCTGTATTCGATGCTTTGGGTGGAGAGGTGCCATATCACAAGATCAGGCTGGCCTTATATTTAAAAGGAGAAAAGGCGGGTGATTGACCCGCCTTTTCACTACTCCTTCTCCTTCGGTGGAAGGAATACGTGGAAGCCGATATTGAGTCCGGAAACCGAAAGATTGGGGCTGTCGAACACATCGAAAACCTGGAAGAGCAACTGGGTTTCGATGCTCACCTTGGGGTTGATAAAATAGGCCAGTCCGCCGCCCACGGCGCCGTCGAAGCGCCAGATGGCGGGCACGTTCGACATTTCAGCGTGAAGGAAAGGCCGCCATTTCTTGCCGGGGGCAAGGTAATAGCGCATAAACAGCCCCAGATTGTAGTCGAAGTTCCAGTCGGTAGTGTTCCGGTCGGCATAGAGGCTGGTGGAGGCGTTGACGTCGGCTCCGAGCGCCAGGTCGGGCGCTACGAAGAAGCCCACCCGGGGGTTGATGTTCAGGTTAAAGCCGTTGCTGTGGATGCCAAGGCCACTGTTTCCACCGATCATGATGGTGTTGGCCGGGATCTGCCCGTTGCTTAAGGGCAGGAGGGCGAGCAGGAATGCGCTCAGGAGGATTGTTTTTCGCATGTCAGATTCATTTAGGGTTAAAACACTCCCAAAGATCGTGCGCGGTGCTGAAAAAGTTGGTTAGCAAGGTCTTAAAAGCGCATGCTCAAACTGTTAAAATCCGGAAAGGCTTTGTCTGCCGGCAAGAAAAAAAACGAGCCGAAGTTTTTAAAACTGTTATGAATAGCTACCTTTGCAGCGGTTTTTGAAAAAGGGAGGTTTCCCGTTACAAAAATAGGCATTCGCATGCGACCATTTTTTCTGACTATATGCCTGATTCTGAGCTTTCTGGCTTTCTCTTACGGGCAGGAAGCGCATTCTGAGCACGACACTCATGGTGAAGAAGCCGCTACGGCGCATCATGAGGAGGGTGGCGACCATGCTGCCTGCGGTTGCCACCACGAGGAAGAGGAATTTCCCGAATACAACCCCACGGCCTCAGCTTTCCACCACATTGGCGACGCGAATGCCTTTCATGTGCTGGGCGATATCTACATTCCCCTTCCCTGCATCCTCTACGCTCCCGATCACGGCATGACCATGATGATGTCGAGCAAGTTTGCCGCGCATCACCACGGCAACGGCGAGAAAGCCATTGACCGTTATGTGCTGGTGCACGGGGAGGTGAAGCGGATCGCCGATCCTGCTTTCCCGATGGGCGAAGTGGAGCTCGAGTGCATCTCGCACACGATGGAGCAGCACGACGGCAAAGAGGTGGAAGTGCCGATTGTCGTTTACGGCGGCGCCTGCTACCACCTCGAAAACCGCAGCACGCTCGACGGCGGGGTTTTCGGCGGCGGCATCACTTCTTTCTACGATTTTTCTATCACCAAGAACGTCTTCACGATGCTCCTGGTGTTCCTCGTTTTATTCCTGACCTTCCGCGCGGTGGCCAACGCTTACAAAGCACGCCGCGGAATGGCGCCCAAGGGCCTGCAAGGCTTCATGGAGCCGGTCGTTCTCTTTATTCAGGACGAGGTGGCCAAGCCTTTCATCGGGCACCACTACCACAAGTACCTGCCCTTCCTGCTGTCGATCTTCTTCTTCATCCTGGGCCTCAACCTGATCGGGCAGATCCCCTTCTTCCCGGGCAGCGCCAACGTGACCGGCAACCTGGGCGTGACCCTGGTGCTGGCCCTGTTCACCTTCGTGGTGGTCAACATCAACGGAAACAAGAACTACTGGAAACATATCTTCTGGATGCCGGGCGTACCGGCGCCGATCAAGCTGATCCTGACGCCTGTTGAAGTGCTGGGCCTCTTCATCAAGCCCTTCACCCTGATGCTTCGTCTTTTCGCCAACATTACGGCGGGCCACATCGTGGTGCTGAGCTTCGTGGGGCTGATCTTCATCTTCGGCAAGTCGGGCGCCAGCCTGGGCGGCTCCCTCGGCGGCGCAGCCGCTTCCATCCCGCTGACCATGTTCATCATGGCCATCGAGTTGCTGGTGGCTTTCATCCAGGCCTTCGTGTTCACCCTGCTCACCGCTTCCTACATCGGCGCAGCGATCGAAGAAGACCACCACTAACAACCCAACAACCCAACAACCTTTTAAACTTATAAACTATATATAACATGACTGGTTCTATTACCGCTCTCGGCCTCGCTCTCGCTGCAATCGCAGCCGGCATCGGCATCGGACAAATCGGTGGTCGCGCAATGGACGCTATCGCTCGTCAACCCGAAGCAGTTGGCGACATCCGCGCAAACATGATCCTTACCGCCGCTCTGGTGGAAGGCGCCGCGCTGATCGCCATGGTGTTGAGCTTCATCCTGTAATACAGGGTGGCCTGAGAAAAAGAAAGGACTGCTCCCGGCGACGGTTGGTCGCCGGAGCAGTTCACTCAAAAAAGCATTCACATTCAATATTGCATATTCATGATGAGCAATTTGATCTTCTTAGCCGAATTTACGGTCATTCGCCCTGATCCGGGTACCGTATTCTGGACTACCCTCATCTTTGCCCTGTTCTGGTTCCTGATGAGCCGTTTCGCGTTCAAACCGATCGCCAACGCCCTGAAGGAACGCGAGCTGGATATCCAGAACTCCCTCGACTCCGCCAAGCGGGCGCGCGAGGAGATGGCGCAGCTCCAGGCGAAAAATGAAGACCTCCTGGCCCAGGCCCAGGAAGAACGCGCCAAGATCCTGCACGAAGCGAAGGTGGCGAAAGACACCATCATCGCCGAGGCCCGCGACAAGGCGAAAGAAGAAGCACACCGCATCGTGGTGAACGCCAAGGCAGAAATCGAAAACATGCGCATGGCGGCCATCATCGACCTGAAAAACCAGGTGGGCAACATCGCTGTCGACATCGCCGAGAAAATCCTCGAACGCGAACTCAAGAACAAGGCCGAACACGAGCAATACGTCAAGGACCTGGTAGACGGGATGAAGCTCAACTAAACGACCCGGAATTATGTCAGTTGCACGGATAGTATCCAGATACGCCAAATCGCTCATCGACCTCGCTATTGAAAAACAGCGGCTCGAACGCGTGAAAGATGATTTCGAGGCCTTCGGCGAAACGCTGAAGAACCGCGACTTCTACCTGCTGCTCAAAAGCCCGATCGTCAAGTCCGACAAGAAGCGCAAGGTATTTGAGCTGCTTTTCGGCGGTAAATTCGATGAAATGACCATGGCTTTCCTGAATATCCTCGTAACCAAAGGTCGCGAAGGATACCTGCCGGAAATAGCCAGGGAGTTTCGCACCCAATACCGGGCTTACAAGCATATTTCTACCGTACGGATCACCACGCCCGAACCCATCAGCCAGGACATGGTAGAGGCTATCCGCAAAAAACTGCTGGCAGACGGCGTGGTCGAAGGCGAACTGGAAATGGAGGCCAATACCGACCCCTCTCTTGTAGCGGGGTTCGTCATTGAATTTGCCGACAAACTCTACGACGCCAGCGCGTCTAGAAAGCTGGAGGCTTTCAAGAATTCCTTTCGCGACAACCTCTACATCTCCAAAATCATTGCTCGTTAAATGGAGCCATCTTGAAATAGATGGACTTCAAGATTCTGAATCAAATTCTAAAAAACAATAAATCGCGCGATCATGGTTGACGTTAAACCCGATGAAATATCAGCGATACTCAAGCAGCAACTCTCCGGCCTTTCCACCGCCACCGAACTGGAATCCGTAGGCACCGTACTGCAAGTGGGCGACGGTATCGCCCGTATCTATGGACTGAACAACGCCAAGGCCGGTGAACTGGTCGAATTCGAAACAGGCGTGCAGGCCATCGTTCTCAACCTGGAAGAAGACAACGTTGGCGTCGTATTGATGGGCCCCGGCGACGGCATCAAGGAAGGTTCCAAAGTGACCAGTACCGGCCGCATCGCCTCCATCGAAGTCGGCGAAGGCTATGTGGGCCGCGTAGTCAACCCGCTCGGCCAGCCGATCGACGGCAAAGGCGAGATCGCCGGCAAGAAGTACACCATGCCGCTGGAGCGCAAAGCCCCCGGTGTGATCTACCGCCAGCCGGTGAGCGAACCGCTGCAGACCGGTATCAAGGCTATCGACGCCATGATCCCCATCGGCCGCGGCCAGCGCGAATTGATCATCGGCGACCGCCAGACTGGTAAGTCGGCTATCGCTATCGATACCATCATCAACCAGCGCGAATTCTTCGAACGCGGCGAACCGGTTTTCTGCATCTACGTGGCTTCCGGCCAGAAAGCCTCTACTGTCGCCAACGTAGCCCGCACGCTCGAAGAGCACGGCGCCATGGATTACACCATCATCGTGTCGGCTTCCGCTTCGGATCCCGCTCCGCTCCAGTTCTTCGCTCCCTTCGCCGGCGCCTGCATCGGCGAATTCTTCCGCGACACCGGACGCCCGGCATTGATCGTATACGATGATTTGTCGAAACAGGCCGTCGCTTACCGCGAGGTATCCCTGCTGCTGCGCCGCCCGCCAGGCCGCGAAGCTTACCCTGGCGACGTGTTCTACCTCCACTCCCGCTTGCTCGAGCGCGCGGCCAAGGTCATCGCCAACGACGACATCGCCCGCAACATGAACGACCTGCCGGAGAGCCTCAAGAACGCAAAAGACGACAAAGGCCAGCCCCTCGTAAAAGGCGGCGGCTCGCTGACGGCCCTGCCCATCATCGAGACTCAGGCCGGCGACGTTTCCGCCTATATCCCGACCAACGTGATCTCTATTACCGACGGTCAGATCTTCCTCGAATCCAACCTGTTCAACGCCGGTATCCGCCCCGCTATCAACGTGGGTATCTCCGTGAGCCGCGTAGGTGGTTCGGCCCAGATCAAGTCGATGAAGAAAGTCGCCGGTACCCTCAAACTCGACCAGGCTCAGTACCGCGAACTCGAGGCCTTCTCCAAATTCGGCTCCGACCTCGACGCCGCTACCATGGCCGTCCTGGAAAAGGGCAAGCGCAACGTGGAAATTCTGAAACAGCCCCAGTACTCGCCGGTACCCGTGGAAAAACAGGTAGCCATCATCTACCTCGGTACCAAAGGCCTGCTGCGCGACGTGCCGGTCGACAAGATCCACTCCTTCGAAATGGTGTACCTCACCACGATGGAACAGCGCCACCCCGATGTGCTCGCCGAATTCAAAGCCGGCAAGCTGACCGACGAATCGCTCGCCAAAGTGGAAGCGCTGGCCAAGGAACTGGCTGCCCAGTATAAATAAATCTGACTCAAAGCAAGCACTATGTCAGGAAGGTTAAAAGAAGTACGGGAGCGCATCAAATCGGTGCAAAACACCCAGCAGATCACCAAGGCCATGAAAATGGTCTCTGCTGCCAAACTCCGGAAGGCCCAGCAGGCCATCCAGGATATGCGCCCCTATGCCAATAAGCTGAACGACATGCTCCGCAACATCCTCTCCAACATGGACGGCGATGTGGACGTGTCTTTCGGCAAAGTCAGGGAAGTGCACAACGCCTGCATGGTCGTCGTGACCTCCAACCGCGGCCTCTGCGGCGCCTTCAACACCAACGTGATCAAGGCCGCCGTCAAAACCATCGACGAGAAATACGCCGATGTGCGCAAAAACAAGCGGCTGACTATCCTCTGCATCGGCAAAAAAGGCTACGACTTCTTCCGCAAACGCTACGCCGACTGCAACATCGTCAGCGACCACGTGCACCTCTTCGACCACCTGACCTACGAGAATATCTCCGCCGTTTCACAACGGCTCATGGACGCTTTCGAGCATAAGGAATACGACGCAGTTGATGTGGCCTATGGCCACTTCCGCAACGCGGCAGTGCAGTACCCAATCAGCGAACAGTTTCTCCCCGTTCCGCCACTCGAAAAAGAAGAGGGCAAAAATGGCCGCCGTTCGGACTATATCTTCGAACCCGATAAGACAGAACTGTTGCTCAACCTCATCCCGAGTATCCTGCACAACACGTTCCAGAAATTCGTCCTCGATACCCACGCCTCCGAACACGGCGCCCGCATGACCTCCATGGACAACGCCACCAACAACGCCGACGAGATCATGCGCGAACTTCGCATCAGCTACAACAAAGCCCGCCAGGAAGCCATCACCAAGGAGCTTTCCGAGATCGTGGGCGGCGCCGCAGCGCTGGAAAATGCCTAGTGCGTGAAGGGTGAAGAGTGAAGGGTGAAAAAAATCTCTTCACCCTTCACCCTTCACCCTTCACTTTTCTCCCTATCTTTCTGCTCCTTTCAACCCCCCATCGCCCATGATGAAGGCCATCATACCGGTTGCCGGAGCAGGCACCAATCTGCGTCCCCTCACTTACACCCAGCCAAAACCGCTCATACCGGTGGCCGGGAAACCCATCATTTCCTATATCATCGACAAACTGGTAGATATGGGGGTGCAAGACTTTGTCTTCATCATCGGCTACCTGGGGGAGAAGATCCGCGATTTTGTGGAGGAGACCTATCTCGGCATCCAAAAGGTCTTTGTCCAGCAAGATCACCGCGAAGGCTCAGGGCACGCTATCTGGACAGCCCGCGAGTTTTTCCTCGATTCAGACGAGATCATCATCTTTTTTGGCGATACCATCCTCGACGTCGATTTCGACCTGATCATCCGCTCCCCCCAATCCTGCGTGGCGATTCAAAAGGTCAAAAACCCCAGAGACTTCGGACTGGTGGAGTTCCACCCCGACGGTGCAGTCAAGCGCTTTGTCGAAAAGCCCAGCATCCCCCTTTCCGACATGGCCCTGGTGGGGTTCTACAAGATCAAGGAGCCCAAAGCATTGGTCGAAGGGCTCGACTACAACATCCGCAACAACCTCCGCACCGAAGGGGAGTTCCCCCTCACCGACGGCCTGATGCGCATGCTGGAACGCGGCATCCCCTTCTGCACCGTCAAGGTCGACAACTGGTTCGACTGCGGGAAAAAGGAAATCTTGCTCGAAACCAACGCCCTGCTGCTCGAACGCGAAGGCTACGCCTCCTCCAACCTGCCTGAATTCGACAATTCTATCATAATTCCTCCCGTCAGCATAGGCAAAAACTGCCAGCTCCGCCACTCCATCATCGGCCCACACGTCACCATCGGCAACAATGCCGTCATCGAGTCGGCCATCGTCAAAAACTCCATCATCGGAAACTACGCCTCCATCCGCGAAGCCGTGCTGCAAGCCTCCGTCATCGGGAATGATACCTCCATCACCGGGCTCAGACAGAGTTTGAATATCGGGGATAATACCGAGATTGACTTTAGTTGATAAGTTTATAGGGTTAGTTTTCCAACCTCAACACCCCCCTCGGACACACCGCCGCACATACCCCGCACCCCACGCAGGAAGCGCGCACGACGTCTTCGCCGCGCTGGGCGTAGGCGCGTACGTCGATACCCATTTCGCAGTAGGTGGAGCAGTTGCCGCAGGAGATGCATTGGCCGCCGTTGGTGGTGATGCGGTAGCGCGATTTGAAGCGCTGCACGATGCCCAGGTAGGCGGCGAGGGGGCAGCCGAAGCGGCACCAAACGCGGTTGCCCATGAAGGGGTAAAACCCGGTACCCACCACCCCGGCGAAGGCCGAGCCGATGAGGAAACCGTACCAGGAGCGCACGTCGTAGCTATTTAAAAACAGGATCTGGGATTGTCCGGAGAAATAGGTGTACAGCACCAGGGCTGTCATGAGTACCGCGAAAACCAGCACCCCGTGCACCATCCAGCGCTCCACTTTCCAGGCGACCAGGCGCTTGTCGGAGAGTTGGCGGAAGGGATCGCCGAAGGTCTCCGCCAGTCCGCCGCAGCCGCAGACCCAGGAGCAATACCAGCGCTTGCCGAAGAAATACGTCAGCACCGGCACGGCGATGAGGGCCAGGATGATGCCCCAGACCAGCATGAAGATGCCCAGGCCCCCGCTTTGCAGCAGGTTGTTGAGGTTCCAGTCGAAAAAGAAGGTGTAATTGAGCGGCCAGATGTTTTTGAAATCGTAGTAAGGCTGGTTGAGTCGCACGAGTATTTCGGGGATCAGGAAGGCGAAAGCTGTCTGGAAGAACATCACCGAGCCGGTGCGGATCAGGTGGTAGCGGTTATGGCGGTACTTGGCGATCATGCGGAGGCCCATGACCAGCACGGCCACGGTGTAGAGCAAGCCGTAGACAAACCATTGGCTGGCTTCTTGCCCGCTCAGCGCCCTGCTAAGCGGATCGGTCATGACCATCCAGCCGCTGAGGTGGTGGGGGAACCAGTAGAGCAGCACGTAAAAACCAATCAGGTAGAGCCCGAGCAGGATGCCCAGCCAGCCCCGGCCGGTGAGGGGGCTATTGAAAATGCCGTTATTCCGGATGCCGGGAATTTCGCGGAAAAGGGGGATGATGTACAACAGGCCGCCCAGGACGCCCAGGCCCAGGGTCAGGCCCAGAAAGAGCCATGGGTTGTTCTTCACTTCTCCCAAATGAGAGTGCCGCGCAGCGGTGAGCAGGAAATTCTTCACCTCCCAATCGCTCATTTGCAGTCCTCCCGCTCTTGCGATGCCGAGCGATGTTTTCAGCTGGGCGGTAAAAGAAAAGCTGGAAGGCGCTTCCAGGGAGGAAAGCCCCGAGTCTTTTAATGCTTGAAGGATGGCTTCCTTTTGGGGATTTCCCTCCAGAGGAAGCGTGTCGGCGTCCATTTTGTATTCGTCGATGAAGAGGACGGCCGTAAACAACAGCAGGGCGATGATGAAAAGACCTGTTCCGAAAAGTTGGAGGATGCGCATGTCAGAAAAATTTGGTCAGTCCGCGTTTGGCGCGCAGCGACAGGTTGGTTCCGTTTTGTTGGTTGTACAGTGCGATGAGCCGGCCTTCGTATTCCCGGGAGAATTCGGGGTCGAAGTTGGCCAGGCGGAGTTGGGGCAACACCTCTTCGATATGGACTTTTTCCCGTATCCATTTTTCGCAGACCTCCTGCCGGTAGCGGATGCCCATGAGGTTGAAGCCCAGCACATGGCCATGCATTTTGTCGTAGTTGATCCGGATGCTCTTCTTTCCCTTGGGGTGCTCCCAGTAAAGGGTGGCCTGGTCGCCGGGCAGGCCAGGCCGGATATCGCCGTAGACCTGGTATTCGATGTCGAAGAATTTGGCGGAGTTGAACCAGAGGGTTGGCTGGTAGGGTGAAGGGTGAAGGGTGAAGGGTGAAGAAATGGATGCGAGTACATTCTGTGCGACTATTTCTCCCATGGCGCGGGCGGTGTACCAGAGGGCTTCGGTGGGGCGCCGGCCAGGTTGGGGGTTGCGGAGCTGGGCGCAATCGCCGGCGGCCCAGACGTCGGGCATGCTGGTTTCGAGGAAGTCGTTGACGAGGATGCCCTTGTCGTATTCGATGGGGGTGAAGTGGAGGAAGTCGATGTTGGGGCGCACGCCGATGGTGAGGCCTACGTAGCCGCATTCGATCTTTTCGCTTTTATTGGTGACGATGAGCTTGAGCTTGCCGGTGCGGTCGCCCCAGATCTCCTTGAGCTCGGTGTCGAGGCGCAGGTCGACGCCGTGTTCGAGGATGTGGCGGGTAACCATGGCCGATTCTTCGGGGGGGAGGACGTTGTTCCAGTAGCTGCTTTCGCGCACGAGGAAGGTGACGGGGATATTTCGGGAGCAGAACATTTCCGCCATTTCGATGCCGATGAGCCCGCCGCCTACGATGACGGCATGTTTGAGTCCTTCGCTGTGGCGCTCCATGGCTTCGAGGTCTTGCAGGGAATAGAGGCCGTGTACGCCGTCGAGGTCTTGCCCCGGCCAACCTGCCTTGATGGGTTTGGAGCCGGTAGCCAGGATGAGCTTGTCGTAGGCGAGGGTAGTATCGTCGTTGAAGAAGAGCGTTTTCGAGGCGTAGTCGATATTGGTGACCAGGCCGTTGACCCGCTGGATACGGTTTTTATCCCAGAACCAGTCTTCGTAAGGTTTGATGTCCTGCAGGCGCATGTGTCCCATGTACACGTACATAAGTGCGGTGCGGGAGAAGAAGAAGTCGGATTCGGCGGAGACGACGATGATTTCGTGGTCGCAGCCTTTCCGGATATGTCTGGCCGCCGTGATGCCGGCGATGCCGTTGCCGAGGATGACGATACGCATGTGTAAAAGTCGCTGAAATGTCAGAATTTGACAAATTAAAGAAATCTTAAAGACAAACAGGGAATGAAAATGATTTGCTACCTTTGATTTCTGGCAAAATATTTGCTTGAAGCCAGAAATAGTAGTTTGAACTTTTAACCAACATTTACTTCTATGAAAAAATTGTTTACCCTTTTCCTCGCCATAAGCATGGTGGGAGCAATTTCAGCCCAGACCTATCTTTCAGAAAATTTTGAGGCAGGTATTCCTGCGGGATGGACGGCAGAAAACCAATGGAAACACGGCAACGCAAGCAACCTTTC
The DNA here is from genome assembly GCA_049306275.1 of Saprospiraceae bacterium. Lineage (GTDB taxonomy): Bacteria > Bacteroidota > Bacteroidia > Chitinophagales > Saprospiraceae > JADJTT01. The sequence continues at coordinate 102,408 of JBAQQB010000132.1, read as the reverse complement.
AAGCCAGTATTTCACTTTTCCCGCCCACACTTCTTTCATGGCAGTCAACGACGATGCCCTCGGATCCTCGGGTAACGGCACCGGCAGGCTGATCAGCGCTGATATCGATCTGTCTACCGCTACTGCTCCTCTGTTGACCTTTGATGCCTATTTCATTAATGGCGATTATCAGGGCACGGATGAAAAAGCCAGACTTTTTGTTTCGAAAGACGGTGGTGCAACCTGGACGCTGGAATTAGATCTGGGAGGCGCCGGTTCCTGGCAATCCGCTGGCATTCTTCTTTCCGATTATGCTGGTGAAACCATCAAACTGGCTTTTGACTATGCCGATGGCAATGGTTGGAACTACGGTTACGGCGTGGACGATGTAAGGATCGAGGAAGCGCCTGCTCTCGACGTTAAGCTGTCTTCCCTTAACATCCGGAATGCCGCTTTGACGGGTATGACTGCCACGGTTGCAGGTACCATCAAGAACAATGGTACTACCCCGATCAGCAGCGTGAAAATTTCCTGGTCGGATGGCACGAACGAATACGAAGATGTGCTGAATGGTTTGAACATTCCGACTCTCGGCACCTATGATTTCGTCCATTCTTCCCAAGCCACCACTGCTCAGGGAGACAACGTCATCACGGTTACCTTGTCGGAACCGAACGCAGGCGCAGACGAAAATCCGGATGACAACTCGCTGGAGCATACGCTGGTCGGCTATACGCCCGCACCGGGTAAGAAGGTGGTAGTTGAGGAAGGCACAGGTACCTGGTGTGGCTGGTGCCCCCGCGGTACCATTTTCATGGACTACATGGCCGATGAATATGAAGGCTTTTTCATTCCGATAGCCGTACATAACGGCGACCCGATGACCAACGCCACCTACGATGACCTTCTGGGTATTTCCGCATTCCCGAATATGGTGATCATGCGCGAGGAGACCTTCGGCTTTGGCACGGTACAAGATATCGAAGACCGCTTCTTCCCCCGCATCGCGGAAGCTCCTGCCGCTTTGGTGCAGAGCGCCGGCACTTTCGACCCGGTTACGCGCGATCTGAGCATTACTGCTGAGGCGCACTTCCAAACCAGCGTAAGCGGTGATTATCGCCTGGCAGTAGTGTTGGTGGAAGACGGCGTTACGGGCACTGGCTCCGGATACAACCAGGTCAACTACTATTCGGGTGGTGCTAATGGCCCGATGGGTGGTTATGAAAACCTGCCCGACCCGGTTCCCGCATCGCAAATGGTATACGATCACGTCGGCCGTACCCTTGTCGGCGGGTTCTACGGCGCAGCAGGCAGCGTTCCTGCCAGCGTAAGCGCAGATGAATTCGTTGCTTTCTCCTTCGATGCAGTGAATATCCCCGCAGCTTACAACATCGAAAACCTCATCGCTGTAACCATGCTGCTCGGACCGGATGACGAGATTGTCAACGCCAATTCACAGTCCTGGGAAGAACTGCTCAATGCAGTGCTGGATGCAGAGGAAGTCATCAGCCAGCAATCTGTTGATATCTTCCCCAACCCGGTATCCGATTTCGCTTCCGTGAAAATCAATCTCGAAGCAGCCAGCCAGGTGACCGTGCGCGTCATCAACATGGCAGGTGCAGAAGTCGCCTTCCGCGACTACGGCGTACAGTCCGGCGAATTGGTTTTCCCGATCGATGTTCGCAATCTGCCTTCCGGCTTGTATCAGGTGCAACTGACCATGAACGATGGCCAGATCACCAAAAAGGTAGTGGTTCAACACTAATCATTCCTTCCACTATTGGTGAAAATACCCGCGCCAGCCTTCTGGTGCGGGTATTTTTTTGCAACCTTTTTCCGTGCTGTTTGTCTGTAAAAAAGGTTCGTTCATCAGGTTCCAGGGGGGCCAAAGTCATAAATTTTTGTTAATAGGTTGATTGTCCCGGGAAAAAGCCCCAATTTGTCTGTTGTTAGCAGTAAAGGTTTTTGGAAAACCGCTTTTAACGCATAAATTTGTAAATCTATTTTATCTAGCAAAGCCATCTTATGAAACATACTCTACTTGTTTTTTCCCTTTTCCTATCCACCCTCAACCTCGCCCTCGCGCAGTTGAGCATTGACCCCAATCCCTGGATTGGCACGATCGAAGACGTGGACCTGACCGACAATTGGGCAGAACCTATCGCCCATGGCGAAATGGTCAATACGGGTACCGACCCCCTCTCCGTCCGTTGGGAACTGGTCGTGCTCGAAGCACCCGAACAGTGGGATTTCCGCGTGTGCGACAAAAACGCATGCTACAGTACCAATACCATCACTAACTGGGATCCGGCCAACCAAATCGAAGAACCGGTCATCCTCGCCGCCGGCGAAGAAGGCCTGCTGGACCTCCACATCCTGCCGCGCACCGTCGCAGGTACCGTCAAAGCGGAAATCCGCCTCTCGCTCATCAGCGATCCGAATACGGTGATTACCACGGGCGTTTATGAAGTGACGGTCTCCGGCCCGAGCTCCACGGATGAAGTCTCCATCCAGCAAGTTCGCATTTTCCCCAACCCTTCTACTGACTACTTCGCGCTGACCAGCTCCCAGGGCGTGGGCAAGATTATGCTCTACAACGTGGTTGGCCGCACCGTGCGCACCTTCGAAGCAGCGGAAGGAAAGAAATACTATATCGCAGACCTGCCCGACGGTATGTATCTCGCTGGTCTGATCGGATATGACGGCAAAGTGCTGCGCACCTTGCGCATCAGCAAACGCAGCCTGCGGCCGTAAACCCCGCCTGAACCGGTGGAAACATGAAGCCCCTCCGCCATGTGCGGAGGGGCTTCGCGTTTTTTATGCCGGATACTCCACGTAATTGCGGGGCGTTTCGTACAGGCGCACAGACAGTCCGTACCGTTCGTCGAGGTGCGAGCGAAGAATATTCCAGATTACATAACAAATGTGCTCAGCCGTAGGGTTGAGTTTTCGGAATTCCTCGGTGTCGAGATTGAGGTTCTTGTGGTCGAACCGCTTCTCCACCTACTCGTAGATGAGATCCTTCAGTATCTTGATGTCGATCAGGTAGCCGGTTTCCGGGTCGACCTCGCCGGTAACCTTCACCTCAATCTCATAGTTGTGCCCGTGGAAGTTTGGATTGTTGCACAGACCAAAGACCTCCTGGTTCTTCTCATCGCTCCAGGCCGGATTGTACAACCGGTGAGCTGCGTTGAAATGGGCTTTTCGGAAAACGGCTACGCGCATACGATTCATTTTGCACAAGTCCAACAATCCATTTTGTCATATGGTTGAATGCAGGCTTCTTTTGTAACCATGAAAGGATACAAAAAAAATTGCTATTTTTAACCCTGACAATACCTGAAATAGGTAAGCGAGTTCCATCGACGTGTTTGAGGATCAGTGTGTTAAAGGATGGGGCGCCGATTTCAGGGGGGAAAATAATACACAGTGCGGCACATAAAGAACATAAAGCGTTTCAAGGCGGTAAGCCCTTCAGCGATTATCCTGTGATCGCATCATTCCCCCGATTTCGATCGTCCTTGCCTTCCTTTTCTCTCCAAACCGGAAATGGAAGTTGCTTTTAGCAACCGGATATGCAATTTTCGTCCGTCATCGGCCAGGATACCATCAAGAACCAATTGCGCCAAATGGTGCAGTCGGGCCGCCTGCCCCATGCCCTGTTGTTCCTCGGGCCGGAGGGCAGCGGCGCGCTTCCCGCCGCCCTGGCCATGTCGCAGTATATCCTCTGCAGCGACCGCGGCAGCGAAGAGCCCTGCGGGCAATGCGCCAATTGCCTGAAAGCCGAGCGCTTTGTGCACCCCGACTGGCACTTCTCCTTTCCCACCGTTGGAACCAACGCCACCAGCGAACTCTTCCTCACCCCCTGGCGGGAAGCCCTGGGGCAAAACCCCTACCTGAGCGTCAACCAATGGCTGCAGCGCATCGGCTCCGAAAACCAGCAGGGCAATATCACCAAGGACGAATGCGTCCAGATCGTGCGGAAACTCAGTCTCAAAACCTTTGAAGCGGAATACAAGATCCTGCTCATGTGGCTGCCCGAATACCTGGGCAAGGAAGGCAACCGCCTGCTCAAAATGATCGAGGAGCCGCCCGACCAGACTATTTTCATCCTGGTGGCCGAAAACCAGGACTTGATCCTCAACACCATTCTATCCCGCTGCCAGTTGGTATTCTTCCCGCCCCTCACCGATGAAGCGGTGCAGGCGGGCCTGGAAAGCAAGGGCGTCGAACCGGCCAAAGCCCAGGCCATTTCCCAACTGGCCAACGGCAATTTCGCCGAAGCCCTCGCCCTCTCCGTCGAAATGGAAAACGACCATGCGGCGCGGTTCCTCGACTGGCTGCGGCAATGCTACCGGGGAAATGGCGCTGCACTGGTGCCCTGGGTAGAGGAATTCGCCAGGCTGGGCAGGGAGAGTCAAAAGCACTTCTTTCGCTATGGGCTTCATTTTTTCCGCGAATTCCTGGCCCTCAAACTGGCAGGCGCCCAGGCCGTCCGCCTTCGTCCCGACGAACTGGACACGGCAAAAAAAATGAGCGCCGTCTTGTCATACGAACAAATCGAACCAATCGTTAAACTCCTCAACGATTGTATTTTTTTTATAGAACGAAACGCAAATCAAAAGGTGATGCTCCTCGATTCAAGTATCCGGATGCATCGCTACATGAAACAAGCTTAAGTATATGGGATGTGCAGGATGTACGATTCATAAAGAAAACGGCCCGACCGCCGGCTGCCGCAGCAGCGGAACCTGCGGAACCTGTGGCTGCAACCGCCTCAACACCTATGACTGGGTGTCGGCTTTGGACCTTTGGGACGCCGAGCCCTACGATATCGTCGAAGTCAGCTTTAAAAACGGCGCCAGAAAGGCTTTTTACCGCAACCCTCCCGCGGCAAAAGCGCTAACGGGCGACTTTGTCGTGGTGGAAACCAGTAGCGGCTACGACGTGGGCCGCGTTTCCCTGTCGGGAGAACTGGTGCGCCTCCAACTCAAGCGCAAAAAGGTCAACGAAGACTCCGTGCTCCACACGGTGCTGCGCGTAGCCAACGCGCGCGACCTCGAAAAGCTGGCCGAAGCCCGCGAACTGGAGCAACCCACCATGGTCAAGGCCAGGGTCATCTCCCGCACACTGGGCCTCGACATGAAGATCGGCGATGTGGAGTTCCAGGGCGACAAACGCAAGGCTACCTTCTACTACACCGCCGACGGCCGCGTCGATTTCCGCGAACTGATCCGGCATTTCGCCCGGGAGTTCAGGGTCAAAATCGAAATGCGCCAGATCGGCGCCCGCCAGGAGTCGGCCCGCATCGGCGGCCTGGGCTCCTGCGGCCGCGAACTGTGCTGCTCCACCTGGCTGACTGACTTCAAATCCGTCTCCACAGCAGCCGCGCGCTACCAGAACCTGGCCATTAACCAGGCCAAACTCTCCGGCCAGTGCGGGCGACTAAAATGCTGTCTCAACTACGAACTCGACCTCTACATGGAGGCGGCCGACCTCTTCCCCACCAATGCCGACAAGCTGAAAACCAAGGAAGGAGACGCCATTCTCGTCAAAACGGATATTTTCCGCCAGCTGATGTATTACGCACTCGACCAGGACGGTGCCAAGGGCAAACTCTTCGCCCTGGCGCCGCAAAAGGTCAGGGAGATCAAAGCCATGAACAAGCGCGGCGAATACCCGCCCAACCTGGTCGACCTCCAGGTGCTCCTGCCTGCACGGCCGGAAGAAGAAGAGGACGAGGACGTCGACTTCGAAAGCGTCAACGACGTGCTCGAACTGCCCGCCGAACAGCGCAAGAAAAAGAAGAAAAAGCGCAGGAAAGGCGGAGATCAGCCGCAGCAACAGACAGGCCAACAACAGCAAAAGCCTCAGCGGCCGCCTCAGGGACAACAGCGGCCCCCGCAATCGCAGGGCCCCCCTCAGCAGGGCGGAGGCGGTGGCAAAGGCCGCGGTAAAAACCGTCGCAAAGGCGGCGGACCGAACAAGAAAGGAAGCGATAATCAGAAAAAAGAGTAAACATGAAATACGACGTTACGGTCATCGGATCCGGCCCCGGCGGTTATGTGGCCGCGATCCGGTGCGCCCAGTTGGGCATGAAGACAGCCATCATCGAACGATATAACTCCCTGGGCGGCACCTGCCTCAACGTGGGGTGCATCCCCTCCAAGGCACTGCTCGATTCTTCGGAGCACTACCACAACGCCAAGGAGAAATTCGCCCTGCACGGCATCGAGCTGCAGGATCTCAAAGTGAACATGCCCCAGATGATCAAGCGGAAACGCGAGGTCGTCGACCAAACGGTCAAGGGGCTGGATTTTCTGATGAAGAAAAACAAGATAGACGTCTTCCACGGCCACGGCTCATTTCTGGATGCACATACCATCAGTGTGGCAAAGGCCGACGGGAGCGCGGAGAAAGTAGAAACAGACAAGGTGATCATCGCCACCGGCTCCAAACCCATCGTGCCACCGGCTTTTAACTACGATAAACAGCGAGTCATCACCTCCACCGAGGCGCTGGAAATCCAGGAAGTGCCCAAGCGCATGGTCATCATCGGCGCGGGCGTGATAGGGCTGGAACTGGGCTCCGTCTACGCCCGCCTGGGCACGGAGATCGAAGTGGTGGAATTCCTCGACCGCATCATCCCCGGAATGGACGGCGATTGCAGCAAGGAACTGCAGCGCGCCCTGAAAAAGCTGAACATGCAGTTTCACCTTTCCCACAAGGTCAACACCGTCAAAGCCACCCGGAAAGGCGTGAAGGTGGAGGTGGAGTCCCGGGCAGGCGACAAGACCTTCACCCTGGAGGCCGACTACTGCCTGGTGGCCATCGGCCGCAGGCCCTATACCGACAACCTGGGGCTGGAAAAAGCAGGCGTGAAGCTTGACGACAAAGGCCGCATCGAGGTAGACGAGCACCTGCAGACAAACGTGCCGGGTATTTTCGCCATCGGCGACGTCATCCGCGGCGCCATGCTGGCGCACAAGGCGGAAGAGGAAGGCGTGCTGGTGGCCGAATACATGGCCGGGCAGAAACCCCATATCAACTACAACCTCATCCCCGGCGTGGTCTATACCTGGCCGGAGGTGGCAGGAGTAGGGCAGACGGAAGAGCAGCTCAAGGAGGCGGGTGTGCCTTACAAAGTGGGTAAATTCCCCTTCAAGGCCCTCGGCCGCGCCCGCGCGAGCACCGACACCGACGGCATGGTCAAGATACTGGCCCATAAGGATACGGACGAATTGCTCGGCATGCACATCGTCGGCCCCCGCGCCGCCGACATCATCGCCGAAGGCGTCGCCGTAATGGAATACCGGGGCTCAGCCGAAGACGTCGCCCGCATGAGCCACGCGCACCCGACCTACACCGAGGCGGTCAGGGAAGCGGCGCTGGCGGCGACGGGGAACAGGGCCTTGCATATGTAGCGTTAAAACGTTTATCGTCGATCGTTTACGTAAACGATAAACGATCGACGATAAACGTTTTTCCTTTTCAGGTCAATTCTATTATTTTTTCCAAAATCCACCCCTTATCCGCCAGGGCTTTGCATTGGTCTACCTGGAGGCGGATTTTTTCGATGGCCTTTTTATCGCCCGGCGCGACGTTGGAGAGTTTTTTCACGAAGCGGATGACGTTGAGGTATTGCTGTTTGACCTCGCGGGAGATGCGTTTGTGCCTTTGCAGAAAAATGCGGAAGCTGTCTGACAGAGAGTCGAGGGCCAGGAACTCGCCCAGTTCGAAGTAGGTTTTCAGCAGCATCAGCTTGGCGCCCAGGGCGTAGACGAGGTCCTGATACTCCACCTCGCGCAATTGTCCGATCACCTTTTGGTATTGTTCCTGCTGGAAAAAGACCTTGGCCAGGTTGTAGGTCAGGGCGTTGGCCTGCTGGGAAAGCGGCAGGGCCGGCGTATAGTCGCGGATGAACTGCTCGGTCCACTCGAAAGCATTCACCCTCAGCCCTACGGTGATGATATTTTTGAAGTGGAAAGGATCCATCACCCCCTCATCCAGGATGATCTCCTTGTCGAGCGCCACCTTGTACAGGTCGAACAACTCGGCGAAATAATCCGTCCTGCCGGTGTTGATCTTGGTGTCGATGCAGTAGTTCATCAGGTGGATGAAGAGATTGTGGCGCTCTTTTTTTTCGAAATGAGCGCCCTGGGCATGGAGCAGGGATTTCAGTTCCTGGAAGAAGGTTTCCTGTTCTGGATGTCTGAGCATGGACAGGGTGAGGAGGTAGGCGCTGACGAGGGGGACCTGTGCGTAGGGACTGCTTTGCAGGTAGGCCGTCAGCCCTGGTATTTCTTCGAGGGAAGCTTTCAGGGCAAGGGTGTTTTGGTAGCTCAGGGCGTCGCAGTAGTGCTTCAGCTTTTGGGAGAAATAAAAGCAATCGAGCTGGAAGTCGGCTGATTCCAGGAATTCAAGGGTATCGGGTTTTTTTCCTGAAGCTTCGAGTTGGAGGTGGCGGCTTCTTTCGATGAGAAACTGCTGGTAGTGAGCGCCGGGAGATTGAGCCGGCTCTTTGTTGCGGAGGAGTTCAAATTGCCGTGCCACCCCTTCGAAGTGCTTGTGCAGGGAAGGGTCGGCCAACGAGGGGAGCAGGGCTGCGACCGGGGCGAAAGGATCGTTGCGGAAAGATGTCCAGGCACGGAAATCCAGGGCTTGGCCTGTCAGGTCGGAAAGCAGGCGGCGCAGCGTTTGGTCGTGATAGGGCGTATTCTCGAAAAGTGCCTTCCACAATTCCTCCTTGCCGCTGATGCTGCCGTCGGGAGGGATTACCTCCTGCACCAGCAGATCGAACAGTTTGATTAAAATGGAGTTATCATTGAACAACGAAGCGCTCAGGTATTTCCGGAAGCGGTGAAGGTCGGAAAGAGAAAAGGAAGCAAGCAGTGAGGCCGTTTTGGATTGTTTCATCAAAGGGGCGCACTATTTTGGCGGTAATGTATTTATAAAATATTGTTTTTCATAAAATTAAATAAAAGATCACAATATGGTAATTCTGACAAAATTACTGAATTGTTCTTTTTCTCTTGTCTTGTTTCCACCATTTTTGTCAAGGTGAATTTTCTATATCCGAATTAAACCAAAACGTATGAAAAGGCAGCTCACAGAAAAATGGCGCCGGGTACTAGCATTTGCACTTGTGCTTTTTTCCCCGGCCGCGCCGGCCATTCAGGCACAGTGCGGCCTGAGCGGGCTGGTCATCGACGTGGCCGATCCCTGCGAGCTGGCCATCGCCAGTCCCGGCCTGCCTGTGCTGGAGCTGGACGGCAACCCCTACGGGCTTACGCCGGGCGACCTGATCTATTTCTCCTACGACACCGCGCAGGGGCAAGCTTCCTGCGGTTTGGGCCTGCCGGTGACCCTGAACTGCGTATTCATCGTTTCCAACACAGGCAACGGCAGTTCCTGCAATGCCCTTTTCGACGCGCAGCTCAGCGATCCAGCCAACGACCCTTATACCTTTCTTTTGCAGCCTTTCATCATGCCGCCATTGGGACTGATGTATTCCTGGGATTTCGGCGATGGGGAGACCGCTGAAGAAATTTCTCCGCAGCATACTTTTTCAGAAGAAGGCCTTTATCAGGTCTGCCTGACCATCAAAGACGCCGATTATTGCACCCACACCTATTGTGATACCGTGGAGGTGGGGGCCTCGCCCGAATACTGCACTTTCGAGGTGGAGATCAGCGTTGCCGGGCTCAGTATGACATCCAAGATTTACAACACTACCGACTTTGGTCCTTACTATCCCCAGGTAGTTAAGTGGATCCATGCCGGCATGGGAGAAATGCTGGGCGAAGGGCCCCTGCTGGAGCTGGAACTGCCCGATTCCAGCTATCTGCAGGAACTCTGTGTGGTTTTCGAGGCGGAATACCCCGATGGTTACGTTTGCTCCGACATGTGGTGCGGCAATATCTGGGAAAACCTCACCTGCATCGACCCTGACCAGATCGACCTGGACGCGGTTTGCCCGAATGTGTTTTTGCCGGTGTGCGGCTGCGACGGCGTGACCTACTTCAATGAATGCGAGGCCGAATACTATTACGGGGTCACATCCTGGACAGAAGGGCCCTGCTCGGGGGGCTATGGGCAGTGCATCGCCTGGTGCTATTACCACCAGATCGATGATTTTACCTACAAGCTGATCAACACTTCCGTAGGCGACTACGACCAGTTCCACTGGATCATTGACGGCGGGGCGCCGGTTGGAGCAAATATCAGTCCCTTCGAGTTTGTGTTTGGGAATGAAGGCTACCACACCGTTTGCGTGGAGATTTGGGATACGGCTACGGGTTGTACCTCTATGTATTGCCAGGAAGTATACAGTGGCGATCCGGGTGCGCAATGTCTCTACACCGACTGCGTGTGGCCCGGCGACGCCAACGGCAATGCGGTGGCCAACGTCTATGACCTGCTCAACCTCGGGATGGGCTACGGCGCGCTAGGCCTGCCCCGTCCCTCCGCAACCCTGAGCTGGGAAGGACAGCCGGCGCCCAACTGGGGCCTGGACGTCTCCCCTGGCGTCGACTACAAACACGCCGACTGCAACGGCGACGGCAAGGTGATCTACGACGATGTAACGGCGATCAGCCTGAACTATGGCACAGGAGGCGTGCCCCTCGCCGCGCCGATTGACGGAGGGCTGCCCGTCTATTTCCTCTTCGACGTCGATACCATCTTCGTCGACGAGTCCACGCCCGAGTACCTACCGATTTCCGGAGGGCTTTACGTGGGGACGCCGGAAAGTCCGGCCGTTGACTTCCACGGGCTGGGCATTACCCTCGTTTATCCGCAGCAAGACCTGTTGCTGCCCTGGTCCACTACGGCCGACTATCTCGACAACTCCTTTTTCGGCGTGTCCAACCAGTCGCTTTGGCTGAGCCGCGACCTGCACGACGACAAGCGCATCGACATGGGCTTTTCCAGAAAGGGGGGGAATGGCGCCAACGGCTACGGACGGATCGCCGACGTTAACTTCATCGTCATCAGCGATATCATCGGGGGGCGTACGGAGGACTATATCCCCTTCGAGCTCATCACCGAAGGCATTCAGTTGGTCGATGAAACCGGCGCGCCGGTGGATTACGACCTGCCCATCCCGGCCGATACCCTTATACTCGTCAACAAACTCAATACGACTGCCATTGAGGAAAAGGGCGCCGGGGCTTCTATCCAACTCTTCCCCAACCCCACCGCTGGTAGGGTCATGGCAGCATGGCAGGATCTGGAGGTATATGCCGTCCAGGTATTCAATGCCCTCGGGCAGGAATTACGGCAACTCACGCCCGCGCAGGGGGAATGGTCGCTGGAAGGTCTGGAAAGCGGCGTCTACCTGCTCCGTTTCCAGACGGACAAGGGGGCGGTAAACAAGAAATTGGTGATTGAACGATAAGACGTCAATTATCTTTTTAATAATTATTTCCTGATCTGCAGGACTGAAAGGTGCGACCTCTCCGAGGTCGAAAAAATAAATAAACCGTTTTTGCTACCAACGTTTGACCTCTCCGAGGTCATTACAGCCTTCACCTCGGAGAGGTCGTACCTTTGTTTTTTCCAAATCCGGAGTTTATTTCCGCAACGATCCTAAGCGCCGGCCACAACGATAGCGATTTCGCCCTTAATGGTTTGGGTGTTTTTCGAGTAATGGGCGAGGAGTTCCTGCAAGGGAGCGGTGATCTTCTCCTCGTGAAATTTGCTCAGTTCGCGGCAGACGCAGGCCGTGCGGTCTGGTCCGCAGTGGGTGATCAGCTCTTCCAGGCAGCGCAGCAGGCGGTGGGGCGATTCATAGAGCACAAAAGTGTTGTGCAGTGCGGCCAGGTACTGCAGGCGCGTCTGGCGGCCCTTTTTGTGGGGGAGAAAACCTTCGTAGTGAAACCGGTCGCAGGGAATCCCCGAGCTGACCAGGGCCGGCACAAAGGCGGTGGCGCCCGGCAGGCAGTCGACCCTCACGCCCCGCTCCACGCAGGCGCGGATGAGCAAGAAGCCCGGATCGGAAATACCCGGCGTGCCGGCATCGGTGATCAGGGCCATCGTGGCGCCCTGTGCCATCTGTTCCGCCAGTTGGGGCGTCAGGCCGTGCTCGTTGTGGGCGTGATAGGAGCGCAGCGGCTTATCGATCTGGTAATGCGACAGCAATTTCCCGGAAGTGCGGGTATCCTCCGCCAGGATGAGGTCGACGGAGCGGAGGACGGAGAGGGCGCGAAGCGTGATGTCCTCCAGGTTGCCGATGGGAGTTGGTACGACGTATAGCAAGGCCTGTCAGTTAATTTTTTTCGAAGAAAAATGAAGAATGGCAGAGATCAGCATGTAGAGCAGGATGATCAAGGCGAGGGCGGCGCCTTGCCAGATGACCAGAAGGACAAGGGCGAGGACCATAAAGGAATACCTCACCTCATTGCCCTTCCAGCCGAAGGACTTGAATTTGAGGCTGAACATGTGCAGCGGCGCGTTTAAAATGTAGCTCAGCAAGCCAACCAGGATGTAGAGCAACCATGTCTTATCCAACAGGAAGCCCGCCCCGAAGGCATCGTATTCATGGATCATGAGCAAGCCGAGGGAGAACATGGTGAGAGAAGGCGTGGGAAGTCCGATAAAAGCTTCGCTTTGGCGGGCATCGAGGTTGAAGCGCCCGAGACGGAGGCCGGCGGCTACGGAGACGATGAACCCTGGCACGGCTACCCAGCAAATGGTTTCAGGGGTGCAACCGGCGGCCGAGAAGATGAGTCTGTACAAAATAGCGCCCGGCGCCACGCCGAAGGACACCATATCTGCCAGCGAATCGAGTTGTTTGCCGAGTTCGGAAGAGACTTTCAGCGCCCGGGCCACTGCGCCGTCGATATAGTCGGCGAAAATCGCCAGTGCGATGAGCCAGAAGGTCAGTTGGTATTCGCCGTTGAGGACTGCCACGATGGCCAGGCAGCCGAAGAACAAGTTGGCGAGCGTGATCAGGTTGGGGATATGTTTGAGCATGGCACAAGCGTTGACTTTTTCAAAGATAGGATAACCGTTTCAAATGTCGGCTGTTGTTTATATTGGTCGTACTTTTGCCAGCTATCAGGCGTTATGAAAAGAAAAAACCTTCCAACCCAAAAGCGATGAAATTCAAGAACATACTATTTGGAATAGCGATCGCCACCATGCCTTTGCTGGCTTACGCCCAGCTCCCCAACGATGAATGTCTGGGGGCCTTCGCGCTCACAAACGTTGATAATTTCTGTTCGGCGCCTGGGGCTTTTACCACCGTAGGGGCTACCGTGTCGCCGGCAGCCTTGCCCTTTTGCTTTCCGAGCCTGGGGGGCGACGTCTGGTTCTCCTTCGTGGCGCAGGCAACCGATGTGGCCATCACCGTGATCGGCAATACACCGCTTAATCCGGGCGGTACCCTGGAGGACCCCCAGTTTGCGCTCTACGCAGGCAACTGTGGCAACCTGACGGAAATCCAGTGCGCTTCTGACGGGTTTAATGCCAATATCGCAGAGACTTACGCGGGGCCATTGGTGGTCGGGGAGACCTACTACATCCGAGTGGATGCCCGCAATGGGAACCAGGGCAGCTTCGAGCTCTGCGTCAACAACTTCAACGCCGTTCCCGCTCCCGACTCCGACTGTCCGACCGGGGTGGTGCTGTGCGACAAATCGCCCTTTACCGTCGAGTCGCTGGTTGGCGCCGGGGCAATCACCGACGAGGTAGACCCGACTTCCTGTATTCAACAGGAGTTCAGCTCGGCCTGGTATAAGTGGACTTGCCAGGACCCCGGCACCCTGACCTTCACCCTGACCCCCAACAACCCCTCCGACGACTTGGACTTTGCCGTCTATGAGCTGCCCGATTTTGATGATTGCAGCAATAAGATACTGCTGAGGTGCATGGCTTCGGGGGAGAACGTAGGGCAGCCTTTCAGCACCTGGGAGCCTTGCACCGGGCCCACGGGCCTGAACACGTCATCCAACGACATCGTGGAGTTTCCGGGTTGTTCTGCCGGCGACGACAACTTCATCGCGGCGATCAATATGGAGGCAGGAAAAAGCTATGCCTTGCTGGTCAACAACTTCAGCAATACGGGTAACGGGTTCAGCATCACCTGGGGCGGTACGGGCACTTTTTTGGGGCCGGAAGCCGACATGCTGGTGGAGCCCGAGTTGGAGAACGCCTGCGATATTGACATCGTGACCTTTACCGACAATTCTTTCATGCCGCCGGGATTTACGGGCACCTTTAACTGGTTTTTCGGCGCGGGCGCCAACCCGGCTACCGCAGTGGGCGAAGGGCCGCACCAGATCGTCTACAACTCATTCGGCACGAAATCGATCGTGCTGCAGATCGAAACGGATCAGGGTTGTATCGTGACGGAGGTGCGGCAGATCTTCATCGAGCCCTGCTGCGACCCTGCTACCAACCTCGATGTCAGCCTCGACGATTTGATGGATCCGGTCTGCTACGAGGAGCCTTCCGGCTCGATCACCGTGGCGGGTTCGGGGGGCACACCGGGCTATCAGTACAGTATCGACGGGGAGAATTTCGTGCCCATCGGGCAGTTCATCAACCTGTTTGCAGGCACTTATACCCTCTATATCCAGGATATCAAGGGCTGCATCGACTCGCTGGAGGCAAACCTGATCAACCCGCCTGAGTTGATCGTGGATGCCGGTCCGGATGTAACCATCAACCTCGCGGAGTCGACGCAACTCAATGCGACCTATCTGCCGCCCAACACGATTTTGTCGCTGATACAGTGGAACAACACGGGCAGCCTGAGTTGTGAAGACTGTTTCAGTCCACTGGCGACACCCTTCGTTACCACCACCTATACGATCACCATTGCCGACCAGTTCGGCTGCCTGGCGGCCGACTCAGTGACGGTGACGGTCATTCCGGTTCGACCGGTCTTCATTCCCAACATCTTCACCCCCAACTACGACGGGATCAACGATTTCTTCACCGCCTACGGCGGCCCTGCCGCCTTGCGGATCGAGAACATGAAAATCTTCAACCGCTGGGGTGGGCTGATGTACGAGACGGCGGCCATCCCCTTGGGCGAAGAGTCGCTCGGCTGGGATGGCACTTTCAATGGCAAGGTGTTGAACAGCGGGGTTTACGTCTACCTCATCGAGGTCTCTTTCCTCGACGGCGTGACGTTTACGTATAGTGGGGATATTAACTTAGTCAGATGAGAGGTGAGAGGTGAGGGGCTCATCTCTCATCGCTGAACTTTATAGCGCCTCAATGGCATACCATTTGCCCTGACTACCAGCATGTAGCGACCCGGGGGAATGGCTGCCAGTTCAAGGGTTTTGAGGTATTTGCCGGGCCCCTGGTTAGGCAATTCGATGCCGGTCACTTCCCGCTGGGAGAAATTGACGAGGCGGATGTGCACCTGGGCGTGTTCCTCGAGGGCATAGGCAACTTTGAGCAGTTGGGTTCCGGCCTCTGGGATTAATTTGGGCAGACGGTCGTAGTCGTCGAGGTTTTCAGAAATATTCTTGTTGGGGTGGTAGTGGTCGGATTCGCCGTTGGGGAAGATGCGTTTCAGGCGGTATTGTGCCGGGGCGTTTGGAGCGAGGTCGATATCGGTGTGGGAATAGCGATTGAGCGGATTGCCTCCTCCTGTGAATTGTTTGATCGTCAGAAAGTTGTCGCCGCCGTCGGTGGAGCGCTGGAGCTCGTAGGCCATCTGGGGAGGTTCATTGGCGGTGGAGAAGGAAATCTCGTTGTTGATGCCGGCATTGGAAGCCGAGAATTCCTGCATGGCAAAGCCAGGGAGGCGGGTCGCCACCACGGCTTCATTTGAGAAAATCGGTGCTTCCTCTTTTTGCGGCTGGCTGTCAAAAGCCAGCATTTCTCCAGGTTTTCTGATAATCACCACATCGCCGTTGCTGGGATTCCAGATGGAAAGGCCGAAGGGCGGGCTGAAAATATTGCCGGGCGACACAGACATGACGGCATCGGCGTCTGTAATACGCACGGTGCGCACTTCCATTTGATTTTCATCTACGAAGATCCAGCTGAACTGGTTGAAGCTGCCGCTGTTGCGCGTCCAGGGCTTGACGTCGTTGCAGTCGCGCAGGGGGGCGCCCCAGCCGCCTTCTCCGATATAGACCGTACCCTCCGCGTCGTCGCGAATGAAGCCCTCGAAATTGCCAGAGTCGGAGGAAGGGCGGATAGGCCAGGTAATCTTGGCCACGTGAGCGTCGGATTCGATTGCCAGGTTGACGCCGAAGCCGTAGAAAAGCGAGGCCCAGTTGAAGTACTGGTCGCTGTTGTCCGGTTTTTTGGCGGTATGAGGCCGCATGGAGAGGTGGTATTGAGCGATCTTCCAGGTGGCGTTGGGGTGGTTGGTCAGGTCGCGCTCCAGCCATTCCCTCTGCGCGCCGCCTGCTGGAATCATGGAGTTGAGGGTATAGATGCGGAGCAGGCCGCCGCCCAGGCTCAGGGCGTAGTAGGCGTCGGGGTTGGGCAAGTCGAAAAGCGTTGCGACCACATTATTGGATACCTCATGGTTGCCCCGCGCGGCGAGCACAGGGGTGAGCCTGCCATCGGCGGCGATAGTGAGTTGCCAGTCATCCATCCACTCCTGCCATTCCAGGTCGGTATCTTCGTCGGTCATGTCGCCATTAAACAGCACTAAGTGTGGGCGGAGTTTGGCCACCAGTTTGTTGGCGTCCTGCCTGACATCCCGATTGTTGCGCGAGTCGCCGCCCGCAACGATCGAGATGCGTTCGGAGGAATGGTTGGGCGCTGTCTTGAAGGAGAACCTTTGACTGACCCCCTCGCTGTCACGGATGACGAAGTAGTAGACCGTATTGGGCTGAAGACCTTTCAGCCGGGCGAAGTGATTGTTCATGCCCTTCATCGACACGACCTGATCAGGCGTTTTGGAGAAGCGGTAGCGGGAATAGTCCTGCCCGTAGTCGGTTACGTCAAGGTAGACCACCGGCGAGTTGCCAGACTTTTGGTTCCAGCCGATCACCATGGAGGTAGCGGGGTCTTCGCGCCACATGGCCCTGAATTTTTCCGTTGCTCCGGATGCCAGAGCGGGAAGCAGGCAGATCAGCAGAAGGGAAGCAGGTCTGAGGAGGTGGATCATGTTACATGGTTCTAAAACAGCAAATATACGCAATCTCGGCAGTGTCAGGCATGTGGCATAGTTGGGTGATAATAAAGCATTTCATGCCTGATTTATTGTACTTTTACGGAACAAAGTAAATCCGTCCATTTTCTTCATCACACGATAATTTTTCTAACATGTCGCACGATACTGAAATTGCCAGGCTGATCGACAAGGAGTTGGATCGCCAGCGGAAGGGTGTGGAACTGATCGCATCCGAGAATTTTGCCAGCGAGGCCGTTATCAAGGCCATGGGTACCTGTTTGACGAATAAATACGCCGAAGGTTACCCGGGAAAGCGTTATTACGGAGGGTGTGAAGTAGTAGATGAAGTGGAGCAACTGGCCATCGACCGTTTGAAAAAATTGTTCAACGCCGAGTTTGCGAACGTGCAGCCGCACTCCGGTTCACAGGCCAACGCAGCGGTGTATCTGTCAGTGCTGGAGCCGGGCGATACGATACTTGGTTTCAACCTGGCCCACGGCGGGCACCTGAGCCACGGCTCGCCGGTCAACTATTCGGGAAAAGTGTATCGCCCCGTTTTTTACGGGGTCGAAGAAGATACCGGCCGCATCGATATGGATAAGGTAGAGGCCATTGCCCTGCAGGAGCGCCCGAAACTCATTATCTGCGGCGCTTCGGCTTATTCGCGCGACTGGGACTATGCCCGCTTCCGAGCCATTGCCGACAAGGTGGGGGCCCTTCTGTTGGCAGACATTGCGCATCCGGCAGGCTTGATCGTTGCCGGCTGGCTGAACGACCCGGTTGAACACTGTCACATCATCACCTCCACCACGCACAAGACCCTGCGCGGACCGCGCGGCGGCATCATCGTGATGGGGAAAGACTTCGATAACCCCTGGGGCCGCTCTACCAAAAAGGGCGAACCCATCCAGATGTCTTCCATCCTGAACAGCGGGGTGTTCCCCGGTATGCAGGGCGGTCCGCTGGAGCATATCATCGCGGCCAAGGCCGTGGCTTTCCACGAAGCGCTTCAGCCGGAATTTAAAACCTACACGCAGCAGGTGATCCGAAACGCCCAGACCATGGCCAAAGCCCTGATCGATCTGGGTTACCACATCATCTCTGGCGGCACCGACAACCACCTCTTTCTCATCGACCTGCGCAACAAGGGCGTCACCGGCAAAGACGCCGAAAATGCCCTGGTGCGCGCCGACATCACCGTCAACAAGAACATGGTGCCCTTCGATACCCAGTCGCCCTTCGTCACCTCCGGCATCCGCATCGGCGCGGCGGCAGTGACTACCCGCGGCTTCAAAGAAAACGACTGCCTCAAGGTGGTGGAATGGATCGACAACGTCCTCACCCACCCGCAGAGCGAGAATACCATCGAGCATGTGAGGAAGGAGGTGAATGGGTTTATGGGGCGGTTTCCATTATATAGTTGAGAGGATGAGAAGGTGAGAAGTGGAACCTCCACTTCTCATCTCCTCACCTCTTCAACTTCCTTGATATCAAACCCCGCTTCCTCCACCGCCTCAATCACCGCTTCAGCGGTCACTTCGTCGCCTTCCACGGTGAGGATCTTTTCGGGGTTGGCGGTGTCGACTTCCCAGCGCTTGATCTCCCCGACCTCGTTGAGGAAGCCAGACACAGTGCGGATGCAGTTGTTGCAGTTGATATTGGTCTTGAACTTGAGTTGTTTTTCCATTTTTCTGGATTTTGATTGAAAACGCGCGAGATCAGCCAATGGTTCCGAGGCCGTTGCCATCTCCCGGGTAGAGGATCCCTTTTTCCAGCCTGATCAAGCCTTTGAACGGATCGTCGAGCAGGTCGAGGTGGCCGTCGAGGTCGGCGTGGTAGATGTTGGGGCGGCTGAGTGCCAGGTGGAGGCCTGCGGCGATGCCGAGTTCGCATTCGTCCATGCAGCCGACCATAGCCTCCACGCCGGCGGCTTTGGCCACCGAGTTGATGTGGAGGGAGTTGGTGATACCGCCCACCTTCATCAGCTTGATGTTGACCATATCGATGGCATCGTGGCGCGTGAGGTGAAAAACGTCCATGAGGTTGGTGAGGCTTTCGTCGGCCATAATGGGCAGGTGCGACTCGTTGGTGACTCGGTGGAGCTGGTGGAGGTCGTCCTTGATCGTGGGCTGTTCGATCAGCTCGATGCCGACGGAGGCGGTTTCCTGGATGAAATACAAGGCCTCGTCGGCGGTGTAGCCCTGGTTGCCGTCGAAGCGCAGGGCGATTCTTTTGCCAAATTCTTTGCGGAGCAGGATCATTTTTTCGATGTCCTCTTCCACGCTTTTCCCCCCTTTCAGTTTGAGGATAAAAAATCCCTGTTCGATGTAGGCCCGGGCTTTTTTCAAGGTCTCTTCCACGCTCAGGATGCCGATGGTGATGCTGGTGGGAATGCTGTCGCGGTAGCCGCCGAGGAACTGGTAGAGCGGCATGCCGGCGTGTTTGGCGACCAGGTCGTACATGGCGATATCGACCATGGCCAGGGCGGAGGGGCTGCCGGGGATGAGGTTGCGCACCGATTCGTGGACGCGGATGTAGTGCAGGGGGTTCAAGCCTCGCAGGATGGGTTCGATGAACTGGTGGAAGTCGTTCATCACCGTTTCGGCCGTTTCGCCGGTCACGGGCAGGTCGGGCGCGGCGCAGCCCCAGCCCGTCAGCCCGCTGTCGGTCTCCACCCTCAGGATGACGTTGACACTGCGGTCGACGGTTTCGTAGAAAATGGTGTAGGGCTCTGACAGCGGCAGGTCGATGGGGTAGCAGGAGAGGGAGGTGATTTTCATTTGGGGGTGAAGGGTGAGGGGTGAAGGGTGAAGAGGAATTCGACAAGCCCCTCTGGGCCATCGTGCAGGACGTCGAAGCAGGGCAGTCCGGTTTGGGCGGTGAGGGCGGCGCAGGCGGCGGGGATCTCTTCGGGTTTCATATTTTCGTGGTTGAGGGTGAGGGCGACGACCTTTTTGCCGGAGATCATTTCGATGGCCTGGATCTGTTGGCCGATGGGGTGGAGGGGGTAGCCTGGGAAGCCGTCGTATTCCAGTCTTGTGGGGGCGTGCTGGAGGATGACGTAGTCAGGCCGGCCTGCGGCGAGGATCTCGAAGCCGCCGGGGTAGGCGGGGTTCATGAGGCTGCCCTGGCCTTCGATGACGATGACGCCGGGCTGTTCGTTTTTCCAGGCTTCGTGTACGGCGTGCTCGATCTCTCCGGCGACGAAGTCGTTGATGAGGGAGTCCATGACCAGGCTGTATTTGGCGCCCTGGAGCCAGGCGGTCTGGCCGGTGCCTACCAGTTCGGCCTTGCGGCCTTTGTTGCGGAAGCCATGCACGATGATCCAGGCAGTGGTGCGTTTACCGATGGCGGAGTCGGTGCCCAGGATGGCGAGTTTGAGGCAATCGACTTCTTCAATTTTTCCCGAAAAGAAATGCAGGGTATCGCGGTGCGGCGGCTTGCGGATATCGCGGATGGTGCAGCCGTATTTGCCTGCCAGGTTGACCAGGTGGAGTTTTTCGCTGAGGAAGTCGTGGAGCCCGGAGTCGACGTTGAGCCCGTGGCTGAGGGCCAGTTCGATATCGGTCATGGCGTGTGCGGGCAGGCGTCCGCCATCGGGAGCGAGGCCGATGACGAAATACCGGGCCTCGGGGTGTTGATGGAGTGCTTCCTGGGTAGAAGCAAATACGGGGATGCCGCCGGTTTTGCCGTCCAGAACCTGGAGCGCGTCCTGCCCGGCGTAGCGGCTGTCGATGACGCCCAGCACGTCGTAGCGTTCGGTGAAGCGGACGAGGCCGTGGGCGGTTTTGCCGTTGGGGGTGTTGAAGGCGCCTTCGCAGTAGACGAGAGCGGGGCCGTCGATGACTCTTTTCATAGATGGTTTATCTTTTTGCGGTGATGATGGCGACGTAGCGATCGGGTTCGAGTGGGTGTTTGGCGTGGTGTTCGAGCAGTGCCGCCAGTCCGGCGGTGGAGGCGGGAAGCACCAGGAGGCCTTCCTCCCTGGTCAGGAACTGGCTGTGCGACAGCAGTTTGGCGTCGCTGATATTGAACGCTTCGCCCTTCGACTCGTGCAGGGCGTAGAGCGCCTCCTCCCCGTCGAAGCTGTGCCAGTTGATGAGGGGTTCGTTCCACTCCGTTTCTTTGATTTTGGCGGGGTCGAGGTCTTCGCAATGGTTCAGCCCTTTATTGAAAGACTGAATGATGGGGTTTTTACCGGAGGAAGATCCGGCGATCAGTTTGGGAATCCTGGAGGTTTTCCCCCGTTTGTAGAGCGCGACGAAGCCGCGGTGGATACCTGCGAGGAGGGTTCCGTTGGAGACGGGTACGGCCACCATTTTAGGCGCGTCGTTGAGCACGTCGTAGATCTCTTCAGCGATCTGGGCATAGGCCCTGATTTGCAAGGGCGTATTGGCGCCGCCGGGGTTGGCGTCGTACCATTCGAGCTGTTCTGCCCTGCGGATCGACTCCCAGACGGAATCTTCGTAGGAGCCGGGGTGGCGGATGATCTGTGCCCCGAATTTCTCCATTTCGGTGACTCGGTTGGTGTGGTAGGATTCCGGGATGAATATCTTGCATTCGAGTCCGCCGAGGTAGGCGGCGAAGGCGATGGCGCTGCCGTAGTTGCCGCAGGTCGCCACGCTGATGGTGGTGAATCCCCGGCGGAGGGCGTCGTGGACCTGCGCGAAGGCGATGCGGTCTTTCTGGGTGCCCGTAGGGTTGTTGCCTTCAAATTTGATGAAGACCTGACGCAGGTCGTATTTGCGCTCGATGGCGCGGGAGCGGTTGAGGTTGGTATCGCCGACCTCTATATTGATGATGTCTTCAAAACATTCCAGGCGGTCGACCAGAGACAGGGAGGGGTCTTTCACCATCAGGCTCAGTTCCTGGGCTTCCTTGCTGATCGAGAATTGGTCGTGTTTAACGCCGTCGAGGATTAGCATGGCATGTGGGTTGTTGGGTTATTGGGTTTTTAGGTTGATGGGCGCATCTATTTTTTGAGAGAATTGTTATCGAAGGTAATAACAAAAGAGGATGGAAATACGCTTTGTACCCCGGGAAGAAATCGACAAAACGAAGTGGAATTCCTGCGTGCACTATGCGGGCAACGGGAACATCTTCGGCTACATGTGGTATCTGGATCATGTAGCCAAGGATTGGGACGCGCTGGTGGAGGGCGATTACGAGTCGGTTTTCCCGCTCGTGTGGAAGCAGGGCCGGTTTGGCGGCAGAAACCTGGTGCAGCCACCCTGGATGAGGGAATTGGGGATTTACTCCATCCACGTGTTGTCGAAGCAGCGCATCCGGGCATTTGTAGAGGCAATACCGGATGCTTATGGCAGTATCCGCCTGCACCTGAACGAGCAGAACTTTTTGCCGGAGGCGAAGGGGTATCGCCTCGAACCGCAGACCAATTACCAGCTCTTGCTTTCGCCTTCGTATGAGGAACTGGCGGGGGCTTATGGCAAGGAATTTTTCCTGCAATTGGCCAAGGCGGAGAAGGCTGGGTTGCTGCCCGTTTCCAATGTCAAGCCCGAGCAGGTGGCAGATTTTTACCGCGTGCATGGGGCGCCGGATCGCGACCGCGACACGCGGGCCCATGCCCTGCTGCGCATCATGTACAATGCGCTGCACCGGGGCTGGGGTTTTGCCGCGGGCGTAGCCGGCGCCGGGGGCGATTTGCTGGCCGTCAATTTCTACCTTTACAGCCATGGCAAGGTAGTGAGCCTCGTGCCGGTGGCGTCGCGAAAAGGCAAGGAAAACGGGGCGCTGGAATACCTGTTCAACACCCTGCTTCAGAGTCACGCAGGCCGCCCGCTGCTGCTCGACCTGAACAGCGATGGCCTTGGCGGGCTGGCGGAGGAGATGGGGGCGAAGCCGAATACTTACTTTGTGTTGGAGAAAGAGAGGAAGGGGGTGTTGGGATGGTTGGGGAGCTAGGTTGTTGGGTTATTAGGTTGTTGGGGTGGGAAAATTTTGGTTATGAGGTTTTTTGGAGTATTTGTTTTTGCAGTTTTATTTATGGGCTGCGGGAAGGAGAAGATGCCCGTAGTGTGGGAGAGGCAGGACAGCGGTACCGCTTTCAACCTCAGCGCTATTTATTTTCTGGATGCGCAGCGGGGGGTAGCCGTGGGCGGCAATACCTGGTACCAGGGCGTTTCGCTGATTACTACTGATGGAGGCAGGCACTGGAAGGCAGATTCGCTGACCAACAAACAGTTATTTGCGCTCGATTTTGACCAGGAGGGAGAGGGCGTGGCAGCGGGAATCGACGGGTATGTGTTCAGTCGCGGTTTTCAGGATGTGCAGTGGCAGTTTTACCGGTACCCGGTCTGGAGATTCTACCGGGGGGTGTCGCACCGGCCATATGGAACCCTCCTGGCAGGAGGGGATGGATATAAAAACGGCATTATTGCGCGTCTGGACGCTCAATTCCAATTCGATACCTTCATCGAAATGGCTGAAGAGATGAACGCCGTGAGTTTTGTGACCGATCAGACGGCCATAGCGGCGGGTTATGGGCTGGTGTTGCGGTCGGAAGACGGAGGCAGAACCTGGTTCCCCTTGCCAGTTGGCGGAGACCATTTCAGAGGCATACATTTCCCGACGGAAGAGACAGGTTACATTGTGGGATATGCCGGTACGATACTCAAGACGACCGACGGGGGCAGGAGCTGGGAAAAGTTACGCGACGGAGGGAATATCTGGGTGCCCAACATGCCTTTCCGGGCGGTATTTTTCGTAGATGAAGAGACCGGCTATCTCGCAGGCGACGGCGGTCTGGTGTGGAAAACCACGAATGGCGGGGAGGATTGGATGCAACTGGAGGATTTGCCGGAAATCGATTTCTACGATATCCACGTCGTGGGCAATGAGGGCTGGCTGGCCGGAGAAGGCGGCGCCATCATTCATTTTCAGGAATAGACTCCTCAGCGTTTTCTTCTTCGGGCATTTCCAGTGGTACGATCCAGGGAGCAGGTTTCAGGGCTTGCCATTCCACCTTTGCAAGGTCGGTTTCGGGGTCGATGAACGGCTGGTAGGGGCGGCCGTTGAGCTGGGCTTTGATGTTGGCGAAGACCTGCACGTCCTCTTTTCCTTCATCGCACCATTTGTCGCGCAGGAAATGCGCGAATTGCAGGATCATATCGGGGTGGGTGAGGAGTTTCTGTTTTTGTTTTTTGGAAAGATAATCTTCCGGTTTGACCAGTTGCCGCTCGCCGGTTTCCGGGTCGACGACCGCGAAGTTGCCGTAGCCGGTTTTCCAGCGCAGCATCATGCGCCAGGAGAAGCGGTGGCCCTCTTCCGTCCAGGCGACGGGGCCTTGCAGCGCGTGGTGGCGCAGCGGGTAGAGCAAGTGGAAGCCCACGAGCAGGATCAGGGCGGCTTTGATCCAGGGCTTGAAGCGGGGGGCATCGTGCCAGGTCTCGTTTTCAGGCGCTTCCGCCATGCGCTGATCCCAGCGTCCGGCCCAGCGGTCGATGGGTTTCCAGCGGCGCAGGCCCGTGATCCAGCGGCGAGGCAGGCCGGGGGGGAAGAAGAGGAGGGTGAGGGCCAGGGAGAGCCAGGGGAAGATGCCGATATTGAAAATGATGGTGTTGGCGAGGTGGAAAAACAGGGCGGCGGCCAGGGCCAAAAGACGGGTTTTGCGGAAGAGC
This sequence comes from Saprospiraceae bacterium, assembly GCA_049306275.1. Classification (GTDB taxonomy): domain Bacteria; phylum Bacteroidota; class Bacteroidia; order Chitinophagales; family Saprospiraceae; genus JADJTT01. Next base: position 77,697 of record JBAQQB010000132.1, on the reverse strand, counting down.
AGGAGGAAGGCGATGCTCAGGTCGAGCAGGAGGCCGCCGTAGGCCATGAACCAGGCGGTAGCTTCTTTCGCCAGCAGCGGGCCGACGATCGGGAGGTTCGATTTCATGCTCAGCCAGGTCTTCAGCGGCACGGCCTGCAGCCAGTCGGGGTTGAGCTTGGCGAGTCCGCCGTAGAAATACACTACGCCCATCATGAAAGGCAGCACGGCTACGGACCAAAACGGGATGGTCCGGCGCTGAAGGGAAGGCTTGCGGGCCGCATCGAGCGACCAGCCGCGATGGGCGGGCAGGAAGAACATGGTGAAGGCGATCCAGCAGAAAAAATAGCCGTGGTTGAGGTAGTGCGCCTTTTCCAACAAAAAAGAATACGTGAAGCCCAGCGCAAAGATCAGGGCGGAGGCGCGATACCATTTCCCCAGCATGATCCCCAGGCTGGCCAGGGCCAGCAGGGCGAAAAAGGCCGACATGAAAGGCTCAGGAAATGGGCGTACCCATTCGAAGCCGAAGTATTTGAACTGAAAACGGCCCGGGTCGAAGTCGTGCAGGGTCAGGTGGTAATAGAACCACAGGGCCATGACCTCGGTAAAGGCCAGGATGCCGAAAATGATCCGGAAAAAGACGAGAGAAGCGATATCGACCCGTTGAAAAAGGCGTTCCATACTCCGGTGGTGGATGATGGAAGCGAAGATAAGAAAAAGTACAGGCGCAACGACTTGTTTTAAAACAAACAAATTGTTGAATTTTTTGCATAAAAAACATAAATTTGTGAGGATAAAACCAGAGATTGCCGTTTTTACCTATTTTAGCTTGTCATTGCCAAAAGAACCCGAATACTAATGGAGAAAATAACCTATACCGAGGAGAACATCCGATCGTTGGACTGGCGGGAGCACATCCGGATGCGTCCGGGTATGTATATCGGAAAACTGGGAGACGGCTCCTCTCCCGACGATGGTATTTACGTCCTGCTCAAGGAAGTGATCGACAACTCTATCGATGAATACGTCATGGGCCACGGCAAGGAAATCCGGGTCAGTGTGGAGGAGGGTGAAGTGGAAGTGCGCGATTTCGGCCGCGGTATTCCTTTGGGAAAAGTGATCGACTGCGTTTCCAAGATCAATACCGGGGGAAAGTACGACTCCAAGGCGTTCAAGAAATCGGTGGGCCTCAACGGCGTAGGTACGAAGGCCGTCAACGCGCTGTCGGATTATTTCCTGGTGCAGGCGGTGCGGGACGGCAAGACCAAGGTCGCTGAATTTCAGCAGGGGGAAATCACCAAAGACCACGCCCTCAAGAAGTCGGACGACAAAAACGGCACACGGGTGGTGTTCCGGCCGGATTCGCAGATTTTCCGGCACTACCGCTTCCGCAGCGAATACGTGGAGAGCCAGCTCTGGAATTACGCCTATCTGAACTCGGGGCTCAAGATCCACTACAATGGCAAGACCTTTTTCTCCAAAGACGGCCTGCTCGACCTGCTGAGCCGCCGCACCCAGTCTGAGCACCTTTGCTACCCCATCATCCACCTCAAAGGAGAGGATATCGAGGTGGCCATTACGCACGGTTCCCAATACGGCGAGCAGTACTACTCCTTCGTCAACGGCCAGCACACTACGCAGGGGGGCACCCACCTCAACGCCTTTAAGGAAGCGGTGGTGAAGACAATACGGGAATTTTTCAACAAGAACTACGATCCCAAGGACGTGCGGGCTTCCATCATCGCCGCGGTCAGCGTGCGGATCGAGGAGCCGGTGTTTGAATCGCAGACCAAAACCAAGCTCGGCAGCCAGGACGTGGGTCCCGACGGGCCGTCGCTGCGCACTTTCGTCAACGACTTCCTCAAGCGGGAGCTCGACAACTTCCTGCACAAGAACCCGGAGGTGGCGAAGGAAATGCAAAAGCGCATCATGCAGTCGGAGCGCGAGCGCAAGGAGATCGCCGACATCAAGAAGCTGGCGAACCAGCGCGCCAAGAAGGCCAACCTCCACAACAAGAAGCTTCGCGATTGCCGTCTCCATTTCAACGAAGGCGGCAGGAGCGTGTCTGACGAAGACAGGCTCGCCACCACCATCTTCATCACCGAAGGCGACTCCGCGAGCGGCTCTATCACCAAGGCGCGCGATGTGCAGACCCAGGCGGTGTTCAGCCTGCGGGGCAAACCGCTCAACTGCTACGGGCTGACCAAGAAAGTAGTGTATGAAAATGAGGAATTCAACCTCCTGCAGCACGCCCTCAACATCGAAGACAGCCTGGAGGACCTGCGATACAACCGCGTAGTGATCGCCACAGACGCCGATGTCGACGGCATGCACATCCGCCTGTTGTTGCTCACTTTCTTCCTGCAGTTTTTCCCCGATCTGGTCAGGGCGGGTCATTTGTACATCCTCGACACGCCGCTGTTCCGCGTGCGCGACAAGAACAAGACCTACTACTGCTACAGCGAGGCGGAGAAGCAGGAGGCCATCAAAAAGCTGAAGGGAAAGGCCGAGATCACCCGGTTCAAGGGGCTTGGCGAGATTTCTCCCTCCGAATTCAAGGATTTTATCGGGGAGGACATCCGGCTTGAGCCCGTATTTTTCAATGACCAGACAGACCTCGATGATGTATTGGCCTACTACATGGGCAAAAACTCCCAGGAGCGGCAGGATTTCATCATCGACAACCTGAGGCTGGAGAAAGACGAAGTGGAAGCAAAAGCGGGAGAGGTCATGGAGTTGACAGAGTAAACCCCAAAATATGGCAACCGAATACGAAAAAAGCCTGCGCCTTCCGCCTCCGCGGCGGATCGACATCTACACCCAGTTGACGATCCTGTTGAGCGGTTTTTCCCAGCAAATGGGCTGGACTTTTTTTGGCTTCGGAATGATCTTCGCTGCGGTTTTTCTGCCCAATTCCGATTGGAAACACACCTTCATACCCGGCCCCTGGGAGGAAACGGAAGGCGTGGTCGTCACAAGAGATCCAACCAGCACTACTATCAATGACCATGCGGTCTGGAAATACCTGCACAAGTTCACCTTTCAAGGAGAGGAATACCTTGGCAAGAGCTACTCGCTGGATCAGTTGGAGCCCGGCCAAAAGGTCGGGGTGACCTTCAGCGTCCGATGGCCCCAATATTCCAGGATCAGCGGCAGCATGACCGGGGCGGCCCCCAAGTTTGCCGCGTTTGTCCTCATCTTCCCACTGGTAGGGCTGTTTATGGTGATCCCCGGAATCCGCAGGCAGGCCAAAGCCCTGGACCTTTTGCGCAACGGGGAGTTTACAAGGGGAAAAATGCGCGAAAAAGAAGCCACAGGAACGGTGTACTCCGTCAACGATGTGCAATACCCCGAATATAAATACACATTCGATTTTCAGCATAATGGAGTTTCTTATCAGGCTGTTGCCAGAACCCATATCACCGAACCCCTGGAAGATGAAGAACTGGAAACCATTCTTTTCTACCCGCACTACCCTTCATTCAATGTCGTTTACGACGGCATTTCCAGCTCGCCGAGGATGGATCAAATGGGCAATTTCATTCCCGCTCCCATTTCCAGGGCCTGGGTGTTCCTGGCTCCCGCCTTTTCCATTCTGGTTATCACCATCGGATTCAAGGTGATGTCCATTTTTTGATCAAATTTGTAAACAATCTGACGTTTTGTCTTCCATTGGGAATTTTACAAGACAAAAAGAAGTTACCTTCCCGGAAAAATCTGTCAAAAAGACGCGGATTGTCAACAAATTTGCCCTTGGCATAATAGTTGCAAGAACATTCGAAGGGCGGTAGCCGTTTTTCTGAACACACTGAGTGGAATTATATATGGGATTATTCGATGATTTTTTTGGGGCGCAGAGCAGTTTTGAAGATGAAGGTGATTTCATCCCCCTGATCTCAATTGAAGAGGAGGATGAAAAAAGCATAACGGAAACCTACAGCGATATCTTGCCGCTCCTGGCCCTGAAAAATACGGTCCTCTTCCCGGGGATCGTCATACCTATTACGGTTGGCCGCGACAAGTCGATCAAATCGATCAATAAAGCTTACGAAAAAGACCGCATCATCGCGGTCGTTTCCCAGCGCGACAGCAAGGTGGAAAACCCCGAGCAGGACGACCTCTTCCAGGTCGGCACCATCGCACGGATCATCAAGCTCATCCGGATGCCCGACGGCACTACTACGGCAATTCTTCAGGGGCGCAAGCGTTTCCGCATACAGCGGGTGCTCAAGGAAGACCCCTACATGGAAGCCATCGTGTCGATCCTGGGCTACGAAGAGCCTTCCAACAAGCTCGAATTCGAAGCGCTGATCGCGTCTATCATCGACAAGTCGCGCCAGATCATCGAACTGTCGCCCAACATCCCCTCCGAGGCCATCGTGATGCTGCGCAATATCAGCAGCCACAGCTTCCTGCTCAACTTCATCGCCTCCAACCTGGGCATGAAAGTGACCCAGAAACAACACGTGCTGGAGATCAACAACCTGAACGAAAAGGCCAAGGTGATCTACAAGCAGATGGACAGCGAGTTACAGCTGCTGGAGTTGAAAGACCAGATCGAAAACAAGGTCAGGACCGACATCGAAAAGCAGCAGCGCGACTACTTCCTGAGCCAGCAACTGAAAACAATTCAGGAAGAATTGGGTCAGAATCCGCAGGAAGAAGACATCAAAAACCTGCTGGAGAAATCGAAGAAAAAGAAATGGGCCAAGCCCGTAGCCGAGCATTTCGACAAAGAGCTCAACAAGCTGCGGCGCATGAACCCCCAAGTGCCCGAGTACTCCATCCAGATGAACTACCTGGACCTGATGCTCGATCTTCCCTGGAATTTCTTCACCAAAGATAATTTCGACCTGGCCAAGGTGAAGAAAGTCCTCGACAAGGATCACTATGGCCTTGAGAAGGTCAAGGAGCGCATTTTGGAGCACCTGGCCGTGCTCAAGCTCAAAGGCGATATGAAGGCGCCCATCATTTGCCTGGTAGGCCCTCCGGGCGTGGGCAAGACCTCGCTGGGCAAATCAATCGGCAATGCGCTGGGGCGCAAGTTCATCCGCATGTCGCTGGGTGGCCTGCACGACGAGTCGGAGATCCGGGGGCACCGGAAGACCTACATCGGCGCGATGCCGGGCCGGATACTGCAATCGATCAAGAAAGCAGGTTCTTCCAACCCGGTGTTTATTCTCGACGAGATCGACAAGGTGGGCAAGGATTTCCGCGGCGACCCCTCTTCGGCTTTGCTGGAAGTGCTCGATCCGGAGCAAAACTCCACTTTCTACGATAACTATCTGGAGATGGAGTACGACCTCTCCAAGGTGATGTTCATTGCCACTGCCAACTCGCTCGCCACCATTCAGCCCGCTCTGCTCGACCGCATGGAGATCATCGACATCAGCGGTTATTCGACCGAGGAGAAGGTGGAGATCGCAAAGCGCCACCTCATCCCGCAACAGCAGGAAGAGCATGGGCTGAAGTCTTCGCAGGTGAAAATACCCGTCAAGACGATTCGCAGGATCATCGAGGAGTACACCCGCGAGTCGGGCGTGCGCTCCCTCAACCGCCGCATCGCAGGCATCATGCGCGGCGTGGCCAAAAAGATCGCTATGGAAGAGACAAGCCAGGTGCTGGTCAACCCCGAAGATATCAAGGGCTACCTCGGGCCTACCCGGTTCAGCAACGACCATTACCAGAAGGAAATGGCCTCGGGCGTGGCTGTAGGCCTGGCCTGGACGCAAGTGGGCGGCGACATCCTGTTCATCGAAGTCAGTCTCAACAAAGGGAAGGGCGGGCTGGCCATGACCGGCAGCCTGGGCGACGTGATGAAAGAGTCGGCCACCACCGCACTGAGCTACCTCAAAGCCCACGCTGAGATGCTAGGTATCGACCCGGAGTTGTTTCACCAGCGCGATATACACCTGCACGTGCCCCAGGGCGCTATCCCGAAAGACGGACCCTCGGCAGGTATTACCATATTGACCGCCCTGACCTCCGCGTTTCTCGAAAAACCCGTCAAGCCCTACCTGGCCATGACCGGGGAGATCACCCTTCGCGGCAAAGTGCTGCCGGTGGGCGGGATCAAGGAAAAAATCCTCGCAGCCAAGCGCGCAGGCCTCAAGGATATCATCCTCTGTAAGGAAAACGAGCAGAATGTGGAGGAAATACAATCCTCTTACATTCAGGGAATGAACTTCCACTACGTGACGGATATGCGGGAGGTGTTGAAATTAGCGCTGGGCAAATAGCGTTTATCGTCGATCGTTTATAGTTTATTTTAAACGCTAAACGCTAAACGATCGACGATAAACGTTTTATTTTTGGCTTTGTCAAACCATCGGGTAGCCGCGGGCGTCTATATAAGTACCACCAAAAATAAAGCAGATGATTTGGAAAACGCTGGCGCCCATGTTGGCCTTCATTGTGGGAGGACTGGTCGCACTCGACGCCCAGCCCCTTCGGGAGGATTTGATCCAGTTTTCGGGTCTCGTTCTCGACGGCACGGATGAAAACCTCATTCCCATACCCTATACCAACGTGTTGGTCAAAGGCGAAGGTCGGGGAACCTACTCCGATTTCAACGGCTTTTTCTCCATCGTGGTGCGCAAGGGCGATGTGGTGGAATTCTCCGCTATCGGCTATAAAACTTTCGACCTGACCATCCCCGATACGCTTCGCGACAACCGGTACTCCATCGTACAACTGCTCACGCGCGATACCATCAACCTGCCTACCGCGGTCATTTTTCCCTGGCCCAGCCGCGAGCACTTCCGGCTCGAGTTTTTGGCCATGGATGTCAACTCAGAGCTGCAGGCCCGCGCCGCGCGCAACCTGACGGCCGACAACCTCGAACAGGTCAGGAAAGCTACGCCTTACGACGGGCGGGAAAACGCCAGCTACTACCTCCGCCAGCAGGCCAACTCCTACTACTACATCGGGCAGACGCCGCCGATGAATATTTTCAACCCCATTGCCTGGAAGAGCTTCTTCGACGCCTGGAAACGGGGAGATTTCAAGAAGAAATAGCCTGTTTTACTGGCTGAAAGGCAGTACCAGGCTGAGCTTATAGTATTCCGGGGAATAGTCGGAGTCTTCCTTGAAATTCAATCCCGCGGAAAAACGAAGCGACCAGGTCTCTTTCACCGTAGCTTTGGCGTAGGCCCCGATCCAGGTGTATAATACTCCCGGATCGCCCGCATCTGTGCGAAGTAGCCTGAATGACTCGGCCTGGAAACCTGCGGAGAAGACTTTTGAAAAGCGAACTCCGGGATAGATCCAGTAAAGCGCATAATCGGCCGTTACCGGCCCCTCCCGTCTCAACGCCCTATAATATGCCCCAAAGATTTCTACCTCAAATTTGTCGTCGAGGTAAAAAGCAGTGAGCCCTGGCACGATGCCATCGCCAATAACCCCCTGTGCGCCGCCGGATAGCAACTTGCCATTCGTCATGCCAAGTGTTGGGTTGACCAGCCACCGGCCGTCCAGGAGGCTCCAGCTCCAGCCCAGGCCTACTTCTGTCCAAAGATCGGATACAGTAGCAGGAGATCCGAAGGAGGCATTGGTCCAAAAAATACTGTAAAAAGTCATAGACGACTGTTCAGTAACTCCGAAACTGCCGAAAACCGCAGGATAGAAGCCGAAGGCATTATCCTGATTAATGGCTAGCGTGAGGGAGGAAGGCTTTTCCTGATCCTGGGCTTCCAGAAAAAAAGAAAAGAACAGGAGGGCGGGTAGCAGGGTAGCGATTTTCATATTTGGCTTTTTGTGAGTTGATTTGTAGCTTTCGGTACATAAAAATAAATATTCCTTCAATGCCGACGTCTCATGAAAAATATATCAAGGCACTTTCCGACTGGGATGCGCTGGCGGTTCATTTACTGGGGTATGCAGGCGCCCGCAGGAAATTCTTTTTTTACGGAGAAATGGGAGCGGGAAAAACCACTTTCATACAGGCACTTTGCCGGCAGCTGGGCGCGGCGGAAGGTGCGCTCAGCCCTTCTTTTTCGCTCGTCAATGAATACCACTACACGACTTCAGCGGGCAAAAAAAGCCTCGTTCATCATCTGGACCTCTTCCGCCTGCGCGACGGGCAAGAGGCGCTGGATATAGGCGTGGAAGACTATCTCTACGACGACGATTACTGCTTTGTGGAATGGCCCGAGCTCGTGGAGGAATGGGCTCCCCCTGAGGTGCTGCGAATTCGGATCACACAGGAGAGCGATTCCGTTCGAAAAGTGCTATTTTTGTGAGCACTTTTCAATTTTTTGCCACATGAGCGACCCTAAGAAGAAGATTCCGATCCCCAAGTCTCTTACCGAAGGGCAGTTGCAGCCTCAGCCCGAGATGCTCGAATTGGAGCAGAAAGCCGGGAGCTTGTACATCGGCATTCCCAAGGAAGTCATTCTGCAGGAGAACCGGGTCGCGTTGGTGCCGCCGAGCGTCAAGTCGCTCATCGCGCACGGGCACCGCGTCATCGTGGAGCAGGATGCGGGTAAGAAGTCCTTCTACTCGGATCTGGAATACTCGGAATTGGGGGTTGAGATCGCCTACACAAAGGAGGAGGTGTATAAAAAGGCAAAGGTCATTCTCAAAATCGCTCCTCCCACGCTGGAGGAGATCGAGCTGATGCGGCCCAACCAGATACTCATTTCGCCGCTTCAATTGCCCATTATTACAGAAGAATATCTTATCAAACTGAAGAATAAGCGGGTCATTGCCCTGGCAATGGAGTATTTGCAGGACGATGACGGAACTTTCCCCCTCGTGCGGATTATGAGCGAGCTGGCCGGGCTGAGCGCCATGCTCACCGCGGCTGAATTGCTCACCAATGCCAAGGGGGGGCAAGGGGTATTGCTGGGCGGTATTTCCGGCGTTCCGCCTGCCCGGGTGGTCATTCTGGGCGCGGGGGTGGTGGGAGAATTCGCTACGCGCACCGCGCTGGGGCTCGGTGCGGAAGTGCGCATTTTCGACAACAAGATCTACAAGCTCAAGCGCATACAGGAGCTGGCCGGGCAGCGGCTCTACACCTCGGCGATCAACTCCATGTTCCTGGAAAAAGAGCTGGCGAAAGCCGACGTGGTCATTGGCGCCATCCATTCCCGCTCGGGCCGAACTCCCATCGTGGTGAGCGAAGAGATGGTGGAAAAGATGAAGCCGGGCTCTGTGATCATCGACGTGAGCATCGACCAGGGCGGTTGTTTCGCCACCTCCCAGGTCACTTCGCTCGACAATCCGACCTTTATCAAGCACGGGGTCATCCACTACTGCGTGCCCAACATTGCATCCCGCGTTTCGCGCACGGCGTCCATCGCCGTGAGCAACATCCTCACGCCCATCCTCCTTCAGGCCGGGCATTCCGGCAGCCTGGAGAAGCATATCTTCAGCCACATGGGGCTGCGCAACGGGGTTTACATGTACAAAGGCTGCCTCACGAACGCCTACCTCGGCGAGCGATTCAACATCAAATCCACTGATCTGGATTTGTTGCTGACTTCCAGTTTGTGAAGTTGGGATACAACCGTCCCGCGAGCAGCGGTTGTAATTGGTTGATTATTAGCATCATATCGAGGTGTCACCTCGTTTGTTGTTGATTGTCAGTTGGTTAGGAGGTGACACCTCGTTTGTGGCTGATGATCAGAGGTTTAGGAGGTGACACCTCCTTGTGTGTTGATAATCAGGCACTAGTGAGGTGTCACCTCCTTGAAACCACCTCGGAGCCTCGTCTAGAAAAACCGCCTCCCCAACCTGAATTTCTTTGCCTTGGCTGGAATAATGGCCGTTTTCTCAGACCCCACGATCAGCGTTTCATCGTCCAGGAAATCGATGGCTTCGTTTTGGAGGGCGAAAAGGTAGGGCCTTACGCTTTTTTTGCGCATTTCCCCTTTGAAGAAATGGCCGGGCTGGAAGTTGGAAAAAACGAAAATGGTGCTTTTGGAAGAGGGAAAGAAGCCCAGTGTGAGCTGGAAACGAAGGCTCAACAGCGCGATCCGCTCCTTGTCGGGACTGATGGCGGCGGCGGAAACAAAGCGGCGCGGGAGCTGGAAACTGTCGCGCAACTCAGCGACGTATTGGCCGGGCTGCGCAGGGAGCACGTAGTGCTTGGTGTAGTCGTTGCCCTTTTTGCTGAAGTTTTTGGAAAAGAGATGGAGCGAATCCTGATACCAGATCATGGCCTCCATGTCGAAATTACGCCACTGCTCACCCGGCGGGAAGTGTTGCTGGTCGGGGTAGCTGAAATTGATGGAGTCGATGTGATTGGTGACGGGGTCGGAGATGATGTAAATGGAAAGGTCCTCCCGGCAATGGCAGTTGTTGCCGAAGTTGCCGATGTATATCCTGCCTGCATCGTCGACGGCCAGGTCTTCCCAATCGGTGCCGGGCAGCTCCGGGTATTCCAGGGTCTGGAGCAACTCGCCTTTGCCGTCGGTGATGTACAGGTTAGGAGCATTGTCGCTGTCGTTGTGCCACACGAAGGAGGGACCGGGCAAAATGGCCAGGCCGGAAGCCTCGCTAACTTCCCGGGGCAGCCGGAACTGGCGTTTGACCTGGGCGTCAAGAGCTGACGACCAGGCCAAAGCCAATATCAATATGGGGAGGAGCTTTTTCACCGGAGCAGAGTTCGCATATCCACCCGTTCGCCTACGATCTTTTCTACCTGTGCGATCGGTACGCGCTCCTGCTTCATGGAGTCGCGCTCGCGAATGGTGACGGTATTGTTTTCCAGGGTCTCAAAATCGACCGTGATGCAGTAGGGCGTGCCGATAGCGTCCTGGCGGCGGTAGAGCTTGCCGATGGAACCGGTGTCGTCGTATTGGCAGTTGAAGGAGTACTTCAGCTCGTTGAAGATGCTGCGGGCCTTTTCAACCAGCGCGTCTTCATTGCGCTTGAGCGGTAGCACTGCGCACTTGACAGGCGCCAAAGCCGGGTGCAACTTCAACACGTCGCGGGTGTTTTCGCCTTCTTCGCTGCCCGGCACCGATTCGGTGATGAGGGCGTTGCTGAGCATGGCGAGGAACATGCGGTCGGCGCCGATGGAGGTCTCCACGACGTAAGGCACGTAGTTTTCATTGAGCTCGGGGTCGAAGTACTGGAGCTTTTTGCCCGACAATTGCTGGTGGCTGCCCAGGTCGAAGTCGGTGCGCGAATGGATGCCTTCCAGTTCCTTGAAGCCGAAGGGGAATTCGAACTCGATGTCGACCGCCGCGTTGGCGTAGTGGGCGAGGTTGTCGTGGTCGTGGAAACGCAGCTTGCTCTCCGGCGTGCCGAGGGCGCGGTGCCACTTCATGCGCGTTTCCTTCCAATACCTGTACCACTCCATCTCCGTGCCGGGGCGGATGAAGAACTGCATTTCCATCTGCTCGAACTCGCGCATGCGGAAGATGAACTGCCGCGCCACGATCTCGTTGCGGAAAGCCTTGCCGATCTGGGCGATGCCGAAGGGCAGCTTCTGGCGGGTGGTCTTCTGCACGTTGAGGAAGTTGACGAAAATGCCCTGCGCCGTTTCGGGGCGGAGGTAGAGCTTGCCTTCCTCGCCTGCGATATTGCCCAGCTGGGTAGAGAACATGAGGTTGAACTGCCGCACCTCCGTCCAGTTGCGCGAGCCCGTTTCCGGGTCGGCGATCTCCAGTTCGTCGATAAGGGCTTTCATGGCTTCGAGGTCCTGGCGGGTCATCACGTCGGCCAGGCGCTGGCGCACGCTTTCCCACTCTTCCTGGTACTTGACCACGCGGTCGTTGGTCTGGCGGAAGAGCTCCTCGTTGAAGGTGTCGCCGAAGCGCTTGCGGGCTTTCTCCACCTCTTTTTCGATCTTGCCCTCCACTTTTTCCATATAACCCTCGATGAGCTGGTCGGCGCGATAGCGGCGCTTGCTGTCCTTATTGTCGATGAGGGGGTCGTTGAAGGCGTCGACGTGGCCGGAAGCTACCCAGGTTTTGGGGTGCATGAAAATGGCGGCGTCGATGCCCACGATATTTTCGTGCATCTGGACCATGGCTTTCCACCAGTACTCCTTGATGTTGTTTTTGAGGAGCACGCCGTAGGGCCCGTAGTCGTAAACGGCGCTGAGGCCGTCGTAGATTTCGGATGATTGGTAGATGAAGCCGTATTCTTTACAGTGGGCGACCAGGTTCTTGAAGAGTTCGCTTTGCTGGGACATATGTTTTTCAGAGTTGATGTTCAAAATCATTGGTGGTATGGAATTCCACCTCCGGGTGGTTTTCCTGGGCCATCTGGAGCATCCAGGCGCTGGGCGCGAGGAAGACCCAATGGCCGTGTTTGTCTTTCGCCAGATCGTTTTTTCTCCTTTGGAGAAATTCCTTGAAAGCGGCGTCGTTGTCGCATCTCACCCAACAGGCCTTGGAGATGGCCACCGGCTCGAACTCGGCCGAAGCGCCGTACTCGTGCTTGAGGCGATACTGGATGACGTCGAACTGCAATGCGCCCACCGTGCCGACAATCTTACGGCCGGTGGTCTCTTTGGTGAACAGCTGCGCCACGCCTTCATCCATGAGCTGGTCGAGGCCTTTCTGGAGCTGTTTCTGCTTCATGGGGTCCTTGTTGTTCACATAGCGGAACATTTCGGGAGAGAAGCTGGGAATGCCCTTGAAGTGGAGCTCCTCGCCGGAAGTGACGGCGTCGCCGATCTTGAAGTTGCCGCTGTCGTAGAGGCCTATCACATCGCCGGGGAAAGCTTCGTCGATCACCTCTTTCTTGTCGGCCATGAAGGAGGTGGGGTTGGAGAATTTCATGGAACGGCCCTGCCGAACGTGGAGGTAGTTGGTGTTGCGTTCGAACTTGCCCGAGCAGATGCGCAGGAAGGCGATGCGGTCGCGGTGCTTGGGATCCATGTTGGCGTGGATCTTGAACACGAACCCGGAGAACTTGTCCTCCAGCGGGTCGACCGTGCGTTCTTCGGTAGAGCGGGGCAGGGGAGGCGGGGCCACTTCGACGAAGCAGTCGAGCAGTTCTTTCACCCCGAAGTTGTTGACGGCAGAGCCGAAAAACAGGGGAGAGAGCCTTCCTTCCAGATAGGTCTGGCGGTTGAAATGCGGGTACACGCTTTCGATGGTGTGCACTTCTTCGCGCAGTTCAGCGGCCTGGCGCTCGCCAATATGTTTTTCCAGGTCCGGATCGGCCAGGTCGTTGAACTCGATGATGTCTTCCTCTTCCTGTTTGCCGTGGGGGCGGAAGAGGACGAGCTTTTTCTCATACATGTTGTACACCCCTTTGAAGCGCTGCCCCATGCCGATGGGCCAGCTCAGGGGGCAAACGCGGAGGCCCAGTTTGGATTCCACTTCGTCGAGCAGGTCGAAGGGGTCTTTCCCTTCGCGGTCGAGTTTGTTGATGAAGACAATGACGGGGGTATTGCGCATGCGGCAGACCTCGACGAGGCGCTCCGTCTGCTCCTCGACCCCTTTGGCCACGTCGATGACCACAATGACGCTGTCGACGGCGGTGAGGGTGCGGTAGGTATCTTCGGCGAAATCCTTGTGACCGGGCGTATCGAGGATATTGATCTTGAGGTCGCGGTAGTCGAAGGCCATGACGGAGGTCGCCACGGAGATACCGCGTTGTTTTTCGATCTCCATGAAGTCGGAGGTCGCGGTTTTCTTGATCTTGTTGGATTTGACGGCGCCGGCGATCTGGATGGCGCCACCGAAAAGGAGGAGCTTCTCCGTCAGGGTCGTTTTCCCTGCGTCGGGGTGGCTGATAATGGCGAAAGTGCGCCGCCGGTTAACTTCTTCGGTGAATTTCATGCCAGGCAATTAGCCCGCAAAGGTAAGGATTTTTTGCTATCTTGAAACCGAACGGAAATTGGAGTATATGATGGAATTCCTTGAGCACCTGATGCATGAGTTTGAGTTGCCGCTTAAAAACCCGGTACTGGTCTTTTCGCTTGTTTTATTAATCATCCTTTTGTCGCCTCTGTTGCTAAAACGGATCAATATTCCGGGCATCATCGGCCTGATCATTTCCGGCGTGATTATTGGGCCCCACGGCTTCAATATTTTGGAGAAAAATTCCGCCGTTGACCTGTTTTCCACCATTGGCCTGCTCTACATCATGTTTATTGCCGGTCTGGAGCTGGACATGGGAGAGTTCAAGGTCAACCGCAACAAAAGCCTGGTCTTCGGATTTTTCACCTTCGCGTTGCCAATCGCCCTCGGATTCCCCGCCTGCTATTACGGGTTGGGTTATGATTTCAACGCCAGTTTCCTGACGGCCAGTATGTTTGCCACCCACACCCTGGTGGCCTACCCAATTGTAAGTAAACTGGGGGTTTCGAAAAACCAGGCGGTTGCCATCACAGTTGGAGGCACCATACTTACCGATACAGCGGTGCTCATCATCCTTGCGGTAATCATGGGCGCCAACGAGGGATCATTGAACCAGGAGTTCTGGATCCGTCTCGGCGTTTCGCTCGCTATATTCGGGGCTATCATGTTCATACTTGTACCCCGGGTGGCCGGATGGTTCTTCAGAAAGCTGGAGAGCGAGAAACATTCGCACTACATCTTTGTGCTCGCAGTCGTCTTTTTCGCTGCTTTTCTGGCCGAAGTAGCCGGTGTGGAGCCCATCATCGGCGCTTTTATGGCGGGCCTGGCGCTCAACAGCCTGATACCGCATTCATCCGCCCTGATGAACCGGATCGAATTCATCGGCAATTCCCTGTTCATTCCCTTTTTCCTGATCAGCGTAGGCATGCTGGTGGATGTGCAGGTGATTCTCAAGGGGCCAAATGCCCTTATCGTCGCAGGCGTTCTCACAGTGGTAGCCCTGATCGGAAAATGGGTCGCAGCCCTGGCAACCCAATGGATCTTCAAATACACCGGCGAGCAGCGGCAACTGATCTTCGGTCTCAGCAGCGCCCATGCGGCGGCTACCCTGGCAGTCATTCTGGTGGGCTTCAAGGCAGGTATCCTCGATGAGAATATCTTGAACGGCACCATTATACTTATTTTGATCACCTGCATCGTGGCCTCCTTCGCCACTGAGCGGGCAGCCAAAAAGATCGTGATGAAAGGAGAGCCGGAAGCGAATGCCCTGAAACGGCCGGAACCGGGCGCCGACGAGCATATCCTTTTGCCGGTTGCCAACCCGGCCAGCCTGGAAAAGCTCCTTGATTTTGCCGTTTTGATCAAGAACGGCAAATCTGCCAACCCCATCTCCCTGCTCACCGTGGTGCCCAACAACGACGACTCGGAGGCCAACATCATCCAGGCCAGGAACGCCATGGAGGGGCTGGTCCAGCAGGGCTCGGCATCCGACACCCGCGTCAACGTGCTGGCGACGATCGACCACAACCCGGCCAGCGGCATTGTGAGAACCTCCAAGGAGATCATGTCCGACATGATCGTGCTGGGATGGCCGCAGCGGGTCGGCATGTTGGAGAAACTGATGGGGGAAAAGCTCGAATACATCCTGGGAGGTACGGATAAAATGGTGATGATCTGCTATTTCGAGCGTCCGCTCCCCACGCATAAACGCATGCTGGCTATTGTTCCACCCCTTTCCCAACTGGAAAAAGGCTTTGCCTTCTGGGCTGCAAAAATGAGCAAGCTGGCGCAGGAGTTGAGTATTCCGGTGACGGTTTGCTGCAATGCGAAGACCGAAAAAGCAATCCGGTATTACCTTAGGGCGACCCGGCAGAGCGTGCTCGTTCAGTTTTCCAATTTGGAAGAATGGGATGAAATAGATTTTTCACCTCTCAAGGTTCAGAAAGAAGACTTGCTGGTGGTCATATCTTCCCGAAAGGGGTCTATTTCCCACACCGGGGCGCTCGAAAAACTGCCTTCCCGGATGGAGCGCAAGTTCGAGGAATTCAGCCGGATCGTTATTTTCCCGCAAGCGCATACAGAGGATCATCCCTTCGACGAATACGAAGATTTCTCCGGCGATTCTATCCAGCGGAATATTGACCGGGTGAAAAAGATCGGAAAGGGGCTGAGGAATATTTTCCGGCCGGAGCCGAAACAAGACGAATGAAAAAGAGGCCCCCGCTAACCGGGCGGCCTCTTGTGAAAACTAACCTATACGAACAGAAAAATCTGCACCTTCTCTTACTTGATGACCATCGTGGGGATCGTATCGTTGAGCGTCAGCAACTTCTCGGTGACGCTGCCCATGAGCAGGAGGTCGACCCTGGAGTGGCCTTTGGCGCCCATCACGATGAAGTCTACTTCGTTTTCTGCGGCAAAATCGAGGATGTAGCGGGCGATACCGGGAAGGTCGCGCTCGACGAGAACGGTATCGATCTGATCTTCGATCTCGTTGGCGTAGGTATGCAGGAATGCCTTGAAGGCATTGGTGCGGTCTTCTTCGATCATGTTCCTGAGCTGTTCGCGGGATTTGCCCGTTTTGTAGACGCTCAGGTTGGGCATGTCGTAGATGTTGAGGCAGACCAGCTTTGCCGGTTCCTCCAGTTGCTTGTTCAATGCGATCGCCGTTTGCAGGGCGCGGATCGAGTTGGCGGAAAAGTCGATCGGCACGAGGATCTTCCTGATGGAAGAACGTGCCTTGTCGGGCACGACCAGTGCATTGCCCTTGACTTTGCGGACCAGGTTTTTCGCCAGTACGCCGTGTACTTCGGTATCGGAACGTTGGCCGATGACGATCAGGTCGGCGCCGACATCTTCGGCGTCTTTCAGGATTTCTTCGAGGGGGTTGCCTTCCTTGACGTCGAATTCCACGTAGATGGCGTGCTGCTGGGGCAGCCGGGCCACGATCTTGTCTTCCATCCTTTGGAGGGCATCGCGATCGATCTCATAGGGATGCGCGTTGGACTGGTCCTCCATGAAGAAATCGAGCTTTGGCAATACGTGGACAAAATAGGCAGCGCCAACAGGCACCTGGCTGGAAAAGAAGTCGAAGAAATCCAGTACCGGTTCGTCCGCATCAGCTAACTCCAGTGCCACCAAGGCCTGGACGATCTCCAGGGGCTGGATCCCGTTCCGTTCAATCGTATTCGGGGATGGAGTTTTCATGGTATGGATTTTTCATTCCTTTCAAAAATCCCTGTTTTCCAAGCCCCTTGTAATGATTATAGTCAAACCCGCTGTTGATTTTTGTCAATTTTCAATGGCACATGGGCACATTGGAGGCGTCTTCCCACAACTCCAGCCCCCTGGGCAGGTCGAAGTTGAGCCCCCGGAAAATGAGCAAGGCTGCGATGAGCACCAGCATGAAAGGCAAGACGGCGCGTATCCGCTGCCGCAGCCTGGCGCCGATCCAGTTGCCTGCCAGGGCGGTGAGGAGCATGAGGGGAATGGTGCCCAGGCCGAACAGCCCCATATATGCCGCGCCTCTGGCGACGCTGCCCGTCGATACCGCGCCTACGATGGCCATGTACACCAGCCCGCAAGGCAACAGCCCATTGAGGAGGCCTACGGTGAAAAAGGAAGATTGCTTGTCGGAGCGAATCGCCTTACCCAGCGCCGATTTGAGCCGGAAAAGGGGCTTTTGCAGCAAAGACAGCCGCGCCAGTTTCGATTCGAGGTTGGTGGAGAAAAACGCCAGCACCAGCATCAGTACCCCCATCGCAATGGACAACGCCGACTGGTAGCCCGCCAGAAAAACGCCCTTTCCTAACAGCCCAAACACGCTGCCGATCGCCATATAGGTGACCGTGCGTCCCAGGTTGTACAACAGTGCATTGGCTACCGCCATCGCCCGTCCCGCCCCCTGATAGGGCAGCGACATGGCTATCGGCCCGCACATGCCGACGCAGTGCAAACTGCCGAGAAAGCCGATGGTGAAGGCGGTCCAGAGAAACATAATGATTTGAATTGGGTTTTTGAGGTTATAAGGTCTTAAGGTCTTTGCGTTAAAAACCTTAAGACCTTATAACCTCAAAAGCTTAAAAAATGATAGTTTCCTCCTTATAAAACTCCCTCCCCCCCGCATTCCAGTCAACCTTGACGCGCCAGAGGCCGGGGAGGAGGTCATTGGCAGAAACGACCTGTTCGAGGTTTTCGTTGACCTGGATGGGCAGCTCAAAATCGAGGGCGGCGTTGGAGGGGCGGAAAAAGAGGATTTTGCCTCCGACCGTACCCAGGTCCTGGGGGAAGGTGAACCGGATATTTTTATCGCTATCCGAATACTGGACAGTCAGGTCGGTAGCCAGCCCCTGGGTATTGGCCTCCTTGTCGATCTGCGTCTGGTACTCCAGGTCTTTTTGGTAGTAATCGTCGGTCACCAGCGAGTTATCAATAGAGGTGGATTTGATCACGACGAAGACGAGCACGATCACGAAAACACTGTAGAAAATGGCGATGCCGGTTCCCCAGGAAAGCTTCATTTTATTTGACATTTAAACTTATAACACTTTTCGCGGCCTGCAGCCGCGAAAAGTGTTATAAATAATGGGGTGCGGGTGCAGCCCGCACCCCATTATTTATAATGTTATTTAAATTACAAAGTACTTATTTGCCAGGGCCAAAGAAATTGGTACTAGCCTTATCAATCAATTCACCATTAGAATACACTTCAATCGTGAGTTCGGTTTTGCGGCCATTCAGTTGGTCTTTGGGCATTTCGATGAACATGGCGCCTTTGGCTACTTTTCCCTTCTCAGCTATAGGGGCTTTGCCAATCAGTTTGATCGCGCCGTGGCCTCCGATCAGTTTGAATTCGACGGGCATTTCCTTGTTGGTCTTGTTGATGACCTCGTAGTTGTAGAGGTTGCTGACAGTGGTTTCATTGACTTCCTGGAACAATTTGCCGGGGGTGCGCAGGATGATCGTCTCCACGTCGGTGCGGCTGCCGAGCAGCAGCACGTTGACGGCGAGCAGGATACCCAGCACCACGGAATAGGCGATCACGCGGGGCGTGAAGATGCGTTTGCGGCCTTCGGCGATGCCGTTGTAGCTGTCGTAGCGGATCAGGCCGCGCGGCCTGCCGACTTTATCCATCACCTCGTCGCAGGCATCGATGCAAGCCGTGCAGTTGACGCACTCGAGCTGGGTGCCATTGCGGATGTCGATACCGGTGGGGCAGACATGTACACATAACTTGCAATCGACGCAGTCGCCCAGCTTGGGATCGTCTGGTTTGGGTTCTTCCGCTTTCTTTCCTTTTTTGATCTTGCCGCGCGGCTCGCCGCGAATCCAGTCATAGGCGATGACGATGGAATCTTTACCCAGCAGTACGCCCTGAAGACGGCCGTAGGGGCAGATGGCGATACAGACCTGCTCGCGCATGTAGGAGAAAACGAAATAGAAGGCGAAGGAGAAGATGAGCATGGCGATGAAGCCCCCCAGGTGTATCGTCACCGGCTCGGTGGCGATCTTGAAGACCTCTTCCACGCCGATGACCCAGGCCAGGAAGGTGTTCGATACCAATACGGCGATGGCAAAGAAAATGGCGTGTTTGCTGATGCGCTTGATCGCTTTTTCCGCCGACCAGGGCGCCGCGGCCAGTTTGCGCTGCTGGTTGTGGTCGCCCTCGATCCAGTATTCGATCTTGCGGAATACCATTTCCATGAAGATGGTCTGAGGGCAGATCCACCCGCAGAAAATGCGGCCGAATACTACAGTGAAGAGCGCGATAAAGAGCACCAGCGTGAGCATGGCCAGCACGAACAGGTGGAAGTCCTGAGGCATGAACTGGATGCCGAAGAGGATGAACTTGCGCTCAATTACGTTGAAGAGCATGAACGGTTCGCCGTTCACCTTGATGAAGGGGATGCCAAACAGCAGGGCCAGCAAGAAAAAGCTCAGATAAAGGCGCATGTTGGTGAACCTGCCGCTGGGTTTCTTGGGATAGACCCATACCCGCTTGCCATGTTCGTCGACGGTAGCTATTCTGTCTCGAAATTCTTCTTCGTCGTAAAAAGAGTAATCTTCATTTGCCATGACAAAAAATTACAATGCAGCCGATTTAAAATGGAAGCGGCAGCCCGTGGCTGCCGCTTTTTCATGGGGTTTTTAGTTCATTCCCACACTTCCTTCCGGTTGGACAGCCGTTGAGTCGGGGGCTGGTTGCCCGCCGCCAGCCTCCTCCTGGTAAATCTCGCCTTCCGGCGCTTTGGGATTCGGCGGATTGGTACCTTGAAGCGTGAGTATATAACTGGCTACCTTCTGGATTTCGGGAGAGCCCAATTGGGTACTCCAGGCGATCATTCCTTTTTCGGGTACGCCATAAACAATGGTTTTAAAGACATTTTTGATGCCGCCGCCGTGAATCCAGTAGGGGTCCGTGAGATTGGGGCCAACGCCGCCTTCGCCGGCAGCTCCGTGGCAGGCTACGCAATTCACCTGATAGAGCGATTGGCCAACTGATAGCGCGGCGTCATCAGTCAGGGCCGTAACATTTTCTTCGGTGATCTGTTCACCTTGGGTGGAGCGGAATTCGGCGATGGCTTTTTCGGCGCGTTCCATCTCCTGCTCATACTGCTCCTTCTGGTTGGGGCCGATACCGAAGAAGTGGTAGTAAGACATGTAGACTACCGCAAAGGCGATGGTGATGTAGAACAGGGCAACCCACCAGGGCGGCAGGCTGTTGTCGAGCTCGCGGATGCCGTCGTAGTCGTGACCCAGATCTATGGTCTGTTCCTTTTCGACCGGCACAACATTGGTCCAGCGCTGGTACATGCGTTCCCATAAGGAAGCCTGCGGCTTATCAGCTTTTTTGGGGAAGGGCTCCAGCCCTTTTTCCTGATAGATCTGGATTTGCTGCACCTTGATCATGGCGGAGAGCAGGCGGTAGAGCGTGCCCAGGGCAGCCAGGATGACCAGGGCTGCGGCGACCAGCATGAGGGTTCCAAATAACTTGTCGTAGAAGAAAGGAGTTGTTCCTTCGGTTGCGCCGGCATCCTGGGCCATGGCCGTGGCGGAAGCTGCCATCAGGGGCAGGATGAGGCGCGCTTTATTGAGAAATGGCTTTTTCATAAGCTGTTTGCTTTCAAGTTTTACAATGGGTTTATTCGCGATTGCCGTCGGTCGTTTCTTCTTCCAGCGGGAGATTGGCCATTTTGTTGAGGTACTTCTTGTCGGTTGCGAAAATGGCTATCACCGCGATCGCAAACAGGGAGAAGAAGGTGATCAGGGCAAAAATGGCCATCCAGTTGATGTCGGCGCCTGCGAGGATATGTTTGAACATGATTGCGTTGTTTTTTAAAGTCCGGTTACCGGGCCAAAGGCCCGGCAACCAGCTGAGTATGATGGACTTTTCAGTTACTTGTTGACCTGCGCTTTGGGCTTGATATCCGTACCGAGCCGTTGCAGGTAGGCGATGAGGGCGATGATCTCCTTGTTTTCGAGACCTTCGTCGTCGATGCCGTCCTTGCGCAGGGATTCAGCGATCTTGTTCGCTTGTTTTTGCAAATCTTCCACCGCGATCGTTTCATATCCTTCCCCGTAGGGCGTACCCAGTGTTTTGAGCACCTTGATCTTGTTTGGAATGAGCGACGTATCCATGTCGTCTTCGATCAGCCAGGGATAAGCGGGCATGATAGAGCCGGGCGACATGCTGGTGGGGTCGTACATGTGGTTGTAGTGCCAGCTGTCGGGATACTTGCCGCCTTCGCGGTGCAGATCCGGCCCGGTGCGTTTGGAACCCCAGAGGAAGGGACGGTCGTAGATGAACTCGCCCGACTTGGAGTACTCGCCGTAGCGCTCGGTTTCGGAACGGAAGGGGCGGATCATCTGCGAGTGGCAGCCGACGCAGCCTTCGCGGATGTAGATGTCGCGGCCGTGCAATTCAAGCGGGGTGTATGGTTTAACGGTCTCGATCTTTGGTACGTTCTTGTCGATAAGCATCATGGGTATGATCTCGATAAGACCGCCAATGAGGATGACGACCAGGGAAGCGATGAGCATTTGGACAGGCCTGCGCTCGATCCACTTGTGCCAGTGGTCGCCCTTGTGGGGCGCGTACGCTTCGCGCGCAGGGGCTTCTGCCGGTTCGTTAGCTACGAAGCTGCCTTTGGCTGCTGTCTTCCACAGGTTGTACAACATGATGCACGCTCCTGTCAGGTACAGGGTGCCGCCCAGCGCCCTCATTCCATACATGGGAATTAACTGAGTAACGGTTTCCAGGAAGTTGCCGTACTGGAGAAATCCGTCGGGCGTAAATTGCTTCCACATGAGGCTCTGCGTCCAACCCGCCCAGTAGAGCGGAATGGTATAAAACAAGAGGCCGAGGGTGCCAATCCAGAAATGCGCATTGGCCAGCTTTTGAGAATAAAGTTCTGTCTTGTAAAGCCGGGGGCCCAGCCAGTACAGCACGCCGAAGGTCAGGAAGCCGTTCCAGCCCAGCGCGCCCACGTGCACGTGACCGATGGTCCAGTCTGTGTAGTGGCTGATGGCGTTGACCGACTTGATGGAGAGCATCGGGCCTTCAAACGTGGCCATACCATAAGCGGTGACGGCCACCACGAGGAACTTGAGCACGGGGTCCTGTCGCACGCGGTCCCAGGCGCCGCGCAGGGTCAGCAGGCCGTTGAGCATACCGCCCCAGGAAGGAGCGATGAGCATGATGCTGAACACCGTACCCAGCGACTGCGCCCAGTCGGGCAGCGAGGTGTAGAGCAGGTGGTGCGGACCGGCCCAGATATAGATGAAGATCAGCGCCCAGAAGTGGATGATCGACAGGCGGTAGGAGTATACCGGGCGATTGGCTGCCTTGGGCAGGAAGTAGTACATGAGGCCCAGGTAGGGCGTGGTGAGGAAGAATGCCACCGCGTTGTGGCCATACCACCACTGCACCAGAGCGTCTTGTACGCCGGCGAATACCGGGTAGCTCTTCCAGAGGCTGACCGGTATTTCAAGGTTGTTGAAAATATGGAGCACCGTGACCGTCACCCAGGTGGCGATGTAGAACCAGATGGCCACATACAGGTGATTTTCCCGGCGATTGAGTATGGTCAGAAACATATTGAGACCAAATGCAACCCAAACGAGCGCAATCAGAATATCGATCGGCCACTCCAATTCTGCGTATTCGTGCGAGCTGGTGATACCCAAGGGCAGGGTGATCGCCGCCGCAAGGATGATGAACTGCCATCCCCAGAAATGGAAGTTGCTGAGAAGATTGCTCGCCATGCGCGCTTTTACCAGACGCTGCAAGGAATAATAAACGCCGAAAAAGATACCATTGCCTACGAAGGCGAAAATAACTGCGTTGGTGTGCAAAGGCCGCAGCCGCCCGAACGTCGTATAGGGCAGGTTTAGGTTGAGCGAAGGGAATATGAGCTCAAAGGCAGCCCAAAGCCCCACCGTCATCCCCACCAAACCCCAAATGACACTCGCAATGGCGAATTTCCTCACAATTGCGTTGTCGTAACTAAATTGTTCAACGTTAGCCATACTCTTAACTTTTAGGAATTAGCTGGATTATCGTTTGTAGATGATGATGCGGGTTCGTCGTCGAGCAGGATGCGGACGGAAGGAGTGTATTCGTCTTCGTATTGGCCGGACCTGACGGCCCAGAAAAACGCCCCGAGGAAGATGAGGGCTACGATAAGACTGATTACGATCAAAAAGAAGATGATCTTCATGTTGTGTTATACTGAAAAGTCCTGAAAAATATGGGCACAAGATACTTTTACTCCTCGAATTTGCCTAGTGACAATTATCAGACAATCGGGTGATTTTTATCATCCCACAATTTTAGCTTCATCCGGCGCGCGAGCCAGTTGCTGGCCAATACCCCGAACAACACGATGGTGACTGAACTGGAGGGCATCAAAATGGCGGCTACGATGGGAGAAAGCGCTCCCTGAACGGCAAAGCTCAGCCCTACGATGTTGTAAATGGCGGCCAGGCCATAGGCTGCGTACACCAGTTGAATGTTTTTCCTGGCGTAGGCCAGCAGGTCGGGTAGGCGGTGAAACTGCCCGGCATGCAGGATAGCGTCGCTGGCCGGTGTGAAGTTGCTGGTGTTCTCCGTCAGCACGATGCCCGTGTCGCTTTGCCGAAGGGCGCCCGCGTCGTTGAGACCATCGCCGACCATGCAAACTTTCAGCCCCTGGCCCTGCAATTCTTTAACGAAGCCCAGCTTGCCCGCCGGGCTTTGGTTGAAGTGCAGCGCGGCGGGGTCGCCAAACAGAGGTTCCAGCTTCGCCCGCTCCCGGTCATTGTCGCCCGACAACAGGAATAGCCTGAAGCGTGAGCGCAGCGCCTGTACCACTTCTTCCAGGCCCGAGCGGTAGCGGCTGCTGAGTTCAAACCGGCCCTTGTTCTCGCCGTCGATCTGCACATAAACGCCCTCCGCGGCGCCTGCCCCGGTGAATTCGCGCGAGCCCACTTTGATGCGATGTTGTTCCGCGGTTCCCTGGATGCCTTTTCCCGTTATTTCTTCGAAATCTTCCACCTCGTAAAGCGCTCCCGTATCGCCCAGCCATTGGCCGATCTGCCTGCTGGCGGGGTGGGTGGAGTGGCGCACCAGCGACTGCACCAGGCGTTTTTCCTCTTCACTCAGGGCCTGGCCCTCGTAGCGCACCCCCGCCTGCTGGCTCCCCGTGAGCGTGCCGGTCTTGTCGAAGACGATGGCCTGCACCTTGTTGAGGGCTTCCAATACATGCACGTTTTTGAGGAAAAACTGGTTGTGGGCCAGTATGCGTATGCTGTTGCCGAAGGTGAAGGGCACGGCCAGCGCTACGGCGCAGGGACATGCCACGATCAGCACGGCGGTGAAGGCGTTGATGGCGACGACGGGGTCGCGCGGTAGCCAGTAGGCCAGGGTGGCGAAAGAGATGGCCAGAATGGCGTAAGTGAAATAGCGGCCGATCGTATCCGCCAGCTTCTGGGAGGCCGATTCGGGGTCCTTGTTAAAAGCTTCGTCGTTCCACAACTGGGTCAGATAGCTCTGCGATACTTTTTTTGTAAGCGTCACCTCAATGCGCTCGCCCATCTGCCTGCCGCCGGCGTAGAGTTTTTCGCCGGTGGCGACCTCCACGGGCTCGGCTTCGCCGGTCACGAAACTATAGTCGATCTGGGCCTTTCCTTTTACCAACAGGCCGTCGGCGGGCACGAGCTCGCCGTGGCGCACGATGATGGTCTGGCCCGGATCCAGCTTCTGCACGGGCACAGAGCGCTCCCCGGCGCCGTCCTTGAGCAGGGCGGCGATGGGGAAATAGGACCGGTAGTCGCGGTCGAAGGCCAGATGGTAGAAGGTCTTTTGCTGAAACCATTTCCCGATCAGCAGGAAAAAGACGAGCCCGGCGAGGGAGTCCATATAACCCGCGCCCCAACCGGCCAGAATCTCCACGGCCGAGCGGAAGAAAAGGGCGAGGATGCCCAGGCTGATGGGCAGGTCAATGCTGTAGTGCCGGTGCCAGAGGCTCAGCGCTGCCGCCCGAAGATAGTCCCAGCCGCTGTAGAAAGCCACGGGTATGGCCAGCAGGATATTGATATAGCCGAAAATCCTGTAAAAGAAGGCGTCTTCGGCCGATTCCAACCCCAGGTACTCGGGGAAGCTCAGCAGCATGATGTTGCCGAAGGCAAAGCCCGCCACGCCCAACTGGTAGTACAACCGCCGGCTGACAGCCTGCTGCCGCGGGCTCTCCGCATCGCCCAGGTTGATGGCTGGCGCGTAGCCGATCGAGGCCAGCAATTCGACGATCTTGCGCAGGCTGGTCTGCGATTCGAGGTAGCTGAGCTGGATCTCTTTTTTCGTAAAATTGACCCGCGACTGTGAGATGCCGTCGTTGAGCCGGTAGAGGTTCTCCAGTAGCCAGATACAGGAAGCGCAGTGAATCTGCGGCAGGTAGAAATGCACGTTGGTGCGCTCTCCGTCTGAATAGTCGATCAGTTTTTCCCGGATCTCCGGGTCGTCAAGGTAGGCGTAGTGCTCCTGCCGGCGGCCTTTCAGGCTGATGCCTGCATTATCGTCGATCTGGTAGTACTTGCAGAGGTCGTTTTCGTTGAGGATCTCGTAGACCAGCTTGCACCCCTCGCAACAGAAAGTCTTGTCTTCCAGAACGATGTCAGAGCCCTCGCAGGGCTCCCCGCAGTGGTAGCATTCGCCGGGCACGGGTTCCTTGTGAGGCGCGGGGGCCTTGGTCGTGAGAGGTGAGGTGGCTTGCATTTTTGAAAATTTGGCTTCAAAAATATTCCCCGGACCGGGCGGGGGAATATGATCCTCATCACTCAAGGTAGTGATTTTTGTCATTTCATGGTAATAAAGAATGAGGGTACATTTCGGCTGTAATGGTACAAGTGCAGGAAAAGGCCTTTTTCATCGACCCGGAGCAGGAGATCCTGCGGGAAGGTGTGGAATACTGGTCGTATCCGCCGGCTGACTGGTGGATGGACCGCGTGAATGCTGCGCTCGCCCAACAGCCCGATATCGTGCTCCACATTCAGGTGCCTTCCGCGGC
This sequence comes from Saprospiraceae bacterium, assembly GCA_049306275.1. GTDB lineage: Bacteria > Bacteroidota > Bacteroidia > Chitinophagales > Saprospiraceae > JADJTT01. The sequence continues at coordinate 51,411 of JBAQQB010000132.1, read as the reverse complement.
AGGCCCCGGCTGGAACCCCGCCGCCTACATCCAGTCCCTGATCAGGGAATGGGAACTGTACCGTGTTCATTTTCTCCTTCCTCCCCGCCTGTCGATGCTCTGGATGAGCGGGGGCGGTGCATGGAAAGAATTGCTCGAAATACTGAGGCGTTCGTTCCGCAACTGGTCGGTGGGGGTGAAAGTGTTGGAGCTGGTTCCAGGTCAGATTACCGAGGAAGAACTGGTCCGGTTTCGGGTGTTTGGCTTCCGGCAACTCCGCCTCGACCTCACTGGGAAGTGGTCGTATCACGATATTGCTTCCCTCACCGATAGAGCGCGGGAAATCGGTTACAACTCAATCAGGGCTCTGATGCGTCTTGGCCAACCAGTGGCCTTGCCGCAGTTGCGCCAACTCCGCCCCGATGTGGCGGAATGGGCAGATTGGTTGGAGCCTGGGCCTCATTTTGCAGATATGAGAAAGGGAGTGCGGCAGTTGCTGGAGCCCGCCGGGTACCAGGAGATCGCACCGGGCTGTTTTGCTCTTTCTCACGACCCAATTTTCAAGGCTGCCGAAACCGGCGACCTGTCCTTCAACCTGCTGGGCTATATGCCACGGTTCTCGCGGCTCTGCCTGGGCCTGGGCGCCGGCGCCTGGAGCGATGCCTGGAACGGCATGGTCCAGAACGAGGTCGTGCCCGAAACCTACCAGCAGAAGCTGAGGGAGGGCGGCCTGGCCCCCGCCAACGGGATCGTCTGGGCCCAGGAAGCCTGCAAAATGCGCCTGCACCGTCACAACCTGCGGTGCCTGGGCGAGGTGCAGTGGGGAGAACCCAATTTCTGCTGCCAGGGCCTGCTCGACGCGCTGGACAGAATGGCGCCCCTGGAAACCGCAGGGCTCGTTGAGCGCTATGCCGACAAAGGCCTGATCGTCACCGAAAAGGGGAAAGAAGAGTGGGAGCGCGTAATGGCTGCCATGTAGATTACTTTTGCAGGATCAGGAAATCCTGAAAGTCCTCGCATTCCCGCTGAGGCCGCCCCGGCCAGAAACCATAATACGTGCCGGCGATGTGCAGCCCGTTGTCTTCGGTCATTTTTTGCAGAAAACCTTCCTCGTAGCCCACATTAGCCGATTTTACTTTTTCATCGAAGAGAAAATAATGGCCGTGGTCGTACCGGAACTGAAACTCCGGCTGCTCTGCCATGAGTTTTTTCGAGGTTTCATTGAGGATAAAAAAGGAGGCGAAGCACTTCCCGCCGGGCTTGAGTACCCGCCTGATCTCCCCGAGGTAGTTGCCGACCTCTTCGGGCAGCATGTGGGTGAAAAGGGAGTTGGCGATGGCAAAGTCAAAGTGGTTGTCTTCGTAGGGAAACCGGAAAGAAGCCGCATCGCTGCCATCTTCCCGGTAGAGATCGTTGGCCAGCGGCACGTAGGTGAAGCGGAAGTTGGGATAGCGGCGGGTGATCTGCTCGGTGCACCAGCGCACGCCCAGCTCCACCACGTCGAAGCCCTCGTAGCCGCCGCGCTGGTCGAGGTAACCGGTTAGCGGTATTGCCGCCCTTCCAATACCGCTGCCGATGTCTAGCACCTGGTGATGGGGCTGGATTTGCCCAAGGCGCACGAAACGCTCCAACAGCCGGGTCCCTGTTTTGATAAAATCGCCGCCGCCCGTATATACCAGACCCTTGGGCGGCTGCATGGGCGAACGTTTGCCGGTGGCCAATTCCCACCAGTCGGCAGGCAGGTAAAAAAGCCGCCGTGCAAGGAAGCGCCATGAGGCGGGGAGTGCGTAATAAATCTTCCGCATGTTCATAGCGGCAAAGGTAGACAGAAAATCCCTTCCCTTCGGCGGGCAAATTCTTTAAAAAATCCCCAACCCAACAAACAGGCCAAACCATGGTTTTTGGTGATAAATCCAATTTTTCCGGTTGGAATCCAGTAGAGAATCGAACCCGAGGCCTAATCCGATTCCCAGGTTTCCAATGCCTGCATAGGCTGCTGCGCCCATTTGGAAAATGATGCCGTCATAATCATAAGGAATCGGGGTCAAAGTAGTCGAGCCGGTCATAGGAGCCGATCCAATGCCAAGGAATAACCCGGCGTCGAACCCAAAATGGCGGAAGGTGCTGACCGGAGGCCGGAGTGGGCGTTCTATACGGGAAAGGGAGAAATAGTCCTGACGGAAACCGGTGTACATAGCGGCGTTCAGATTGGAGTTCAGTTGCCAGGGTACCTGATGTTGTTCTGGCCGCAATTTGAAGAATGCAGTGGTCAGGTCGAGGTCCATGGAGGCTTTCCGCAACCTGTCGCCAGGCAATAAGCCAGAGAGAATTTGGTTTGCATCTGGCTGGCCGTTTTTTTGAACGCCGAACAATTCCAAGGTGTCTTCTTCCACCAGGACGTAAACGCGCCTCTCGGCCTGCCCGGGTACGGATAAGTGGTAGATGCCGTCTTCGAATGCGTGGCTGGTGGCTTTTTCCAGGAAGCTGCAGGCGTTGAAAAGGAAAAAAAGGGGAACGAGAACACAGAAATTACAAAATTTCCTTCGCATTGGTGATAGGTTTAGAATGACCGCAGAAAGGGCCGGGCAAGAACAAGGGAGGGATGTTTTGCAGGCCAATAATTTACGAAAAAATTTTGGAAAATGCCAGTAGGAAATTTTGCCAATACGCAGGTTACTCTTTACCCTCGGTAGGATCAAGTGGCTTTGGAGATGTATTGATGTTTGATGATTTAATGTCAGTCATTACGATATTGTCGTTCCCTTTCACATGAATTTCATAGGTGTTTCCCTTTATGCTGGTTTCTCGCCGCATCCTGGCTATTTCACCAGATTGAAACAATTGCTCAATCTCCAACCGGATTTTTTCTTTTTGATAAACCCGAAAGGGACGTACGGTTTTTCTAAGAGCATCAATGAATATATCTCCATCCTTAAGATTGGGCTTCCGGTAGTTTAATAAGGTAAAGAGTATTGAGATGGGAAAATTCTTATGGTTAATAAGGTTCCTTAAGATTTCCTGTTGTTCTTCTTCACTTTCGGCCTCCTCAAGTTGCACTGCATATGCGGAACTTCTGGATTTGATGAAAAGCTGAAGGAGCACAAAGCCAATTACTACTAAGGAAAGAGAGGAAAGAAAAATGGAGAAAACAAAAAAGTTGCCGAGAAAGAAAGGTCGCTTTGGTTCCATCTGGTAGAGGACAAAGTCGCCTGTATTCAACTCTAGGACGTAAGTGTTCTCCGTTTTCCCAAGGCTGAGGATTTTGCCTTTTATGTTTTCGTGATTCGGGCTGTTGTAGAGTTGGAAAATATCCTTGTTAATAAAGTTCCGAGCAGAAGAGGGGAGATAAGAAATGACTTTGGTTCCAGGAATATCAGTACGTTTCAGGGAGGGCGGAGGGGTTCTTCCAGTTTGGAAAGGCACGACATGAGCGTATAACTTGCGTTCAGTGAGTTTTCTCGTGAGACTATCCGGTGATAGTATCCGGAGCCCAAAGGTGTAGACTTCTCCTGGTGTCCAATACTTTTTTTCGCCGGCATATCTGGGATCGCGAAGGTCCATTCCCAGAATGCGTATTCCCTTTCTTTTTGGGAAATACCAGCCGCGGGCATCCGCAGTCAGGGTATCGATGGCGGAACCCTCCGGGAATTCATGCAAAAAAGATTCACTGACATAGATTTCTAACCTTTGGGCCTTCCACTCTGAGGGCACTTGTCCCCAAACAATAGCAAAAGTGTCCGATCCTTTTGGAATCACTGATATCTCAAGAGATTGTCCTGCAATTGGAGAAACTAGTCCTGAAAATAAAGCGGCGACAACATAGGAAAGGTTGATCCTGGGCATGATTTAGTGGTCATTAATTGGTGATAGTGAGTAACCGGCCCATGAAAAAGCAAACAGGCCAATACTGCCCAATAACAAGCTATTCATAAACACCTGATCGAGGGGTAGGACATCCCAATCTTCCAGATTTATTTTCAGCAGGATGAAGGAATAGAATACCATAAGATGAAAAAGCATGCCACCCAATCCCAATAAACGCGCACTTTGCCAGTGTGATTTGGCTAATCGTCCCTCTTTGGTTAAAGAACTTTCGACGACCCAATACGTGATTATGGAGATCAGGGAAAAGGAGACAAAAAAATTGGCGAACAAACCGAACCCCAAGACCAAAAGAATCAAGGTCATCTGAAAATTCTTTAAAGTTCGGGATTCAGCCAATGATAGGTACAGGAAGGAAAAAGCAGCAATAAACAGGAAGATGATGGCAATGGGCATACCTTGAAAAGGATCAATGGCAATAAGGGTAACCGCAAAGACAGGAAGGCTTATCCAGGTAAAGGATCTAACTTCAGAGGAGTCCTTTCCATTTGCCAGATAACCCATCGAAAAGGCATACACAAAGGCGCCAGCGGCTAAGGCTACAGTGGATGCCAGCCAGATATTAAGTTCTCCCAAATTACTCAGGGCATTTCCTTCCATTACTTTTCCCTCGATGAGTTCAAAGAAGAAAAAACTGAAACCCAGGCTTGCGGCTGCAGGGGTATAGATAGATTGGAGATTTCTGACCAGGTTGTTATCCCGCTTCCTTAGAGCCTGGTATATTCCGAATACCAGCCCACTTCCAAAAAACAGGATTAGCATGCGTGATCGCTCTGCAAAGGCCATATGAACCAATAATGCCAGCGAAAATGCGGTTAAAAATCCTAATAGGCTTAAACCCCATTGCCCGCGGGTTGGGTTAATGTAAGTTAGGAAAGAGCCTGCCAATACGAGGCAAATTGAAAGCAGCCATACTGCGAGCCTGGGAACAGGATCCCAGTTAAAGGAGTCATCTGTTTCCTGGATCTCTATGACCGATTCTTGCAGCGGAACATCCATTTTAGGCAAATTGACCGTTCTCCCGTCCTTTACGGCAAAAAAAACAGGGTGCGAAGGTTCAAGCGGGCTCAATAATATTCTTCCACTTACAACCTGATCAAATACGGGTGCCCTATCCTGGCTGCTGGAAAAGAAAACTTCACCGGAAGGAGTAATTACATAGATAAAGTACAATTTTCCAATAGAAGCGCTGGGCAGGTAACCTCCTTCGCTGATTTGCCCGTTTGAAAGCCGGTCTTCTCTCCACACCCCGGTTGTTGGTGAAGGCAACTGTTCTTTTTCCAGCCTGTAAGATGCTCCGCCTTCTTTGGTATGGATCAGGATCTTTGATCCGGCAGGAAGGGTATCTCCTGTGGTGGTTTCCACTTTTAACTGTATCTCGCTTCCCAGGAGGCGCCTTACCAGTTGAGTGACTTCAGATATTTCCTGCGTTGCTTCTACCCAAATTAACCCCTTGACTATATTTTTGAACTGAGGAGCAGTTTTGTGGTCAGAACTGAAAAAGAGCTGGTCGTCAGGGGTTAGGGCAAAGACAAAAATTGACTTCCCTGAAGAAGAAGAGGTTGGGTATATTTTTTTGGTCTTTCCTTCGGCATTCAGGTAATCCCACACGCGTTCGGTATAATCCTTTGGAGAGGGCAGTAGGCCGGCATTTGCAGCCTGCTTGCCTTCACTTTTTTTATAGAGGACGAGAAGATGGGTTCCTTCGGGAAGAAGCGTGTTGTCGGGCTTGCGCAACTCGAGCTGAATCTGGGCTTTTATGCCTATAGTCCCAGGCCAAAGCATCAATAACAACAACGAGACTTGAATAGTTTTTCGAAGAGGCATAGTAAGCTCTTTACTTCTATTGTTCCTTAGTATTGATGTGGATTTGGGCGCCCTCTATATTGGAAATGACAATATTGTTGTTTCCACTCACAGAGGTCTTTGTTGCATCCTGTTGCGCTATGGGCTCAATCTTGTTTCCTGAAGAGTCAGAAGTAATGAGGTGCAAAAGATCATCGACAATATGTGCACGCTCAAGCAGTTCGTCTTGACGGGACAATAGGTTTTTGTGAACTTTATTCTCCAGTTCGTGGAATCTGGCAGAAATCAGTACGGCTTGCGGATAATAGGGGGAGGCAGGATTTTCCAAAAGTAATAGAATGGCATTGGATACATTTGCCTGGGCAATAAGGTCTTGTAACTTCTGTTTAAGGGGTTGATCAATATTCATAGGGAAAATTGTTTCCTGTCGATAAGTCTTTTTAGAATGTTGAGTCAGTGAAAATAATGAATTTTGCAACATGGAAATACTAAAAGAATTCACCTTCGACGCGGCGCACTACCTGCCCAATGTGCCAGACACGCATAAATGCAAGAATCTCCACGGACACACCTACCGGGTGCGCCTCTGCATCGAGGGGCCGCTCGACCCCGTGCTGGGCTGGGTTATGGATTTTGCCGACATCAAGGCGGCCTGGAAGCCGCTGGAACAACAACTCGACCACCAGGTACTCAACAATATCCCGGGCATGACCAACACCACGGCTGAGGAACTGGCCATGTGGATCTACAACCAGCTCAAACCGGCGCTGCCCCTGCTGAGCAGGGTGGAGTTGTATGAAACGCCTACGAGCGGGGTCATTTACCGCGGAGTGTGAGGTATTCCTGATAGACGGGAATGTCGGCCTCCGACCAGTCGAGCTCCTCGAACTGTCCGGGGGAGATCCAGCGTATCTGGGCGTGCTCTTTCAAGGTCATTTCTCCTCCCTCGATCACACATAAAAAGGGATGAAGGCAGACCTCCATCCCTTTTTTGTTGATATGCGTGCGAGCCGTCAACGCGCCGGTGACCCTGACGCTGAGGTCGAGCTCTTCCCTGATCTCCCTGACGATGCATGTTTCCAGGGTTTCTCCGGCTTCGAGCTTGCCGCCGGGGAACTCCCATTTCCAGGGCAGGCGCATCGAGCCGCTGCGCTGGGCGGCGAGCACCAGCCCCTCCCGTTCGATAAGGGCGCAGGTGACGTGGATCATGGTTATTTCACTGCGATTTCGAAGGGCACGGCGAGTTTATCCCAGCGCAGCACCACCTTGTTGCCGCGGATGATGTAATCTAGCTCTTCGGCATTTTCGTCTTTCTCCGGGACCACGTTGACGCGCAGCGCGTCTTTCGTCTCGTCGTACTCATAAGCGCCCCACTGGTCGGCTACGGTATTGAAAATGACCGTCCACTGTTCCGGAGTAGGGATGGTGAACAGGCCATATTTGCCAGCTTTCAGCTCCTGTCCCTGGATCAGCACGTCGGCGGGGAAAGTGATGGCCGTGGCCTCGTTGGCGCCCGAACGCCATACCTCGCCGTAGGGCACCAGACCGCCCCATATCTCGCGGCCGCGGGCCGAAGGGCTGCCGTAATTGACGGTGATCTCCATCGAATCGATGGCGCCTTTCATCTCCTTGCGGGGACTGGGCAGGTCGGCGTTGAGCACCTGGATGGCGTATGCGGGAGCAGTCTGGGTCGTGTCGGGCGAAGCGCCCATGGCATCGCCTGATTCGCTTGAGCCTCCAGGCTGGCAGGCGATGGCAAATAGAATGAGAACGGGAATGATGAGGAATTTCATTGGGTGTAGATTTAGTTTGACTATTGAATGAGTCGAAGCCTCGAATAGTTCATCCAAAACGCGACAGGATTTTAATGATTTTGTCGGATGCCACAGGATTTTGGGGTAAATTGCTCTCTATTGCATTACCTGACATTTTGAACTTATGAAAAACGTAAAGATCCTCTTTTTCGGCCTTTTTTGCAGCTTTTTTGCCCTTTCGGCAGCCCTGGGCCAAACGGCAAAGGTCGTTACAACCGCCGCAGGTACCGGCCTCCGGCTTAGTCCGGGCAGCGTTCAGGCTTTCAAGCCCGCTGGGCAGCCGCTCGAATCGCAGGCCTGCGTCTTCACCGACGCTTCCAAGACCTTCCAGACATTCCTCGGCATCGGAGCAGCATTTACCGACGCCGCCGCCGAAACTTTTTATAAACTGCCTGCGGAGCAACAGAAGGCCTTGTTGACAGCTTATTTTGACCCGAAAAAAGGCATCGGCTATTCCTTCGGACGGACCAACATGAACAGCTGCGATTTTTCGAGCGGCATGTACACCTATGTCGAGGAAGGCGACGCTGCACTGAAGTCTTTCGACATCGCTCACGATGAGCAGTACAAGATTCCCTTCATCAAGGAAGCCATCGCTGCCGCTGGCGGTAAACTCGACCTCTTCATCAGTCCCTGGAGCCCGCCGGCCTGGATGAAAGACAATAACAACATGCTGCAGGGCGGTAAACTTAAACCCGAGTACTACCAATCGTGGGCCAACTACTACGTGCGCTTCATCCAGGAATACGAGAAACGCGGCGTGCCGGTCTGGGGCCTTTCCGTGCAAAACGAACCCATGGCCAAACAGACCTGGGAATCGTGTATCTACACCGCCGCCGAGGAACGTGATTTTATCAAAAACTACCTCGGCCCCACGCTGAAAAAAAACAAACTCTCCGATAAAAAACTCATTGCCTGGGACCACAACCGCGACCTGCTCTACCAACGCGCTTCAGCCCTGCTCGACGACCCCAAAGCAGCGAAGTACATCTGGGGCATCGGCTTCCACTGGTACGAGATCTGGAACGGCGGCCGCCAGTACGAAAACGTGAAGCGGGTGGCGGAAACCTACCCGGCCAAGCCGCTGCTGCTCACCGAGGCCTGCAACTACCCCTTCAGCTGGGAAACTTTTGAAGACTGGACCTGGGGCGAGCAGTACGGCGAAAATATGATCCACGACTTCAACAACGGCGCCGTGGCCTGGACCGACTGGAACATCCTGCTCGACGAAACCGGCGGACCCAACCACGTGGGCAACTTCTGCTTCGCGCCCGTGCACGCCAAAACGCAGGAAGGCTCCCTGCATTTCATGAACTCCTATTACTACATCGGCCACTTTTCCAAGTTCATCCGCCCAGGAGCCAAGCGCATCATCAGCTCTTCCAACCGCGCCCAACTCCTCACCACCGGCTTCCTCAACCCCGATGGCTCAAAAGTGGTCGTGGTCATGAACCAGACCGAAGAGCGGATTCCCTACTTGATGTATGTCGGAGATAAAGCGGTGGAGCTGGAGAGTTTGCCGCATTCTATAGCAACCATAGTTTTTTAAAATGAAAAGAGCGGGCCGCGGCCCGCTCTTTTCATTTATTCCCATATTATCGTCGCTACCGCCCCCGGCCCCAGCGAAGCCACAATCCACTTGCCATTACAGCTCACATTAAAGGTCTTGAGCGCGGCGTCGTCTTCGTTCATGACGAGGAGGACTTTTTTGCCGTCGGGCGTTTTGAAGGCCACGTTAGGCAGGAGGTTGGAGTAGTTGCTGGCGAGACGCACGCTGCCGGGTCGGATGAATTTGGAGGCGTGGGCCACGATGTAATAGCTCACGTTGCGCGAGGTCACGCTGGCGCCGCTGATGGTCAGTGCGCCTTTGCACTCGGAGCAGCCGCCGGGGGTATGCGGGTCGTAGCTGGGGTCGGCGGCCAGGTTCCACTCCAGGGCTACGCGGCTCCAGTTGCGCAGGGAGCCGATGATCACGTTGCGGATATGCCATTCGAGGTCGCCGGAGAAGCTGCCGTTGGCGCCGGTCCACTGCTCGGTGAAGTAGAGGTTCTTGTCGGGGTGGGCGTTGTGCACAGCCGACAGGGCGCTGATGTCGCCGCCGTAAAGGTGGAAGGCGGAGCCGTCGACGAAGGGCTTGGCGGCCGGGTCATCGAGGATGGCGATGGGGTAGCCGGGGTTGTCGCAGTTGTGATCCCAGATGATAATCTTCGTGGAGAGTCCTGCGGACTGGAATGCAGGCCCCAGGTGGTTTTTCACGAAATTGGCCTGCTCGCTGGCCGACATCAGCATGCTGGGGTTGTTGCCCCCGTGCTGGGGCTCGTTCTGCACCGTCACGGCGTCGATCGCGATGCCTTCTGCGGCCATGGCCTGGATGTATTTCACGAAATACTTCGCGTAGACGCCGTAGTACTGCAGTTGGAGGCTGCCACCTATGGTGCTGCCGTTGTTCTTCATCCACACCGGCGCGCTCCAGGGGGAGGCCATGATCTTGATGTCAGGGTTGATAGCCAGTATCTCCTTGAGCAGCGGGATGAGGTGTACGGTGTCTTGCGAAAGGGAAAAATGGTCCAGGTTGGGGTCGGGCTGCCCGCCGGGGCGGTCGTTGTAGCTGAACACCGAGGGGCTCAGGTCTGAAGCGCCGAGGCTGACGCGCAGGTAGCTAATGCCGATGGCGTTGCTGTCGGCAGAGAACAGTTCGCGCAGCAGCGCCGCTTTGCCGGCCTGGCCGAGCTGGTTGATGAGCAGGGCGCTCCCTCCTGTCAGCGTGTAGCCGAAGCCGTCGACGGACTGGTACTCGATCGCCGTGTCGATCTCGATGACGGGGAATCGGTCATCTTTTTGGGGAGAAAAATCAAGTCCCCTGGCCCGGAAGAGCGAACTTTGGTCGGGGGAGGTGATCCAGGCTTCGACCGGGTAGGTTTCCACGATGGGCTCATCGTCATCCACCGGCTCTTCGGGGGTGCAGGCCGGGTAGGCCAGCACGCCGCCGAGAGCCAGCAGGAAGAGGTTTTTCTTTGCGAGATCAGTAACCTTCATTTTGTGTCAGATTCGTGTTTTTATCCAGTTCCGCCTGCGGGATGGGCCAAACGAGGCGGCTGGGCGTCAGGTTGTAGCCGAGGGGCTCGCCGCCGGCGCCTTTGGCGTTGTTCATGACTTCGATGGCGCGGCCGGTGCGCTTGAGGTCGTACCAGCGGTGGCCTTCGAAAGCCAGTTCGAGGCGGCGTTCTTTTTCGATAGCCAGGCGCATCTCGGCCTGGGTCGCTGCGGTGGTCTTGGGCAGGCTGACGCGTTCGCGGATCTGGTCGACCAGGTCGGCGGCGTCGCCGGTCTGGCCCAGTTCGTTGAGCGCTTCGGCCTTGAGCAGCAGGATGTCGGCCAGGCGGTAGAAGATGTAGTTCTGGTCGCTGCCTTCTTCGAAGTTGCGCCATTTGTTGATGAAGGGATAATTGTTCTGCGGCCAGTGGATGTCAGACCATTTGCCGGTGACGTCGAGGAAAATGACGGAATTGTTTTTCCGGATCATATCGCCTTCGTCGTCGAAGGCCTTCACCAGATCGTTGGAGGGCAGGTTGAACTTTTTCCAGTCGAGGCCGCGGAAGATCTTGGTGCCCCAGTTGCCGTCGGTGATGCCGCCGCTGTAGTTGATCTCGAAGATCGACTCGGTGGTGTTCTCGTTGCCGAGCGCCCAGAGTTCGTCGTAGGTAGGCGTCAGGGCGTAGCCTTCGGCGATCACCGCGTCGCAATAATCCTTGACCTTGTTCCAGTCGTGGGGTTCTATGGTGGCGTAGACCTTGGCGAGCATGGCCTTGACTGCGCCGCTGGTCACGAAGCCTTTGTGGGGTACCTGGTTCCAGCTTCTCACGCGGGGCAAGGCCGTTTCGAGGTCGGCGATGATCTGGGCATAGACTTCGTCTACGGTAGCGCGGGCCGGGAAGATGAGAGGGTAGATCTCATCGAGGTTGGCGGCGCTGATGGTCTTCACTTCGGTGAGCTGCAGCGGCACGGGTCCCCAGAGCTGCACCAGCTGGAAGTACATGAAAGCCCGGATGAAGGAGGCTTCGCCGACGATCTCCTCCACGCGGTCGGCGCTGAGGGCCGGGTCGTTGACCTTTCGCACGTTGTTGATCACGGCGTTGACCTTGCCGATGGTGGAGTAGAGGTAAGCCCAGTCGCGGCTCACATTGGAGTTGGTGGCGTCGATCTGGTAGTCGTCGATCTGGAAGTTGGCGGGGTTGTCGCCGCCGGCATAGGCGTCGTCAGACTGGGCGTCGCCGTTGACGAAGTAGTCGAGCTGGTAGTATTCGTTTTTGAAGTCGCCGTAGGCGCCTGCCAGCGCTGCTTCCACTTCGCTGGCCGTATTGTACAGCACGGAGTCTGCATCGGTATTCGACACCGCGATACCCTGGGAAACGGGCTCCAGGTCCAGGAAGTCCTTGCAGGAGAACAAGGTCAGCGCGATGCCGAAGGCGATGGTTATGGTGATGGTATTTTTCATTTTTTTCTGTTTAAAATTCAACATTAACACCAAACGTAACCGTGCGGGCCTGCGGATACGTGCCATAGTCGATGCCCAGCTCGGTGGCGCTGGCGCCGAAAGCGTTTACTTCAGGGTCGAAGCCGGAGTAATTGGTGAAGGTCAGCAGGTTTTGGCCGGTGGCGTAGAGCGAGAGTTTCTGGATGCGCAGTTTCTTCAGCAGCTCGGGGTTGAAGTTGTACGACAGGGTTGCCGCTTTGAGGCGCAGGTAGGAGCCGTCTTCCACGAAGCGGGTGGAGTTGCGCACGTTGTCGACGTTGCCCTTGCCCACGGCGCGGGGGATGTCGGTGTCGGTGTTGTCGGGCGTCCAGCGGCGCAGCACGGCGGTCGACTGGTTTTTGCTGTCGAACATGCCTTCCAGGTCGATGCGGGTGGCGTTGTAAATATCGTTGCCATAGCTTCCCTGGAAGAAGATGTTGAGGTCGAAGCGCTTCCAGGAGAAGGTATTGGTGAGGCCGAAGATGAAGTCGGGCTGGGCATTGCCGATGACGGTGCGGTCGCCCGGATCGAAGATGCCGTTCTCGTTGAGGTCGGCGTAGATCAGGTCGCCTGTTTCGGGGTCAACGCCTTCGGAGACGTAGCCGAAGAAGGAGCCCAGCGGCAGGCCGGCGCGCACGATGGAGACGTCCTGGTTGTTGCTGTAGATGCGGCCGAAGTAGTACACGTCGGTGTATTCCAGGGCGGTGACTTCATTTTTATTGAAAGAAATATTGAAGTCGGTGTTCCAGCGGAACTCGCGCACGAGGTTGACGGTGGAGATGGCCAGCTCTATGCCCCTGTTCTCGATCTCGCCCGCATTGGTCTGGATGGTGGTGATGGGCAGGGAGTTGGAGAGCTGAACGTTGAGCAGCACGTCGTGGGTCTTTTTCTGATAGGCGTCGAAGATGATGTTGGCGCGGCCCTCGAAGAGGGAGAGGTCGATACCGATGTTGGCCTGTTCGGTGGTTTCCCAGCGCAGGTCGGGGTTGCCGTAGGTCACCTGCACGGCGGCGGGGCCGGAGAGCGGGTTGGTGGGGGTGCGGCGGTAGTAGTTGATCAGGCCGTAGCGGGCGTAGTTGGGAATGCCCTCCTGGTTGCCGTTGACGCCCCAGCCGACGCGGATTTTCATGTCGTAGATAAAGTCGAGTTTATCCATGAATTTTTCGGAGGAGATGCGCCAGCCGGCGGAGAAGGAGGGCATGGTGCCCCAGTGCTGCGCCAGTTTGGAGGAGCCGTCGCGGCGCACGCTGACGGTGAGCAGGTACTTGCTGGCGTAGTCGTAGGTAGCGCGGCCGAAGAAGGAAGCCAGGGACCACTCTTCCAAGCGGGTGCTGGCGTTGACGCTGTTGGCTGCGTTGAGGGTAGTGACAGACACATCTTCGGGGAAGTCGTTGCCTTCGATGTAGGAGTCGTTCCAGCGCAGTTTCTGCAGACTGGAGCCGGCGAGGAAGGAGACGTTGCTCTTGCCGAAGGAGGTAGCGTAGTTGGCCGTGTTTTCCCAGATCCAGGAGGAGGTATTCGACTTATCGGAGCGGCCGATGCCGTTTTGCTGGCGGCCGAAGTTGGTGCGCACGGGGTCGAGGTAGTAGTCCCACTGGTGGCTGTTGAGGTCGATACCGAGGTTGGTGCGGAGGCTGAAGCCTTTGAAGAGGGTAGCTTCGGCGTTGAGGTTGCCGAAGAGGCGGTTGTCGGTGGTCAGCTGTTCGGGGCCTTCCATATAGGCGATGGGGTTTTCCCAGGAGGGCTGGAAGGGGTTGGGGTCGAACCAGCCGCTGCCGTCGTCTTTATAAACATTGAGGAAAGGCGGTGTATTGAGGGCGCTCATAATGACGCCGCCGCGGCCTGAGGAGGCGTTGTCGGGGGTATCTTTTGTGCGGGAGCTCAGCACGTTGATGCTAACGCCGGTTTTGAGCCATTTTTTCAGCTGGTTGTCGAGGTTGAGTCGCAGGGAGTAGCGGTCGAAGCGCGCCGGTTGGACGATGCCCTGGTTGTCGAGGTAGTTGAAAGACACCATGTAGGCGAATTTGTCGGTACCATCGGAGAAGGCGAGCTGGTAGTTCTGTATTTGTCCGGTGCCGAAGACGGTGTCGATCCAGTTGGTATAGCCGGTTGCGGTGGGATCGAGCGAGCCGGGGCTGATCTCCTCGATCAGGTCGCGGTATTGTTTGGTGGTGAGGGTTTCGAGGGGTTTGCGGAGGTTGGAAAAGCCCTTGTAGGCGTTGAGGCGGATGACCGGGTTGTTTTCCTTGCCTCTTTTGGTGGTAATGAGCACCACGCCGTTGGCGGCTCTGGCGCCGTAGATAGCTGCGGAAGAGGCGTCTTTGAGTACGCTCATGGTTTCGATGTCGCCGGGGTTGAGCCCACGGATATCGGTGGTGGGAACTCCGTCGACGATATAGAGGGGTTCGTTGCCGGCGAGCACGGAGGTAGCGCCGCGCACCCTGACGGAGATATCGCCGCCGGGTTTGCCGGAAGGTTGTACGACCTGCACGCCTGCCGCGGTGCCCTGGAGGGCTTCAGCCGCGGAGACCATAGGGCGGTCGCGGATCGTTTTTTCATCGATGGTCACCACGGCGGTGGTGAGGTCTTTTTTCTTTTGCGTTCCATAGCCGATCACGACGACGCCTTCGAGCAGCACGGCGTTTTCCGTCATGACCACATTGATCGTGCTGCGGTCGCCTACGGCGATTTCCTGGGTCACGTACCCGATGTAGCTGAAGATAAGGACGTCGCTGGCAGCGGCGCTGACCTGGTAGGTACCGTCAAACTCGGTGATCGTGCCTGTAGTGGTGCCTTTGACGACGACGGTGACGCCGAGCATGGGGTTGCCGTCCGCATCGGCTACTGTGCCGCTGATGAACTGGGGTTGCGCGGCAGCAGTCCATGCGAAGAGGATGGAGATGAGGAGGGAGTATAGCTTTAACATTTTTGTTTGTTTTATAAAGGTGAAAAGGTGAGAAGGTGAAAAGGTGAAAAAGACTCTTTCACCTTCTCACCTTCTCACCTTCTCATCTTCTTTCGCTATCGCTATCGTTCCAGAATAACCGACCAGGAGGCCGTTCCGCTGTGGTCAGCGGTGATGTCTACGGAAACGAAGAGGTAGTCTTTGGTAGCGCCTTTGGCGAAGGCGATCACTTCGTAGATGTTATCGGCGTTGCCACCGTTGGGCGGGTTGGCGCTGTTGGTGTTTTCACCGCCATAGTAGCCCTTGTAGAAGCCGATGAAGGCTGCGCCGGTAGCGCCGTTGGTCAGCGTGATCTTGGCGCGGTTGCCGCCACCTGCGGGCGTGAGCACATAGGAGTGTGTGTGAGAGCCGAAAGCGGCGCCGTTGCCGGAAGCGGCGATGGCAGCGTCGTCGATACAGCCGTTGGGGCTGCCCATGTAGCCGTCGTTGCGGGCGTCGCCATTGGTCTTGTACTCGTACACCCCGCCTGCGCTGAAGATGAACTCGTCGTTGGTCATGCAGGACCAGTCATCGGCGCCGGTAGACGAACCGTCGAGGAAATTGAGGGGCACTTGCCACCAGCTGGGGTCGCCCATGCCCGGGCCAACGAAGATGGAGACGGGTGCTACGCGCACTTTCCATGTGCCCTGGAGGTCTGCGTCGGTGATGTCAGCGGGGTCGACCCAGATTTCACGCGAAGCGACAGAGGCGCCGTTGGGGTTGGTGGCGGTCATGGTAACGATGTAGGGGCCGCCGGCTGCATAGGTGTGGGAGGGGCTTTCTGCGGTAGAAGTACCGCCGTCGCCGAAGTCCCAGCTGTAGTTGACACCGCCGGTAGTGGTGTTGGTAAAGGTCACGGTCAGGCCGTTGACGTCAGCCGAGAAGCCTGCGTTGGGTTTCGGACCGGGGAGCGGCGGGGTGTCGGCCGGGTTGCGGTAGGAAACCAGCACGATTCTCCAGTAGGCGTTGTCTTCTGCGTTAGCCGGATCCCACTTGTACTTGGATTCCAGGATGAGGGTGTCGGCAACGGTACCTTCAGCGAGGCGAACGATGTCGAGGGTCACGGAGTCCTGCGGCAGTTTCACTTCCAGGTCGGTAGCGATCTTGGGCAGGGCAACGTGTGCACCGTAGCCGATCACGGTCAGCGTCGGGTTAGCGCCGAGGCCAAGGCGGAAGGTGTGGGTGCCGTCGCCGAAAGCGGTGAGGTCTTCGTTATTCGGGCCATAGTAGTTGGCCGGGTCGGAAGTCTGGCACTTATTAGCGATGTCGGGGTGGTAAACGCCACCTTCGCCCCAGAAGTCGCCATTGGTTTTGTACTGATAAGAGCCATCGCGGCCGAAGACGTATTCGTCATTCAGGATGCAGGGGCGGTTGGCCAGTTCGTCGTTGTTCAGACCCTGGGCCCACCAGATGGTGCTCCTGTCGATGGGGCCTACTTCCAGCGGATACATGGCTACGCCGGCTTCAACCTCGCGCAGCAGGATCCAGGTCTTGGAAACGTCGCCTACCAGTTTGGTCAGCTCGGCGTTCGGGTCGGCGATCACAACGGTTTGGGTAGATTGGTCGGTGCCGGAGCCTTCGAGAGCTTTAGCAGTCAGCTTAACGGTATAGCTGCCTACACCCGGGAAGGTATGCGACGGGTTTTCTTCGGTAGAGCCGGCAGAGCCGTCGCCAAAGTCCCATTCCACGCTCGAGAAATTGGCGGAAGCGTTGGTGAATTGAACGGTTTTGAAGTCGTTTGCGTCAACGACAAAAGTGAATCCCGAAATGACTTCCAGAGGCGGATCGTCCTTTTTGCAAGAACTATCCAGCATCACCACCAGAAGCAAAGCAACGGGGATGGAAAGTTGAAGTAACCTCTTCATGTTGATGGTTTTATTGAATAAAATATGTGGTTAATGAAATTCCAATATATACCTTTCCATGACTGGCCGGAACGGTAGCCTTTGGTGTCATGTGGCCAGGGCCGTTACCAGTTGGGTAACGATTGTTGCTTGTGAGAGGCTGCTTGTGGTGGTCTGTAAAGCTACAATACAAGTCATTTTTTTTACTACTCCACTCCCAATTCTTTGGCTTTGTCCAGCATTTGTCCAGCTTCGTCCGGACGTCCGGTTTTGCTGTACACCAGGCCCAGGGTATAATAGGCCAGTCCGAACCCGGGAGCTATTTCGATGGCTTTTAGCAGAGGGCCTTCTGCCTGGGTGAAGTTTTTCAATTCGTACCAGGTCAGTCCGAGCTGGTAGTGGACGTCGGCTTTTTCGGGGGCCAGCGTTGCTGCTTTTTCGAATTGCTGGGCTGCTTCGGCCTTTTTGCCCAGTTGCAACAGGCTCATGCCCAGGTAGAAACAGGCATAGGGATGTTCCGGGTCCAGTTGCAGGGCCTGCCGGAAAAGGGAGTCGGCGCCAGTTGCATCCTGCGCTTCGAAGCGAACCAGGCCCAGCTGGAAAAGGTACTCGGCGTCGGCCGGGGCTTTTTCGGCGGCCTGGAGCAGCACCTTTTCAGCTTCATCGCTTTTGCCCATGGCTTTGAGGCTGTTGGCCAGGTAGTAGTAGGCGTCGGTGAAGCCAGGCGCCATGGCAAGTACCTCCTGCAGCATCTGGGTGGCGATTTCGTACCCCTGCTGGTAGTAGTGGTTGATGGCCAGATGGTAAAGGAAGCTGGCGTTGCGGGGTTCTTCGTCAACGGCGGTTTCAAGAACGGCTTCCGCATCGGCGTAGCGCTCCTGGTCCTGAAATACCAGGCCAAGGTAGTAGAAGGCTGCGGCGAATTTGGGATTCAGCTGGACTGTTTTGAGAAAGGCGTTCTCCGCATCGTCAAACCGCTTCATGTCGCGGTATACCGAGCCGAGGTAGTAGTGGATAAAATGGTCTTTCGGGCGGTAGTTGAGGGCTTCTTTCAGCTGGGTTTCGGCTTTGCTGTAGTCCTTTAGTTTGTGGTAGACGTATCCCAGGTTGCGATGGGCGGGGCCTTTGAGCTCTTCGGGCGACAGTTCCAGGGCTTTTGTGTACATGTCGCGGGACTGGGCGAAGTCGCCCTTGTCGCGGTACAGGGCGCCGAGGCCGTCGTAGGGCTGCGACCAGGTCGGGGATTTCTCGATGGCTTTGCGGTAGTATTCTCCGGCCTTGTCAAACCGCTTGTTTTCGTAGTTGGCAACGGCCAGTTCGTAGAAGGAACTGGCGATTTCCAGGTATTCGAGCGATTTTTCCTGGCTTTCCATCGCTTCTTTCAGCACGGAAGCGGGGCGGCCGGTTTCGTAGTACTCGACGGTTTTCACCTTGCCATTGAAATAGTTGTAAGCGCCCATCAGGGTATTGTACATGTAGTGGGTGCTGTCGAGCAGCTCTGCGGCGCGCTTGAGGTAGAGCGGGTATTTGTTGAAATTGGGGTCTGACTTGAACATCTCCGCCAGGCGCACGGAGTCGGATTTGATGTAGACATGGAAAGCGTCGATGGAGGCGTCCCAGAGTGCGGCCGCGTAGTTGCGGGTGACGGTTTCGTGGAGGGGGTCAGCAGCCGCGATGCTAAGCAATTGTTGGAAGTACGTTTCGGTACAGTCGCCTGCAGGGTCGAGCAGTTGCTGCGCTTCCAGGGTGCGGTTGAACCCCGCGTAAGCCGTTTTGGCTTCCTGGCCTGCCTGGTCGACGACGGCCTCCTCGAAGCCCTTGGTTTCGACGGCGGAGAAGGCGGGCAGTTCTTCCGCCTTTTTTCTTTGAAGATCCTTGAGGGATTTTTTATCGACAAGAGCCAGCACCTTGGTTCGGTCGCCATCGGTGAAGGGCGTCTGCGGCTTGGGCGCCACATCGCGTGAGACCGTGGAAGAGAGATATCTGTCAATTTCCAGCAGGGTGACCTTGGCGTCTTTGTTGTCGTCAGCCAGCCCAATGAGTCCCTGTATGAGGTGGTAGGTAAAAGCCGCGTGGCCGCCGCCCCATTGGGGGCCTTCGAGTGAAAGCTCGTTGGGTTGGCAGGAGAGCACTTTGGTGGTGTTCTGGAAGCTGCGCGCCAGCGCTTGTGCAGTGAGGCCCCTTCCGCCGAGGTTGTTGCCGGCCAGGTTGCCCGAGCGGCAGGCGTCGGTGATCATCAGGACCTCTACTTTATTGCTTTCCAGCCGCGTGATGGCCGCTTCGAGTTGTGTCAATTCGATCGACCAGGGGCCGAGGTAGTTGTTGTAGGGGCAGTCGTGGGTGAGCAGGAAGCCCAGGCCAGCCGCGTCGGTCTCGACGTCGCCGTGGCCGGAGAAAAAGATGATAGCCCGGTCGCCTTCCTGGCTTTTCTCCCGGAGCCAGCCCATTTCCTGGAAAAATTTGGCGCAGGTAGCCTGTTCGTTGGTGACTACATGCACATTGTCCGGCGGCACCGAACCGCCTGCGGGGGATTGCAGGAAAGCGGCGAAAGCTTCGGCGTCTTTGTCGGCGTATTGCAGTGGGGTGATGCGGTTGTCGTGGTATTTCGATACCCCGAAGATGACGGCGCGGGTAGCAGGGCCGGCGGCTTCGTCGAAGAGGGGAGTTTGGGCGGGGGAGGGGAGGAAATAGCAAAGGAGAATGAG
This sequence comes from Saprospiraceae bacterium, assembly GCA_049306275.1. Lineage (GTDB taxonomy): Bacteria > Bacteroidota > Bacteroidia > Chitinophagales > Saprospiraceae > JADJTT01. The sequence continues at coordinate 31,924 of JBAQQB010000132.1, read as the reverse complement.
CGATAAGAGGGATCTCATAGCAATGGGGTTGTTTAGGGGGTAAGATGCTAAGTTAGGAAATATAACTCAAAACAATCCATCCCTCCCCCTCACTGCTGCCCAATACCGCTCCATAAAAGCGTCATAAAGGCTGGAACCGCCCAGCAGGCGGTAACCGTGGTAGCAGAAAAAACTCCCTTTGATCTTGAGGAATTGGTCGAGTTTGTCCTTGTCGGTCATGAGGTGACACTCGGAGAGGTTGTCGGTGTAGTCGGCGAGTTTGAGGGCGAAGGCCTCGAGGTCGCCCGAGGCGAGGAGGCGTTTCATCATGGCGGCCCAGCGCGGGTATTTCTCCTGGATCATATGGTCGTGGGAGGCCAGGTCGACGAGTTCGACTACGCGGCCGGGGTAGCCCATGGCGCGGAGCTCTTCGAGGGAGGTGCCGCCGTCTTCAACGATATCGTGTAGCATGCCTGCGAGCTGGAGCGTGTCGTCGTAGCCGTGGTCGCGCAGCAGTTCGGACACGCGCACCGAGTGCAGGTAAGCGGGCGAGTCAGAGCCTTTGCGCGTGCCGGGGATGCGGGATTGGATGAGGGAGAGGGCTTGGGGGAGCATGGGGAGAGTTTGTAATGAAGTTAGGGTAATTTGGGGCGAAATTTGTAACAGAGTATGGGTAAAATAGTGAGAGATTCGGGTTTACTTGGTTGTTTTGCCCTTTTAGCAATGGTTTCTGGCCGCTGAGGGAAGCGCAGAGGAGGAGAGGGAAGATGAGGAGGGCGGCTCGGGTCATTTGCATATGGCTATTGGTGTTGAGGTGGGTAGGGCCTCTCCATGGGGATTGGTCCCACTTGATACCCAAACAGGCGAAGCACTTGGTTGACCTTGTCCAGCCGAAGCGTTTCCTTGCCCTGCTCCAGTTCCCGCAGGAAGCGGAGGCCGACGCCCGCCTTTTCCGCCAGCTCGGGCTGGGTGAGGCCTGACAGCTTTCTTCTTTCTTTTACAAATTGGCGGAGCATCATTTTATACCTTTTAGGGTGTAAAAATAGGTATTTTTTCAAAATATACACCCTTTGGGGTATAATAATAGGTGTTGTGAAATTTTTATCTGTCTTTTCTTTTTGTTGTAAATTTTTTTGATAAAAATTATTTAATTTCATGTCTAATAATTCTAAAATCCTGGAAAAATCCAAATTTATGGACCCTCAAACTGAAGTAATGTTTGCGAGCGTCGCCCGGGTATTTCTGGAATCAGGTCATGGAATAGACGGCATTGTCGAGGGATTGGTGAAGCAGGGCCTTTCGAGGAATGATGCCCGTAAAGTGATTGACAGAGCCAATGCTTTTATCCGCGACGAGCTGGTCAGTGAAAACCGGTTTCAGGTGGGCGCTCCTGGTAATAAACTTCCAAGGTTGTTATGCTCGGATAATAGTTGCCCCTGCCCGGGCACCGAAACCCTCAAGCCCGGGAAAACGGGTTTTTTATACATCAGCGAGGATGTGGTGGCTAGTCGGAAAAATGCCATTACCAGCAAAGACCTGCACGACCATTCGAAAACGGAGATCGCAAACGCTACGGTGCCGGTGCTGGTTTGTAAAATTGGTGCGGAAAGACGGCAACTTGATCTGGAAGTTGCCGCGCAGGATGCTGTTCTTTGGTATGAAAAAGGCGTTGCTCCCCTAAGGAAGACGCCGCTTGTACGCCCGAAAAAAGGCGCTTCTGATCAACCTGCTGCCCCCCGGGGGCATTTCCCTGGCGCCCCCAAGTTCATCATCATTTGTACTTCCCTTTCAAAAGACCAAATCAACCCCGAATGGGTTATGTTGAATTTGTCGCTGTTCATCGCCAGCATCCTGGGACATGACGACCCCGCCGCAACCCGTACCCTGATCAAGGATTGGGAAGAAGGAGGTTTTTCCTATCACCTTTATCTGGAAGCCCCCAAAAGCCAGATTCCCAGCAACGACCTGCTGAATAATGCTTTGGGCATGGTCAGCATGCTGGATTCCAGTTTCAGGTATGACCCCGCAAAGAGTTGGATCGGCTGGATGGAAGACGCCCGCGGGCTTACAGATTATGTGGGGTTCTCCGTCATTTTTGAAGGGAATGAAAAAATCGATCTCGCCAGGATTATGAGCGGACAGGCAGTCCCGGAATCCAGGGATTTCGAAAAGGAAGATAACACCGGGGCATTGGGATGGTTTGCCAGGATTTTCAAAAAAAGATAGCGAATGGACCCTCTCCAAATACAACTGTGGCAGGCTGTGAAAGAGGGTGATTTGGACATGGTGGAACACCTGATCGCCGTAGAAGGCGCCGAACCCGACTATCCATACGAAGACAGGGCTTCTCCGCTGATTCTGGCAGCGAACCTTGGCCTTTCGGAAATGGTACAGTTGCTCATCAGCTATGGCGCTGAGGTAAATAGAGGAAATTTTATAAATGGCTACCGGATGGCGCCTTTATTGCAGGCGGTAGTTAAAGGGCACACTGAAACCGCAAAAATTCTCCTGCAATCGGGCGCCGACCCAAATGTCACAAACCAGTTGCGGCAGACTCCTCTCCACGATGCGGCCTTGTTCGGGTTTCTGGAAATTGGTCAGGCGCTTATCGAACGCGGAGCAGACCTCGATGTTCAGGACCACATTCTCAACACTCCCCTTCATCATGCCACCCAAGACGGACATCTGGCTTTTATCAGCCTGCTGATTCAGCATGGAGCAGACAGGCACATCAAAAATGAGGGTGGCGCAACCCCTCTCCTTTTGGCAAGGGCCAAGGAGAGAAGGGACTCCATGCTGAGGCTTCTCCAATATCACCACCCCGCTTTGCAAGCGGAACTTGCCGCCCGTCAATATTCAGGAGCACCGGATGAAGAAAAGCAATGCCGGGCTGTTGCCGATTTCAGGAGAAAAGAAATCAGGACACAGCCTGATGTGGTTGCCGACCGCTTTCGGGCATTTGTTGACCAATATCCCGGCTTCTGGATGGGGCATTATGGCCTGGGAGAGGCGCTGGGCGTGATTACCGCTAATGAACAGGCATATAACCACGCCCTCGAAACGGAAAAAATCAAGGCGCTGGAAAAAGCCTGCGAACTGGCCCCGCGTTTGCGGGAACCCCTGCTTGAGCTTGCAAAAGAATATGCCGACTTAAACCTCGAATCAGCCTTCGCCGCTTACAAAAAGGCCTTGGCGGAATGCGACAATGCCCCCTGCATGCTGTACCCGCCCGAATGGCAGGCTTCCAATCATTTCCAGATTGGCGTCAGGGCGGCCGTTCATGCCAATCGCGATATTTCACTTGCCCTCGAGGCATTTTGCCACGCCATCCTCATCAACCCTGATTACTATGGCAGGGAGACGATGCCACGCTCCGACCTTGCCAGGGAAATCTGGGAACTTGCCTTATTTGTTGACCCCAAACTGGAAGAGCTACGAGCTGCAGCTGCGCCGGGCCGCCAGGAGCCGGGAGAACCGGAAACCGATAATTCCTATCAGGAATACTTAAACCTGCATCAGAAAATTAAAAATCTTCATAACCGGAGCGCCGACCTATACCAGGAATTCGAGCGGAATCATTCCCGGACGGAGTGCCTGAGCCAATCTATCGAGTTGGAGGAACAGGCTTATGAACTGGCCCCTCCTGATTATATGCACCTGAAGGAGATCGTTCACCACCTTGCTCTGTTGTATTTGAGCCAGTTTCTGTTGCTGCGGGAAGAGGAAAATCTGCATAGGGCACTCGAATTCTCCGACCTGCTTGTAACAAAATTTCATGACACGGAGGCCTTTTACGACCGCCTTCAGTTGAGGGGCGCCATTCTTTTTGAAGCGGGGACATGGTTCAAAAGAAGGGAGTATTTCGAAGAGAGTATAAAAACCCTGGAGGAAGCCGTTGAGAACATGAAGGGTAAACGGCCAAACCCCAAAGTATACGGCTCGCTGGGGCTGAGTTACCTGGAACACTACAAGTTCACTTCCTCCCTTAGTGAACTCCGGGCAGGGATCGATGCGTTTGAGCGTTGCCTCGCTTTGGCCACGCCCAACTCAATAGATCGTTCAGGGGCGTATAACAATCTGGGATTGGGATACAGAAACCTGTTCGAACGGGAGGGAAAACTCGAATATCTCAACAAAGCCATCGATGCCTTTCGGTCTGCCATTGCCACAGTCAGACCGGAGTCGAGATATTATCCCATGCGTTTGATCAACCTGGCGAATGGTTTGCAGGTCCATGCTACCCATGGCGATACACCCCAGATGGATTTGGATGAAGCCATTAAGCTATACGAACTGGCGGTCGAGCGGACAGATGAAGACCATCCCTTGTATTTCCAAAGGTCGATCTCTCTCTCAACAGCCCTGAGGAATCGGTATGACACCACAAAGAACCAGGCTGACCTCGATCGTGCAGCGCAGATTGGCGAAAATGTACTTGCCCGCGCAGTTCCTGGCAGCCCCGACTATCCAGGGTTCCTGCTTGCCCAGGCTGCGACGCTCAGCGCATTGGACAAAAAGGGAAACGCGGGAAAGATTTCCGATTATTTGGAAAGGGGGGCCAGGCTGGGAGCTGATTCTCCGCTCGTTTTGATGGTTGAGGTCGCTACCCGCTGGGTGGATTGGGAATTTGAGAAAAGGGACTGGGATAAAGTGGAAAAAGCATACGACCACGCACGGTTGGCTTTAAATAAAGTGTTTAAAACGCAGTTGTGGAGGAAGGATAAAGAGACCTGGCTCAAAACTTTTCAGGGTATGGCCCTAAAAGCCGCCTACGCGCTTGCATGCCAGGATGAGCATAATAAGCATGAAAAAGCTGCCGAGATACTCGAAGAAGGCCTCGGACGCTTGATCAGCGAGGCGCTCGCATTGGACGCCTTTGCCCTTAAACAACTGGAACTGGCTGGACACGTTGCATTAGTGGAGAGATTCAGGGTGTTGTCGGGAAAAATAGCTTACCTGCAGGCAAAAGGAGATGATCAGGCAGACTGGAGCAAAGAGATAAAAACGCATGTCGACAACCTGGAAATCCTCATTTTGGAAATTAGAAAGATTCCGGGCTTCAGCCATGTCCTAATGCCCCTTTCGATCAGCGAACTATACGATATTGCTGAAAAGAATTCTCTTGTTTACATTTTCTACACCGCAGCGGGCGGAATGGCTCTCGCTGTCGACGGCAAGCGGAAGCAAACCGCCCCCATCCTGCTGGATGCCCTGACTCGGGATAACAACATCCAAAAATTGTTGGGACAATACGCCGATTATGTCTTTTTTGAACAAAGCCAGAGCAGAGCGGCAGCAGATCACAAAGGAATCGGTCCAGCCGGCGATCCTTGGGAAGGATTTTTACCAAATGCCCTGTCGAACCTTTGGGATTGGATAATGCAGCCAGTGGTCAATTATTTGCCAAAAAACGAACCGGCAACCCTGATCCCTGCCGGTTTATTGAATTTCCTCCCACTTCACGCAGCTTTCGGTGACAGGCATGCCCTGGATTACCTTCCCTTCAACTACGCCCCCAACGCCGCGGCCCTTAAGGGAATCCACGCACCGGAACAAGAGAGGCGCGGCATATTCATCGTAGATGAACCCGAGAACGCTTCGAATCCACTGCCAAATTCCAGGTTCGAAGCATTGGCAATTAGTAGTTTTTTTGACGATTACGAAATCCTGAGAGGCAGACATGCAACAAATGCGTCTGTTACAACCGGTATCCGAGGCGATTACCTGGCGTATCATTTTTCCTGTCATGGGAATTCGCGGATTGACCAGCCTTTGGAAAGCTTCCTGGCCCTTGCGGGTGTAGACAGGCTGACCTTGAAAGAGATGCTCAACCAGAACATCTCTGCCAGGCTGATCGCGCTCTCCGCCTGTGAGACCAGCGTGATCGGGGCAAGTTTGCCGGATGAATCCATCAGCCTGTCTTCAGGGTTCTTGCAAGCCGGGGTCCAGGGCGTGATAGGATCTCTTTGGAAAGTATACGACCTAAGCACCATGCTAACCATGGTCAAATTCTACGACTTGTGGAAAAGGAAGAAGAAAATACCTGTCATCGCCTTCAATGAGGCGGTTAAATGGCTTCGCGATTCAAGGTCTGAAGCTATCTGTGACTACCTGATTGAAATAGACCAGAGGATTCAGGAACTACGTCCCAATCTATATGAACCCGGTTTGATCGAAAAAAACCTCCGCTACTTGAGGCAAAGACCCGGAGAGCAACCTTTCAGCGATCCCGTGCATTGGGCAGGGTTTATCTTTTCGGGAGATTGAAGTATATCATTGCTTCACCACCTTCTCCACCCACCGCTCCCCGCTAACCTTGTCCCTGAACTCCAAAAACAACAGGCCGTCGGGAATATCGCCGATCCAGATCTTTGCCGGGGAGGTCAGGGCGTGGATGAGGCGCAGCCTTTCGCCCTGCGCATCAAAGATCGCGAGCTGATAACCGCTCAGCTGGCCTTCAACGATGAGCCAGTCTTGGCCGGGGTTGGGGAAAAGAGAGAAGCCTTGGGGCCGCAGGGGCAACTCAGCGGTATGCGTCAGGGTGTCTGACAGGTCGATGGCATACAGGTTTCTGCCGAAGCCGGGGAAGGTCTCCTCGTCGGTGATGTAGAGCTTGTCGTTGGTGACGAAGCAGACGGCTTCTTTTTGGGAGAAATTGGGAAAATTGATCTGCACCTGCTGCCCGCCGAAGAAATCGTCGCCGCTGAAGCCGGAGAAGATCCACATCTTGTCGCTCGACAGCAGGCAGAGCCTTGAGCCGTCGGGACTGACGTCGCCCGCCGTGATCCAGTAGTTGAGCATGGTGGCGCCGCCGGTGTCGAAGGCGCCGGTCTTTTCGGCCACATACTGCCCTGGCGCGTCGGGGATGCGGTAGACGTAGGCGATGCCGTCGAAGGGCTCGGTGCGGTTTTTGGTGCAGAGGTAGAGATGGCCCTCGTGCCACCAGATCGCTTCGCAATCGAAATGCAGGCTGTCGTCGGGCGGGGGGAAGGACCACTGGTCTTCGTAGGCGAAGGTGATGACCTCTGCCGCGACGGAATTGCCCGTTATCAGGTCGGGGTTGGGGATTTTGAAAATGGTCAGGTCGGTATTGTCGTTGGTGTTGTTGCCCACGTTGGCGATGTAGACGTTGCCCTGGTTGTCCTGTGCGATATCCTCCCAGTCGCGGTTCCAGGCCCCGTTGATGGTCAGGGTTTTGAGCAGGGCGCCTGTGGTGTCGACCAGGTAGAGGGCATTCGCTCCGCCCCCGTCGTTGAAGGTCCATATTTTGTTGGGCCCGCTCACCTCTATGCCCGACGATTCGGTGAGGAAGGAGGGTAGCTGGGCGAGGGTTTTGAGGGGTTGGGCGAAGGCCGGCGCGGCGAGTAGGAGGAAGGCCAGGAGGGAAAGCGATCGGGGCATTTTTTTTTGATAAAGTTACAAAAGGCGGTGAATTGGCGGGATTTATGTAAATTTTCAATTGAAATGCAGATTTACATAAAAAGCACAATTATGCAACAACTAATCCTAAGCCTCGTCCTGCTCCTGTTTCCCCTTGTCCTGCTGGCGCAGGAAGAAACCCCGATCGCTCCCGACTCCAGCGGGATGTTTAAAAAAGTGGAGGAAATGCCACGTTTTCCCGGGTGTGATAGTCCGGAGATGGCGGTGGCGGAGAAGCAGTCCTGTGCGGAGCGGAAGATGCTGGAGTTCATTTACAGAAATGTCAGGTACCCGGAGCTGGCCCGGCAGAACGGCATTGAAGGGGTGGTGGTGATCAGCTTCGTGGTAGAGCCCAACGGCGTGCTGACCAACATCCAAATCGCCCGCGACATCGGCGGCGGCTGCGGCGAGGAATCCAAGCGCGTCGTAGAGCTGATGAACACCCTGCCGGAGCGCTGGACGCCCGGGAAGGTGGGCGGAGAAGCGGTGCGGGTGCAATTCAATTTGCCGGTGAAGTTCAAGCTGGAAGGTGGTGGGGGGAAGAAGAAGAAGGGGCGGAAGAAGAAGGGGTAGGGCGGAGAATTTGTTCAACAAATTCACTGTATTGAATAAAAAAGGGGGGGGTTATTCAGTACAGTGAGTTGCTGTATCGCTCCCGACTTTCAGGTAGTAGAGGGATGAGGAAGTGATTCCCCCCGGGAAACCATTGCCCTGGAACTTGCCTGGTTGACTTTTGTGTTGTAAATTTGAACAATCGTCAACCGCTGCCATATGAAAGAAACCTTCCCCCAGCGCCTGAAAAGTGCCCGCATCATGAGAGGCTGGAGCATGGAGCAGCTCGCCCGGGAGCTGGAGCCGCCCATCACCAAACAGGCTGTGCACAAATACGAACACGGGCGGATGTATCCGGACAGCGATACCCTGCTCGCTTTGTCGCACGCGCTGGAGGTGAAGCCCGACTATTTTTTTCGTCCGTTCCGCTATCAGATGGACAAGATAGAGTTTCGAAAAAAGAACCGCCTTGGCAAGCGCGAGCTGGAAGCCATTAAAGAGCGGGTACGCGATCAGGTGGAGCGGTATCTGGAAGTGGAAAGCTTTTTGAATATCCGCTCGGATTTTTCTTCTCCCCTTTCCCCGGCGCCTTTAGAAAGCGGCGAAGAGGTGGAAACTGCCGTCGAGCAATTGAGAGCCCGATGGAATCTGGGAAAAAACGCGCTTCCGAATGTCGTTGAGCTGCTGGAAGACCAGGAGATCAAGGTGGTAGAACTGGAAGCGGGGCCGGGCTTCGATGGATTCGCGGGGTGGGTGGATGGAAACGTGCCCGTCATTGTGATCAATAATGCGCTGGCCGTTGAGCGCAAGCGGTTCACTGCCTTGCACGAGTTGGGGCATCTGTTGTTGCCATTTCGGGAAGATCTCGACCCAAAGGAAGCGGAGCGTTACTGTCACCGCTTTGCCGGCGCCATGCTCATTCCGCGAGAGACTTTCCTGAAAGAAGTGGGGGAGAAGCGGCGCAACATCAGTCTGGCAGAGTTGATTCCCCTTAAGGAAGAATACGGCATTTCCATCCAGGCCCTGATGCGGCGGGCTTTGGATCTGGGCGTGGTATCCGATGGCGTTTACCGGAGTTTTTGCGTACGGATCAGCGGCAACCGGGAAGAAAAGGGCCTTGGCGGCTACATCGGCAAGGAGCATTCGGATCGGTTTCAGCAGCTCGTATTCCGCGCGGCGGCTGAGGAGATCATTAGTATGAGCAAGGCGGCGAATTTGGCGGGGATGAAATTGGGGGCGTTTCGGGAGGGATATTTGGTGGGATATACCCCCTCTTGAAAGCCAAGTGTGAAATTGTTTTACAATTTTACGGCAAATGATAAAAAAAGCCGTATTTTTGTAAAAACAGGTATGGAAGAAGAGCAAATCATAAAATTGATTGAAGAAGCTGGTGGGTGGATAAAGAGTGCGGATTTGCGCGCCTGGGGCGTCAATTATTATGCGATGGACGAGCTATTGGAAAAAGGGCTGCTGGAGCGGGTTCAGCGAGGTATCTACCGGCTGACGTCCCATCCTTACGATGAGAAAACCGAAGTCGCCAGGCGCATACCGGCGGGAGTGTTTTGCATGTTTACAGCTTGTGCTTATTATGAGCTGTCAACGTTTACATCCGCTGAGCTGCACGTAGCAGTGCCCAGGAAGGCCAGGATATTTCTGCCCGAATATCCGCCAGTAAAATTGTACTACTGGAGCCGTATACCTTTGGAAACAGGTGTTATCGAGATCGACTCGGCGGGGAGTAAGGTAAAAATGTACGATTTGGAGAAAACCGTGTCGGATATAATCCGGCTGCGCAACAAGATAGGAAGCGACCTTGCCAGAGAAGTTATGCGCAACTATGTCCGGCGGAAGGATCGGGATTTGGTCAAATTGATGCATTACGCACGGGAGTTGAGAATTGAAAAGCCGGTGAGAAATTATCTTGAAATATTGCTATGAGTAATTTGGTGCATTCGATACAGGACAGGCTGCGGCAAATCGCCAGGAGAACAGCGACAGACTACCAGATGGTGTTGATTCGGTATTTTCAGGAGCGATTCTTATTTCGCCTGTCCATTTCTCAGCATAACCAATCCTTTTGCCTGAAAGGAGGAGCCTTGCTTTATGCGTGGAATAAAGAAAGTAGCCGTCTGACGCTCGACTTGGACCTGGAGGCAAGAGGCTTGAGGCCGGACCAAAAAGCATTTGAGTCAATTTTTTACCAGATTTGTGAATTAGCCTGCCAGGAAGACTGCGTTGTCTTTGATACAGCTTCGATGACCATTGAGGATATCAAGGAAAATGACAAGTATGCCGGGCTTAGGGTAAAAGTTATTGCCCGTTTGGGAAATATTCGCCAGAATCTCCAGATCGATATTGGGTTTGGGGATGTAATAACGCCAGCACCCGTAGAGATGCAGTACCCTGTTTTGTTGGAAATGCCCCCACCCTGCTTGATGGCGTATTCTATTGAAACCGTGATGGCAGAAAAATTTGAAGCGATGATCAGCTTGGCAGAGCTGAACAGCAGGATGAAAGACTTTTACGATCTTCACCGTCTGCTGCTATCGGAAGATTATGACAGAAACCTACTATATCAGGCTATTTCAAATACGTTCCGCAATAGAAATACCATTTTTCAGCCTGATCCGCCGTTGTTCCAACCTTCGTTTGTTGCCGACTCCAATAGGCTAAGAATGTGGGAGGCCTTCTTGAAGCGGATGAAACTGGACAAAAATTTAGATTTTCGCCAGGTTCACGAAGTGATAACTCAGCGCTTGCAACCTGTTTATGAGCAGTTGAGGTGAGTTATGGGTTGGAAAAATTCTACCCAAACCTAAAACACCCCCTGTGAATGATCCGGCATTGCTTGTCGATGCCGATAGGGCTGTTGGTGACGGTATTGTTTACCATTTTCCTCAAAACTTCCTGCCCAAAAGCCTTTGATCAAAGGGAAGAGAACCTTATATTTGCTAACAGCCCTGCGGTAGCTGGCAGCCTGAAATTTGTTTCCTTTCCGGCTGGAATCTTTCAGGGCATCCCCACAAGGACATGCGTAATGATTATCTTTGCCCGGTGAGATTGTCATCGGGGGAGGTAACTATTTCCAAGGTTACGGAGGAAATGCTTTCTGATGACAAAGGTTAAACATGTTTTAGGCATATCTGGCGGAAAAGATAGTGCGGCCTTGGCCATCTATCTGAATGAAAAATATCCTGACCTGGATATTGAATACTATACCTGCGATACCGGAAAAGAACTTGACGAAACCTACGCACTGATCAACCGTTTGGAAGGGCGTCTGGGCAAAGCCATTACCAAACTTCAGGCAGCTGAAGGCACTCCGGAGGAAACCCCCTTTGATCATTTCCTGGCTGTTTATGGCGGGTATCTCCCTTCGTCATTGGCCAGATGGTGTACCAAAAAACTCAAACTTGAGCCTTTCGAGAAATATATCGCGGGCGAAGGCCCCGTCGTTTCCTATGTCGGCATCAGAGGCGATGAGGACAGGGAAGGGTACATTTCAACAAAGCCCAACATCCAATCCATCTTTCCGTTCCGGAAAAATCTTTGGAGCGAAGATGTGGTCAAGCTCGTGCTGAGTAATAGCCAAATCCCTTTCTTGCAAGGGCTTTATAAAGAATACGCAAGCGACTCTCCGAAATATTCCCGAATGAAAGAGGTCGTGGGAGAGCCCATCTCTCCGCGATTTCAGCAAGGCCAAAAGCTCAATATTCTCCTGGACCTAGGTGTGAAAGAGTTCAACCGGGTAGTGTTTGCCTTTCTCAAAACGACCGATTATCCATTGGCGCATGCCGATCATTTCCCCTTGGTTGAAAACGACGAGGTCCTGATCCGGGAGGATATATTCCGGATTCTCCGGGAAAGCGGGGTAGGGGTGCCGGCTTATTACGAAGCCCGGCAATACCAAGTCGAGATCGACGGAGAAATGAAAACCGGTGCATATTCCAGGAGCCGTTCCGGCTGCTTCTTCTGCTTCTTCCAGCAAAAGATCGAGTGGGTTTGGCTCTATGAGAACCACCGCGCCCTCTTCGAGAAAGCCATGGAATACGAGAAGGACGGCTACACCTGGCAGCAGGGAGAAACCCTGGCCGAACTCGCCGACCCGGATCGCAGAGACCAGATCAAGAGAGAGCATTATCTCCGGACCGAAAAGACCAGAAACACTGCGCAATCAGGCTTATTGACCGATATTTTGGGAGATGAGGAAGACGAGGGGTGTGCGGCGTGTTTTGTATGATACCCTGATCAGATTACAGCCGGCCGTAGAAGACTTCCCGTACGTGCCACTCGACGTACAGCTCTTCCGGAAAATAGCTCGGGTTTTTCGGCGACAGAATTTGCCGTCCATCATACGCCAGCATCCAGTCTTTGAAAGCTTGTGAATGTCCGGAGGCGGCTTCGGAGATTTGAATGCGAAGGCCGTCGTCGAGGGTGAAGACGCCGCGGTCGAAGAGTTTGTGATGGAGGGGACAAAGGCAAAGTCCGTTGACCACAATGTCGGGTCCGCCAGCCTGATGCCACTGGATGTGGGCCGCTTCGAGGGCGATGGAGCGGCCTTTGAGCAGCACCTGAAAACCACACACGGCGCACTGGTGGTCGTAAGCTTCGAGGATGCGTTCGCGGAATTTGGGGTCGCGGGTCCGGCGTTTGGATGTCGTGTACCTTGCCTCCGCCTCCGGCGGATCGATATTCAATCCAATAGCATCGAGAATATCCTGGTGGATGGTTTCGGGAAAATGAGCGTTGAGCAGGTATTCGGCCAATTCCCGCAGCTCTGCGGGGTTGTCGCGCAGCTGTCGGTAGATGGGTTCCGGAAAGCCGCCGAGGATGTATTCGTTGCGGAAGAAAGATTTGTTGGCGGCGCCCAGCTTCCGGAGCACCTTTTGGGTTTCCTCATTGGGCGCTGAGAGTTCCCATACCCGGTCGTTCTGGAGGTGGTAAAAGGGTAGTTCGGGTCTGTAGCTTTTCGTATACGGCCCGAATTCGATCAGCAGGTTTTTCAACGGCTCTTCGATCTCCGAAAAAGGCAACAGCCGCGGCTTCCCGGCCTGGATATTAGCCAGCGACAGCAGGATCAGCAGCGGCTTGTGCGGCGCCCTTTTGCCTTTATTGACGGCTTGATTGAGGGAGGTGAAGAGGGGGAGCATGTGGGGGATGAGCCAATTATCAAAGCATATGAGTGAATAGCTTACTAAATGCTTTAGAACTTTTGGAGAGTAAGTTTTATTATAGTACTTGGATATAAGTTAAAAAAGTGTTAATTTTGAGCACCTTTAAACTTCTTATAATGTCATGAATGTTATAAAAGCCCTACTTCAATGGATAGCGAGTTTGTCGCAAGGTAGCCTTTGGGGGGTATTTGTATTGGTAATTGGCTCTCTTCAGCTAGTGTATTTAGTGTTTAATGACTTGATTAGTACGCAAGGAGGAGTAAGTGAATTCGATTGGATTTTTAAAGATGGAGGAGTTAATATTATTTCTATAGGAATTGTGGGATCTGTTTTAATCGATTTCGGTTTTTTTTCAAATAGATTTGAACTTAATCGAAGTATTTTTTCTTTTGCTTTTGGTCTTGGATCTATCTTTGTTGTATATGAGATGATGTTTTTTTTGGTTGTTATTCGTGCGAGTACATTATCCTTAGGGCTTACAAATGGTGATTTTGTTCAGGCGGCAACGGTTGTTTCTCTAATTTTTTCAATAATATTCTCTGTCTCTCTTAAGGCATACTTGTTTCATAAAGAAAAACAATTTTTTCAAAACCACACGCAGCCATGATTCTGGTATTTGTAATATTTTTTATTGGCATGTTTAGTCTTTTAATCCGCCTTCTTTATCTACTTCATAAGGATTTAGCGATTAATGTTAATAGTAATAGCGATTCGGATAAAAAAAAAATTCTAACTTCGGTGAAATAAATGGATTAATTGGTGATTTGGAATTTATTTCGAATTCGATTTTTGTTTTAGATTATTCAACACCAGGGATGGGGGTTAATTTCAGGGATAAATACCCCAGGTATTTAAAAGCGATTGAAGAAAGTATAAAGGGGAGGCCTATTCTGTATGCTCGCATATTTCAATTACCAAAAGAGTTTGCTGACAACCAGAATAGGCGTGAGCTGATAAAAAGCATACTAAAAATCCTTGCACCTTCTACAATTAGGCATCTTTTTAAGATGTTCGAGTCTTGTGAAAGCTTCAAACTTTTTTTTATTCCGGCGGTGGTTCCATATAGTATGTTGATTTTGGATAAAAAGGCATTGTACTATAGATTTGGAAAATATGACGATGAAGTCTTTTCAGACGATAAGATTTATAAATTCACTCAAGAAGAGTTGCTAGAGGAAAACTACATTTTTTTAGAGGGAATTACACTTCGCAACCCACCAGTTTCGAAGGAGGAATTCCAATATCTTATCAGAGAACTACGAACGGAGATGGAGGATGAGCTAAAAAAGATGAAAAGTGCCATGGTCAAGGTGACAAAGTCGGTTACTAGTGTGGAATCCGAAATTTTTCAAAGTTTCAAAAAAGGAAAAACTTCTGAAAACAAGGAGGTGTATGAGCAAAAATTGAATGAAAAGTTATCCAGATTATATGAATTGCGTGCGAAAATAAGAAGCAAAGAAAAGGAAATTAGCCGTGTAGGTGCCAAAAGTGCAGGGTAAGCAATAATCACTCATCTTCTTATCTTTTCAAAACTTTCTTAACTCTTGTGAAAATTCTGTGTCTACTTGGGCATGGGTTAAATTTTGTCGTCAAAATACGGCGATGCTCAGTGGGAGTCCTTTAATAAATCGGGATGGTTTCTGGACCTTTGGTGCCCCCCATGGCATCATCCTGACTTGAGGCCAGGTTATATAGATACACCTCCTGGCCCGTGTGACCGCAACATATGCGTTGTTCCTTTCTTCCTTGATCGACTGCTCATTGTTTGCCCTGAAATCGGGGAAAACGCCGTCACACATACCGATGAGGAATACGATGTCAAATTCCAGGCCTTTGACCATGTGTACGGATGCCAGGAGCAACTCTTCCTTGTTCTCCCTGGAGCCGTTTAATGCGAGAAAATAGCGGAAGTTGGAAAGGTTGTGGTTTTCGGAAGCTTCCTTGCGGGCAAAAGTCCCCCAATACTTGCTTAATTCTTTTAAGTCAAAATCAACTTTTGGGTACTCAGCCTCTTCGCGAAGAAAACTCCGGTCCCGAAGCTGGTTCTGCAATTCCCCAATCGCCCCCCCCAACCACTTGGGGTTGCGCTCCAGTTTTGACCAAAGTTCGGTCAATAGCCGGAGGTTTGGTTTTGTTAATACCGGCGAATCGAACTGATCCAGATTTGCCAGAATTGCTTTGGAATCGGTTGTTGGCGGCAGGTTGAACAGCCCCAGTTCATATACTAATTGGCGATAATGGAGGACATCCGCGGGATTGACCAGCAGCCGGAGGCCTAGGTCAAATACCTTGACGAGTGCGGATTCAGGTTCGAAGCGTTCTATGCCCTTTCTCAGATAATAACGCCCCTTAAGAGAATTATCTTTATCCAATTGTTCCATGAGCGCGCTGAATACAAACTTGTTGCGCGCAAGAACAGCGATGTTCCGCAATCCAATGGATTCAGCCTCTTCCTTCCCCGCCTCATGATATTTGCCTTCAGAGATCCAGAATTTTATCGTTTGAATGATCCATTCGGCTTCTGCGGCTTCATTCTCAAAGGAATGTATTTCACTGACTCCTTGATAATAGTTCGTGCCGATCCCGCCATTGGGTTGTATGTTTTGTGCGAGTTCTAACACCCTCTGGGATGAGCGGTAGTTGTATCTAATCTCCCGCTTTGCGGCTTGAAAATCTTGCACAAAGTAGTCCTGCATGAATTTGGCGCTCGATCCATTGAATCCGTATATGGCCTGTTTGGGGTCGCCAACCATCATTACATTGCGATGTTCCTCCCCGCAGATGGCTCTGATGACCTGGTATTGGGCATAGTTCATGTCCTGGGCCTCATCGACGAGGATGTACTGGTAGGTGCGGCGGAATATGGAGGCTGTGGATGGACGCCCGGTGATAATCTGGTAGGCATACAGCAGGATGTCATCATAGTCCATCGCGTTCTGGCTGATTAACCGCCTGTTGTATTCCCGGTAGAGATAAGTGTTCAATTCCCCCCAGTTCTTCCAGGCTGTTTCAAACTCTGGGACAATGGTGAGTTTTCGCTTGGCTTCGCTGATAAAGTTTGCGCATTTTGCCAGGCGTTCACGCTGCTTGTTAGCCCGCTCCTTGTGCGAAGGAATATCGGGAAATTCATAGATACTTTTCAAACTTTCATTACTGTATAAAACTTCCTCGATGATTTTCTTTTGGTCATTTTCATCGAAGATGTGGGGTAATGCCGAAAGTCCGATTTCATGGTAGCGGTGGCGCATGATTTTTTCGAGACAAAACTCGTGAAAGGTTCCTATAAAAGCCCGCTCCTTCAGATTCGGCGTGCCTTCGAGCCGCTGTTTCATCTCCTCGGCGGCCTTGTTGGTGAAAGTCAGGCATAGGACAGAAAAGAACTTGTCTTTCTTCTCTGTGAGCAAATAGCGAACCCGTTCTGTCAGGATACGGGTCTTGCCGCTACCTGCCGCCGCTTCTACGACCATTGCGCCTTCGCAGTCGTTGTGAAACGCGATGGCCTTTTGTTCGTCAGAGAGTACTTGTTTCATCGGCTTCCGGTTTTGGCGGATTTATTTTTTCAGAGATTTTTTCGAAGAGTTCCCTGATCTGTTGGGGAATTCTTCGAGTAGCATCCCCTATTCTGGAAATTTCTATTGCCCAAAAAGTGGGATATCGGACTTTTCCATTATCCGATGAAATTTCCCTTAAAAGATCGTCGTCGCTCAAGCCATTTACTCTTGTTTGCCCCGCTTTTATCTGTTGTTCAGGTGTGGATTCATCAGTGTTGGTTAGATGCCAATTGTTAACACCTGTCTTCAATTCATTCTGATATCCTTGGCCAATAAGATACTGCTCTATGGAGCTGTTAAGTTTGATAACGTTGCCGTAATTGGTTGACTCTGGATTGGTGTATCCAATCTCTCTTAAAGCATTGTCGACTCCCCTTTTTACATTCTGTTTGTCGTAATCACTAAAAATAAACCAAGGAATATTGAGATTCTGTGCTGCAAGTATAAAAGGACGATAATTATTGCCTTTGACTGCAACAAAAGTTATTCCCATCTCAAAAGGATATGCACCCCAAAATTCTTTTGCAAAAATTGGCAGACATTGGCTTTCTGTTTCCCCTTCAAACAAAACTATTACTTTTGAAAAGAGAAGCTCCCCATTAGATAGCATCACTTCCCGTTTCAACCTCCGTCGTTCGTCTTGATTCAAATTTGTTATTTCTAACGATACTACCTCCGCCTTATCTTCTCCCTTGAAAAAGTGTCTCAGCTCATCCAACTCTGCTTGCCCCGCAATATATGGCGAGTGTGTGCTGATAATCTTCTGCCCCTTAAACCCCTTGAGCTGGCCGTAAAGCGTTCGTTGAGCGTTGGGGTGCAAATGGGCTTCTGGCTCTTCTAGGGCGATGATGGGGAACATGGGGACGCTCGGGTCTCCGGAGCGAATCTTTTCCTCTGTTCGCCTCATATCCCAATCCACAAAAGCAGCGGCGGTGAGTATGGAAGCCCAGCTACGTGTTCCCATGCCATGATACTCCATGCTAAATGTATCGGAACCATTGTCCTGAAAATCTACCTTCATGCCTTTGTGGAGGTCCCGGATATTCCTGGGAATAGGGTTGATGCTGACGCCTTCTCCCCGGGTTTGAGTGGCTTTATTCAGCAGGCTCAAGGCTTCTTTCAGATGCGACAACACCGGAGAATTGCTCACTGCGGTGGCATTGAGTGTAGCAATGAGATCTTTTAGCTTTTCTAAATCTTCGGCGTCATAATCGTTTTCTAACTGGGCTGCCAAGCGGCCAAAAAATGAAGTGCGAAGATTCAGGTCCTGGTGCAGGTCACGTTGGGCATCTATGAGGTACATCTTCAGGCTTTCACGGATCTGGCGGATTCGGTTGAATTCACCGGATACGGTCTGTCTCTCCCAATTGTTTAGCAGTTCATAGGTGGCAGTGGGTGTATCTTCTCTGTCAAATTTGTATTTGGCTCGAAAAGCCAGGAACTCTTTTTCTGCACTGTCAGTCTGGATTTCTGCACCACCCAAAATACCATTCCACTGAATGGGAAAATTGTCTATCCTTGCTCCGTCGGCGCCGGTGGGAACAATGCGGATATCTATCACGATGGTGTCCTCCAGAGTCCTACCGTCTTTATCAATGAACAGGTCGTCTTTGTTTAACAACGACCGGTTAACTCCCAGCACCGTGTTTAGGGCCCTGAGCAGGGTGGTTTTTCCGGCATTGTTCGCCCCAACCAGCAGGGTAATGGGCTTTAGCTCGACTTCCACATCGTGCAAAGCGCGAAAATTTTTTACCCGGATTTTGTCGATCAAAATGCTCATACTGGTAAAATTAGCCATTATTGCCGATAATCACCATACCTCTCCACCAACTCCCTCACCCCCATATTCACCTTCACCACCCCATGCGGCACTAACACATACTTCCACGCCTTGCCGCCGTGCCGGGCGGTGAACTCCGTCGCATACCGGCAGTACTCCTGCGCGGCGCGCGCCTTGTCCTGCACGTCCTGGCTGTCCAGGTCGGTTTCTTTTTTGGTCTCGATCAGGTAGATGCCGCCGGGCGTCTCAACCACGAAGTCGGGCTGGTAGCGGCGGGAGTTGTGGCGGTAGTAGATGCTGAACTGGTCGTGCGCCGGACGCATCCACTTCTGGCAGTACGCATCCTGCTCGCAGATGATGGCGAAGTCTTTCTCGGTCTTGGAGTCGAACTTGTACAGGCTGTGGCAGGCTTTGCCGAATCCGGTAAATACCTTCTTCGGTATGTCGCTCGTCGGCTCGATGGTGTCGCGCAGGTCGTGGATGACGTCGGTGGTGTACTTGGTGTAGTTGTGGGGCTTGATCTCCGTGAAGGCCCGCACGGTGATGACGGGCTCTTCGAAGTCGGGGGCTTCGTAGTAGAAGCGTTCCATCAACTGGGCGTAGATGTAGCGGCCGATGACGCGCTTGTTGTGCTGGATCACATTGGCCACTTTCTCCTCGTCGCTGAGGTAGCTGCGGAAATGGGCGACAGCCTGCCCGGCCAGCCGGAACAGCAACTCCGCCTGCCCGTCGTAGTCGATCTCCGGGTAGTTGATGAGCTCGCTGACGATCATGTTCTCCATGCTGTCGTATCGCACCTTCTGGCCGGAGGCGTCGATGAGCTCGATGGCGCCGCTTTGCAGTGTGTAAACCATGATCTCTTCCGACCCGGGCTGGAAGTTCATGCGGCTGGCGTCGAGGTCGAAGTCGCGGAACCCGTGGCGGGTCTCCTCGCCGGGCACGATGCTGATGCGGGGTATCTCGATGGTCTGCCGGCTGAGCTCCTGCACCACGGTGTCGTAGATCCGCTCGATGGCTTTCAGTTGGTCTTCTACGAACAAGGCCTGTTGCGGGGTGGCGGCAATCCGCTCCCGTATCTTGCCGATGACGATGGCTTTGGCGTCTTCGCGCGACAGGTCATGGATGCTCTGCACGGTCTTTCCCATGTCGGGGAGCACGCTGAGCAGGGTTTTTCGGGCTTCCAGCTGCTCCCTGGCTTTTTCCTTCTCTTCCGGCGTAGCCAGCTGATCGAGCTGCCTTTCGTAGGCCGCCGTCTGCTCTTCCACGAGCGATGAGGCGGTCACCACTTCCTTGCGCTGCCGCAGCTCAGTCTCGTCGATCTCGATGATGTTTTCCTTGCGGATAATGGAACCGGGCTTGTTGGCTTCGTCCACGATCTCCTGAAACTTGTCGTGGGCCACGATGGTGAGCCGATCCACTTTCTCGTCGCCGGTGCGCTTGCCGTAGGGGAGGCGCAGGCCCCGCCCGATGGTCTGCTCGCGCAGGGTCATGGACGTGGCGGTGCGCAGGGGCACGATGGTGTAGAGGTTGGTCACGTCCCAGCCTTCCTTGAGCATGTTGACGTGGATGACGATCTCGATCGTATTGCGCGGGTTTTCCAGCGAGACGAGCTGGGCGATGTTCTCGTCTTTCTCCGAGCCGCTCTGGTTGGAGTGCACCTCGATCACCTTGTCGGCGTAGTAGCCGTCGAAGAAGGCGGACGACTGGATCAGGTTCTTCAGCCGGGAGGCGTGGGGGGTGTCTTTGGCCACCACGAGCACGAAGGGCTTCACCACGGGCAGGTTGTTGTCGCGGGCGAATATGTCGAGCGCTACCTTGGTGTCTTCGTGCAGGCGGATGCCGTCTTCGAGCTTGATGCGGTCGAGCTCGTCTTCGGTGTATTGGCCGGGATCGAAATTTTTGCGGGTGGCTACCGCCGGGGTCTTGACGAAGCCGTCGCGGATGGCCCGCGCCAGGGAGTATTCGTACACCACGTTTTTGAACTTCACCGTGCTCGTGCTCCGCTCAATCTGCGGCGTGGCGGTGAGCTCCAGGCCCAGCACGGGGTTGAGCTCGTTGAGCACTTCCATGCCGCGGCTGGCGCGATAGTGGTGCGACTCGTCCATGATGAGCACCAGGTCGTCGAGGCTGGCCAGGTAGTCAAAGTAGGGCTCGCCGAGGTATTCGATCATGCCCCGTATCCTGGGCGTGCTGCCGGCCCGGGTCTCGGCGTTGATCTTGGAAATGTTGAACACGTTGATCTTCAGGTCCGACTCAAACAGGGCGGTCTGCGCGATCTCCCGGTAGTTGTCGCCGGTGATGATGCGGGGGGCGCGGTTGACGAATTCGCCGAGGCCCTGGAATACGTATTTGGGGTGACTGGGGCTGGCGAAGTCTTCGATGAGCTTGTTGTAAATGGTGAGGTTGGGGGCCAATACGAAGAAGTTTTTGATGCCTTTCTCCAGGTAGAGATACGCCACGAATGCGCCCGCCAGGCGGGTTTTGCCCACGCCGGTGGCCAGGGCGAAGCAGAGCGAGGGAAATGCCCGCTCGAAATCGGCGCAGGTGGGGTAGCGCATGTGCACTTTCTCCAGCTCGGTCTGCAGCAGGTGGCCGTCGCCGTTGATCTTTGCGAGGCGCAGGTCTTGCGCCAGCTCGGAGAGGATGTGCAGGCTTTCTTCCTGGGGCGGACGCAGGCTGAGGCGGTTTCTGATGTAGTTGGCGGTTTTGTCCATGTTCTATGGGGTTAGAGGTCAAACAATTCAGGCTGGGCGCCGGGCTTCTGGCGCTCTTCCCGGGCGGCTTTGCGCGCGGCGGGTTCGAAGGGCGCCTCGCCTTCTTCCCGCGGCATGTTGATGATGTGGAGGCTGTAGTCGTCTTTGCCGAACTCGCAGCGCCCCAGCAGCATGGTGGGTATCTTGCGGATGTTGATGGAGGGATACTTGCTCTCGCAGGCTTCCTGATACGACTTGCAGCAGACGAGCAGGCTCTCGCCTTCCCGCATCTGCTCGCGTATCTTGTCGATGAGCTCGACGGTGACGAATTGGGTGGTGGTGAAAATGTAGTCTTTCTCGGTGCTTTGCCCCTGTTTCCAGAACAACTGCTCGTCGGGCCGGTATTTGTAGCCCTCGTGTTTGGCCATGGCCGCGGCCAGCATGCCGGCGTTGTAGGCGGGGTCGATCACCCAGTTGCCGAAGGAGTCTTTTTGCAGCAGGGATGGGGCCAGCTCGTAAAACCTGAAGCCGCCTCCGCCTTCCCAACCCGCCGATTTGGTGATGCCGCCCTCGTCGAGGCCGTCGACCACTTTTTTCATGCGGGGCTGGCAATGGGTGTAGGCGTGTTCGCCCAACTCGATGCCGATCCAGCGGCGATTCATTTTGTGGGCCACGGCAATGGTGGTGCCGGAGCCAAGGAAGGAGTCGAGGATGAGATCGTTTGGATTTGTCGCTAAATGAATAATTCGTTCTAATAATCTTTCAGGCTTTGGAGTGTCAAATGTGTTTTCACCAGAAAAAAGAACTTTTATTTCCTTTTTTGCTTCTTGATTATGACCAACCTCCTTATTTGTCCACCAAGTCCATGCGTTTTGTCCCATTATTTCTGACAAGTATGTTTTTTTTCTTGGAACGCCTAATCCATCCTTCCCAAACCAAATTCGGCCAGCTTTGATTTCTTCCTCCATACGCTCTTTTGTATACCGCCAGCACAAGTCACTTGGTAATTCAATAACTCGCCCAGCCGGTGTAGTTAATTTATAAAACTGACTTGGGGAGCCGTGGCCTGCTTGAGCTGTACAATCAGTTGAAGCCCAAGGGCCTCGGGGGTCGTTGTCCGGATTTTTAAAATCCTTCTTACGTGCTTCGCTGACTTCTAATTGATTAAAACCTTGATGGATAAATGGAGTTTTACCATAAACCAAAATATGATCATGTGCTGCGCCTAGCTTCAGGCGATTATCTGGGGAGGTTCGCTTCTGCCAAATCACATTTGCTACAAAATTCGATCTCCCAAAAACTTCATCACACAATACCTTCAAATAATGCCCTTCATTATCATCAATCGAAATCCAAATCGAGCCATCTTCTGCTAGCAGGTTTTTCAGTAGTTTCAGCCGGGGGCTCATCAGATTGAGCCACTGCGAGTGTTCCAGTCCATCGTCGTAGTGTTCGAAGGCGCTGCCGGTGTTATAGGGCGGGTCGATATAGATACATTTGACTTTCCCGGCGTAGTCTTGTTCGAGTGCTTTGAGGGCCAGGAGGTTATCGCCATGGATGAGCATATTGGGCGAGTTGGGGTCGCCGTATGATTTTTCCTTGTCTTCGACGAGGATGCGGGGTTCGAGTTTAGGTTCCTGGCCTTTGCCGATCCAGGTAAGTTCGAGGCGTTGTTTGTTGTTATGGTTCATGCGAGTAGGCGGTTATTGGTTGTCCTGTTGCCGGCGTGAAGCGGCCATAAACTGATGTAATTTCTGTTTGAGCAGATCTTTTGGCAGATATTGGGTGATATACTGCGCAACTTTGACAGAGGTTTGATCCAGTTGTAACAATTCAATTTGTTCATGATTCCCCTCGGCGCAGAGGATGAGTCCAATTGGTAGTTCTTCGCCAGGTTTGATCTCATGTTTTTCTAACCATCGGAGGTATAGTTCCATCTGGCCTTTGTAGGCTGCTTCGAAGGGGCCAATTTTGAGATCGATTGCAATTAAACGCTTAAGAACCCTGTGGTAGAAAAGCAGGTCCAGTTTGAAGTCTTTTCCATCAATTATCATGCGTTTTTGTCTGGCCACAAAGGCAAACCCTGAGCCGAGTTCTAACAGAAAATGTTCCAGTTTATTGAGGATTGCCTGCTCAAGATCGCGTTCCTGATAGGTATTTTTCAATCCCAGAAAATCAAGTACGTAGGGGTTTTGAAATATGAGATCGGGGCTTAGCAGGTCGTTTTCAGAGAGTGCCTGAAGTTCGAATCTGGCCAGTTCTTCAGGTTTTTTTGAAATGGCTGTGCGCTCATAAAGCATGGATTGGATCTTTTTCCGCAAGGTACGGACGCTCCATTTTTCGATCCGGCACATTTGGGTATAAAATGTACGTTCCAACTCGGTAGTGAGTGGAAGGATTTCAACGAAGTGCGACCAGCTCAATTGTTGCGACAGTGTCGCAACAATCTCAAGGTCTGGAAATTTCTCCTGAAAATTGCACATACGTGTAAGGGCGGATACCGTAAAGCCTTTCCCATATTCCTTGGTCAATTGTGACGACAGTGTCGACACAATTGCCTCGCCATATCCTGCCCGGTCATTCTGTAGAATTTCTCTGTTGATTCGCATGCCGATGTTCCAGTAGAGCAGGGTCAATTCTGCATTAACTTTCCTGGCGGCTGCTTGCCGCGCTTCTTCGATCATTTGCCGGACTTCGGCAAACAGCATTGTTTGGCTTTTGGAGACTTCTTTACTCATTTTACAAATTTTCCTTTACACCAAAATCCTCGGCCCCCAGCTTCACAAAAAACTGCGTAAATGCGCTGCGCGGAACGAGTTCCAGATAATGCAGCCTCCCTGCGATGACGCCCGGGTGCGTGCCCCACGCGCGCGCGAATGCGAGGATTTGAGCCTCGTTCAGCGGAAGCGCCTCACGGAGAATGGCCTCCTGCTTCAAGGGAAGCGTCCATTCTATGGCAAAGGCATCGGCTTCTTCCTCCTTCTCCATATCCTGTTCGTCGTAGCCGCCGTCTTCCAGGAAGATATCCTTTTTGCCATGCAGCAGGATATGGCCGATCTCGTGGAAAAAGGAGAACCAGAAGACGTCGTTGCGCTTGTAGCGGGAAGAAAGCTGGATAAGCGGAGTGGTATTGCCCTCGATCCAGCGCGCCGCACCGTTGATAGGAGCGCCCTTGAGGGCGGGGGTATAGACTACTTTGACGCCGGCTGTCAGGCAGAGCGTTTTTATTTTCTGAAAGAAATCACCGGGCTGTTCGGCCATGATGGCTTTCAGTTGGGGGAGGACGGCTTTGAGCTTTTTGGGGTCGTAATCGGGCGCCTGGATATCCCTGGCCAGGTTTTCGCCTCGTTGTAACCATGTGGAGAGGGCGTAGGGCGATTTGGCGTGTTTGAGGGAGATGCGGAAGGCGGCTTTGAGCTTTTGGTTGAGGTAGTAGTTGGCCCACGAGATATGGGAAGAAAATCCAAAAAAGTCGAATAGCGCCTCCACTTTCTCTTCCAGTTTGTTGGTGGAAGGAACCCAGCCTTTTTTGGCTATTTCAGCGTAGGGAAATTCTTTTGCCCAGGCAGAGGCGGCTTTAATTGCTGCCTTGCGTTTTTGGCGGGCGATGGATTCATCGTGTAGGTACTGACGGCGGAGCCAGAATCTGGCTGGAATTTGCAGGACATCTTCAAATTTTACAGCCATTTCAGGTGTGATAGCGCTTTTACCGTTAAGTACTTCAGAGATGGTTTTTACAGGCTTGTTCACGCGAATGGCAAACTCCAGAGGAGTCATTTGCAATTCCTCCAGTTTTTCGCGCAGGTCCTCGCCGGGATGCGTGACGGTTTCCGGATGATATTGGTTGCGAGGGGTGGTACTCATTGGTCAGTTATCAGTGGTAGTCTACAATTTCTGTAATGTCCACAAACAAATTTATATTTATTTTTAACAGAAAGTGTTAAATTTATATCATAATTTATCTTAACACCCATCGGATGGAGAATAGTTCCGTCAATACGACACTTTGTTTCATTTTCTGCTCGATCGCATCGATCAATGCTTCCTTCTTCTCCTCCACCTCATCTTGTGTCTGGTAGAGGTTGCGGCGCAGGTCGTTGCGGCGCTTTTCGAGCTCTTTGATGGCGCGTTGTTCCGCTACTTTGTCCTGGAGGTTGAGGATTTTGCGGGCTTCGGTTTTGCGGGCTTTGATTTCCTGTTCCAGATGGCGGAGTTCGATTTCGAGGCTTTTCTTGACATCGTCGGCCCAGTGCTCGAGTTTGTCCATTTCATCATCGAAGAAGGCGGCGTTGCGCTCCATGTTTTCCAGGACGATTTGTTGTTTCAACTCATTGAGGCGGTTGTCGAGGGCGATAAAGGCGGTTGGGGGAGGGGAGATGTGGCCGGGATCGACCCGTGCCGGCAGGGAGAAAAGGCGCTGGCATTGCCCGGTGTCTAGCGCCTGTCCATCGTCGGTAACGGCGCTGAGTAGGACATGGTCTTCCGTTTCAAAAGATTCGATCTTCAGGTTGGCGGCCCTGAGCCAGCCCGATTTGCCGACGAGCGGCTCGAGGATGGAGATGATCTTCTGCGTTCCGGAATAGTCGAAAACGAGTTGGCGCGGCGGCAGGGAAGCCTCCTTTGCGCCCTGAATGATCCGTTGAGCCAGAGGGTGGCCGATGCGGTAGATGTGAGCATCTTCCCGGTTTTTTCCGAGGCAGTATTTTCCGGAAGGGACCGGCGTGTCGGCAAAGGGCGGCTGTTCGATGGTGAAGGAGTATAGGCCGTTGTCACTGAACAGCGCTTTGCCGTCGAGGGCGAAGCGGGTGAGTTGCCAGAGCCAGTTTTCGTATTTGTTGAGGTATTCGCGGCTTTGTTCCAGGCTGATGCGCAGTTTTTCGTGCACTTCCTCGTCGAAGTGGTCGAGCAATTTTTGTTTGGTAACGCCCATCTGGGCTTGTATCTGCTCGTCCATTTCCGCCTGAAGGGCGTCGAAAGAGGCCTGTATCTCCTCCTCGGTCCGGCAGTTCTGGTAGATATCGGCGATGCGTTTTTCGAAATCGACGCCCGATTCGATGCTACCCAGCACTTCGTCGCTCGCGCCGAAAACGCCGTTGAAGAGGTGGAACTTCTCGTTGAGCAGTTGGTACACCCGTTTGTCGGCTGCGTTTTTCGCGTTGAGAAAATTGACGACCACCACGTCGAAGCGCTGGCCGTAGCGGTGGCAGCGGCCGATGCGTTGTTCGATTCGCTGGGGGTTCCAGGGCAGGTCGTAGTTGACCAGCAGGGAGCAGAATTGCAGGTTGATGCCTTCCGCGGCGGCCTCGGTAGCCAGCATGATGGTGGCTTCATCGCGGAAGTAGTCCACCAGCGCCGCCCGCTGGTCGGCCGATTTTGCGCCCGATATCCGGTCGGTACCATGGTGTTTGACGAGCCATTGCTGGTAGGTGCGGTTGGCGTCGGCGCCGTTATTGGTACCGTTGAAGAGGACGATTTTCCCGGCATAGCCGTTTTGTTCCAGCAGGTCTTTCAGGTATTCCTGAGTGCGGCGCGACTCGGTAAAGATGATGGCTTTGCGGTTGGCGCCTTGTTTCTCCATTTCAGCGAAGCCGGTTTTCAGGGCAGTCAGGAGCGCCTCTCCCTTGGCGTTGCGCCGGATGGAGTGGGCCAGTTCGCTGAATGCTTGGAGTTCGTCTATTTCGCGGTTGATTTCTTCCAGTTCCTCCAGAGAAAAGAAGGATTGGTAGTCTTCAAGAACTTCCTCTTCTTCTTCATACCATTCGTCCTCGGTTTCGTCCATCGCCTCGTAGTCCTCTTCGAGTTCCCGGCTGAGGGCGCCGGCTGCCGGCCTGTTGTTTCGTTTCATTGCGGCGAGTTTCTCCAGCAACCGCTGCAAGGTGCCGGAGATGGCATAGCTGGAAGAAGCGAGCAGCTTGCGCAGGATGAGGGTCATCAGCTTCCGCTGGCTGGCCGGGAGGGCGTAGAGGGCCGGTTTTTGGAGGTAGTTGGAAACCAGGTTGTAGAGTTGTTGTTCGTCGCTGTAGGGTTCGAACGTTTGCAGTATGGCGTTGCGGTTGGTGTACTTGATGTATTCCAGCACATCGCGGCGCAGGGTCCGTTTGCAGACCGGGCGGAGGCGTTCTTTGAGTTCGGAGAAAGCCGATTCGTCGAGCCTGGCGTATTGCTGTTTGAAGCTCTTCAGGTCGCCGAAGGTAAAATCGTCGATGATGCTGATCAGTCCGTAGAGTTCCAGCAGGGAGTTTTGGAGCGGGGTAGCGGTGAGGAGGAGTTTGGGCGTTTCCCTCAGCGCCTCCTTGATGGCTTTGCCGATCTTGTTGCCTGGCTTATACACGTTGCGCAATTTATGCGCCTCGTCGATGACGACCAGATCCCAGCGGCTGTGTTCGATATAGCTCGCCTTGTTCCGGGCGAAGTGAAAAGAGCAGATGACGATCTTGTCTTTTTGTTCGAAGGGATTGAGGTTGCCGGCTTTGATCTCCTCGTTGAAAGCCTTTGCATCCAGCACGGCGGAGGGTATGAAGAACTTGTCGGCCAGTTCCTGGTTCCACTGCTTGCGCAAGCTGGAAGGCGCGATGATGAGGATGTTGCGTTTGCGTTCCGCCCATTTCTGGGAGATGACGAGGCCCGCCTCGATGGTTTTCCCAAGTCCCACTTCATCCGCCAGTATCGCCCCTTTCGACAGCGGCGACCGGAACGCAAACAGCGCCGCCTCCACCTGATGCGGGTTGAGGTCGACCTGTGCATCCACGAGCGTAGAAGCCAGTTTCTGGATGCTATTCGACGGGCTCTGCTTGGTCAGCTCGCAGGCGAATAGTTTGGCGTGGTATGGGGTTAGGGGTGAGATGGTGATGGAGGTTTTTCTTTAAATAATGCTTTACTCAAGATTCGTACATAAAGTCAAGAAAAAGAAGATTTACCATTGATTCTTTATCTTGGAACTTCAAGTTCCATCTTCTCTCCATAAATTCCAGTAGTTTGATGCCTCGAGTTAGAATTTCTTCCGCATTCCAATCTGGGAGGTTTGATACTTCAATTTCTGAATGGGATCCATCATTATAACCCTGTCTTAATTTATTACCCTTGTCGTCGTACTTTGCCTTTTTTTTGTCTTCAAAGCAATCATTTTGTAAGCTTGAGTTAATGCTTTGAGACAAAGGCAAAAGGTTGCCTAAACTTCCTTTTAGATAATCTTTTTGGGGTTGGCTATATTTTTTAAATGATTTTTCCCAACACTTATGATCAGCTGTTTGCGGGTAAATGTGTTCAATTGATATCTTATCCTTTTCACTTTTCACAAATAATTTCCAGTCTATTTTTTGGCTGCCTCTAGATCTTAATTTTTCCATTTCATACTCATAGAGGAAGTATCTTAGGCCATTCCAATTATAAAAACCTGCTCCGTTTTGGAACTTCTTTTGGATGTATTTTTTGAAGTGTTCATAATCAAAGTAAACTTCTTCAACCTCTTCGGCTAGATAGAAGGACCAAGCCATTCGGGATTCGATGTTTTCGATTATTTCCTCAATTGTTAACTCTCCGTTCCGAAGTTGCCTGGCAGCCTTGAAAAATTCACTATTCCGATAGGTTGAGAAAGCACGTCCCATTCTGAATGCTATGAAAATGAATCGCTCAATTGCCGTGAATAGAGAAATTCTTTCTTTGACAGTAACATCTTTCGACAGAAAGGAAGCTGTAACCAGCGGCCTGAAGTAGATAAAACCAATTCTGTTTAATCTATCAATCCAAAGGCTTTCTTCGTCAGTAAGATCAGAATTATTGAGGGGATTAAAGGTGTTGTACCAATGGACTGCTGCCGACTTAAGGCTATTTACATAATTTTCAATTTCCTTTGGTGAAAGCTTTGCCCTTAGAACAAATTCTTCATTCTCCCCGTTGTCCTCAATTTCTTCCTGTTCGTCACTTTCATCTTTAATCTCTTGGAATGCTTCAATTGAACTTAGTTTTACTTCCTTTTTGGAGTAAATATTTTGAGGTGTAAACTTTTCTTCAAGTAAGAATCGAATATAGTCGTCTCCCTTTTCCCTTGAATATTGGAAGTACATTATCCAGTGAGCAGTTAGGAAATCGTCGTCATTGAGGGGGCTTTTTTTATTTCTGCCAAGTTGGTGATATACTTCTTTCCATGCATCGTTTATTTTTTCTCTTAAGTTTAATCTGACATCTGGCTTTAGTTCATGATCTTCATAAAGGGTTGTCAGATAAATTAGTCTATTTTTTAGTAGTTCAAGGTTTGAAAGTTTTTTCCCTCGGTTATTCATCGTCTCGAAGGCTACGAAAACATCAAAATCATCGCTTATTTCATAGAGGTTGAACTTAAAGTTCTGAGTTAGTTTTTTAAACAAAATTTCCACTTCAGATAGGCCATAGATGTTTAAATATTCCTGAAGATTTTCAATGAAAAATCTTTTTGCGTTTTCAAGGTTGAGAGTGTAAAAAGTTTGTTGAATGCTTCCTCCTGCAGGCTCTTTAAAAATACTATGCCTTAAGAATTTAAAACTTGGGTTGTCAACCTCATATCCAAACTTATAAGTATTGATAATGTATTGGGGTGGCTTCTGAATAGAAATATACTCTTCTTTGATATCTTCAACACTAAAAGTTCCCAGGTAAATTTCCGACTCGTTTTTTGTCGAATTTTCAGGAAGTGCAGATATCACCTCAACTATCGCTTGGATAAATATGACAAAGGTGGTCAATCTTTGCTGTCCATCAACAATATGAAAAGGTTTGTAACCTCTATCTTCGATTAGCCATTTTTCTTCATTCCACTTTGTCCAGGTGGTTCTTTCAACTTTTTTCAGTGATAGCAAGCCGGTATAATGAAGCCTGTCTTGAGGCAAATTAATTAGATCTTCCCAAAAATCCGTTAACTGTTTTTTTGTCCAGGCAAACCCTCTTTGATAGTCGGGGATTTTAAAAATCCTATCTTTGAAAATACTCTTTAAAGATTCAAGGTCTTGCATATTTTATATTTTTTGCTTCAAAATTTTCCCACCCACTCCCTAGCCTCCAATCTCCACCCCCTATCAATCGCCCCCTCCCTCACAAAAAACCGAGTATCACTCCCATACTTGAACAACCGGTACACGCGATACCCAGCCTCATGCCGCCTCGAAAACTCCAGCTCATTCCGCGTCACATAAATGGGCGTCAGTTTGCCGAGTTTGGTGGTCTTGACTTCGATATAACGGTCCGTGCCGTTCTCATTCCTGGAAAGAATGTCGAACCCCGCGCCGTCGCCCCGGTCTTTGGATATCCATTCCACACGGTCGGCGAGGGTTGATTTGCCGGCGCGGCGGAGGCGCCATTGCTCGTATTCGAAGATCAGCTGCTCGCCCTGCGCGCCGAGCAGGCGGTTGCGATGCTCGAGCTCCAAATAGTCGGGCTTTACCAACCGGTGGGAACGCCCATAAGCCGGAGCCTCTGACTCAGAAACCATAGCAGGAGCGGGGGCCGGCACTTCCAGCCTGCCGAAATCCGGCATCCGGGAGGGCGCGTGCGGCTGTTGCGAAGCAAAATCCAGGAACAAGGGATCGAGCCGGGGCTGCCGCTCGATGTAGTCCAGCACCGCTTCCTCCAGCAAATGCTGGTAATTGAACCGCGGCTTGTACCCCGAAATGTAAGGCAGCCCGTATTTCACCAACACCGCGCTGATATTCTGATGCTTGAACTCCACAGAGCCCTCGCTGCGCCCGGTCAGCCTGGGCCTCAGCATTTCCCGGAACGCCTTTTTGCTATACCTCTCCCCCCTTATCTCCAGCTCCAGCATCCGGAAATAATCCTCCAATATCCACTCAATCTCTTGCGGGGTCCAGTCAAGGGCCATAGACACCGGGGCGTTTATTCAAAAAAAGCAATATATGCAATTGCCTGCATTTGTGCAACAGTGCACGCACGAAGTAGTCGGGGAGATGACAGAAAAAATGGGAAAAACAATCCTGTCTCACCGGACACTAATCTCCAGCCTCCTCCCCAACCCCGCCTCCACAATCTTCTTCAGCGTCAGCACCTCGATATCGGCTTTGTTGTTCTCCAGCCGGGAGATGTAGTGCTTGGTAGTGCCCGTGCGGTGCGCGAGCTCTTCCTGGGTGAGGCCCTCTTCCTTTCGCGCCTGCCTGATCATCTTCCCGATGTCGGGATTGCGCTCGGGGTCCGGCTCGCTGTTGTTGTACAGCACGATGGGGTCGAGGTCGTAGTGGTAAAAAACCTCCCGCCCTTCCGAATCTTTCGCATAAATGCCCGCATTCATCCACCCGATCGTGTTGCCGATGACCTGCAACTGCCGGAAAGCTTCGTAATCCCGCAGCAAAGGCATGGCGGGGTCGCCCTCCCCAATCCGGAAAACCTCTTCAAACAGCTTTTTAAAGTCGATCAGCCGCGATTCTCCATTGTTAAAAAGACAGGATACGACGTAGCCTTCTATCTTGTTGATTTTCAATATCCGGGGTATGCTCCTGAGTGCTTTCATGCGAGGAAATTCACCTTTGGGAATGGTTTGTGCAAAAATAAAGCAGGTTGATTAAATAGTCAACTTTTAAAAAAAATTCATGATCCCCCAAAAGACAATCCTGACGATCCGACACCATCCTGTCCAATCCTGTCTCACCTGGCTGCTATGGATTGTTCTGTATACCCTCCCGGCCTTAGCCGGTTTGCCGTCAAGAAACCGGCTGGAATGAAGCCCCCTTCGATGTTCCGGCTCCTGCGGACCTGGCATGGGCTGGCTACTGTCTGAGCAAAACGGATAAAGAGCCT
>JBAQQB010000131.1:0-14802 GCA_049306275.1 Saprospiraceae bacterium | reverse complement strand
TCAACTCCCAGCCATTTTTTTTACCCGCTTGTCTCCAAGCGCCTCAAGAACAGGTTCTACGTAGCTTGAAAAGTCCATTTTTCCTACTAATTTAGTGACTTGTATGACTTTTACCAAGTTCTCAATATGATAAGGGTTTTTTGCATTGGTGGTGCAGAAATGCTTGTCTGCCAATGCAAATTTAATATTTCCTGGGTTTATTAATACCTCCCCATTTCCCTAAGGTTCAGAAAAACCTTGAATCCGAAGTTGGCCGACACCAGCTTCGTTTCTGGCCAGTAGGTGCCCCGGAGCACGAATTCGGTATTGCGGAACATATCGCGGATGAAGAAATAACCAATTTCGCCTCCTACGCCCCACAGCAGGCCGTAGCCCTCCGTGTCGCCGGCCGGCGCCAGGCTGCGGGTGTCGAAATTGTAGCGCAGCCCGATCACGGGCATGACGGTGAAGGCGTTGGCGTTGGTCTGGGCGCAGCGCTTGCCATTGGTGCGGTACAGGCCGGCGCCGCCTTCCAGCAGCAGGTAGGGCGTGGTGAGGAAGCTTTCTCCTACCTCCTCCGCCTTCGGGTCGAGCGTGAAAGTAACTCCGCCGCCCACCCGGGTCGTCCACCAATGCCCCGCCACGTTCATGGCTGTCTCCGCTCCCACGCCCACCCGGCGGGAGATCATCGAAACGTCGGGCGTTGTGGCGTAGATACTGGGAATGTCCCAGAAGAACCGCGGGCCGCCGTATTGGGCGGAGGCGGAGAATGCGATTATGGCAAAGGCAAGGGTCGTGAAAAACTTGTTCATCCTGCTGGTTTTTGATAATGGGGAGATGCGGTCTTGTTTTGAAACGCTGCCTGATGGATGATACCGAGGAAAAACCAGCCTTCCCGCTGGTTTTTGTGAAAGATTTGGCAGAACTTGCGCCTCCAACCTGACCAACCATGACCGAACGCGAAGTACTCCTCAATCCGAACAAACTGGTTCGCCATTTAAAAAAACCGGCCTCCCAGTTTACGAAGGCCGATATCCTGCAGTTTATCGACGACAACCACATCGAGCTGCTCAACCTCAAATACGTGGCCGAAGACGGCAGGCTCAAAACCCTCAACTTCGTCATCACCAGCAAGGAGCACATCGACGCGGTGCTGTCGACGGGCGAGCGGGTCGACGGCTCCAGCCTGTTTTCCTATGTCGAAGCGGGCAGGAGCGACCTCTACGTCATTCCCCGCTTCAAAACGGCTTTCGTTGATCCCTTCTCGCCCATCCCGGCCCTCAATATCCTCTGCTCCTACTACACAGCCGACGGCCAGCCGCTGGAAAGCGCCCCGGAGCACATCCTGCGAAAAGCCCATGCCGATTTCAAAAAGAGCACAGGGTATACTTTCAAGGCTATGGGCGAACTGGAATACTACATCCGCAGCGAGATAGACGACCTCTACCCCGCGCCCAGGCAGAAGGGCTATCACAGCTCCGCCCCTTTCACCAACTGGGAGCACCTGCGCATCGAGGCCATGCACCTGATCGCGCAGTCGGGGGGAAAGATCAAGTATGGGCATTCGGAGGTAGGCCATTTCTCGATGGGCGATTACGCCTACGAGCAGCACGAGATCGAGTTCATGCCGGTAGACGCCGACGAGGCCGTCGACCAGTT
The DNA here is from genome assembly GCA_049306275.1 of Saprospiraceae bacterium. Taxonomy (GTDB): domain Bacteria; phylum Bacteroidota; class Bacteroidia; order Chitinophagales; family Saprospiraceae; genus JADJTT01. The sequence goes on along the minus strand of JBAQQB010000131.1, from coordinate 13,164 downwards.
GCTCATCGCCAAGTGGATACTGCGCATGTTGGGCAACCAATACGGCGTGCAGATCAGCTTCGCGCCCAAGATCGCCGTGGGCAACGCGGGCAGCGGGCTGCATATCCACATGCTGCTGGAAAAGGACGGGGAGAACAAGATGATCGACAACTTCGCCCTCAGCGACGACGCCAAAAAGATGATCGCGGGGCTGCTGGAATTTGCCGCTCCGCTCACCGCCTTCGGCAATACCATTCCGACCTCTTACTTGCGCCTGGTGCCGCATCAGGAAGCGCCTACCATGGTCTGCTGGGGCGACAGCAACCGCTCCGTGCTCGTGCGCGTGCCCCTGGGCTGGGTGGCAGAGACCAGCATGATCAAAGACGCCAACCCCCAGCAGGTCGGCGATATTCCCTACATCCCCGGCAAGCAGACGGTAGAGTTCCGGGTACCCGACGGCTCGGCCGACCTCTACCACCTCCTGGCCGGTATGATTGTGGCCGCCAAACACGGCCTGCTCGACGAGCAAGGGCTGGAAAAGGCCCGTCGCTGGTACGTCAACGTCAATATTTTCGATGAAAAACACAAGGATGTGCTGGCCCGGCTCGATTCACTCCCGCAGTCGTGCCGGGACTCGGCCGAAAGCCTGGAAAAATACCGGGCAGTATTCGAAGCCAACGGTGTTTTCCCCTCCGGTACCATCGACCGCTTCATCCGGATGCTGAAGTCGTACGACGACAAAGGCCTGAGCGAGCGGCTCTACGGCAGGGAGGAAGAAATCGCCCAACTGGTGGAGAAGTACCTGCATTGGGGGTGATAATTCCGATTTCTCGCAGTATTTTCACGGCAAAGCATTAAAATAGCCCTTATGTCTAATACTATTTATTCTCAAGTGAAGGAATATTCCTACATGCTCTGGACCCAGCAGGCGACTAACTGGGGCGAAGCCAGGGTGATGGGAAAAATGAACTGTTTTGGGGACGATTTTCTCCTGTTGATGCTCTTCGTCGAAGAGGGAAGTCCTATACCGCCCGCAAAAGTGCATCACTGGCCCTCGAAGAAAAAAGTGGATCTATACATTCCCTTCTCCAATATGCAATACTACCTCGATCTGCTCCGGCATGAAAAGCCGGTTTTCGTGCACATCGACCTCGATGCGCCGGAAAAGACGAGCTTTTCCACCGATAAAAACCATCCCAAGGAAGAAAAGGGCGAACACCATTAGTCGCCCCAGTACATGCCATCTTCCTCCTTCCAGCGCCGGTATGCTTCCATGTCTTCCGGGAGAAGAGGCGATTGGGTGAGAAATTCGGGCACCATCACATAAAACGGCCACCAGCGGAACGGCATGTAGGTCGTGTTCGTTTGCTGCAATTCCTCCACATCGATGGAATGGGGTAGTTCCTCATACCATTTGCCATACATGTGAAAATGCACGCCGCACTCTTCAATGGCGATGACGCGGACAACCTGAAAACGGTTGTACCCGGTCTGAAGTGCATAGAAGGCGCCGGGGGTGATGCCGGAAATCTCCTGGACTCTCTCTGTCATGATTTAATCGGTTATGGGTTGCCTGCCGGTGCGTTGTTTGATGTTTTTTCAAATATATAAACATCATTTAATGGTCTTCTTGTTCGGAAGATATGAAATAATCGCCATTTTTTTACCAAATTTTAACTTTGCCAGGTTCCGGAAGTCAAAATGCAACCCTTGGTTTTTAAATGCACCTACCTGGATACCACACACACAAAAAACAGCAACCGGCATGAAATCCTTGTGTCCTCTCTTCAGCCTTCTCATTTGCCTTTTTCAGGTTCCTCTAAGCAGCCAGACTCTTCCCGCTGAAATGCACTTCTCCCCCGACGGCCGCAGGCTGATCCTGGGCGGCAACAGCGCTGACGGGCTCTACGATGAAACACTGGTGCGCACGATCGCGCTTCAGTTCGACCAGCCCAACTACTGGCAGTTGCTGCTGAACAACTACCAGTTGGGCACGGATATTCCCGCTACCATGACAGTCGAAGGGGAAACATACGAGAATGTGGGCGTCAGGTTCAGGGGGCAGACCTCTTTTATGCAGAATTTTTCCCAGAAAAAATCATTCAACATTTCGGTCGACTATGAGCTGGAAGACCAGCGCCTCATGGGATACAAGACCCTCAACCTCAACTGCGGTTTCGACGACCAATCCTCCATCCGCGAGGTGCTCTACAACCACATCGGCCGGCAGTACTCCACCTCCCTCAAGTCCAACTTCGTGGTGCTGACCCTCAACGGCCAGAACTGGGGCCCCTATGCCAACGTGCAGCAGATCAATGGCGACTACTTCGAGCAGTGGTTCCTCAGCAACGACGGCAACTGGTGGCGGGCTTTGAAGGTCGGTAATGGCGGACCCGGCGGACCCGGCGGCGGCTTTGGCACCGGTTACTCCACCCTCAACTACCTGGGTACGGACACCTCCGACTACCAGCCTTACTACACCCTGAAAAACGCAAATACGCCCAACCCCTGGCAGGACCTCGTCACCCTCTGCACCAAGCTCAACAACCTGCCGCTCAACCAGCTGGAAGATTCGCTGATCCATTACCTCGACGTCGACAAGGCGCTCTGGTACCTGGCCCATGAGATCATCTTCACCGACGACGACAGCTACGTCAACAAGGGGGGCATGGATTACTACATCTACTTCGAGCCCGAGACCGGCCGCATCGTGCCCATCGAATACGATGGCAACAGTTGCATGCGCCTCAACGCGGTCAACTGGAGCCCCTTCTACAAAGAGACCGACATCAAGTACCCGCTGATGAACCGCCTCTTCGCCGTGCCCGGCCTGCGGCAACGCTATCTGGCCCACGTGCGCACCATCCTGCAGCAGTACATGGACCCCGCGGTGGTGCATCCGCAAATCGACGCTTACGCCAGCCTGATTGGCCCTCTGGTGCAAAACGACCCGAAAAAGATCTATACCTACGCCCAGTTTCAGACCGCCATCCAGGACGTCAAGAACTTTATCGTCAACCGCCGCAATTTCCTGCTCAATAACCCAGAGGTTAATGCTCCGGGACTGGCGATCGCCAATGCCGGCTTCGCCGGCCAGGCGCCCGATGCCGGTGAAGAGGTGACGGTGACCGCCCAGGTGAGCGGGACCATGGGTGTCAACAGGGTGATGCTGTTCTACGGTCCCGGTTTTGTAGGCGTTTTCCAGAAAACCCAGATGCACGATGACGGGCAGCACGGCGACGGCGCTGCGGGTGATGGCGTCTTTGGCGCCTCCATTCCCGGGTTTCCAGCTGGGACATACGTGCGCTACTACATCGAAGCCATCGCCAATAACACCCCCAAGACGGCAACTTACGAGCCTGCAGGCGCGGAGCACGACGTCTATATCTACCACGTCAATGCAGGCCCGGTCATCGACAGCGACCTTGTGATCAACGAGCTGATGGCCGATAATGAAACGACCGCGGCCGATGCTGACGGAGAATACGACGATTGGATCGAGCTGTACAACAATGCTGCCGAAACGCTCGATCTCAGCGGCTACTACCTCACCGACGATGCAAGCAACCTTACCAAATGGCAATTTCCGGCAGGTACGGTCATTGATGGCGAAGGCTACCTCATTATCTGGGCCGACGAAGACGATGGGCAGGAGGGCCTGCACGCCAATTTCAAGCTCTCCGCTTCGGGCGAAGACCTGCTCCTCCTCAATCCCGACGGCAACATCCTCGACCAGGTGGCTTTTCCTGCGCAGACGGTGGATATGGGGTATGCCCGCAAGCCCAATGGCACGGGAGGGTTTGTGATTCAGGCCCCAACTTTCAATGCCAATAATGACAATGCCAGTGGGGTGGCGGAGCTTTTGCCTGCCAAAAGCGTGAAGGTTTGGCCCAATCCGGCCCGAGAGGAGGTGGTCATCCAACTTCCGGACGAGGGTTCTGTCAAACTCTGCATGACCGATTTATGGGGCAGGGTAGTGCATACCCAAACCCTTGCAGGGAGCGAAGCCGTTATTTCTGTCAGGAATCTGGAGGCGGGGATATATTTCCTTATCGTGGAGGGGCTTAAGCCGGAGCGTTTGGTGATTCAAACGCAATAAACTCCACCGGCACATGATCTGTCAGCCAAACCCCGTTGGCTGAAATGAAAAAGGTATATCCCGCATCATGCATGTCCTTCGCATGGATGGTCAGCACGATGGGCTGGCCGTGCCTGCCGCCTACACGGGTCGCTGTTTCAATATCAGCAGAAAGATGCACGTGTTGCCTCCGCCCCTTGACCAGGCCTTTGGCTGCGATGAGCCCGGTGTTTTTGGCGGCTGTGCCATGATAAAGCAGCATGGGCGGTTCGGCAGGAGGCAGTTCAAGATCGACAGCAATGGAATGCCCTTGGTTAGCGCGGATGCGCCTCCTGTGCATATCCAGGGAAAAGCGCTGTTTGTCGTTGTGCTCAACCACATGTTGTATGGCGGAGAGGTCCACTTTTCTGCCGTGTTCCCGCATTTTCTGTATCAGCAGGTCCAGTGGCGCCCAGCCATTGGGGTCGAGTTCGAGGCCGATGCTTTCCGGTTTGTGCCTCAGCACCAGGCTGAGGAATTTGCTGAGGGATTTGTCGTGCATAATTATCTCTTTTCTGCGTAGGATTCTTGTGAAAATTATTTCCTGATTTGAGAGAAAAAATGTGCGACCTCTCCGAGGTCGGTAAGATGGAAACATCTGAATGCTACAAATATGTCACCTCTCCGAGGTGCAGCCTGTAGTGACCTCGGAGAGGTCGCACATTTCCACCCCCCAACCCCCGCTAGCGGGGGAGAAAACCTTGCTAAAGCTGATAATTCGGATGAAAGTTCAGCTTTGGGTTTGCAGGCCAGCATTTTAATCTCCCCCGCTGGCGGGGGTTGGGGGGTGGAATCAATTATGAATACCCGAACCTCACGTTAAAGTAATAAACTCCGAACCGGTTGTTTCGGGAATTGGTTTCCCAAAATCCTGGTTTATTATTTTTTGATCGCCGGATTGTGCAGACACTGTCTGCATCATTTGCGGATGGGCGATGTAAAGTGTTTTGTCGAAAAAAAGAGATTTGGCAGACACTGTCGGCCAAATCTCTTCACGGCATTGAATTAGTCCTTATATTTCAAACCCGGAAATAATTCTCCCGGCCCGCAAACCATGAAACCTCCCCTGCTCCTCCTGTTCCTGCTGCAAATCCCCTTATTTTCTCAAACAATGCCTACCTCCTATGAAGAGATCAAAACCTTAGTGGAGACCCTTGACGCCGCCAGCGAACTGCTCGAAGCCGAAGTGATCGGGCGCTCGGTGCAAGGCCGAAATCTCTATGCCCTCAAATTCTCCTCCTCCCGCTTTGGCGAAGATCCTTCCAAAATCCGGGTGCTCATCTTCGCGCAGCAGCACGGCAACGAGCAGTCGGGAAAGGAAGGCGCACTTCTCCTGGCCTCGGATCTGCTCAAACCGGAAAATCGCTACCTCTTCGACCGCATCGACCTGGCGCTCATCCCTCAGATGAACCCCGACGGCTCGGAGGTCAACAAGCGGTTCAATGCCAATGGGATGGACCTCAACCGCAACCACCTCATCCTCACCGAGTCGGAAACCCAGGCCCTGCACCGGTTTTTCGATAAATACCTCTTCGAGGTGAGCCTCGATGTGCACGAATATTTCCCCTACGGGGAATCGTGGGAGAAATTCGGCTACCGGAAAAATTCGGAAGTCACCGTCGGGACCACTACCAATATCAACATTTCCCAAGACATCCGCAGCCTCTCGGATGGAGGGTATCTGCCTTTTGCCTTCCAATACTTCAAAGACCGGGGTTTTTCTTCATTCACCTACTGCCCCGGCGGTCCGCCCAACGAAGGCCTTATCCGGCACAGCACCTTCGATGTCAACGACGGCAGGCAGAGCCTGGGTATCCAGCACTCCTTTTCTTTTATCCAGGAAGGGATGAACGGCAAGGATGCTTTCGTAGACAATCTCAAACGCCGGGCCGAAGGGCAAATGACCGGCATGCGCGCCTTGCTGGATTATGCATTCACCAACCACGAAAAAATTAAAACCCTGGTCGCCGCGGAGCGGGAAAAATTGCTCTCCCCTCAGCCTGGCCAGATGGTCTCCATCCAGTCAGAACACATCGCCGACGACAGGATGCTTTTCCTCCCGGTCTACGCCTACGCCACCGGGCGCGATACGGTCATCCAGGTGGCGGATTACCGCCCGGTGGTCAGCTCCCTCTACGAGGTGGAAAAGCCCCTGGGCTACCTCATCCCGAAAGACGGCACAGTCCTGACCGATTGGGCCAAACGTCGCGGATTCCGGCTGGAGCGCCTGAAAAAGCCTTCCCGTTACCGTATCGAGCAATACCAGGTCACGGCCATCGATACCATCGATTTCGAAGGCGATCCGGTGGCCAACCCCACCCTCGAGGTGAGGGCGTTGAAAAAGCTCCGGGCTGGCAAGTACCTCTACCTCCCCACCGACCAGCTAAAGGGCAACCTGCTGGTCCTGGCCCTCGAGCCCAAATCCATGCTGGGGCTGGCGACGTACAGGCAGTTTGGGGACTTGCTGAAGGTGGGAGAGGGGTTTTCTGTTTTGCGAATTACTGGAAAGGTGAAAGAGTGAAAAGGTGAAAAAGGGAAAGGGAAGCCTTTTTGGCAAAGCCAAAAAGCAGGTTTCCCCATTTCACTTTTTCACTCTTTCACTCTTTCACTCTTTCACCATTTCACCCTTCGCCATCAGGTACTTTACGCTGAAATCCGTGCCGAGCACCAGGATATCCGCATCATACCCCATTCTGACAAAGCCCTTGCCCTTGAGCTTCAAAATCGTAGCCGGGTTGGAGGTAGCCACTTTCAGGGCCGTTTCCAGCGGGATGCCTTCCTCCTGCACCGCGTCTTTGATCTCTTGCAGGATGGAGGAGGGGAGTCCCATGTCGATGCGCACGAGGTTGCCTTCGGTGTCGAAGATAGGCAGGGAGCCGCAGGCGTCGGAGGTGAAGGTGATGTGCGCTATGGGCACACCTGCGTCGAGCAGCTGTTTCAGGCCGCGGGAACATTTGACCTCCGTTTCCGGGTCGTAGGGGTAGGAGCTGGTGGTGAGGTCGACGTAGCCCTTTTTGGCGTATTCCTTTGTTTCTTCGAAAATATGGTGGTTGCGGTTGCAGTGGGTGGGCAGGAATTGCTTGTAGCCCATCATGGTGCCTTCCACGACCTCGTGGATGGGCCGGAAAGGGTCTTTCGCGTCGCCCATATGCACGTGCACGATGCCCGCCTTGCCCCCGAGCATGCCCGCCACGCGCGTGTGCGCGGTGATGCGCGCGAGCTCGGAAAACGAGGGGATCGAGGAGCGGTGGTCGGAGACCGCCAGTTCGCCCACCCCGATGATCTCTTCAAACAAGACGATGTCCTTTGCCAAATCGCCGGTGATGGTGGGGGGCGGCACCTGGTAGGAGCCGGTGTACATCCAGGCCGACACCCCCTGTGCCCGCAGGGTTTTGACCTTCATCAGCAGGCTTTCCACCGAGCGGGTGATGCCGTCGGTGCCCAGACAGCCGACCACGGTGGTCACGCCGCCGTCGATCATCATCTCCAGTTCCAGTTCGGGCATGCGGCTGGCGGGACCGCCCTCGCCACCGCCTCCGGTGAGGTGCACGTGGCCGTCGATCAGGCCGGGTACCAGCCAGAGGCCTTCGCAATCGATGATCGCCACCTCGATGCCTGCGGGCGGATCGATGTGGTCCTGAATGGCGAGGATGGAGGCGCCGCCGGTAAGGACGTCTTTTTTACCAAGAGGGTCCGGGGAGTAAACGGTGGCGTTTTTGAAGAGTGTGAGCATGGTGTAACAGTGTTTTTTCATAAATGGATCGCCAAATTTATTTGGCGACAGCAGTTTGCCGAATAAATTTGGCGCCCCCTTTGGATGTTGAATCCTGCTCCCAAGATTGGGATTTTTTTTATATTCGCCAAGACGGTTCTAAATATCCGGGCGCATGGCAAAAATCCTCCCATTTCTTTTTTTTCTCCCCATTCTGGCCTTCGGCCAGCCTGCTGACAAGGGCAGCCTGGTGATCGTAGGCGGCGGCCTGGAGAGCGAGACCAAAAGCATTTTTCAACAACTGATCGACCTGGCCGGGGGCCTGGAGCAGGCCTCTTTCGCCGTGATCCCCAGCGCTACCGGGGTGCCGGTCCAGTCGTTTGTTTATATTCGGGACGTGCTGGTTTCCCATGGCGTAGCTGCCGAAAACATCCACCTCATCCCGGTGGCCGTGGTCGACGACGACAGCACACAGACGGTCAATGAGGCGGAGTGGAAGGACAACGGCGACGACGAAAACATCGCGGCCCTGGTAAGGAAGTGCTCGGGTGTGTGGTTTACAGGCGGCGACCAGCTTCGCACCACCGGCGCCCTGCTGAATCCGGATGGCAGCCCGAAGGCGGTACTCCGTGCTGTGTGGGATGTCTACCGATCGGGCGGCGTGGTGGCCGGCACCAGTGCAGGCGCGGCCATCATGAGCGAAAGGATGATAGGAGGGGGGACCAGCCTCGCCGCCCTGCAGCACGGGGTGATCCGGGATTATACCGGCGATGACTTCCCCGCCGATTCAGGCGTACTGATGACTCGCGGCCTGGGCTTTTTTCCCGAAGGCATCGTCGACCAGCATTTCAACGAACGCGGCCGCCTCGGCCGGCTGGCCGTCGCGCTGACGGGCACAGGTGGCGGAATGGCTTTCGGCATAGATGAAAACACGGCCATTATCTACCACGCCTCGGCCAAATGGATACAGGTAGCGGGAGAAGGAGGCGTGACGGTGCTGGATGCCCGGAACGCCCGCCTGTCGAAGGTGCGGCAACTGCCGAAGATCGAAAACCTCTCTTTGAGCTATCTGGAAGAAGGCGATGTCTTCGATTGCACCACCAGCCGGGTCTTTCCAGCTGAAGGGAAACAGGAGATCGCCGGCAAGGAGGCCTTTTCCGAAACCTTTCCCCAGCAGTTCGGGCTGTTTTCCGTCGATCCTTATTCTTTTCGGGAAATGTACACCCGCTACCTGATCGACAATGCGCAACAACAAACAGTCCGCGCCCTGACCTTCACCAGTCCGGGAACGGGGATTGACCTCATTCTCCAAAAAGAAAAAAATACCAGGGGCTATTGCTCCGGCGAGGGAAGAGACCGGCAATACACCATTTCAGGACTCCGGGTTGATTTGGTTCCTGTGAGGGTATTAAAAAAATAATCAAAACGAAAACCCATGCAAAAGCATTACTGGCTTTTATTGTTATTCAGTCTGGGCTTCTGGCAGCTCGCCGCCCAGGATATCACCGTGAGAGGTACCGTGGTGTCGGCTGAGGACGGCTTGCCGCTGCCGGGCGCCACCATCGTGCTGAAAGGCACTACCGAAGGAACTGTTTCCGACCTCGACGGGATGTACTCTATCACAGCCCCGTCAAGCGGCGTGCTGGTCTTCTCCTTTGTAGGCATGGAGACCCAGGAGGTAGCCATCGGGGGGCGGACCATCATCGACATTGAGATGACCGACCAGGCGATCGCGCTGGGCGAACTGGTGGTCGTGGGCTACAGTACCTCCAGCAAAAAACTGCTCTCCGGCTCGGTCGAGCTGGTCAGCGAGGAGCGGATCAGGAACATTCCCACCCGCACCATCGACGGCGTGTTGCTGGGGCAGACGGCCGGACTCGTGGTGAGCCCGCAGTCGGGCACCCCCGGGGGGCAGAACGTGATACGGCTTCGGGGCGGCAGTTCAATCAACGCCAGCAACCAGCCCCTCATCGTCATCGACGGCATACCCATGATCACGGGCGAGTTTTCGCAGGTGGGCATGAGCGGACAGGAGCTCAACGCCATGACCGACATCAACCCCAATGACATCGAATCCATGACCATTCTCAAAGACGCCTCCGCCACTTCCATCTACGGCGCCAGGGCCTCCAACGGGGTGATCCTGATCACGACGAAAAAGGGCAGCCGGGGCAAAACCGACGTTTCCCTCAATACCAGCTACGGCCTGCAAACCATGCCCCGGGAGCGCCTCATCCCGATGATGAACGCCGCCGAGTGGAACGAATACAAAGGCACCAACGTGCAGGGCATCGATACCGACTGGATGAGCGAAATCCTCGTCACGGCCCCCACCGCCAACACCGAGCTGTCGGTGAGCAGCGGCAACGACAAGTTCAGGTTGTTCATTTCCGGCAACTACTACGACCAGGATGGAGTGATAAAAGGAACTTCCTACACCCGTTACAGCGGCCGCCTCAACGCCGATTATAAAATCCTCTCCAACCTCACCATCGGCGGCAGCATGGGGATCACCTATTCGAGCAACGACCGGGTGGAAGGCGACGCCACCCTCTTCGGCCCGTTGCCCAACGCCATGTCGATACCTGCTATCTACCCCGTGTATGACGAAAACGGCGACTACGACGAAAGCGCCTTCTACGCCAACCCCGTGGCCATCGCCGAAAACGCCATCAACCAGGCTTTCACTAACCGCAATACCGGTAATGCCTATGTGGAATACAAATTCCTCAATGACTTTACTTTTTCTTCAAAATTGGGGATCGACATCTACAACCTGCGCGAGCACAGCTACGACCCCGTCACCACCCGGCAGGGAGACAGGTACAACGGCCTGGGGATCGAGGGCACCAATTACGCCAGCAACCTCACTACCAACAACGTGCTGCAATACGTCAGGGACTACGAGGGCAAACACAGCGTCGACGCGCTTGTAGGGCACAGTTTTGAAAAATATGCCAGCCGCAGGACTTATATAGAAGGGATCGACTTTCCCAACCCAACGCTGCAATACATCGCTTCGGCGGGTGCAATCCGGGCGGCGTCCGCTTCGGCGCTTGACCGGGTGCTGAACTCCTATTTCACCCAGATCAAATATGCCTACCTCTACCGCTACATCTTCACTTTCACCGCACGGGCCGACGGGTCGTCCAAATTCGGGAAAAACAATTACTATGGCTATTTCCCGGCGGGCTCCTTCGCCTGGCGGGTGTCGGAAGAACCTTTCTTCCAGAATGTAAAATGGGTCGACGAACTGAAGATCAGGGCGAGTTACGGCCTCACCGGCAACGACGGCATCGGCGATTTCTCCTCGCTCGGGCTCTACGGCGCCGGCTACAACTACGGCGGCAACGCCGGCATCGCGCCGGTGCAGCTGCCCAACCCCGACCTGAAGTGGGAAACCAGCGCCCAGGCCGGCCTTGGCTTCGACCTGTCGGCCTTCCAGGAAAGGGTGAACCTCAATGTCGACGTGTACTACAACCAGACCAGCGACCTCTTGCTGGAACGGCCCATCCCCTCTTCCTCCGGCTTCTATTCCATTTCTTCGAATATCGGACGCATGGAAAACCGGGGCCTCGAGGTAGTGCTCAACACCGTGAACGTGGATGGCGATTTCCTCTGGACCTCCTCGCTGACCTACGCGATGAACCGCAACAAGGTGCTCAGCCTCTACGAAGACCAGCCCATCGACGACCTGGGCCGCGGCGGCAACCGCGTGGAAGTGGGCGAACCCATCGGCATTTTCTACGGACTCCGCTGCCTCGGCGTCGACCCCACCACCGGCAACCTGGTCTACGACGACGTCAACGGCGACGGCGCCATTACCTCTGCCGACAGGGTGAAGACCGGCGACCCGAACCCCGACTTTACCGCGGGCCTGACCAACGTGTTCAGCTACAAGAACTTCGACCTGTCCATCTTCCTACAAGGGGTGTACGGCAACGATATTTTCAACGGCACCCTGATCTACCTCGAATCGGGTACCGGCGAAGACAACCAGACTAAACGCATGGTCGGCCGCTGGAGACAACCTGGGGACATCACGCAGTTTCCAAGGGCCGGCGATTCCTTCAAATCTTCCCGGTTTATCGAAGACGGCTCCTTCCTACGGGTAAAAAACATCACCCTGAGCTACAGCCTCCGCAAGGACTGGATGGAAAAAGCCGGCGTCAAATCGGCCAGGATCTACGCCACCGTGCAGAACCTCTACACCTTCACCAACTACTTCGGCATGGACCCCGAGGTCAACTACTACGGCGGCTCCAGCAACGTCATCATCGGCACCGATTTCTTCACCTACCCCCAATCGCGGACCTATCTGGCCGGGATCAACCTCCTTTTTTAACGCCAAACGAGAAAACCATGAAAAACCTCATCTATATCCTGATCGTCCCGGCCCTGGCAGCCATATCCTGCACCAAGTTGCTGGACGTGCAGCCGGCCCAATCGATCTCTGCCGAGCAGGCCATCACCGACAGGGAGGGCATCGAGAAGGCTGTCACTGGCGCTTACTACTCCCTGCACGACCTGGGCAATTATGGCCGAAATCGCATTCTCATCGATGACCTGGCGGCCGACAACCTTTACTGGAGCGGCACGTCCCGCGTTTACCAGCAGGTCGATGAGAACCTCATCGCTGCCGACAACGCCATCATGGAGGGCATTTGGGCATCCAACTACGATTGCATCAACCGGGCCAATAACGTGCTCGACCGCATCGGCGATATCGACATGCCGGAAGCCGACCGCAACCTGTTCACCGGCGACGCTCTGTTCCTGCGCGCCTTGTCGCATTTCAACCTGTTGACCTACTTTGGTGCGATACCCCTGAAAACCCGGCCTACCACTGACCTGAGTAACATCGACCAGGCGCGCAACAGCGTCGCGGAAGTGTATACTCAGATCGTTCAGGACCTGCTCCTGGCTGAAACCCTCCTCCCCGGAACGAGGACCGCCGGCTGGGCCAGCTCTTACAGCGCCACGGCGCTGCTGGCCCGGGTATATCTCACCCAGTTCCATTTCACCAACGACCCCTCTGTCGCCGCACTGGCCATCGAAAAAGCGGGCAAAGTGATCGGCGACGGGAGGTATGCGCTCGCCGAAACCTACGAAGAGCTTTTCGCGGGAAATACCACAGAGCCCATTTTTGAAGTCATTTTCAACGCGCAGAACTTCAACTGGCATGCCCAATATTTCTTTCCGGTTAGCCTGACGGGGCGCAGCGAGGTATCGCCTAACGAAGCCTTTGTAGCGGAATTTCAGGCTTTGGGCGACGATCGCTTCGCCTCCTCTGTAGCCTTCGATGCGAGTAATAAGCCCTACTGCTACAAGTACCGCGACATTTTGTCGGGAACCG
>JBAQQB010000130.1:0-29652 GCA_049306275.1 Saprospiraceae bacterium | reverse complement strand
CTCAGGGGGTTGTTGTAGAATTTGCGCCAGACGGACTCCATATCGGCCGTTGTGAATTGGAGCAATTCCTTTTCAAAGTCCTTCGGCAGCGCCACATTGGAAGCGTTTTCCGGCTTGATGAGGATGTGGATGGCGCCGAGTTCGAGGGCTTCCCGTTGCAGTTGGTCTTTGTCTTTATAGTTCTGGTAGTACCGGTTGATGTCCTGGAATTCGGAATAGGCCTGGCGCGCGGCTTGCTTATCGCCTTTTTTGGCTTCTTCCAGCAGGGATTGGGCCCTGACATAGAGGTATTCGGCGGCATTTTCTCGCGATTTGCGTTCCAGGTCTTCGATGCGCACGAACTGGAATTTGGCCTGGTAGCCGAATTCGTCGACCAGCGGTAGCAGGGGTTCGATCCTGGATTGGCGGCGGCCGATCTGGCGGTGGATGTCGTTGATGCGTTCCCAGTTTTCTGGGCGGCCTTCTTTTTCGAGGGTTTCCGCCATGCGCATATCCTGGCGGGTAGCTTTTTCGAAAGCTGATTCGAGGGTTTTGACCAACTCGGCTTTCTTCTTCTTTTTACCGGTGAGTTTGCGGATGCTCAGGTCGATGGCCTGGTCGTAGTCTCCCATTTCGACCAGTCTTGCAGGCGACAGACAGGAAGAGAAGGCCAGCAGAAGGCCGAGGAGCAGAATTGGGGCAGCTTTCATGGTTTTCGCGTTTTGCACGAAATTAGCGCATTCCTTCCATATGGATTGCTAAAATCCGTTAAGCCGGCGTTGTAGTTGTGTTAAACCGGACTCCTATTTCACTTCATAAAACTCGAAGGAGGCCCTCTCCGGGGAGAGGCGGGCGGAGCGTTCTCCTTCCGCGACGATGTAGTAGTTCGTGCCAGGCTTCCAATCGAGTGTGACGCCCCATATGCCATCGGCTGCCATTTGGTCGTTGTTTTTGCTATCGTCAAACATTTCGATCATTTTGAAGGGCGCGTCCTTGTCATAGCGGTACGCCAGCCAGACCTTTTCGGTAGCGCTGACGGTGGCTTGCACGGCCAGGGTCGGACCAAACTGGAAGTGCTCGACTTTGCTGATCACCGGAGGCGGGAATTTGATCACGGGGTGATTGAGCAGGTATTGGGTACGGCCTTCCATCAACTCGGCGATGCCGAAGATCTCCGTTTTGCCGGCGTAGGCGGTAGAGTCGAGGTTGCGCTGGAAGGCCTCGTAGGAGTATAGCTTATTGGCGTCTTTTTTGACTTCTTCTTCAATGCGGGCCTGGATCTCTTTCGCCCGTTTAAGGTATTCCCCATTAGCAAAATTTTCTTCCGTAATGGTCCGGATGTGTCCGGTGTAGATCTTCCGGTACAGGGGGTTGGCCAGCAACTGGGTGATCAGCGGGCGCTTGGGGTCTTTGTCTTTGTAGTAAATGAAGGGGCTGAGCTGTTGCATTTCCTCCAGGGAAAGGGACTTGCCCGTATCGGCGAAGCGGAAGCCGCCGAGGGAGAGGTTGAGATCCCATATCAGCGGCACGAACTGGCCGTTTTTGCGCTGGTAGAGGTAGTAGTTGTGGCTCAGGCGGCCGGTGTAGCTGTCGAGATTGAGCAGCACCATATTGTAGGCGAGCATCCAGAGGGCCATATCGACGTCGAGGATCTCCTCGATGCGCTCGGGTTCCTGGTTGAGGATACGGGTCAGGCGGATGAGTTCGCTCCAGCCGGAGTCGGATTTCATTTCATAGAACCCTCTGTAGCAGCCTGGATCGTCGCCCAGATACATGAGGGATGCTTTATCGCCCTCAGGGCAACCGGGTTTGATCTCCCTCCCCCATTCTTCCGGGTCGCATTTGACCAGGATGCCCGACTTTTCGCCGAAATAGGCCTCCAGGAAGTCATCTTCGACCGATTCGGTGGAGTTGTAGAGCCCCATATAGGAATCGTTGATGAACAGTTTGGCGAAGTTGGCTCTGGGCGCGGGCATATATTTGCGGGCGATTTCGTAAGAAAGCACCTCGCGCAGGAAGCTGGGGTCGCGGAAAATATTGGACAGTTTGATCGTCTCGGTCTGATCGGGAAAAAACTGCCCGGGATGGACCTGATTGGATTTCAGGTTGAAGGGCAGCTTGGTCTCGCCGTATTTCTTGACGTTGAAATAGGAGCTGTTGCCTTTATACCTGACGCCAACGTCCTTGAATTTTTGGCCATCGATCTCCACCTGGGCCAGCAGGCGGTCGCCTGTATTGGCCAGTTTCAGGGAGTCCAGCGCCTTGTCCCATTTCGATTCCTTAATGGTAATGCGTATTTCGGGAATATAATCCCAGGCGAAGAATTGCTGCTGGCTCTTGGCTGAAAAAGATAGCAGCAGGGAGGCCGTCAGGAGTGTAGTTATTTTCATAGCTGAGGATTTACAGTTAGTTGAGAAGATGAGAAGGTGAGAAGTGTAATTCCACTCCTCACCTTCTCATCTTCTCAGCTTTTTTTCAAAAAGCTCATTTATTAAGGTCTTCCAGCGAAGCCGTATGCCTTTTCCACATGTAAGTTGGCGGATCGAATGCCATGATGGAGGCGTTTTCTGCCATGATGTAGTATTCGATCGTTCCCGTGCCGTCTGGAGGATTGATAGAGGCGGTGTACATATTATCGCCGGCTTGGGCATCGCCTTCCTTGCCGTTATCGTTCATGAGCGCCTCCGAGAAGAGATCGTTTTCCGAGAAGCGGTACATGATGCGCACCCTTTTGGGGAATTTGTCGATTTTGGCAACGATATTGAACTGATCGATGGGTTTGGAGGAGAACTGGGCTCGGCCGGAGGCGTGGGCGCCGGAGATTTCCGGGGGTACTACGGAGATAAGCGGTGATTTTTCGAGAAAATCAGCGCGGGCCTCCATGATCTCGACCAGTCCGGGGATGGTACTTTTCTTGCCAATAGTGGTGTAGAGGCTTACGTTGAACTCTTCGTAGCGGTAAAACTTATTGGGGTCCTGCACAAAAGCCTCCATGATCAGGCGCTGCAGTTCCTTTGCGCGGTCTTCGTATTTACGGCTTTTGAGGAAATCCCAAACGATGGAACGCATGTGCCCCAGATACATTTTTTTGTAGGTTTCGTTGGCCAGCAGTTTGCTGATCAGGGGTTTGGTGGTGCTGGAGAGGTGCAGCAGCGGATCGAGTTCCTGCAGCTGCTTGAGGCGGAGGTCGGAGCCCTGGCCGGTATTTTTAAAACTGCCGAAGCAGAGGTTGAGGTCCCAGATAATGGGCTGGAAAACGCCGTTGGCATCCTGATAGAGGAAGAAGTTCTCGCTGTATTGGCCGGTATAGCTGCTCAGGTTGACGAGCACGTTGTTAAAAGCAAGCATCCAAAGGGTGCGGTCGACGTTGAGGATGTCTTCGATCTTGTCGGGCTGCTGGTTGAGCGTTCGGGTCAGATCGATGAGAGGTTCCCATCCGCCTTTGGATAGTTGGTTGAAGTTGTAGAGGTAGCACTCGGAATCGCCTTCATATTCCAGGCTCCCATAGATGCGTTTTTTGCAGTTTTCGGGGAAATTATCGTACTGGTTATACGGTCTTGCCTGAAAGAATGCCCCGTTGCTGGAGCCGAAGTATTTTTCGAGGAAAGCCGGGCCGATCGTTTCGATATTAACCATGAGGCCGTAGGGCTTGTTGTTGATGGAGACCCTGGCGTAGTTGGCTCTCGGGGCCGGCATGTACGACCTGGCAATTTCGAAGCCCAGTACTTCACGCACCATGCTGGGATCGCGCAGGGCGTTGGAGAAGTGGAGGGCTTTGCTGCCTTCCAGGTTTTGTTCCTCATCGAGGAAATTGAGCTGGATATAGAGGCTATTGCGCAGTTGGCCGGGCGTAAAAGGTTGGTCGGCTTCATAGCGGACACCCACGTTGTCGTAGGTCTTGCCATTGATCTTCACGGTACCCTGGAGGAGGCCGTTGCCGTTGAAGCGCAGGGAGTCGAGCAGGTACATCCAGTTATCGAAGGGGAACTGGATGCTGACTTCCTGAATACGGTCCGGATCGTAGAAGCTTTGCTCCCCGGATTGTGCGCGGAGGGAGAAGGCAGGGGCCAGCAGGAACAATGCCAGGAGGAGTAATGGGTTCTTCATAAAGTGGCAGTTCAAAAATGATGTTTGGATTTTGAGATGCAATTATACTAAATAATATGCATTTACTAACAGAAAGGGCAGGAATCCCATCCTGATTTAGGATAAGGAAAAGGCAGGCGGGAGAAAGGCAGGTTCCTTTTTTGGTCAGGATGCGGCGAATATCTCCCTGAGATGCAGGAAGATATTCGCGCCCATGATGGCTGCGATAGCCAGGCCGAGCAGGCGCATCCACCAGGCGTTGTCTTGCCGGAAGGCTTCGGCTTTTTTCTGCAGTTCGGGATTGCCTGTGCGCACGAGGCCGCGTGCGAAGAGGTATAGGTAAACGCCGATGGCGAAGAAGATGATTTCGAAGAGGAGGCCGAGGTATTGCACGGGGTGAAGAGTGAAGGGTGAAAAGTGAAGGGGTTATTCGTGGCGGAGTTCTTCGAAGTAGCCGGTTTTGGGATTTTTCCAGACGTTATCCCAGGTGAAGAAGCGGCCGTTCATGGCGATGTAGATGCCGGGGGGCAGGGTCTGTACGAATGCCAGGGCGCTTCCGAGGTTGAAAAAGCCGTCGGAAGAGGTGCCAAAGGCGTAGGGGATCATGGCGCCGGTGAGGACCACTGTTTTGTCGTGGATATCGAGCTTCGCCAGGTATTGGGCGGTGTGGACAATTCTGTCTGTTCCGTGGGTAATGAGTATTTTATTGCTCTCCGAGCGGCGGATGTTGTGGGCGATGATTTCTCGATCGGAGTCGACCATTTCCAGGCTGTCGACCATCATGAGGGTTTTTACGTTGATGTCGACGGTGCACCTGCCCCGTTCGAACATCTCGGGGAGGTTGGTATTTTCAAAATACAGGGAGCCGGTGATATAGTTGTATTGTTTGTCGAAGGTGCCGCCGGTGACGAAGACTTGAACCATTTGGGGGTGGTTGGGTGGTTGGGTGGTTGGGTGGTTGGGGTAACATTGTCCCAACCACCTAACAACCTAACAACCTGAGTTTAGTTAAACAAGTTATCATAAGAGCCAGCTTCTCCCGTCTTCCCCTGTTTCTCCGGACGTTCCTGAAAGGAATCGAGGTCGAGTGAGTCGGAGGCTTTTTCGCGGCCGGGCATGAGGAGCAGCGAGCTTTGTTTTTCGTATTCCTCGAGCATTTTGAGGCCTTGTTCTTCGAACACGCCCTGCTGGAGGTCGATGGAAGCCATGAAGTTGGAGGACATTTCCATAAAGCGCTCCATTTCGCCTACTTTGTTGGCGAGGTCGTCGGCGATGTGTTCAAGGGCGGCGTCGAACATAGCGCGTTTGTCGGGGTCGCCGGAAATGATGCTCATGGCAGATTTCATGGCCGAGTGCGAGGTTTTGATGGCCTTGTACTCTTGCTCTTTGACTTTCACCTGGTCCTGGGTATCTTCCAGCAGGATCTCGGAGTTCTTGTACATCTTGTCGAGGATGCGGTACAGGATTTCCAGGCGCTGGTGGAGGGTGGTGTATTTCTCATTGCTCTCCTGGAGGCGGGCAGCCTTGCGGGTGGCGAGGAGCACCTGTGATTCGTTGTTTTGCTTTTTGGCGACGCTTGCCAGCTGCATGTTCTTCTCGATCTCCTCGGTGTTTTCCTGCACCAGGGTTTGGAGCTTGCGCATTTGACCACGCAGCACGCCGATTTGTTTGCTCATCTTACCAAGGCTGTCCTTGAGGTCTTCGACATAGCTCTTGAGGATGCCGATGGGGTCGATCTGCACGAAGATACCGGTGATCCAGCGCATGACGCTCTTGTACATGTACCAGATGAGGTTGCGCATCTTGGGGTCGAGCACCATGTAGACGATGGCGGCCAGCGCGATGAGCATCAAGCTGAGGTACAGGATGTTAGCCATCAGCGGGATAAGGACAGGGAGGCTGATATAGAGCAAATAGCCAAGTCCCGCGACGATACCGGCCATAAAAATGGCGCCGGTCACGCCCTCGGGGCGCTGCCAGAAAGATTTGGTTTTCGTACCGCCTGCGTTTTCGAATGGGTTATTGGTTGTGGTTGCCATTTCTTTAAGTTTATGAGGTAAAAGTTTATAGGGTACTAAACTCATACCCTTTTAAACTTATAAACTAAATTTAGATGTATTGTTTTATGTCTTCAATATCACAATTGATCTGGTTGAGGATGGCCTGGAAGGTCAGCTCGAACTGCTCTTCGGTTAGCTTGATCTTGTCCATGGATTGTTGAATGGACTCATCCGCCTGATCGATGATTTGTTGGTTTTTTACGATCTCTTCCTGGAGTTTGGCGATTTGGGCCTGGTAGTCGAGTATCTGCTTTTTGAGCTTTTCTACCTCCACCTTTTTGGATTCGACCTTTTGCTGGACCTGCTTTTTGAGGGCCTGGTCGAAAGCCTGTTTCTCCTGCATGATGATTGCGCGGTAGTGCTCCGCGGTCTTCAACAACTTCTCTTTGGTCAGGCCGACGGTGGATGCGGTGGCGAAAGCCGATTTATAGGCCGTGGCTTCGTCCATGTTGAGATTGGACAATGCGTTGAGCGATTGTTTGAACTCCAGGTAGTCAAACCCTGGCAGGTTGTTCTTGACGAGCGCCTGAGTCAGGAAGTCGAGGCTTTTCTGATCAAGGCCTGTTGTTGAGCCAAAAACGTCTTTGAGATCTTTTTGCATTATTATAGTGGGTTGTGGGTTGTTGGGTTGTTGGGTTGGGGACAAATATACAGAAATATGGCTTGCAGGGGCCAATCTCTTTAGACTAAAGTATCCAAATCATCTTCCAACTCACCTTACCACCCAATAACCTAACAACCCAATCACCCCACGACTTCCACTTCGCTGAAGCCATTGCTGCGCTTGATGACCTGGATTTGGGTGGAAATGCGTTCCTTAAGTTCTTTGACGTGGGAGATGATGCCGATGGTTTTGCCCTTGGCCTGGAGGTTTTCGAGGGTAGAGATGGCCAGGTCGAGGGTGGCCTCATCGAGGGTGCCGAAGCCCTCGTCGATGAAGAGGGAGCGGATGTCGGTGCGCTGGCCCGCGAGGTCAGACAGGCCCAGGGCCAGGGAGAGGGAGACGAGGAAGGTCTCGCCGCCGGAGAGGGTTTGCATGGAGCGAACGTTGTTGGCCTGGAAGGTATCGATGATCTCGAGTTCTAGCTCTTCGCCGGTTTTTTTCTGGATGAGGTAGCGCCCGTTGAGTTGGCCGAGGTGCTGGTTGGCGAGGAAGACGAGGCGTTCGAGGGTGAGTCCCTGGGCGAAGGTGCGGAATTTTTTACCATCGGCCGAGCCGATGAGTTCATTGAGGGCTTTCCAGCGTTCCAGTTCCTGTTTTTGCAGTTGGATTTGGGCGGCCAGGTCTTTTGCCGACTGCTCCTCCCGGCTGCTGCGCTCCAGCTCGCCCTGTATGGCGCCGAGGCGGATCCGGGCTGTTTCCAGGCGGTTTTCGGCTGTTTCCAGGTGGGTTTGCATGGCGGCGCTGTCCCAGGCATCGGGGAGTTTGGACCGGTGTTCCTTTTCCTGGCGTTGCAGGGTTTTCAGGGCGTGAGCCACTTCTTCCCCGCGCTTTTGGAAATGGGCTATTTCCTTCTCCATTTGGGCGGAGGCATCTTCGTCGAGCAGGCAGGCGCGGGCTTCGGGGAGGGAAGGGAAACCGGCCTTTTCGAGTTTGGAGGCGAGTTTGGGAGCTCCTTCCCCGATGGCTTTTTCCAGCAGGGTTATCTCTTTATCCAGTCTGGCGGCCTCTTTTTCGAATCCTTCGATTTTGGAAGAAATGGCGCCGTGCTGGTCTTTAGCCAGTTGTACTTCTTCACCGAGCGCTTCTATCTCGCGCTGAAGCCGTTCCCTTTCGGCCACCGGATCGAGGTCGCCGAGCAATTCTTTTCGGCTGGCCCGCCAGTCATCCAGCGTTTGGGAGGCTTGTTCGATGCTGGTTTGCAGGGTTTCCAGGGATTTTTGGCGCTCTTCCCTGCGCTGGAGGAGGTTACGTTCCGCTTCGGCGGCCTCGTTTTGTTCTTTTTGGAGGCGGTTGAGTTCCAGATTGCGGCTGGCAAAGGCTTCCATGAGGTCTTTCAGTCCGGCAAGCCGTTTATCGAGGTTCTTTTCGTCGAAAGGAATGTGGTAGCGGGAGAACATTTCGCGAAGTTCGGATGCGCTTTTTTCCCGAAGGAAAACGGCATCTTTCTCGCTGTTTTCCAGCGTTTTGATCTCGTTGCTAAGCGTCCGGATGGCGAATTCGTGGTTGCGCGACTCGTTGGTCAACGCTGTGATCCTTGCCTGCAGGGCTTCTCTTTCACCCGACAGCTTGAGCACTTCTTGCCAGGCGTCCTGCCTCTGGGTCATTTCCTCCTGGTACCAGGCCTGCCGCTCTTTGCGGTAGGAGGTTGAATGGAGATGTTCCCGCTCCTCAAAGCCGGCGAGCAATTCCCACATTTTGCGCTCCTGCGCTTCGATCTTTTGCCGCTGTTTTTCAAGGAGTCCGGACAGGCGCTTTTGTGCGTTGCCGGTGAGGAGTTCTTTTTTGACTTCCAATTCGCTGAGTTGGCGGAGGAGGGCTGCCCGTTTTTGCTGCAGTTTTTCGGAAAGGGCTTTTGCCCGTTTCAACTCCTCCCCTGCCCTGTCCGGGAAAGCCTCCCCGGCGGGATGTTCGTGGAAAGGATGGTGGGTGGAAAAACAGAGCGGGCAGGGATCGCCTTCCACGAGATGGAGGCGGTCTTGTTCGTAATTGGCAATGCGCAGCTGCTGTTCGTAAACTTTTTGCTTATATTCTTGAATTTCTCTTTGCTCCTCCCATTCCTCATCTGCTTCCAGGAATTGTTTGAATAAATCCAACTCCTTGTTATTCAGGTTATTAAACTCATCCAATTGATTGTTTCGCTCTTTGAGCAGGTAGAAGTACTCTTCCTGAAGCGCTTCCAGGGCCGCAAGACCTTCCACTTTTTGTTTCCACTCCTGAAGCTCGCGGTTTTGGATTTGGACCAATTCGGCGGGGGAGCGTGCGAATAGGTCGGGGCGGAGCGCTGTGAGGCGGGTATTACAGGCTTCTATATCCTTATGGGTTTGCTCCAGTTGAGGCGAAAAAGAGGCGAATTCGGCTTCCTTTTGGGCCAGGTCCTTGCGCATGGTTTCGAGCTGGACAGCCAACTGTCCTGCTTTTTCACCGGCATCCTGCCAATCTGCTGCGCTGCGCTGCAGTAGGCCCCAGTCGGCGGAAAGCGATTGGAGATGAGCGTTTTCCTGCAACCAGGCCTGTTGCTCCTGCAACCTGGGCGTTCTTTCCGCCAGGCCTTCCTGGACCAGCGACAGCTTCTGGCGCATATCCTCCAGGTTCTTCTCCCCTTTCGCCGCCTCATTTTGGTCTTGCGCGAGTTGAGAGGCCAGGTTCTGTATTTTGAAATCCAGTTCCAGCGCCGCATCGATTGCCTTGCTCCTGGCGGGGAATGCTTTCTTTTTTTCCTCCAGTGCGCGGGTATGGCCGGCCATAGCAAGGGCTACCTCTTCCCGTTGGTCTTTCAGCCCGGGAAGCTCGTCTGCAAGAATGCCGCCGCGTTGTGCGGAAAACAAAGCTTTTTGCGACTCCATTCTTTCCAGTTGGTCGAGTTCGCTTTTGAAGGGCAGTACTTTGCGATACTTTTCGAGCAGTTGGATGGAGGCAGCGGAGGACTCCTTTTGGGCGGCCAGTTCCTCCTGTTCCGTTTCGAGGCGGGCGATTTCATCGCCGAGCTCCTTTAGCTGGGAGGCCAGATTCAGCTGATCCTGGACCGTTTTGACTTCGAGTTTCAGGGCAGCTGAAGCGCTATCCAGCTGCGATTTTTCCTCCCGCAGGGCATCTTTTTCCTCCTCCGTGAGCAGTTTGAGGCTTTCCTTTTT
The DNA here is from genome assembly GCA_049306275.1 of Saprospiraceae bacterium. GTDB lineage: Bacteria > Bacteroidota > Bacteroidia > Chitinophagales > Saprospiraceae > JADJTT01. Next base: position 19,732 of record JBAQQB010000130.1, on the reverse strand, counting down.
GATGGAGAGCTCGCGAAGGGCCGTTTCTTCGGCTTTATGGCGTTCGAAAGCGGCTTTGGAAATTTGGGAATAAATATCCAATCCGGTAATGCGCTCCAGCAGGTCGCTGCGCTCCTGTGGTTTGGCTTTTAGGAATGCGGCGAATTCGCCCTGCGAGAGCAACACCGAGCGCAGGAAGCGGTCATAGTCGAGTCCGGTGATATCGGCCACAAGCTGATCAACTTCACTGACCTTTTCTCCGATCGTGACGAAATTATCCACTGCTGGGTCGTATTCGCTGAGCCTTCGTTTGGGGCTTTGGAGGGCGCCGTCCATCTTGCTTCTGGCCCTGCGCACGCTCCACTCAGCCAGGAATCGCCTGCCGTTGGTTTCGAAAACGGCCTGGGCCATGGCTTCCGTGGCGCCGTAGGAAAGCACTTCGGAGGGGTTTTTGTCGTGCCGCGGCGCGCGGCCGTACATCGCCAGGGTGATGGCGTCGAGTATAGTGCTCTTGCCCGCGCCGGTGTCGCCGACGATGGCGAACAGGCCGGTTGCGCCCAGCGGCGCCTCGATGAAGCTGATGCGTTTTTCGAGGCGGAGGGAGTTGAGGTTTTTTATGTAGAGTTCAATGATTCGCATTAAACTCAAAGGTAAGTTTATTGCGCTGGGTGTTCTTTGTCTGAACTGTGATTTATGTGATTTTTGTGATGACCATGATTAAGATCAAGGTTTTCATTTAAATCAGACGAATCATAGTTCAGACATTTTCTTTACGGCCCACTGGCTAAGGCCGTCCCCTTCACTCTTCACCCTTCACCCTTCACTCTTCCAATCAATTCCCTAAACGTCTCCACCAGTGGCCCAATCTGCTCCCCGGCGTAGCCGGCGGAGAGGCAGCGGCGGATGAAGACGTCTTCCGTGCTGAGGTCTTCGAGGGCTACCTGGCCGGAGGTGGTTTGGGTGTGGTTGTTTTCGGGGAGTTGGATGCGGATTTTCAGGATATCGAGGTTGAAGTCCTTGGAGAATTCGTGGAGCTCTTCATCGAGCGAGGGGTCGGGGGCGTCGAGGTGGACGATGATTTCGACCCAGGAGGGCAGCGACTCGGCGTGGCGCTCGTTGAATTCAGCCAGGCGCTGCTTGACGGTTTCCCGGTCGCCCTCGATGGTTTTGAGGCGGCGGAAGGCAGGCGACGGGAGGAATTCGATCTTTTTGAGCGCCGCGCCCTCGTATTCGAGCAGGTAGACGCCTTTTTCGTCTTTGGTCTCGCTGAAACTCAGCGGGATGAGCGAGCCGGAATAGCGGACGTGCTCCTTCTCCCCCACTTGCTGGGCGCGGTGGATATGGCCCAGGGCGACGTAGGAGAAAATATCGGGAAAGTCCTCGGCGGCGATGTTCTGGGTGTCGCCGAGGTAGATGTTGTCCTGTTTGTCGGAAGCTTGGGCGTTGTGGGCGAAGAGGTGGGCGGAGGCTATTATTGGTGAAGGGTGAAGGGTGAAGGGTGAAGGGATTTTTTGGGATATCTGGACAGCGAGCGATGTGAAGTGGGTTTTGATGGCTTCGCGCAATTTCGTAGTTCTTTCTTCGGCCGATTCGCCGATGGTGGCGTAGCGGAGGTGGGACTCGCGGAGGAAGGGCACGGCGGCGACGATGGCTTCGGTTTGGCCCTGGGCGTTTTTTAGTTCGAGCAGCTCGTTTTCGGGGGTGGCTACCACGTGGACGCTGAGGACTTCGAGGACTTCGCGGGGCGCTTCCAGCATGGCCGGGGAGTCGTGGTTGCCAGCCGTGATGACGATATGGCGGCAGGAAGTGGTGAGCAGCCTGGCGAGGAACTGGTAGTAGAGCTTGCGGGCCGAGTTGGGCGGATTGCCGATGTCGAAGATATCGCCTGCCACGATGAGCATGTCGGCCTGCTGCGCGACGATGGTGTCGTGTAGCCAGCCGAGGGCCAGGCGGTGTTCCTCGTCGCGGTCGAAGGAGAGGAATTTTTGGCCCAGGTGCCAATCGGAGGTGTGGATGATCCGCAACTTAATTTTCAGTTTTCAGTTTTCAATTTTCAGTTTCAATCTACTTGTACGCCGGTCATGAAGTAGTAGAGCATGAGGGACTGGAGGAGGAAGCCGCCGGGTATGAGAATATAGGCCAGGGGCTTCCAGCGAAAATAGTGAAAAAGCCAGAAACCCAGCAGGATCAATGTGACGACGGATATGTTCAGGAAGCGCTGGATGTGGCCGAAATAATGCGGGAAGACGAGGAACCAGACCAGGTGGGTGGCCAGGAAGAGGATGAGCAGGTACCAGGCTTTTTTCGGACGATGTTTGAACAGGAAAGTCAGGAAGACCAGGAAGAAAGGGTTGGCCTCCATGTAGCGGTTGATGCCGGCCAGGTAGGTGCCGTTGTATTCCCATTTGGTCCAGTACCATTCCGGGTTGAAGAAGACAATGCTCAGGAAGCTCATTACCAGGAAAATGAGGGAGAAAAGCTCGTGCCTTTCCAGGTTTTTGGGAATGGCGTCCTTGAACAGCCATTGGATCAGGTATTTCAGTCCCAGCACCGATACGAACATGCCGATCCAGAAGTTGAGCCAGTTCATGCGCATGACCCAGGGCTCGGAGTTGCGTCCCAGGGGGAAGACCGGCAGGCCGAAGGAGCGGCCCCAGGCGGTGGACTGTATTTCGTAATAGGCGAAAAAGCGGTCCACCTGGATGTATTGGACCGTGCCGATAGCGGCCACGGCGATCGCGACAGGCAGGAGGAACCAGGTGAATTGCCCGAGCCAGAAGCGGCCGGAGAGGGCGTCTTTTTTCGGCTGCATCATCAGCGACATGCCGATGAAGGCGGGCACGAAGAAGAGGAAGCTGGCCCGGGTCAGGGAAGCCAGCAGCACGCCGAGGAAGATCAGGCGGTTGTCATGGCGCACCAGGCCGTAGATGATGATCACCCCGAACAAGAAGAAGAGCGATTCGGACAGCGGGGTGAACATGAAGAACATAAAAGGAAAGGCCATGAAGAGGCCCAGCAGCGCGACGCCAGGCTTGAGCAAGCGGGCCAGGTAGGCCAGCGAGACCATATAGATGATGCCGTTGAGGATGCTGATGCCTACAGGACCGAGGGCGGTGATTTTCCAGAAATACGGAAACAGGGGGAAAAAGCCGGAATTGCAGGCTTTGCCCGCCTCGTAGATATAGCCACTGGTGCGGATGGAGTCGTAAAAAGCGCCGTCCCATTTTGAAAGCCGCTGCGCGGAGGGCAGCACGTCGATCCAGCCCAGCCAGTAGCAGGCTGCGTAGATGGCTACGAACAGCAGTGTATAGCCCAGGATGGGCAGCAGGTAGAATTCTTGGGCGATCCTTTTCATAAGAATGCCCAAAGATAAGAGACTGGATTTAAAATACCCGGCGGGGAAAAAGCCGCCGGGTATTTTTTTCAATAGCGTTTGGGGATGAACACCCCGACGAAGGAGGAGTGAACCATATTAACCGAGCCGGTGTCGAAAACCGAGTTGCCCTCAGCCAGTGCGTAGTAGGTGTGGCTACCTGCTGTCACGGGTATGACAGTCGTAACGGAATACGGGATTTCATAGCGGTTGGTGCTGCTGCCGTCTAGATTGCCAAAAGATACGCTGGTGACCATGCTTGTCGCAGTTTCGCCGATGCCGGCCGCCATGGTTCTGCCCTCGCTGAAAAATACGGCGAAGCCAGTGTGCGTCAGCAGAACATACCCGCTGGTGGGAGCGGTGATGGTGATGGCGGCCATGGTTTTTATGCCATAGGTTCCTCCTGCCCAGGATTGGACGTTCTCGGTTGTATAGTATTCAACTCCTGCGTCGCCTGAAATTTTGGAAGAAGCGATAGCGGCATTGGCATTCACATCCACATTCATGATGGAGCCATCGGTGATTTCAGCCGAGCGTTCGGCGTACAAGGCGTAAGGCACGCTCATGATCTGACTGGAAGTGGACACGGAATAGTTGGTTCCCCCATTCGGGTCGGTATCGGTTTTAAGGAAGTAGGGACCTGTTGCCCAGTCGATGCCAGCCAAAGTGCCTGTAATCGGGGTCCCAGTACCAATTTCCAGGGTTGCCAGGCCGTTGGCGTTGGTCACAACCGTATGCGTTTCAGCGAATTTCACGGTCCCGGTCGGCGAATTTTGCAAGATGGTGATCCGCACGCCTATCAGGCCGTTCATGACCAAGGCGCCGGAGGCGTCGCGCACAACGGCCTGGTAGCTCATTTTTTGCGGAGGCTGGGCCAACAGACAAAACGCAGCCAGGAGGGTAAAAAGGAGGATGATATACTTTTTCATTGGTTATTGGGTTTTTAAGATTTTGAAAGAAATGGATCCGCCGCGGCCATCGGTGACGAGCAGGAAGTAGGTAGCGGGCGGGAGCGAAGCGGTCGGAATGCGGGTTTCCAGGTCTGCGACGGGACCGGAGGCCAGGGTGCGTCCATTGAAATCGTACAAGCGGTAAGATACCTCGGTAACAGGCAGCTCAGAGACCTTCAGGGTCAGGTCGGCCGCGGTGGGATTCGGGTAGAGGGAGCAGTGGAAAGGCAGGGCGTTAACGTCTTCGACACTCACCACGTAGAAAGACTGCTGGACGCCCTGGGCGACCACGCCCCCCGGCGCGGAGACGTTGAGGTAGGTGAGTTGCCCTACCGAGAGGCTCACCTGCGTGGCGCCCTCGGCACTGTTGGCTCCGGTGGCCACGATGGCGGCCTGTCCCGGCAGCAGGGCGAAGGAGGCCCCCAGGCAGAGGAGCGAGAGGAGAAACCTTGTTACATGTTTCATGTGAGTAGTATTTTGATGTTAGGAAAGAAGGCGGGAGGAAAGATGGAGGGAGGGCTAATCTTCGGATGGAGATTAGGGAAAATTGGGGAGGAAGGCAATGATTTTTGTCAATAGTGTTTCATTGGCGGAAAGCTGAATGTAACCTTCAACCTGGCGCTTGTCCCCTGCCAGTCATTACCGTCGCCAATCCAGCCATAGTGGTGGTCGTGGGTATGAATGATCCTGTCGATGCCATCTACCTGCCTCCTGCCTCCGGGGATTCCAAAACAGCCTGTATTGTTGGCTCCTATCCAGGAAGTAGGTGAAACGGCGACCATGGAGTGCATCAACCAGGGCCCATCCCAAAAACCTATGATGGATCCAGGCGTTACTTTGACAACCCCGTTTGCCCTTGCAGGCCGTCCGGTCAATGGGAAAAGTAGCTGCCTGGCAACCATTGGGGAAAGGGTTTTCAAAGGATCGGGATATTTTCCCGTAATCCGCCCGCTGGCAATCAGCCAGCGGTAGACGAAATCGTGGCAGATTTCATTGCCGGGGTTAATACCGGGGTCCGGCACCCAGGTTCCTAGTACGATTGACATAACATATTTTTTTTCGCGAAAAGCCAGTTACCATCTTCTGCATCTGGCAATTTTCGCTTCCAATTCTTCGATCTTTCTTTTCAACTCATCTTTTTCCTCTTTCCATTCGGTCTTCTCTTCTTCAAAATCCTCAATATCTCTTTTGCATTCAATCAGTTCTTTCTGAACGGGAAGGAATTTTTTCTCCACTTCTTTCAGGGAGGCAAAAAACCTGTCGCCCGTATCCAATATCTTGCTCATGTAGGAATAATGCGGGTTTTTCTCCTTCCCCATCAGCATGCTGTGGATGCCGACGGAATGTTGATTGGCAATGGATTCCAATTTAGGCGCATCGACGGGATTGGCGGTGATGGCCAGCTCGTATTGCTGAAGGCTTTCTCCGTATTCCACCAGGCTTTTCATCACCGGCGCCAGCTCTTTGAACTGCTGGAGTTCCTGTTTGGGGATCTCGGTCTGCACGTAAAACAACCGGAGAAAGGCAAAACAGCCCAATACGACGGCGAGCAGGAATAAAGCCGTAAAGCGGATCATCGAGTTGCGGCGTTGGGCGCTATTTGAAACGAACTGACTCATATGCAGCTGGTTATAGGGATGAAAAAATATTATCTTCCGTCGATCATGGGATTTACCAGGACGACTTTATTCTGCCCCCTTTTCTTGCTGATGACGTCAATACGGATTTTCTTGATATCATAAGGTGCGATGGGATATTCCAGCAGCACCAGGCTGCCGCTCTTTTTTTTCGATCTGACACCCAGTATCTTATAGCTGTCATCCTGAAGCTGGCCACGAATTTCTAAAACCACTTCCCCATTGCTTCCCGAATCGTTTGTGAAACCCAGATAGGCCTTGAAAACAGGATTATTGGGCAACTCGGTGATCCTATATTCTCCAATGACTTTCGATCCCTCCTTATCGCCGGGGATGATCTCGATTCCGTTTCTGGCCTGCCCGTCTTCCATCGCCACGTTAGTCGCGAGTTTGACCTCGCCGTAAAAATCCCCTGACTTTTTTAAGGGAGTTCCGAATGTCATTGCCACAGCGTCCTTGTTCCTGTATTCTGCGAACCATTTGGCACGGCTGGCCTTTCTCCTTAAATCGAAGCGGGTGATCTCTTTGTTGGATGGGACTGCCGGTTCATCTTCTTTTTTCTCCTCCTTCTCCTTCACCTCGATGGTCAGCGAAGCTGTGTCGCGAACGGTGGCGTTGTCAGCGGCCCGGAAAACTTCTATCCAAAATGAAAGTTCGGCCTGTCCGGGTGTCTGAAGGAGGGTGTCGACGGAAAAACTACCGTCTGTATTTTCTGACAATAGCCGCCCGCCCGCAAAAAGCCGGACGAGCAGCCCTGTGTCGGGAAAAGGTGTTGTGGTGATGGAGACGGAAACAGAATCTCCGGCTGTTACCAGCATTGTTCCCGCGGAAATCCCTGCTTCAAACGCAGGTAACTGCGGCAATGGCTCCGGTTTAAGGGGCGGCCAGAAAATATAGGCCAATACGCCGGCCACAATGACTAAAGCAGGCAGGAGCACAAAGAGCAGCAACCTGCTAGGCCCGGTGGGTTCCTCAGCAACCGGTGCGGTTGGCTGCCTGGGTTCAGGAGTTGATTCGGAAAAAAAGTCCTCCTTCCCGGACTCCGGGGCGGAAAACGACTCTGCAGGGCCAGGTGTGACGGGAACCGGAGCCGGTTTGGCTGGTTCTTCAAAAAAGGCCTCTTCCTGCTCTTTACCACCTCCCGGCTTCAGGTCCTGAATAGTCTTGCAATGCGGACACTGGACCTTTTTCGCATCGGGAAACTTCGTTTCATCGAAAAAAAAGCTTTTTCCGCATATGGGGTTGGAACAATGAATGGTTATCATATCACCTTATTTTTCTTTCAGTTCTTCTACTCTTGGCACGAAACTCTTCCGGAATGCCTCCTCAAGTTCCTGGAACCAGCGATATATCTTCACCACTGCCTCCTCCATGGTATCGAAAGCGCGCCTCAGGTCGGCGTAATCAAACTTGTCTTTGGCTATGCTCTTGAGCAATGGCTGCAGGGATTCGAGGTTTTTCGCCAGCAAGGGGTTGTTCTTCCGGATAGCGGCCGTGGTTTGTACATATTGAGTCCAGTTTTTCAGAAATACTACCGTAAATATGGGGCTCCGCTCCGGAAGTAGATCGTTGAAGGTCCAGATGCCTGCGCTCAGGTGCTGGAGGAGGATTTCCAGCCATAAGGCGCCATCACGAACATCGTTCCGGGTATCTGTCCGGTAGTCTTGCGCCAGTTTAAGGCCCAACTCAAGCATGGCGTTGAACACGCCTCCGATCCGCTGGTGGCGTTCGAGCAATTCGGGATGGGAACTAATGGTGAAACAAGGGGGAATGTAACTCTTGTCTTGCTCAAAGGTATTGTTGACCCACCTGAACTCCGCGATTTTCATGTGATTGACCCCTGACAGGCCAATCTTGTCTTTGCGTGCAAATGCTGACAGCTCGTAGCCCGGGCTGCGGTACAGCCTTCTGGGCGGAGCATCGCTCGAAACCGGCCCCGAAGCGCCCTGGCCGTCGAGTATATAAGTGATATAGACGTCAATATCTTCCTTGGCCTCCGGCTTCAGGGTTGGCAAGGCTGCTGGGATCTGAAACTCATGGTGCAGGGCTTCAGTGATTTCAATGCGGTATCCTCCCTCGGTAATGGCGCGGCATTCGAGCAGGGTTAATTCATTCCGCGAAGGATCGACATGGAATTTGGGGTAGCTGGACTTGTCGCGGCTATCCCTCAAGGGAGGAAGCAACCCGAACTGAATGCCTTGCAACAGGGAGATCCGCACATCGCGGATGGCATCTTCCCAGGCCTGGTCGGCGGCGATGAAATCCTTGCTTCCTATCCGCATGCCGTCAGTCCAGTTGACGGGGTAGTTTTTTAGTTCGTCTATGATATACATGGTGAGTGGTGATTGGTGATTGGGTTATTGAGGGATTATTTGACCTGTGGGGATGATTTCGTCTGACTTATTATTGCCGGTGGAGATGCGGCGCGCTTTGACCAGGTCGCCCGGGCGGAGGGCGTTGGCGAGGGCCGAATCGTTGGGATCGAGGTACCTGAAGTTCGGGAACCAGGTATGGGGTTTGTTCCAGCGGAACTTCAGGGAGAAGAGCCACCAAAACCGATCCTGGTTATCCGGTTCAAACCCCAGATCTTGCACCACGATTTTGTTGCCTTGCTTGTTGTACTCGCGCACCGCCAGACGGAATATTTCTCCCAGCGGAATATGCCGGGGCGCCAATATCCGGAAACTGGCGCTACGGTGTATGCCGGGCTTGTTCCAGCTTTCTTTTACCTCAAAAGAAATCCACATCTCGTTGGACCAGTTCCAGTCATTTTCCCCTATGAGTTTCCGGGAGAAAAACCATTTGACTTTGTAGTCTTTCAAAGGTATCTGTTGCAGAAAATCAAAGGTCTTCAGGAACAGGAAGGGCATCAGGAAAATGGCGCCCACGCTCCAAAAAATAACCGCCACTTCTTTTGTAAAATAGAACATCACCGCCAGGCAGCCTGCGGTGAGGGCCAGGGAGGCCAGTAATGTATAGAGGGCTTCAGGGAAAAAGGAGTCTTGCGAGCGGACAAAGCCGTTTCGCTTTGACCAAAGAAGCTTATCGTACATAAACCAGAGGTGGAAGATGCCCAGTAACAGCACTACGGCCTGCCCCAAAAGGTAGCTGTCGCCGAGGCTCATGATGTCTTTTTTGTTCAGCCAAAAAAAGAGCAGGCCCAGGAGGCCTCCCATGGGCAGAAAGAAGAGGAGGAAAAGGATCGTTCGGCGGTCGGAAACAGGCGATTTTGCCATGGGTTTGGGTTTGGTTGTTCGTTAAATGTGCAGGGTGTACCCCAGGATATTTGTTTCATTGCCTTCAGCCAGTTCAAAGGGACTTTCGGTAGTTTTTGGAATTAATTCGATTGAAAATGGGGTTTCCACGGGGAGGAGGAACTGGACGAAGTTCTCTTCGAGAAAATCACGTTCGGCCGCTCCCGGGAGCAAGCATGCCAGCTCATTGGGCGCCAGGTCTTCAAAAACGATCCGGATAGCAGGGATGCCATCTGCGAATGATGTTCCGAGCACGCTATCCTGTCCAAGGACAGCTTCTCCCAGGCGTTTTTGCAGGCTTTCGGGCAATTGGTAGGTCGGGAAGGTCTCCTCCTCTATCCTGACCTGATGCCCGGAAAACAGGCTCATCCACTGCGCTGTCAGGGCCCAGTTGCCTATGATCTCCTGGGCATAGGGCAGCATGTCTAGCAAAACGGTGCGTTGGCGGCCTTCCAGCTTGTCCGTTTCGCGAGAGGGGAAGTGGCTGCTCCACCAGTCCAGCAGGTTTTCTTCCAGTTGCCAGGCGGAGATTTCATTTTCCAGTCGCATCCAGAAAAACAGTTGCTCGAAAGGCAGCAAGAACTGCCGGGCTTTGGCTTCCTGCTCCGACAAGGCCTGTACCTTCCTCAGGTTGCTCCCGAATTGTTCCTCCGGGTGCAGAAAAATGGCTTCCGGCAGCATGTCGAACAGGCTTTCGCGGGAGGTGTCGATGTAGAGGAGCTTCTTCTCCAGGCGGTGGGAGAATCCTTCCGTCAGGTCGGCGACATCGCTCCTGCCAGGGCGCTGATGCCAGCAGGCGGGGTTGTAGAGCAGCTGTTCGACCGACAAGCCGAAACGCTCCGCGATCAGCATGGCCAGCACTTCCGCGCGGACGTCGAAGGGTAAACCCGTAATATTCGGCAACTGGTCTAGCATAGCACTACGCGGTAAGGAATGGTTCCGACGCTGTTTTCCTGAAGGGTCATCTCTATTTCCTGGCCGGTCTGTTGCAGGTGCACATCTTCGGCCTCATCCACTTTCAACCTCACCTCGATGGCGCGGCGAATGCCGCCCTGGCTGTCCCTGTCCGTTTCAAAGAAGGGCTTGATGGTCACTTCCAGCAAGCGCTCTCCCATCAGTTTCCGGCACAGGCTCTTGATGTCGTGCGGTGTGACGATCCGCTCGCGGCGGAACAGGAGGTCCTGGAGTATCTGTGTTTGTTCCGTTTCCGGTATCACGGTTTTGCCGCCCTTGGTCGTTGTGGCCATCCTGGGGCTTGCGGGGTCGACCCCGGCGATGGGCGAATCGGCATAAAGAATAGCCCCTGCCGGTATCTGATTGGCTTCTTCTCCGTCAGTAACCCAGTAGCGCACCTCTGCGTCCAGTTTTTGCGAAGGCCCAAGCCGGAAGAAGATGTACACCGGCGATGGCCGTCCTTTATCGGCTTTTTGGCTCTGCACCTTGAGCATGCGTTTGCCCAGCGCTTCGTGGAGCTCTTCCAGCGTCAGTTTCAGGCCCAGTTCTTCGATGACCTCGCGGTCCTTGTGTTCTTGCCTGAACAGGGACAGCAGGTAGGAAAGGCGTTCCCATGCGTTCAGGTTGTCGTAGCGGCCAGTTCCTCCGTAGCGCAGGGAATAACCTGGTTTGTCCCCGTTGTGGTTGACCAGTTCGGAGAATATTTTGGGTGGCACCTCCTCCCCTGTTTCCTGGTTGATAACGGTATGCACGCCGCAGAAATGCCCGGTATCGGGCTGCAGGGAGATGGCTTCGAAGCCCAGGGATTTGGAGAAATAGGTGCCCTGATCGGCTTTTCTGACCAGACGCCGGTTGGCTACCGGGAAGTGGTTCAGGTCCAGCACGAGGTTTCGCTCCACATCGCTCAACTGCAGGGCATGGGGCAGGTCGATCCTGATCCAGGTGAAATGGCCTTTTGCGCCAGACCAGTGTTCTTCGGCACTGCCCGGGGGATGCCCGAGCCAACGCGTCAGCACTTCCTGGACGCTTTCTTCTGATGGAGGTCCCAGAGACGGATCAGTCATGACGTGGAAGTTAAGCCGGTACTGGCCGCCCACTTGCCGCAGGAGGCGGCTATCGGCGTTGAATTGGTCGGAGAGAATAGTAGATCCATCCACCAATCCGGTGCGATGATTCAGCGTTACTCCGTTGCAAGTCCAGTGGCTGCCGGACAAGGCCTGCAAAAACGCCTGCCGTTCGGGGCCGCTGCCTCGCCAATCGGCGAAGAGCGCCACGTTTTCGAGCAACTCCAGGGGTTGCCGGGTCTCGATGCCGAGGAGAATTCTCGACACCGTCTCGGTTCCCGTACCCGAAAAATAGGGCGTTCCCGGCCGGTACTCGATCACCCGGGGGTCAAGGCCCAGGAAGCGTATCTGCCCGCCAATCAAGGTCGTTTCGAAGAGTGGGCAAAATGAGAAGGTCTTTTCTTCTGTCTTGAATTTGAATTCGTGATGGGTTGATAACCTGCAGATGGAGACGGCGGGCTGGACTTTCATGATACCATAGGCCGGGCGTGGAAACATAAAGGCCTCAGGCAGCAGATACCTCAGCAAGCGATGATGGAGCCGGTCGCCGGTTTCCTGTATAGCGTCGTAGACCGACTTGGCTTCCGCGGCGCAGGCGCCGATCAGAAGATGCACCAAGGGGTCGGCCTCGGCTACGTCATATCCCCATTCATCAGAAGCCCGGATATCCAAATGGTGTTTGGCCCATTCGAGCATATCTCTTTTGATTTGTTGCGAGCTGCGGTTCACGACGCTTGGTTTAGATGAGCGAAATGGTATCTTCCAGTTCCAGCTGTTGATCCAGTGCGTATGCTTCCTTCACCTTGCCCTTGATGTTAACGACCACCTGAATGACCGGCTTTCCCGGCCAGGCGGCGCGCTTGCTTTTCCAGGGGATTTGTTCTGCGGGGTCTTGGCGTAGCTCGACTTCCAGATCCGACAGGTCAATGCGCGGCTCATAGCGCAGGATCAGCTTCCGGATGTTCTCCCGGATATCCAGCTTGAACTGGTCTTCCTCCTTGCGTCCCTCCATGGCTCTGTTGTTGGCCATGAACTGGAACCAATGGATCTTGCACCCGTAGAAGGGATCGTGGCGGTAGCGGCCAGGGGGCGTGAGCAGCAGCAAACGGATATTTTGCCGGATGGATTCCATCAGGTCGCATTTCTGCAGGCTGCCCTTTTTGCCCAGTGATTCGGTGCGGAAGGGCATGGAATAGAATCGTTCTGCGCCCATGGCCTCAGTTTAGTTTCAGCATGGACCCCGACAGGGTGGTCACGCCCGATGACGATATGTTCACTTTTCCGTTGCCGACGAAATCAGCGGACGCTTGCCCTTGGATACTCACTTTGGCAGCCTGGGCGTTGAGTTCGGCATTTGCGCTGATCTCGATTTTAGGTGCGCCCAGTTTGATGGAGGAATCGCCGTTAATCTCGATGTTCGCCGCGTGGATCACGATTTTGGCAGGGGTGTCGATCGTGATTTCCCCGCTGTCGCTTCTGATGGTGATCTTGCCTTTGGCGGTGAGGCTCATCTCCCCTTCTGCGGCTGCGGCGGAGAAGTCCCTGGGGCTGCTCAGCGCCATGCTTTCCTTCCCTTTCTCGTCGGTCAGCAGTATCTGGTGGCCGCCCGAGGTTTTGATGGCCTTCATGTAGTTGTTGGAGTTGGCATGTTCGGGTTTTGCTTTTCCGTGGTACATGCCGGGCATCAGGACGAAGGGGCGTTCGGGGTGGTTTTCCTCGAAGGCCACCAGGACTTGGTCGCCCTTTTCCGGGATCATGTAAAAACCCTTGTCGCCGCCTCCCATGGGGGCTGCCACCCTGATCCAGTTCGTCTTCCCGTCGTCGCCGCTGGCGGATTTCTGCCAGTCGAACTGCACGCGCACCCTGCCCAGGGTTTTGGGGTCGTTGTTATCGACCACTTCGCCGACCTGCATCTCGCAGGCCGGAGGGTCGGACGAAACGTGCGCCGGGGGCACGGCAGTATCTTCAGGAACGGCCTCGAACTGATTGGCGTATCCTTCCCCGTTTGTCATGAAGGAGTGCTCGAGGCGGGTGATGATATAGGTTCCGTAATTCTCCGTACCGCCGGCCATGAGATCGGAGCGGGGGTCCACGATCTCGACGACACTCCCCACTCTCAGGTCGGTGTTGGAGGAAGAACCCGAAATCACGACGAGCTCGTTCATCTGGGTGTTCTGCCGCAGGGTGGCGAGCTGGCCCAGATCGCTTTCGCTCATGCTTTGAAGAACAGGATCGGTTGTTTTTTGGGTAAAGAGCTCGTTTTTTGACTTGTCGAGCGCGATTTTCGCGAACTCGTTCCCAGGGCTGGGGTAATCAGATTCCTTCTCCGGAAACTGGTGGTTCTTGTAGTCGTAGGCCTTTAACTTGAACTGGACGGGGGCCGTTTTCAGGGAGACGTCCAGGTAAGTGAGCTCTCGCTCAAAGTTTAGCTGGATCTTTTTCCCCGCCGCCGGCTTACCCAGGAACAGCTTTTGCCCGTCGTAGAAAAACCACTCCCCATAACGGGCTGCCAGCCGGTTGATGAACCCGAAATTGCTCTCGCGGTATTGCACGCAATACTTGATCTTGGCGGCGTATTGGGGTTTGATATCCACCTCTGAGAACTTTCCCTCATAGGGTCCAAGGACCTCGTCGAGGATCTTCTTGAGGGTTTTCTCCCCAAAAGAGCGCGTATTGGGCCCGTCGTCGAGGAGGATTGTGGGGCTGCTGCCGTGGAGGATGAAATCGCTACCCCCTGTTTTCGCCCTCGACATGCCGACAGAGGTCACCACCCCTTCGAAGAAGCCTTCGATTTGCAGGGGCTTGCCGATCCATTTTTTGGATACATCGGCCAGGGAACCTTTGAAATGGGCAGCGCGGTCTTCGTTGCTGATGCGGAGGGAGAAAGCATGGTGCATACCGACGCCCTGGCTCAGTTGCAGGCCGGAAAAGTGGGCACTGATGTCCTCCCCTGCCAATTTTAATTTGAAGGGGCTCATGAGCAAGTATTTTTAAGACTTAGGCCATTTGAAATCGAACTTGGCGGATCCAATCGTGATTTTTTCGGAGGAGATCGTGAAGGTCTCCCTCGTGTTCAGGTTATTGGTTTCATCGAAGGACTCTACATAATTGATGACGAAGGCGTTTTCAAACTTGATCGTCTTGAGCACTTTGGTCTTTTCGTCGTCCTGGTAGATCAGCACTTCCCCTTCTTTTGCCGTGTCGGGTTTGGCCAGCCAGTTGATGATGGCCTCCTTGTGTTGGTCGTCGGAGGCGATGGTAAGAGTGATTTCGCCTTTGCGCACCCGGGCGGCGGGCCGTCCGTTGTCTTCCGTGATGCGGAAAAACGCGTAGGAAAAGGATTTGACGTCGCTTTCCTTTCCATCCAGCTTAAAGGTTGCGGTATGTGGCATGATGAATGAAATTTGGTTTTTTAGAATAAAAAATCAGGCATTTTCCTCCCCTTCTACCAGCCCGTTGGTATCGATGCCGATGGTGTAGTCGAAGGCGCTGGTCACAAACATGGGGATGAGGCTCAGGGTAATGTCAAAGCGGTCGGGTTGCTGTTCGTTGAGGTTGAAGTAAGTGATTCTGCCTTTCTTCAGGATCTTGTTGTCTTCAAGGTCTTTCAGGAGTCTCAGGATGGTCTCGTAAACGTGTTGCTTGATGTCGCTGTCGAGCATGGAGGTAAAGACGTACTGGTTCAGGAAGTGCTTGAGTATCTTGTCGACGTAGTCGAGGGTCCTGATCACGGAGTATTGGCGCAGTTCGACGTTCTGCCCCTTGAAGAGGGTCAGGCAGTTGAACGGCATGATGCTGCCGAATGCCAGGGTCAGGGGGTTGAGATTCTCCTCGTCGAGCATGTTGGTCTGGTCCATGTTGACGCGGAAGCGCAGGCCGTTAAACCCTTTGAGGGGACCGAATTGGGCGCCCGCTACGGGCTGGGCCAGGTTTTCCATGGAGTACATCTTCCCGGCGACGGCGGCGGCCGGCGAGCCGAAGAGCATGCGGCGCTCCTGCTTGTGTTTGTCGCGAAGGAGGCCGTAGTTGGTGAAGACGACGGTGCGGCTCCAGACCTTTTCCACGCCGCCCAGTTTGGGGGCGCCTTCTTCGTTGGCGGCCTCCATGATGGCGTCGACGCTTTCCAGGTCCTGGTAATCTGTAAAGAGCAGGGCTTTGTTCTTGTAGGCCAGGGTGCCCAGCTTTTCGATCAGGGATCGGCCGACGAAGTTAGGCGCCACGATCATGGAGAAGTTTTTCGACATGTCGATGGCCGCGCTGTTGACCTCGGTGATCATGTCGGTGAGTTTTTTGACAAGCACGTCTTCATCAACCTTTTTGACATTGGCGTTGAAGACGACGAGGTTGCGCAATTCGCGCTCGGCCGCGTTGGTGTAGAAGAGGGCCAGTTCGCGCCAGGTCTTTTCCAGCGGGCGCGCTTTGTCAAGAATGATGGAGAGGTTGGCGTCCTTGAGGCCTTCGATCTTTTCTTTTTGAGCCTGGGCGCTGGCTGCCACGTCGTCGCTGCTTTCCAGCAAGTCGACCAGCATGGTCAGTTTCTTTTTCATGTCGAGGCGGGAGGATGCGAATTCGCTGCCTGCGAGCCAGTCTTCACGGCGTTCCAGGTCTTCGTCCTTTTCCGAACCGAAGTATTTCAGGTTGGGTAGTTGCAGTTGCGAAGCCAGCGTTCGGGACACGGTGGTCAATCCGCCCGCGGGGCCGAGTTCCTTTTGGGCTTGTTCACGTGCCTCTTTGGAACTGACTTTCAGTTTTTCGAGATCTGCCATAACACAGTGGAGTTAGTGGAGAAAAAATGGGGTTACTCGTTTCCTTCGTGTGCTTCGATGTCGGCGATGACGGACTGCAAAAAGGCGACCAGGGCCGCTTTTTGACTTTTGTTCTGCAGCATGCGCTTGAAAGCGCCTTCCTGCATTAGCGTTTCCAGTTTCTGGATCAGCAGCTGCTGGTCCTTCAGGTTGCGGAGCATGGGTACGTTGTCGACGATTTTCTCCGGGTCGAAATCGCTGACCGTGTTGAAAGGAATGGTCTCATCCTTCAGAGGAGTTTTCTCATCGCCGGTTTTGAGCGACACGTCCACTTTCGGTTTGACGAGTTTGAACATCGCTTCCAGCGAATAGGTGGGGTCTCCCTGGATGACCATTTCCTCGGGGTCTGTGGGGCAGTCATCGCCTTGCAGAGGCATCATCAGCAGGGTGCGGTTGGGGGGCAGGTAGGTGATGCCTACTTTGCCCTGGATGCCGTCCAGGCTGTTGGCTCCCACGTTTTTCTTTTCCTTTGCCATAGTGAATTGTTATAGGTGAGTCAAATCATATTAGCTTGATGTCCAGACAAATGCTTCATTGCCCTCATCCCAGTCAACCGATACTTTCGAGTCTTTTCCAATCTCTCCGGCGATGATTTTGTCCGACATTGGGGTGGCGATCCGTTCTTCGATGGTGTCTTTGAGGGGCCGTGCGCCGTATTGGGGTGAAAAGCCGGTCCTGACCAGTTCCTTCCGCGCAGCTTCCGTCCACTCGAACTGGATGTTTTGCGTTTTGAGCAGGCGGGAGAAATTCTTCATTTGGATTTCCAGAATAGCGGATGCTACTTCCTCCGAGATCGGTGCGAAAGGCACCAGGTGCATGCCGCGTCCGAGCAATTCAGGCCGGAAGGCCTTCGTGCCGTCGGGCATTCTGACATCGGCCATTTCCAGTCTCAGCTCATCTCGCGTGGGTATATGTCCCTTGTTGAATTGTCCGGCGATCCACTCGCTGCCGATGTTGGAGGTAAAAATGACGATAGCTTTGGTGAAATCGCCGGTTTTTCCTTGCTTGTCGTGCACCGTGCCTTCGTCGAGGATTTGGAGGAAGACGTCGTAGACGCTCTTATGCGCTTTTTCGATCTCGTCGAAGAGCACCACGGAATAGGGCCGTTGCCGGATTTTGTTGACCAGCAGGCCGCCCTCCTTGTAGCCGACATAGCCGGGGGGAGAGCCATAGAGCAGGGCCGCCGAGTGTTCTTCCTTGAATTCGGACATATCGAAGCGCAGCATCGCGTTGGGGTCGTTGAAAAGTTGCTCGGCGATAGTCTTGGCCAGCTCGGTCTTGCCGGTGCCTGTGGGGCCGAGGAAGAAGAAAGCCGCGGCCGGTTTGTTGGTCTCGCGCAGGCCTGCGCGGGAGCGGCGAAGGGCTTCGGCCACGGTTTTGAGAGCGTGGTCTTGGCCGACGACCCGTCGCCGGAGCAGTTTTTCCATATCCAGCAATTGTTTCTGCTCTTCGGCCTGGATCTTGCCCATGGGAATGCCCGTGAGGTAGGCCACTGTGGCGGCGATGTCGTCGGGGGTGACGATGTTTTTGGGTTCGGCGGTCCACTCCCGGAGTTTGCCGATCTTGTCGCCCAGCCCGGCCTCTCCATCGGCGTTCAGTCGCTGGACCAGCAGGTGGGAAAGGCG
The DNA here is from genome assembly GCA_049306275.1 of Saprospiraceae bacterium. Taxonomy (GTDB): domain Bacteria; phylum Bacteroidota; class Bacteroidia; order Chitinophagales; family Saprospiraceae; genus JADJTT01. The sequence goes on along the minus strand of JBAQQB010000130.1, from coordinate 2,091 downwards.
GTTGGCGATGGCGGCGTCGAGTTTTTTCACGGCCTTATCGTCTCCTTCCGGAAGGGCTTTCCACTCCTCTTCAATCCGGGCGACTTCATCAAGGTTGGTGTCGTTGAGGACTGTTACGGCCGACATGGTCACGTCGATGATCTCGAGGGCGGAGACCGGGAGTTTCTTCTCGCCCAGGTAGCGTTTGGCCATCTGGACGGCCAGGGGCAGCGCCTCGGGGTCGAGATTGACCTTGTGGAAGGATTCGTAGCGCGGAGCGAGGCCGCGCAGCATTTCCACGGCGAGTTCTTCGGAAGGTTCTTCGATGCGCAGCAGGGTAAAGCGCCGTTTGAAGGCGCTGTCGTTTTCAAAGAATTCGCGGTATTCGGCTTCGGTGGTAGCGCCGATGAGGGTAAGGTCGCCTTTCGCCATCTCCGGTTTAAGGAGGTTGGCGGCGCCGGAGCCAACGGAGCCGTTGGGGTCGAGCAGGGTGTGCATCTCGTCGATAAAGAGGATGGCGTTGCCCATCGACTTGACGGCCTGGATGGTATCTTTGAGCCGCGATTCGACTTCGCCCTTGTAGGCGCCGGCCACGAGGCGGCCGTTGACGTCGAGTTCGAAGATGGAGGCGTCTTTGAGGCGGGAGGGCACTTTCCCGGAGAGGATATTGAGGGCCAGGCCGCCGACGATGGCTGTTTTCCCAACCCCGGCTTCGCCCACGATGAGCACGTTGGGCGAGAGGCGTTTGCCAAGGATTTCGACCAGTTGTTTAAGTTCTTTCTCGCGTCCGATCACCGGGTCGATCTTGCCCTGCCGGGCGCGGGCGGTGAGGTCGTCGCAATATTTCTCCAGAGCATGGCGGCCGCCAGCCGAGGGAGCGGCCTCTGCAGGATCGCCGCGAGCGGGGCCTCTGCCTTCCAGGGCTTCCCCCAGTGCCTCCATGAGGGCGGCGCGTTGTTCGCGGCCGGACTGGATCTCGCCGAGGGTAAGCGGGAAGCGTTTGAGTTGGTCGGCGGAAAAGCCGATCTCAGGCGTGCAGATAGCTTCCAGGAGGGTGAGGGCTGTGACGTCTTTTTCGACCCGCTGTGTGCGGAGCCGGTAGGCTTCCTGCAGCACGGCCTGCACCTGGTCGCCTGCCACCGGCGCTTCGACGGGCCGGGGCGATTTGGGCGTGTTTTCGATCCGCAATTCGGCCCAGGAGCGGAGGTTGTGGACGTTTTTGCCCACTTGTTCGATAAAGGGGAACAAACCACCCTCTTCCCGGAGCAGTGCCCAGAGCAAGTGGCTGGGTGTGAACCAGGCCTGGTGGTGTTCCCTCGCCTTAGCCTGCGCCGCGCTGATGGCGGTTTCGACTTCGGGGCTCAGGGGGATGTTTAGGGCTGTGAGCATTTTTTTGGGGTTTTTTATAAAAAACTTTCCAGATTGTAATCCTCAAGCCCAAACTCATCCAATGGAATATCAAAGGCGATACATTGGGACTTGATGAGGTCCAACATTTCATAGTAAGCAAATACCTCTCCCTTTACGAAATCCCTCTTACTTTGAGGTAAATCGGACTTTGATTCCATGTGGTTCTCTTCCAATTTCTCTTTAAAAAGAGTAACCAGATCTTGAATAAAATATTTAAATTTTAAATCTTCCATTATTTTGTATTTAATATTCCTTCCAGAATCTCTTTTTGCTCTTTAGCCCTTTGGATATCGCCGGGCCATTTTTTCGTTAGGAGGGCTTCTTGTTGCCTAGGATCAAGGGATTTCCAATCTCCCTTTCCGTATTGTTTCATATATTTATCAGGGTCTCGCATAAGGTTTTGATGCTCTTCAATGTTTTTCTCCATACTTTTTATCCCTTTTTTGATCTCTTCAGGCGGTTTATCCTTATAATTCTTATAAAACCCTTCGTGCTTTCCTCCATTTTTTGCGGTTTCGTAAGCGCTCTGCTTTGGGGGGGGCTTTGGTTTGGGTTTCTTTTTTTTGATTAATTTTTCGCTCAAATAAAGAAACGGGGTGAAAGAAAGAAACCCGTAACTTTTCTGCAAAAAGATGCAGATAAGCTTATTGAACCTGATGGATGAACAGGCTTGTTACGAAGTGCTTCGGCAGCTTCGTTGGG
>JBAQQB010000129.1:0-13145 GCA_049306275.1 Saprospiraceae bacterium | reverse complement strand
CCTTGCGCCACGTACTCCCGGAGGATCTTCCCAAAGGGGTAATAGTCGGCCACATGCTCCAGATGATACTGAACTGCCGCCTGGTTACAATCTGTAAACGTCGTGTGGTACAGAATTCTTGTATTGCCCAGATGATCCTGGGCGCATCAACCCCGAGTGCGGAACGGCAAAACATGACATCCGGTATTTCAAATAATCAGGGCCTGTGCCAGGCTAAAGGCATATGTACCAAGAAAAGACTATTTTTGTACCTCACCCAACGATCGAACCTATGCGACGCTGTATACTGACGGCCTGGGCGCTGCTCCTTTTCTTCCTCCAACTCAATGCCCAGGCTCCGCCTGTACGCACCTCGGCCGATATCTACGAATCCATCAAAAAGCTCAACGTGCTGGGGAGCGCCCTGTATGTCGCCGCCCACCCCGACGACGAAAATACCCGCCTCATCTCCTACCTGGCCAACGAGCGCAAGGTGGAAGCCACCTACCTCTCCCTGACGCGGGGCGACGGCGGCCAGAACCTCATCGGACCGGAAATCGCCGAGCTGCTCGGCGTCATCCGCACCGAAGAACTGCTCGCCGCACGGCGGGTCGACGGCGGCCATCAACGATTCACCCGGGCCAACGATTTCGGCTATTCCAAACACCCCGACGAAACCCTGCAGATCTGGAACAAGGACGAAGTGCTGGCCGACGTGGTCTGGGCCATCCGCTCCATTCAACCCGATATCGTCATCAACCGCTTCGATCACAACTCGGCGGGACGCACACACGGCCACCACACCGCCTCCGCTATCCTCTCCATGGAGGCCTTCGAACTGGCGGCCGACCCCAACGCATTTCCCGAACAACTCAACTATGTCAAGCCCTGGCAACCCAACAGGCTCTTCTTCAACACCACCTGGTGGTTCTACGGCAGCCGCGAGAATTTTGAAAAAGCCGACAAATCCAATCTCCTCACCGTCGACGCCGGGGTGTACTACCCCGCCCTGGGCAAGTCGAATACCGAGATCGCGGCCGAAAGCCGCAGCATGCACCAGTGCCAGGGCATGGGCTCCACCCCCACCCGCGGCTCCCAAACCGAATACCTCGACTTGCTGAAAGGCACGGCGCCAAATGATAAATCCGACCCCTTCTCCGGCATCGATATCAGCTGGAACCGGGTGGAGGGCGGCGCGCCCATCAAAGCCCTCGTGGAAAGGGCCGTCAGGGAATACCGCTACGACGACCCCTCCGCCAGCGTGCCACTGCTGCTGGAGATTTTTCAGAAAATCCAATCCCTGCCCGACAGCCGCTGGAAAACCATCAAACTGGAGGAAACCCGCCAGGTGCTGGAAGCCTGCATGGGCCTATACCTCGAAGCCACCGCCGCCGACTTCTCCGCCGCCCCGGGGCAAACCATCGACCTCACCGTCGAAGTCACCAACCGCTCCGGCGTTGCGATGGAACTCCTCACCCTGGAATTCCTGCCCGAAAACGGCGATACCCTCTTTCACATGCCCGTCCTGCCCAATACGCCTTTTACCTACAACCGAAAAGTGACCGTGCCCCAGGATGCGCCTTTCACCAATCCCTATTGGCTGAACAACGAATGGGCGCTGGGCATGTACACCGTGCCCGATCAATCGCTGCGCGGCCTGCCCGAGACGCCCCGCCTGCTCAAAGTCAAATTCCACATGTCGGTGCAGGGCGTGCCGGTTACCTGGACCAAAGAAGTGGTCTACAAAAATACCGACGCCGTCAAAGGCGAGATTTACCGGCCTTTTGAAGTGCTGCCCCCCGTGTTCGTCCAGCTGAAAGACCCCGTCTTCGTCTTCGGCGGCAAGGAATCAAAGCTGATACAGGTGGCGGTCAAGGCGGGCAAGCCGGGCGCAAGCGGCAGTGTCAGCCTGGAAGTACCGGCCGGCTGGCGCCTCGAACCCGCATCGCAGGCATTCCAGATCGCCCTCAAAGACCAGGAGCAGGTGCTCGAATTCCTGCTCTTCCCGCCCGCCGGGCAGAGCGAAGGCTGGCTCAAGGCCATCGCCGAATGCGAGGGCCGCAGCTACCGGCAGGAACTCATCCGCATCAGCTACGACCACATCCCCGTGCAGAGCGTGCTGCGCGAAGCCCGCTCCCGCATCGTCAAAGTCGATTTGAAAAAATCGGGTGAACGCATCGGCTATATCAAAGGGGCGGGCGACGATATCCCCGCCAGCCTGAGCCAGATCGGCTACCAGGTCGATATGCTGGCGCCTGAGCAGGTTCAGGCGGCGAAGCTGAAGCAATACGACGCCGTGGTGCTGGGCATCCGCGCCTACAACACCATCGAGCGGGCGCGCTTCCTGCAACCGGAACTGCTGGCCTACGTCGAGCAGGGTGGCAACCTCATCGTGCAGTACAACACCAGCTTCGACCTCTTCCTGCCCGCCGAGGAAATAGCCCCCTACCCTATGAAAATCTCCCGCGAACGGGTGACCGTCGAGGACTCGCCCATCAATCTCCTGGCCCCTGAGCACCCGGCGCTCAACACCCCCAACCGCATCACGGAGAAGGACTTCGAAGGCTGGGTGCAGGAACGGGGACTGTATTTCCCCAATGAATGGGACGAGCGTTTCGAAGCCATCCTGTCCTGTACCGACCCCGGCGAAACAGCCAAGGACGGCGGCTTGCTCATCGCCCGATATGGCAAGGGCTACTACGTCTACACCGGCCTGTCGTGGTTCCGGCAGCTGCCTGCAGGAGTGCCTGGCGCCTACCGCCTGTTCGCCAATTTGTTGTCACTTGGAAAATCCGGTACCTGACCATGCAGGAAGATAACCACGAGACCAAGCCGCCCATCTTCCGATCATGGGGGCATTTCTACCTCTTCGTCATCGCGTTCCACGCGCTGATCATCGCCCTTTTTTATTGGTTCACCCAGGCCTATTCATAACCCGAAATGCACTTACTCGACTGGATCGTCATGGTGGGCACGCTGCTGAGCATCGTTGCCTACGGAATCTGGAAAACGCGCAGCGTTCAAAACGTCAATAGCTACCTGAAGGGCGACCGCGACCTGCCCTGGTGGACCATCGGACTTTCCATCATGGCCACTCAGGCCAGCGCCATTACCTTTCTGTCCACGCCCGGCCAGGCCTACGACGACGGCATGCGCTTCGCGCAGTTCTACTTCGGCATGCCCATCGCCATGGTCATCTTGTGTGTCTGGGTGTTGCCCGTCTATTACCGCCTCAACGTCTACACCGCCTACGAATACCTCGAAGGGCGCTTCGACCTGAAGACCCGCTCGCTCACCGCCCTGTTCTTCCTCACCCAGCGCGGGCTGGCGGCGGGCATCACGATATACGCCCCGGCCATCATCCTGTCTTCCATCATGGGCTGGTCGCTGTTCTGGACCAATATCTCCATTGGCGCCATGGTCATCTTGTATACCGTGGCAGGAGGCACCAAGGCCGTGAGCGTTACGCAAAAACAGCAGATGATCATCATCCTGGGCGGCATGTTCCTGGCTGCCTTGATCGTCATCTGGAAATTGCCCAATAATCTGGGCTTCGGCGATGCCCTGACGGTGGCGGGAAAAATGGGCAAGCTCAACGTCGTCGACTTCAGCTTCGACCTCGAAAACCGCTATACTTTCTGGTCGGGCATGCTGGGCGGGGTCTTCCTCTTCCTGTCGTATTTCGGCACCGACCAATCGCAGGTGCAGCGCTACCTCTCCGGCAAGTCGCTCACCGAGAGCCGCCTGGGGCTCCTCTTCAACGGCATCGTCAAGGTACCCATGCAGTTTCTGGTGCTGCTGACGGGTATCCTGGTGTTCGTCTTTTACCAGTTTTCGCCCCAACCCCTGCATTTCAACACCGCCAACGTAGTAAAGGTGGCCAACTCCGAATACCAGGCTGAATACCAGGCACTGGAGGAGCAACTGGCTGTGGTTTTCGAAGAAAAAAAGGAAGCGGCAGGCCAGCTGATCGAAGCCTCAAAAGCGGGCGACGAGGCGCGGGCCGATGCCCTGCAGGCGCAGGTGAAACAACTGGCGGGAGAGGAGAGAACGATCAGGGAAGGGGCCAAAGCCGTCATCAAAAAAGCCGACAAAGGGGCCGATACCAAGGACGAAGACTACGTGTTCATCTCCTTCGTCCTGGCCAATATGCCCATCGGTATCATCGGGCTGCTATTGGCGGTGATCTTCTCCGCCGCCATGTCGTCGATCGCCTCCGAGCTGAGCGCCCTGGCCACCACTACGGTGATCGACGTGTACAAGCGATCGTTTGTAAAAAGCCGGACCGACCATCACTACTTCCGGGCATCGCGGATGTTCACGCTGTTGTGGGGAGTTATGGCCCTGCTATTCGCCATGGTGGCCGCCCAGTTTGAAAACCTGATAGAGGCCGTCAACATCGTGGGCTCGCTGTTTTACGGCACCATCCTGGGCGTCTTCCTGGTGGCCTTTTTCGTGAAATTCGTAAAGGGAAATGCCGTCTTTATCGCGGCCATCATCACCGAGATCGCGGTGATCACCATTTTTACGCTCGATTACTACGAATACATCCAGATCGCCTACCTCTGGCTCAACCTGATCGGTTGTGTGCTGGTGGTAGCGCTGAGCGCGCTGTTTCAGGCGATTCAGCAGGTGCTGAAGTGAATCCTTGTTTGAGTAGCGTCTCTCGAAGACTAAGGTTTACCCACTTTTTTAGCGCCACATCCCAAAGCCCCAGAGGGGCGACCTGTTTATAGCCCGGGGTGTAAGCCCCGGGTAAGAATGTAATAATTGTACAAGCCCTGTAAGGGCGGCATGTTTGGAACTCAATGATAGAATTCGAACAAATATCTTTCCTCAAAAGAAGGAAGGGACAGGTTTTGCCGCCCTTTGGGAGAAAAGATCAGATGGGCGTACATTTGGGAGAATGTATTGGCCATATACAAAAATTATCGGGAGCGTCTATTTAACAAACAGGTCGCCCCTCCGGGACTTTTGGTATGTAACCCGAAATCATTGTTTGAGTAGCGTCTCTCGCAGAGGACGCTGCGACAGCTCAATGACAATACATTAGGCCGTCACAGCGTCCTCTGCGAGAGACGCCGCTGGAACGGGATCAGAGATTATTCCCCTCCTTTCACTCTTTCCATCTCGGCAGCTTTCTTGCTGCCTCCTTTGAGCATCTTGGCCTTGGCGTCGGCGATGACTTTTTCAGCGCGGCGCACGTAGTTCATGTCCTCGTCTTTTTGGGCGAGCGACTTGCACTGCTCTGCGGAAGCCAGGGCTGCGTCGTATTGCATCAGTTCATACTCCAGTTCGGCCTGGAGCAGGAGCTGCCAGTAGCGGGCGTCTTTCTCGTTGGATTTGCGCACCCAGGTCAGGGCCTGTACCAGGTCCTTGTTTTCTTCCCTGTAATAGCGCGCAGCGCGATAGTAGTCACTGGACGAAGGACCAGCGAGCACGCGGTCGATCTCCTTCTGCACCTGGGCATCGGTGTTGAATGTCACATCGAAACCTACGGCCGTATTTTCCCAGAGAATCTCCACCCTGGCGGAGTTATTGCGCAGGCTGTTGACGTCGATGAGCATGGACTCCATGGTGTAGTCCATCTTGCGGGCGGGTACGACCACGCGCACGGCTTCTTCCTCCTCTTTGTAGGGGTCAGGCACGCCGTTGAAGTTATAGCTTTTGTAGAGAATGATCGTCCAGTTGTCCACGCCGGGGATGGACAGCAGGGCGTATTTGCCGGCTTTCACTTCCTTGCCGCCGATGGTGACATCCTGGCTGAAGGAGATCTTGGTGGAAGCGTTAGCGCCGGTGCGCCACATTTCGCCGAAGGGCACGAGGTCGCCGAATACCTTCCGGTCTTTTTTGCTCGGACGGGAGTATTCGATCTCCACATCGGTCAGGCCGACCGTCTGCTTGACGGTGCTGGAAGGGCTGGGAGCCGGCGTCTTGATCTGGCCGAAGGCCATGCCACTCATCCAGACAGCGGCAATAAGCGTAAAAGCAAGTTTTTTCATTTTGAATAATTTAGTGATTGAATTGGATATTCTCTTGCACTTGAGTTCTTAAACACCCTTCTTCCCGGCTGGTTCTAAAGATAAGCCCTTTTCTCATTCCTGCCGCTCGAAACACCCCGCGTCGGGCTGTGCGGCATCGCGCAGGTTGCCCTCCAGATCGGCGGTGATGCCAGGCAGCGGAGCGGCCACGCCGATGGCGATCGACAGGGAGTCGAGGTGGTAGTCGTCTTCGTTGGGGTCGATGAAAAGGGGCTGCAGGGACTTGCCGTCCACACAATTTTTGCAAAGGGTCGTGAAAAAGTCGGGATAGCCCCCCTTCGCCGGGTCGAGCAGTTCGGTCACCCGCACCACGCAGCGGTCGAGTTTGACGTTAAAGAATGCGGGATTGGCGCCGTCGGTGAAATCGGTCAGGATGATCTCATCGGGCCGCGAGCCGAAAATGATGCAGTTGCGAAGCGTTGCGTTGATGCGGTAGACGTCGAATTCGGAGCAGAGCAGGTCGTAGCAAACGCCGTTGCTCAGGCTCAGTGCGCTGGCGTTGACGCCGTAGCTGGCGATGGTGCAGTAGTCGAATTTGTAGTCGCCGCCGTAGCCCAGCTGCACGCTGGTGCTGCCGTTGTTGTAAACGAGGCAGTTGCGCGCCTCCACGTTGGCGTGCAGGGCGAAAATGCCGGGTCCGGAAGTGTTGTAGATCGCCGTCTGGTCGAGGGTGACCGCCGCCGCCGAGTCGGCGTAGACGCCCACCAGGGAGTTTTTGATCACGGCGTTTTTGAAGGAATTGCCTTTACTGCCCAGCCTGATGCCGACCCACTGCCCGTCGAGTTCCTCAAAATCCTCTTCCAGGCGGTCGCCCTGGAAGATCACGGGGTTTTCCAGATCGCCCTCTACCCTCAGTTTCCCGTTGGGGAGCACGTAGATAATGCCGTCGTTGTAAATGATGGGGTTGCCCATGTCGTCGAGCGCGCGGGCCACGCCTCCGTGCACGTAGATGCGCGTGCCAGGGGGCAGTCGCAGCGTGCAGCTGTCGATCAGCAAAATGCCGTAGATGACGTAGGGCTTGGGGTCGTCCCAGGTGACCTCTCCGAAGTCGCAGCTCACCAGCGCCAGGCCGCCCTTGCCGAAGCGGCTGGGGATGTAGTTGGCGTTCTGGCCCCAGGCCTCCAGCAGCACCCGCTGTTCGTTGCCATTGGTCTCAAAAACGATGGCATCTTCGATGACGAAGGGGCTGGAGGAGAGCGGCTCGTCGGGGTCGATGGTCACCTCCACGAAGATGTAGATGCTGTCGTTGGGAGCGATTTCCACATCCTGTATCTCGTTTCCGGGAATGCCGTCGACGTTCATGCGGAACTTGGTAAATTCATCCGCAGCGATGGAAATGGAGGAGATGCGGATGAACTGGCTGTAGGGATTGAACACCTTGAGGATTTTCGTCGAAGAGCCCAGTTGGGTGAAAACCGTGTCGAAGCGCAGGGTATCGGTCGAAAACGCCAGCTGTGCGCCGGGATCGTCCACAAACATCCGCTCGCGCCGGCAGCTCACTGCGATAAGCGCTCCAACAACGACAACAAACCAGAAAATCCAGCGACGCATCATTTCTTTTCTTTCAATTGAAGGGCAAAATTAACGCTTTTTGTCCGGCATACGGACTTTTATTGCGGGCTCATTTGTTCTACTTTTGTGAACTGAAACAGCCCGCATGCAAACTCCACCCGTCGTCGACGTCATCATTCCCGCATTCAACGAAGAAAAGTCGATCGGAAAGGTGCTGAACGACATCCCCTCCGACCTGGCGCGGCATATCCTCGTCTGCGACAACGCCAGCACCGACCGCACGGCCGAGGCAGCCTGCAGCGCCGGCGCCACCGTGCTGCGCGAGCCCCGCAAAGGCTACGGCAGCGCCTGCCTCAAGGGCATCGCCTACCTCAAAGCCCTGCCGCCCGAAGAGCAACCCGACATCGTGGTGTTCCTCGACGGCGACTATTCCGACTACCCCGGTGAGATGCCGCAGGTGGTGGCGCCCATCCTGGAAAGCGGCATGGACCTGGTGATCGGCTCGCGCGCCCTGGGCCGGCTGGAAAAAGGCGCGATGCAGCCGCAGCAGATCTTCGGCAACTGGCTGGCTACCACCCTCATCCGCTGGATCTACGGCTACCACTTCACCGATCTGGGCCCATTCCGTGCCGTGCGCTTCGACCGCCTCCTGGAGATGGACATGCAGGACCCCGACTTCGGCTGGACGGTGGAGATGCAGGTGCGGGCCGCCAAGATGCGCCTGCGCTGCACGGAAGTGCCCGTCAACTACCGGCAGCGCATCGGCGTGTCGAAAGTCAGCGGCACCATCAGGGGCACTTTCCTGGCCGGGCACAAGATTCTGTGGACGATCTTTAAACTCATCTGAGCTATGACCGTGGTCTATGCTATCATAGCGGGCATTTACATACTGGCGCTGACCTACATCACGGTGTTTGCGCTGTTCCAGTTCAGGCTGCTCCATTTCTATCGGAAATTCTGGAAAAAAGGAGGCATGGCGCCACCCCGGCCGGTCGAAGAGGCAGACCTGCCCTTCGTCACGGTGCAGATTCCCATTTACAACGAAATGTACGTCATTGAGCGGCTCATCGACCGGGTGGCGGAGTTCGATTATCCGAAAGACCAATTCGAGATCCACATCCTCGACGACTCGACCGACGAAACGGTGGAGATCGTGGCGGCGAAGGTGGAGGAGTACCGTAATAAAGGCCTCGACATCAGGCAGATACGCAGGGAAAAACGACAGGGTTACAAGGCAGGAGCGCTGAAGGAAGCCACTCCGCTGGCGCGGGGGGAATACATCGCCATTTTCGACGCCGATTTTTTGCCGCGGCGCGATTTTCTCCGGGCCACCATTCCCTATTTCCTCTCCAACCCCAGGGTGGGCGTCGTGCAGACCCGTTGGGAGCACCTCAACCGCGATTATTCCATCATCACCAAATTGCAGGCCCTCCAGCTCAACGTGCATTTCACCATCGAACAGCAGGGGCGGCAGGGGGGCGACCTGTTCCTGCAATTCAACGGCACGGGCGGCGTCTGGCGAAAGCAGGCCATCGACGATGCCGGCGGCTGGGAAGCCGACACCCTCACCGAAGACCTCGACCTGAGCATCCGCGCCCAGCTGAAGGGCTGGGAGATCGTTTATCTCGAAAAATTTGAATCGCCCGCCGAACTGCCCGCCGAGATGAACGGCCTCAAATCCCAGCAATTCCGCTGGATGAAAGGCGGCGCCGAGACGGCCCGGAAGATGCTCCCCACGATCTGGCGGGCCGAGATGCCCCTGCAAAAGAAGTTGTTTGGCAGCATGCACCTGCTGGGCAGCGCCGTATTCATCTTCGTGCTGGTGGCGGGGGTTTTCAGCGTACCCCTCCTCATCGCCATGCCCCGCCTGGGCATCAGCCAGGGCTGGATGACGGTCTTTCTCGCCGCCCTGCTCTCCATCAGCGTGATCTACTACGTAGCCAATGTGGAGGCGGTTTTGGAGAAAGAATCCCTTTTCCGGCGGATCGGGAAATTCGCTATGCTCTTCCCCTTCTTCCTGGCGTTGTCGATGGGGCTTTCCCTGCACAACACCATCGCCGTGGTGCAGGGTTTCATGGGCCGCAAGTCGCCCTTTGTGCGCACGCCGAAGTTCAACATCCAGGGCTTGCGCGATTCGCTGAAGCAAAAGAACTACCTTCCTGGAAAGCTGCCATTCTCCACCCTATTGGAAGGCCTGCTGGCCCTCTACTTCTTGGGCGCTATATGGCTGGGAATCGAACTGGGCAACAGTACTTTTCTGGTCTACCACTTCCTGCTCATGACGGGTTTCGGCGCCATTTGCTACTACTCCATCCGCCACTGGCGGCTGAAATGATATGGCATTTTTCGGAAAAATAGCGCCTGTCACACTCTTCCTCGCCGGGGTGATCGCCCTCGGCTACGGGCCGGAGCAGGGCGATGGCTGGGTCATCGTGGGGCTGTACGCTTTTCTGTTTGCCGTTTACGGCTATGTGCTTCGCTTCGGTCGCGACGAAGACTACCCCATTTACCGCTGGCTGGGCATAATGGCCCGTTTCAGCCTTGTCTTCGCCCTTCCGAATTTATCGGACGACGTATACCGTTTCGTCTGGGACGGGCGGCTGATCCTGCAAGGCATCAATCCCTTCGACCACACGCCCCGGCAGTTGCTGGATGCGGGCAACGAATCCCTTTTCCTGCAACTCAACTCTCCGGATTATTACACCGTTTATCCCCCCCTGGCCCAGCTGAGCTTTGCACTGAGCGCCTGGTTGTCGCCGGGCAGCGTGTTGGGCTCTGCCATTGTGCTCAAACTCATCCACGCAAGCCTCGATACGGGCGCCATTCTGGTGCTGGAGCGGTTGGTCAAGCGATGGCAGTTGCCCCGAAGAAACGTCCTGATCTACGCCCTCAACCCCCTGATCATCATTGAGCTGACGGGCAATTTGCACTTCGAGTGCGCCATGGTATTCTTCCTCGCTCTGGCTCTGTGGCAGATGAGCGGGCAGCGGTGGTACCGCTCCGTCTGGGCATGGGCAGGAGCGATCGGCGCCAAGCTGTTGCCCCTGATGTTCCTCCCCTTCCTCCTCCGCCGTCTCGGCTGGCCGCGCATGGTGTATTGGAGCCTGTTGCTGGGGGCGGGGCTGTTTCTGCTATTTATGCCCCTGCTCAACAGCCTGTTTGTGGCAAATATGAGTTCCAGTCTGGGCTTGTATTTCCGCACTTTCGAGTTCAATGCCAGCATTTACTACCTCGCCCGCTGGCTGGGCTTTCAGATCAAAGGCTACAACCTGATCCACCTGATTGGCCCTCTTTTTGCCCTGAGTACCCTTTTTGCGATCAGCTGGCTTGCCTGGCGGGAAAAGAGCCTGGACGTCAGGCGCCTGCCCCACATGTGGCTCATGGCCATCACCACCTATCTGCTATTGAGCACCACGGTGCACCCCTGGTACCTGGCGCTTCCTGTTTTCTTCAGCGCGCTCACGCCTTTCCGCTTTTCGATTGTATGGTCGGCGCTGGCGCCATTGAGTTATCTGGCCTACGCCACTCCCGAGGTCAGGGAGTTGCCCTGGGTGGCGTGGGTGGAGTATTTGCCTGTGGTGGGGGTGGTGGTGTGGGAGGTAATCTATCGAGGTCTATCGAGGTGACACCTCGTATCTTCCTGATAATCAACACACAAGGAGGTGACACCTCGTATCTTCCTGATAATCAGCACAAAACAAGGTGTCACCTCGCATACGCCTGATAATCAGGACACAACGAGGTGACACCTCGATAAGTCACTGATAACCTTTGGCTTGCAAATGAAACAACTCCGCATACCTCCCATTCTTTTCCAGCAACTCCTCGTGGGAGCCTAGCTCCAGCAGGCCGCCATTCTCCAGCACCAGAATCCGGTCGGCCATGCGGACGGTGGAGAAGCGGTGGGAGATCAGGACGGCGGTTTTACCCTCCATCAATTTGGCGAAGCGCTGGAAAACTTCGTACTCCGCCCGGGCATCGAGCGCCGAGGTGGGCTCGTCGAGGATGAGCAACTGGGCGTCGCGCATGTAGGCGCGCGCGAGGGCGATCTTTTGCCACTGCCCGCCCGACAGTTCCACGCCTTCGTTGAAGCGCTTGCCCAGCATCTGGTCAAAGCCCTTCGGCAACTCGCTCACCACCTGGTCGGCAAGGCTTTTTAAAGCCGCGTCTTCAATCCGCTGGTCGTCGTCTCTTTTCCCGATATCGCCTACGGCGATGTTCTCGCGCACCTTGAGCTGGTAGCGCTGATAATCCTGGAAAATGACGCCGATGGCAGCCCGGAGCGACTCCGGGTCGTACTCCCTCAGATCGATCCCGTCGAGCAAAATGCGGCCCTCAGTGGGCTCGTACAGCCGCGCGAGCAATTTGACCAGCGTGGTCTTGCCAGCCCCGTTCTCGCCCACCAGCGCCAGCTTTTCGCCCGCCTTCAGCTCAAACGACAACCCGCGGACCGCCCAGCGGCTGGATTGAGGATACTTAAAACCGACATTTTCAAAGACGAGGCCTTGCTTGAAAGGAATGGATACTTTCCGCCCCTTTCCAGCGCCCTCGATGGTTGATTTGATGGCGAAAAAATCAAACAGATCCTGCAGGAACAGGGCGCTCTCCCCGATTTTTGAAAACCGCCCCATGATGCCCTGAAGCAAGCCCCGCATCCGCGAAAAGGAGCCTGCCAGGAAGGTGAGCGTACCGACCGTGAGCAGCCCGCCCACGGTCTGAATGAGAATAAAAACATAGGCTCCGTAATAGGCCAGCGTGGCCAGGCTCGACAGCCCCGTGCCCCACAGGGCTCTTCGAGTAGATAGTCTTTTATTGGCCTGAAAATATTTATCGGCCAGTTGCTCGAAACGGTCTGCCAAAAAACCGGCCAGGCCAAACAGCTTGACCTCTTTCGCAGTGGTATCGCTGGCGCCGATGTAGCGCAGGTAGTCGAGCTCGCGCCGCTCGGGCGTCCAGCTGCGCGTCAGCGAGTAGTTTCTTTGATTAAAATAGTTCTCTCCCGCAAATGCCGGCAACACGGCGACAAATAGAATCAGGAGCAGCCAGGGATTGAAGGCTGCAAGGCCGACGCCCAGGAAGAGGATAGTGATGAAATCTTCCACTTGCGACAAAACCATCGACAACAACGCCGTGCGCCCGAAGGTCTGCTGACGAGCCCGCTCCATCTTGTCGTAAAACGCAGGGTCTTCGAAATGGTAGAGGTCAAGCGTAGCCGCATGCCGCATGATCTCCACGGAGGTGACATTCGAAAAGAGATCGCCCAGCATGCTCTCCGTCAGGATGATACCCCGGTTGATCACTTCCGAAATGAGGGCAAGGCCCAGTTCAAGTCCGACCCATAGCCACAGGCGGTCGTGGTCTGCGCCGGGGTTGGAAGCCAGAAAGATCACCTCGTCGATGATCAGCTTCCCGACGTATAGGGTAGAAACCGGGATACCCGATTTGAGCAGGCGGAGCAGGGCGTTGCTGACGGCCAGGCTGGGACTGGTTTTCCAAACCATCCGGAAAAAAGCGGGTAAATTGCGGAGCGCGCGTAATTGGTCTTTCAAGGAAAATGTTTACTTCGAGAACCTTTTTCCAGCGCCTTAGGTTTTCATTCGTGTTAAATAAGGG
>JBAQQB010000128.1:0-3447 GCA_049306275.1 Saprospiraceae bacterium | reverse complement strand
TCAACTCCCAGCCATTTTTTTTACCCGCTTGTCTCCAAGCGCCTCAAGAACAGGTTCTACGTAGCTTGAAAAGTCCATTTTTCCTACTAATTTAGTGACTTGTATGACTTTTACCAAGTTCTCAATTTGTTTTGTGTTTCACGTTTGGTAGTGCGGTTTTTCGACCGCACTTTTTTCTGAAATCAGGATACAACTTGTTAATAAAGCGCATCGAAAGTGCAGCCGTCAAGGCTGCACTTTTTTTCCTGATCCTGAGAGAAACGCTCTTCAAACTCATCGCGAGATTCCTTTGAAAATCACCTCGATTATAGTTCGATAATAAACTGGCTTTTAACTCAAACAAATAATCACATGAAACCTTTACACCCACGCTCCAGAAGTCCGGTATGACCGGATTAACGCTCCAAGATCGCCTGAAAAGGCACTCCCCCCGTGAAAGATAATTCGCAAACTAACAACTCAACAAATTCTCATGAAAAGCAAAGATTTACTCACATCCAAAAAACTGCGCAAGGCCTTCCTCGCAGCCAGCATTCTGATGCTGCTGGTTTCGTTGGCCATTGCCGGTGGCTATTCCGGCTACGGGCGCGCAATGATGGGGTGGCTGGGCATGCAAGTTGAGACGGAAGGCAGTTCATCTGCTGCCGGCTCCGCCGATGGGCATGCGACCCAGAACACTCCAGGCAAATTAACCCCACCTCCAAAATCGGAAAATGAAGACGGGGTTGATGCTGCATGTTCCCTGCTCATCACAAACGTGAGCGTCGGGGAATGCCGCAACGATGCGGTCACAGGCAACCAGCCCAAAGTGCTGGTCGCCGTATTTGTGTCCTGGACAGATCCGCCCGTAGGCCAGAGCATAGAGGTCACGGTGGATGGCACGACCAAGACCATCAACCCCACGGTTGGCGGTTGTGAGCCCTATGTCCAGTTTATTATCGACGCCGATGGTTCTACCCTTTCCGCCGATGCGCAATTCAGCGGAGGAACCTGCACGGCGCCTTCCGTATTATTTAATGTACCATCTCCTTGCTTCGGAGCGGATCCCTGCACGGGGCCGACAGCGATCGGAGGCACCGTTTATAGCGACTTCGACTCAGACGGTACAAAAGACCCTTCGGAATTCGGCTTGGAAGGCGCTCAAATCGATATATTCGACAACGCAGAAAACCTGCTCTGCTCTACCACTTCCGACTTTCAGGGAAGATGGTCCTGCACCACCCTTACCGCAGGTCAGGCTGTGCGGGTTGAAATCTCCAATTACCCTACTGGTTTCACAGCAGGCGGGGTAGGCCCCGACAACTTCGGAGGGGTGGTTCAGTTTGCTACAGTGGGTAGCAATTGCACCGTCGACTTCGGCTTGCTCAACGTAGGTAAATACTGTGAGAATAACCCTTATGTCGTTACTCCTTTATATTTCAGAGGTGACCCTCTGGCAGGGGGAAGTTCAGGCGACAGGCCGGCTCTTGTGGCGGTGCCTTACACCGCTTCAGGCGAAGCTGCCCTGAATATCGACCTGGCGAAAACCAGCGAGATCGGTTCGACCTGGGGGGTAGCCTTTCAAAAAGAAACCAAGACGATATTTTCCTCCGCATTCCTCAAACGCCACGTAGGTTGGGGACCAGGCGGGCTCGGCGCCATTTACAGGACTGACGTGTCTGTCATGCCCCCGCCCAGTCCGACAGGAAATGCCTCCTTGTACTTCAACCTCGATTCTTATGGAATCAATACCGGCAACGAAGCGTCGCTTACCCGGAATCTGGGTCCTAACGTCAATACGCCCACCTATGACGGCCAAGTCTTTGACCTGGTAGGTAAATGGGGTTTGGGAGACATTGATATTTCTGAAGACGGCGACTCCCTTTTTATCGTCAACTTGTACAACCGGTCGATAATTATTGCGGCGATCGGAAACCCGGCCATCTACCCTGTGCCGGGCAGCGCCATTACGGAAGTGCCCATCCCCGATCCCGGTTGCTCGGCAGCCGGCGACTGGAGGCCTTTCGCGCTGAAATATAATAACGGTAAAGTCTACATCGGCGGCGTTTGCTCGGCTCAGACTTCCCAGAATACCGATGACCTGAACGCCACCGTTTACGAATATGATCCAGGCTTCGGTACTTTCACCGAAATCCTGATGATCCCGCTCGACTATACCAAAGGCATCGTCCTGACCGGTTTGTCGCACTGTACCAACTGGAATCCCTGGACCAATGACTTTAGCGACCTGCCAGCAGGGGGGATTGAACTTTGCTATCCTCAGCCCATGTTGAGCGACATCGAATTCGACGTATACGGAAATATGCTGCTTGCTTTCAATGACCGTGCGGGGCATCAAATGGGTTGGTACGATTATGGTACTACCCCGCCGAGCACGTCTACGTGGAAAGGAAACGCAGGCGGCGATATCCTCCGGGTGATCAACAATAATGGAACCTGGCTGATCGAGCGAAACGGTACGGCCGGTTACGATACCGGTTGCGGTATCGGTACCAACCAGGGGCCTTGCGGCGGTGAATTCTACTGCCAGGACTCCTACCTGAGCGCCCACCAGGAAGCCGTGCACGGCGGTATCGCCCTCCACCCCAGTAACAATGAACTGTTGTTGAACATGATGGACCCGACCTCCGCCTTCTCGGGCGGTTTGGCCTGGTATAACAACGCTACCGGTGTGAAAAACCGGGCTTACCGGGTTTATTTCTCCGGCAACGACGGAAGCACCGGCTTGTCGGGTAAAGCTTCCGGTCTCGGCGACGTAGAGATCCTGTGCGGAGAAGCCCCCATCGAACTGGGCAACTACGTCTGGGTCGATACCGATAACGACGGTATCCAGGATCCGGGCGAACCTGCCCTGCAAGGCGTTAACGTCGCCTTGTACAAAGGCAACACCCTTTTGGCCTCCACCACAACAGATGCCAATGGCCATTATAAATTCACCCTGGCCAACGGCTTGCTGCCCAATATGGACTACTGTATCGGCTTCGGTACGGGCGGACAAGCCTCTTCCGGCGTGGTGAGCGTGGGAGGAACTTCCTATATCCTCACCCAGCAGAACATCGGCTTCGGGGCCAATAACGACAACAACGACTCCGACGCCCAAATCGGAGACGCAAGCCTGCCGGCTGCCCTGCAAGGTGTTCCGGTTATTTGTGTCACGACAGGAAACCGAGGCGACAACGACAACACCCTCGACGCAGGTTTCTTCCCGGTCGCAGACTACGGCGACCTTCCCGATAACAACCTGGCAGGGTCATATCCCACAGACGCCACCAATGGCGCAGGTGAAGGCATTGGCGCAAGCCACCAAATCCTGCCCACCCTGAAAATGGGCGCCACGGTCGACTTCGAACCGGGCGGACAAGCCAGCACACTGGCCAACGGCGACGACAGCAACGGCGCGCCGGACGACGAAGACGGTGTGGCGCTTCCCAGCTTCATCGCAGGGCA
>JBAQQB010000127.1:0-27053 GCA_049306275.1 Saprospiraceae bacterium | reverse complement strand
GTAGCGAGGATTTTCAAAATCCTCGCTACGGAGCGGTATTGGTGGCAAACAGGTGTGCCGAATAAATTCGGACAACCATTACCGCCAATAAATTGTCGGCACCCCGCGCCAAATAAATTTGACGCCCCGTTAAGGCCAGCCCCTGCAAGATTAGGGTTGAAGAGAGGGGCCGGGGGTGAGTAGTTCATCATTTAAAAATCAACCCCAAATGCATCGTCAAAAACCGCGTCTGGTTATCCCTCCCGAAGCCGGCGAAGTGGAAATCCAGCCCCGGCGTCAGGATGAGCTGGTCGTTGATCATGGTCTTGCCGCCCAGCCCCGCGCTCAGGCCGGTGATGTTGGTCCCGCTCTTGTCGCGATACCAGCCCGGGCCCACGCGCAGGTAGGGCTTCATCCGCTGCGGGCGGGGGAAGTTGATCTCCAGGTTGGCGTTGAGGTGGAAATAGCGCGGGTGCCCCCTCACTGAGGCAATCTCGGCGGTCATCTGCGCAAGGCCGAATACCAGAGCCAGACTCATGCGGTCGTTGAGCATGAGCGAGAGGTCGGCGGCGGCATAGATGTTGGCGTCGGTGTCATCGTCGAGGGCGCCCAAAGGGTGGGTGGAACCGGCGTGGGCAGATACCCATAGCCGTTTGCCGAAGCCTCCCGCAGGGCCCGTGGGGTCGATGGGCACTACTACCGGGCGACCGCCGGTGCTCGAACCGCCGCTGCATTCATCGCCTTTGTAGGTAGCAGTCACTTTCCATTCCCCTCCTTCGGTCACCACGTAGGTGTCTGAATAACAGCCGTTTTCGTCGGTCATTACAACCCGGTACACGGGATTGCCATCCGGGTCTTCGTAGCGGAGCACGATCTCTTCATTGGCCCGCACAGGGTCGGTGCAGCCGGCGGTATAAAGCTGATAGCATTTTGGCTTGGTTCGTTCATAAGCTGCGGTGGTGTTGACCTTGTCGCACCGCACCAGCCTGGTATCGGCAGTCAGGGTGGTGCGGTTGCGGAGGTTGACCTGCAGGGTGGCGCCGCCGTATTGCACCAGGGTATTGCCCCGGGGCATCCAGCTGGTCACGTATATTTGGTGGTCGGTGCAAACCTCGGCATCGTCGGGAGGCTGCACGGTAAGCGTGCCTTCGTAGCGCTCGTGCGCGGAGAGGCCTTTTTTGCTTTCGAGAAAATGATAGGTCCAGCCCGCCGGCAGGTTTTCGATGCGGAAGTAAAACAGCTGGTAGTAGTCGTAGGGGTTGGTCACGCTGAAGCGGTACTCCACCGGCTCGTAAGGACTGGCCGTGCCGCTTTCCTCGACCTGCACGTTCTCCTGGGCCGCGTTGTTGTAGTCATTGACGTCGTTGAAGACTTCCAGTATTTCCACTTTGATGCAGGAGTGAGGGTCGTCGCCGAGGTTGGGCCGCCAGACGACGAAGTCCGTCACGCTCGTGCCGGCGTCGATGCGGGTGTAGAATTTCTGGTTGACGAAGCGGTTGAAGTCTGCTTCCCCGCCGATGGTGTGGTAGGGCTCGGAAACCCGCACGGAAACGGTCACATCGAAGGCGTCGCCGGGACCGGGGTTATAGACGGTGAAATAGATGCGGTTGTCTTCTCCGGCAATGGGGGCGTTGCCCCTGTCGGCCGGCGCACGCCCGCTTTCCACGTCGAAGTCGTCTTCCTGCGAGTCGACCCAGATGTCGGGACTCGTCCAATGCGGGTCGCCGACGCGGATGTTCATATCGTTGTCGGTGGCGGGCGGGTCGTAGTTGATCTGGATGCGGAAGGCTTCCGATCCGGTGGGCGCCAGCACATTGATGTCGAGCCCGGTACCGCCGGGCGGGGGTATGGCGCCCGTGCCGAAGCCGGCGTCGTCGAGGTTGTTGGGGGTGGTGAGGTTCTGGTCGATGATGCGCAGAGGGCCTTCGCCCTGCGCGATGTTTTCGTTGACGTAGTAGAGCAGC
Source organism: Saprospiraceae bacterium (assembly GCA_049306275.1). Classification (GTDB taxonomy): domain Bacteria; phylum Bacteroidota; class Bacteroidia; order Chitinophagales; family Saprospiraceae; genus JADJTT01. The sequence goes on along the minus strand of JBAQQB010000127.1, from coordinate 25,110 downwards.
ACCACGTTGTCTTCGGGCAGGAGGGCATCGGTCGTGCCGATGGTGGAGGTGCGGGCTTCGATGAAGTAAAACACGTTCTCATTGGCCAGGTTGGCCACGTTGGGCGTCAGCCCGATGGCGATGGCCCTGGGGTTGCCGGTGTCGGTGGAGCTGAGCCAGTTGAGCGGGATGGTCTGGTTGACCGGGGCTCCCGGCGCCGGCCGGGGTATCCAGCGGATGCTGTTGGGGTGGTGGGAACTGAGCCAGAGGGCGCGCTCTTTCGACCAGGCCATAGGCTGCACGGTATTGGTATTGGCCATGATGTCCCAGTTGTCGACATGCGGTTGGGCGAAGACCACGCCAGGGTGATTGTAGAGGTCGACGAGGCCCAGTTGGTGGCAGATGGCGTGGTTCAGCCGCCGCTCCGGGTCGTTGAACACGGAGCTCACCGAGACGGAGAGCGGGCGGGTGAGGCCGGCGGGCAGTTCGTAAGGCCAGGGCCCTGTGGTGGCCCAGTCGCCCGTGAAGTTTTGGTCGTTGATCAGGATCACGATGCGGTCGATATCGTCGGCGGGGTCGGCGGTGCCGCGGTCGAACACGCCGGGGTTGGCGGTTACGAGCTGGGCGATGGCGTCTTCGGCCATCTCGATCAACGGGTTGTTCTGGATGGCGAGGTAGGTGCCGAGCGAAGTAGTGAGGGTCACATTGGCGAAAACGGGGTCGATGGTCGTCTGCCCGTAGCTCACCTCGCTGATGTAGGCGTTCACCTCGTTGATCAGGTTTTGGGCGTTGGGTTGGGAGGGCGCTCCTCCTGGGTTGGTACCGGGAAGGGTGGTCAGCACGACCAGGGTGTTCTGCACACCGGTGGAAGGAGGCGGATTGTTGGTGTCGGCCGTTGCCACGAGGGCGTAGCCCTGGCCGGGATTGCCCTGGTTGATCAGCGTGCCGTTGACTTCCAGGCGCCACAGGCCGGTCTGGGGGGCGTTCACCAGCACCATTTCCACGTTGTTCACCTGGTCGGTGGTGGCGCCGTTGGCTCTGGACTGGCTGGCGTTGAAGTCGTTTCCGAGAAAGAACGTCGTCCCATCCGGGGCCACCACCCTCAGGTCGAGGTCGTTGATGACGGGGTTGCCGAAGCTGGCGTTGGCGGCCGGGGGCTCGGTCCAGCTGAGGGTGACCTTCAGGGGCTGGCCGTTGGTGGCCACGTTGAGGTTGTAGACGTGCTGTTCGCCGGTGAGCAGGCCGCCCGCGTGCCTGACATCCCATGCCTGGAGGTTTCTGGCATCGCCGTTGAAATAGAGGGCGTCGTCGAGCACCACGCCGCCCCAGCCTTCGAGGTTGGTGGGGTAGCCGTTGACGGGACCGGCTTGCCCGAAGGCGTCGTTGCCGGTCATGTCGCGGGTGCTGTTGAGCAGGGTAGCCTTGATCAGCGCGCCGGAGGGGGTGAAGGCATGGTGCGGCTGGGCGGTACCGGAGGGGTACCAGCCGTCCATGTAGTATTGTCTGACCAGGGCCGCGGCGGCCGCCACAGCCGGGGTGGCCATGCTGCTGCCACCGCAGGCGAAGGTGGTGCAGTTGGTGCCCGCCTGCGAGGAGGTCGTGTTGGAGCCGGGTGCGTAGATTTCGGGCTTTCGGCGGTTGTCGAAGGTGGGGCCGAGCCCGCCGGTGGAGACATTGGCGGTATTGGCTTCCGAGGAGGCTGCTACGCAGAGGCCATTTTTCGAAGAAAAAGGAGGGCGGATGGGGCTGGGGCTGTCGTTGACCCCATCGCTATTGGTGTCGATATTGTTTCCCGACGACACCACGACGAGGTGGTCTTCATTGTCCCATGTGAATTGGTCGAGGTCCTGGCTGAGGGCCGAATAGGCGTTTTGCACGCCGGATGCCTTGTCGCTCCAGCTGTTGGAGTGGATGCAGGCGCCGTCGTTGCGGGCTGCGTTGAGGTATTCGAGAAAAGTGCGGGTGCCCGTGCCGGTGGAGAATTGGATATCGCTCAGGTCGCCGTAGCTCAGCCGCGAGTTGAAGGCGATGCCGTTGTTGGCGTCGCCCGCGTTGAAGCCTGCGATGGTGCCGGCGGTGTGGGTGCCGTGTCCCGAAATACAGGTAGCTCCCGCAGCGAAGGTGGTGGGGTTGTCGGAGCGGAAGCCCACGACTTTCCGGTGGCCCGGTCCTGCATTCGCATTGGCCGGATCGTTGAAAAAGCAGTGGTTCATGTCGAGCATGGCGTCGATGACACCCACGATCTGCCCTTCGCCTCTGATATTGTTGTTGTGGATGGGCGTATTGGCGGCGTTATTGGATTGGATCAGTCCGGTCACGCCTCCGTTGTCGAGGGTGATATCGCCTTCTTCCTCGATCCAGGCAACGGCCGGTATCTGGGCTAATTTGGGCAGGTCGTTGAGCGAAAAGATCCGCACCCGGATGCGGTTGGCGCCGCCGGTTTTGGAATGGTCGAAGGTTTGGAGGGGTTTGATACCCAGTGTGGCGAGGGCTTCGAGGGCTTGTCCGGCGGGCCTGCCTTTATGCAGGAGCAGGAGCAGGACGAAGCCTTTTTCATCTTTCCGTTTTTTCGATTCGAAAGTGTTTTTCCCGATTTGGGGCGAGATTTTGAAGGCCGGTTCAAAGGGTCCGCTCCACCTGAAATAGGGGAGGCTGCGGAGGCGTTCGAGCTGCTTATCGCTAAGAAATTCCAGGTAAGTGAAATGGGGGAAATACTGGTCGAGTTTCAGTCCCAGTTCGTTTTTCAGCAAGTCCATTTCCTTCCTGCCGAGTGGTTGCCGGAATTGGACGAGCTGGTAGGAGCTGTCGGCCGGGGCGGGTCTGGCTTTCAGGCTTTGGGCGATGTCGGGCATGCTTTCGAGCGGGTCGAAGCGGAAGTTGTTGATCAGGATGTGGTAATCGCGGGTCTGGGCATGGGCGGGGAGCAAGCAAGCCCAGGTCATCGCGGCGGACAACAGGCAAAGCAGCGAGGTTTCTCGAAGCGTCATTATTATCGGTTTTTTGGGTCAAAAAAGCTCAGCGAATCATCTCCATTTCCCGGGGCTCACCCCTGCCAGCTCTTTGAAGCGCCGGCAGAAGTAGCCCTGGTTGCAGAAGCCCACTGCCGATGCCACTTCGGCCATGCTCAGGCCGGGATGCGACCTGAGGAGCGCCATGGCTTTCCGCAGGCGAAAGACGCGCACGTATTCCGTGGCCGACATCCCCACTGCCTGTTTCATCTTGCGGTGTAGGTCGGTGCGGCTCATGTGCGTCAGGGCCAGCAGTTTGCTCACCGAAAGCGAGCGGTCGGAATAGTGGGCTTCAAGGTGGTGGTCGATTTTTTTCAGGAAATAACAGGGAAGGCTTTCCGAAGAAGGGACACCCCGGCGGATTGCCGTCGGGGGCGGCGCCGGGGCAGGGTAAAAAATTTGGGATGGGGGCTTGTGGTGCTCCATGGTTTTTTGGGATTGGGGGACATTGGAAAAGCTATCCTTTCACAAGGGCGTAATACTTTTACCAGCAAGCAGTCGGGGAAGGCATAAATGTAAGAAAAGTTAAATGGATTGTCAAGGGGTGGGAGAGGGGAGGGGGGATTTGGAACATATGTGTAATTAAAGTTGAGTGATCCTGATGTAGTGTCGAAGTCCTCTTCGACACATGTCCGGTGTAAAGGCACAATGGCATGTTCAACCTGACCATGTACTTTTTCCTTGTTGAAAAAGTACCAAAAAAACAAGGCTGTCGCCGCTTTGCCTAAAACCGGCTTACATTTCGCCGGGCTGGCTAAACTGTCTGAACTGTGATCTTTATGATTCTTTTGATGAATATGATTAAAATCAAGTTAATCACATGGATCATAAAGATCACAGTTCTGACCATTCTTGACGGCAAACCGGCTAAGGCCGGGAGGGGGTACATCCTGAACTTTTTAAATTGGGAAGTTATGCCCAGCGTAATCTAAAGTGTCTTATATGAGGGGTAATTGTAAATGGCTTTTTGCCGTTTCGGTATTTCTATTGCAGGTCAGGTTTGAATTGCTTATTTTCAGCTGGAATCCAAAAAGACCAGACCATGAAGACCAAGATCCTGATTCCCCTGCTCCTGTTTATTTCTGTTCATACCGCACCGGCTCAGGCGGCGGTTGATATTCTGAAAAAGGCCTTCGAAAAATGCCAATCTGTGGAAAACGGCTACTATGAGATGGCCCGCTACATGAAATACATGGATGACAAGGATACGGTTAAAACTACTTTCAATTGCCATTTCAAAAAATTGCCGGAAGACACCCTGTTCCATTTGGCGTTTCGCAGTCAAACCTTTTGGGGTAATGGGAGCAAGGGGGATGTCATGTACACTGGCGATGAGTTGGTGACGATCTATTCCGGGGAGGACAGCGTGGCCACCGTCATGCCGGTGGTGCAATGGGCGGAGGAAATCCGGGCAAGGCGCCACAACTACGAGTTCTTTTCTCCGCTGACCCATCCGGAAAGCGCCCCGCTGCTACAGGGCGAAGATTTTACGGACACCATGTTCACCTTCCGGTATCTGGGGGAGGAGGTCTGTAACGGCATTCCCTGCTACCGCATTCAGGTCAACGAGCTCCCGGTGAATGACAGCGCCGACATGATGAAGACTTTGCGGGAGGAGTATCATTTCTGGATCGCGAAGGCCGATTATTTGCCCGTGCAATATATCACGATCTATGATCTGGTGATGGACAATGATACCATGTGCCAGTACGAAAAGATCGTCCTGACCAGGCACGAGCTGAACAACCTGACCGATGAAGGCCTTCTGACCCTGGAGGCCTTACGCCCCCAATACCAGTTCAAGGACTACGTGCCCTACAAGCGTCCCGACCCGCTGCCCACCGACACGATCGCGCCCGCCTGGGAGCTCCACACCATTGCCGGAGAGAAGGTGCGTCTGGAAGACCTGCGTGGCCGCCTCGTTTTGGCCGACTTCTTTTACAAATCGTGTTACCCCTGCATGCTGGCCTTGCCCGCCTTGCAGCGGCTCCACGAAAAGTACGGCGAGCGGGGCTTGACAGTGATCGGCCTCAACCCTTTCGACACGGTGGAGGACGATATCGGGCCTTTCCTGGCCAAGCGGGGCGTGACCTACACGGTGTTGCTGGGAGCTAAGGAGGTTGCTAAGCAGTACCGCGTCACGGCCTACCCCACCCTGTATCTGATCGACCGGGACGGCATCATCATTTTGACGCAGGAGGGGTATGGAGAGGAGACGGAGCGGGAGTTGGAGGAGGTTATTTTGGGGGAGATGGAGTAGGGGGGGAGTTGCATTATAGTTAGAAAAATGTATCTCACACTAGTTGGGCGAGATCCATAAATAGCGCTCGTCCTTTAGATGTGAGATACATTTCAAAACTCCAACAGGTAGCAGCCTAGCAGACAGTTCTTTCACATGCTGCTCGGCAGAGTCTTCTCAATGCCCTGGGCCAGCTGGGGAGTCTCCTACATCCCCACAAGCATGCGCGGCAGGCCCAGTTTTGCGACAATTGGATGCCACTGGATGCGAGTGACTGTTCTGAAGGTGAATGGGGCACAAATTGTGCTTGAACAGGAAGTTTCATAATAAGGAATTTATTGGTTAATGATAAAACATAAAACTCAGGATTGGGGAGGTGGGTAGATCAATATTCCTGATCGTAATCACCCGGCTCTGCGGTGCTGGAATCATCTGATTGCTCAAAATCTTCTTGAACATCATCGAAGACATCAGTGTCTTCGTAAATTTCTTCCAGCAAAAGGTGATCGTCAGGGCTATCTGAATCTGAGATTTCGTCTATGTCTTCTGTACATGAGCAGCTTGGGGTAACATTACCAGTTGAGAATCCCTGTATAGCCACTTTTTTTCTTTTTACGGAGGTCGAAAGCTTTGGAAGTTTCATGTTGAATCAGTTTAATATGTTTTTGAGTATTTCAATGCACTCAGGATTGGGATGATAGGTTAACGAACTGACCAGGATCTGACGGCTCCAACCATTACGGGGCAGACATCGCTTACATCGACGGTGAAACGATACAGTTTCCTTGCCCGGGATAGTTGTTTTTCAGGATCGAAAAAAGTCAGGAGTACATCCCAGCAGTCGGAATCCTGACGGCAGATTGAGCTGCGTTCAGCTTCAATATTATCCAGTTGCATATCGTCTTTAAGGGCTTCTGCAAAAATCAAAGCGGTATTCAGGGCATTGGTGGCAGCGTAGTTAATGGCCCTGTCTTGTGGAGATATTCCGAGATTCTGAAGCTCATAGTACACCCGCTCCAAAAAATTTCTTACTGCTGAATGCCGCTGTTCATAGGCCAACTTTTCATTTGGCTTGGCTCCCTGATCGGGCTCAGAGCCAAGAACCGTTTCCAAAAGGGTTTTGGTATTCCAATTGTACATCGCCCGCAACTCAGGAACGATTGCAGGAACTACCTGGCCACTCATCAGCCTCATTTTTCCAACGATGAATCCTGGCACTGATATTCGATCACTTCCTTCATTTATTTGGGCGCTCAAAAAATCCTGAAGGATTTTGTAGCCATTCGCTGCAAAAGGACCATCGGGAATGATGGCATATATAGGCGTAGCATTCAGGTTGAGTGTCCAGGTAACAGAGGCTGCCTCCCAAGGATTGTTACTTAAATATTCCAGGAAGTTGTTGGGGTCCGAGGGGTTTCCTTTGGTAAAATGTTGAATGATACTGTCCCTTCTCGCTTCGGAGACCAGGTCATAGCCCAATGTTCCGAGGGCAAATACTTTTTGTTCCATTTGTTCCGGTTCCTTTGAACCACATGAACAGGAGGAATCTCCTTTACAAGAAGGCGAAATGCCTTGTGTCGCAAGTTCATTGGCAATTGGAACTTGTAGCGCCTCTGTACTTTGGGCTGATAATTGAGTTGGTGTTTGCAATTCCATATTAGGTTCTTTTTTTAAATTGACAATAGAATCCATTATTAAACAGGCCTTTTTGAGGTTTATTCGTCCCCTTAGTAAGCGCTGGCAATCCATACTATCTGGGTTGATGCAGCCGTCAGCGCTTTCAAGGAGGGCTTGGCGGACGAGGAGGGGGTCGGTTTTGGCGCCCTTTTTTATCTGGGTGCTCAAGAGGAGGGCGGCAATTCCAGAGACAATAGGTGCGGCAAAGCTGGTTCCTGTTTTGGGCATAACGCCTGATTTATCGTCTGCGCCGAGTATATTTTCTCCAGGCGCCAGAACACCATGAGACCAGTAGGCTGCTCCCCAATTACTAAAACTGAGCGGATTTCCGTTCGTATCCATTCCCCCGACTACCAATACAGAGGATGAAGCGGCAGGGATATGCATGCAATCACATCCGTCATTGCCTGCAGCCGCAACAATCAGGATATTCCGGTCAAAACAATGTTGGATTGCTTGGGAGAGCAGTGGGTGGGCAACCCCGCTATCGCTTAATTCACCCCCGCTTATATTGATTATTTGAGCGCCTGCATTTGCAGCCATCATGATAGCCCTTGCCATATCAAGTTGCGAACAAGGTTGTATTTTTCCCTCAGGGGCGTCATGAAATATCGGCAAATTTATTCCCTTGCATTTGGGTGCAATCCCCTTTACTTCGCTGCCGTGTTGGCCAAAAATGATGCTTGCTATATGTGTTCCATGGCTGGCCGCTAACCCGTTTTCACCAGCTTGTTCTCCAGTGAAAGTTTCTATCGATGTTATATTGGAGCCAACTAATGCTGGATGTTTTTTATTGATATTTCCGTCAATAATTGCGATACAAATGGACGGATCTCCAGTTGTTTCCTCCCACAACCAGGCCAGATCATTGACAATTTCATTAATTTGTCTATGTGGTGTTTTCATTTCTTAAAATCGTTTTTTTATTCATCCAGGCTTATCGGTGGGAACATTTGTTGTGAATTTCAATCGCAATTAATCGGCGCATCTCTTTTTAAAACTTTCCTGGATTGCTTTTTCAATTCTCCAGGCCCACACCCGAACAATTCTTTGAATTTTTTTGAAAAATAGCTGGAGTTTGCGAATCCAACTGCCTGTGATACCTGGTTGACTGGAGTTTGCGAATTATCCAAAAGCAATTTCCTCGCCCTTGTCAATCGCTCGCGGCGGATGTAGGCTGTAGCTGAGAGGCCAGTCTCGCGTTTGAGTTTGCGGTGAAAATCCGTGCGGCTCATAAAGACGAGCCGCAGGATTTTTTTTACAGTGAGTTCCGGGTCGAAAAGCCGGTCGCCGAGCCGGTCGTTGATCTGGCTGATGAATTCACTTTGGGGCTGGTATTGGTTGTCAGGGTTCATATTGGATGTCTTTCAGGGGGAAAAAATGACATCACAAAAATGGCCCTAAACCAGAAGGTGCGAAATCACGAGATTCTGTGATTTATCACACCAGGCGTTCGCGGATAGCCTTTGCCACGGCTTCCGTGGCGCAGTTGACGTGGAGTTTTGCGTAGATGTGGCGCAGGTGGGTTGAAACGGTATCCATGGATATGTTCAGGTGGCCGGCAATGGTCTTATAGGTGTACCCTTCCGTAAGCAATTGCAGCACTTCCTTTTCCCGGCGCGTCAGCCCGTATTTGGGAATTTCCGGTCTGATCTGGTGGAAAGTGGTCAATACCCGCCGTGCGATACCGGGCGACATCGGTGCGCCGCCCGTGTAGATATCGTGCAGGGCTTCCAGCAATTTGGAGGGAGGGGTCTTTTTGAGCAAATAGCCGTCGGCTCCGGCCTTGAGGCAGGCGAAGAGCCTGTCGTTGTCGTCGAAAACCGTGTGCATGAGGATTCTCACGTCGGGACGCACCGTCTTGGCGCGTTCCACGCCCTCGATGCCGCCGACTTCCGGCATGTCGATATCCATCAGGATCACGTCGGGGGCCAGGGAGCGGACTTCTTCCTCCACGTTTTTGCAGTTGGGAAAATCGCCCGCGACGGAATAACCCGGGGCGCCGTCAATCAGCAGCGACATCGATTTGCGCAGCTTGTCGTCGTCTTCGTAAATGATGATTTTCATGGTGCACAAAATGGTGGTTTATCGGCAGGCTGTCAATCGCGAATTTCTGTGATAGGGAAACGGAGGCTGACTTTCGTTCCATTGCCTGGCGAGGACTGAATATCCAAAGTTCCTTTCAGCTTTCCGGCTCTGTCGCGCATGGTTTTCATGCCGTTGCATCCTTCTGGCAGGGCATTTATGTCGAAGCCCACCCCGTCGTCGGCGACGGTCATGAGCAGGGCGCCGTTTTCGCAGTCGACTGTAATTTCGGCTTTTTTGCACTGAGAATACTTCGCCATGTTGTTGACAGCTTCTTTGAAGAGGAGAAAAAACTGCCTGCGCCGGCCCATGTCGAGCCGCAGGCTTTCGGTGTGTTGCGGGAAAAAAATGGCGCCTTCGATCTCTTTCGCTTCGAAAATTTCTGTGGCAAACCGCCGGATTCGGGCCAGCACGGCGTCGAGGGGGTCGTTGTCGGGATTGATGCTCCAAATGATGTCGTCGAGCGAGTCGGCGCTGCCCTGCACCTCTTCCTCGATGCGCCCGAGGAGGCTGGTCACTTCGCTTTCCTTCTTCAGTTTTTGCCTGATCAGGGCGATCAGTATCTGAATATTGCTCAGGGTGGAACCGATGGCGTCGTGCAGGTCGTCTGAAATCTGGCTCCTGATGCGGTGGATGCGTAGTACCTGGCCGAGCCGGTAGCGGTAAATGCCGTACAAAGTCCCGGACAGGGTGGCAAATACCAGTGCGACAAACCACCATTGCTGCCAGTAGGGTTTGCGGATGACGATCTCCAGGACTTTGGCCTCAGACCATACGCCGTCAGAGTTGGCGGCCTGCACGACCAGGCGGTAGTCGTTGGGCGGCAGGTTGGGATACCGGATCAGCCCGGAAGGCCGGGTCAGGACCCAGTCGGCATCGTAGCCTTCCATCTTGTAGCGGAGCAGGTTTTTCGAAGGGTTGCTGAATTCAAGTGCGGCGCAGGCGAAGCTCAGCGTGTTTTCGCGGTAGGGGAAAACCAGTTTCTCCATTTCGGAGACGTTGACGGCGCCGGTATTTCTGCACACCAGGCTGCCGGGCTCGGCATCGTTGACCAGCAGGCGGGTGAACTGCACTTTGGGCGCCGCTGCCAGGAGCCTGACCTGTTCCGGCCTGAACCTGTCGATGCCCCTGGCTCCGCCGAACCAGAGTTCGCCGTTGGCCCGCCGGAGGAAGGCGTGGCTGTTGTACTCCATTCCCTGCAGCCCGTCCATCCGGTCGAAGGGGTGAAAACGCTCTTCCCGCGGTTGAAAACTGGCGATTCCGCGGTTGGTGGAAAGCCACAGGAGACCATCGTGGCCGGCTGTCACGGAGTAGACGAGTTGGTCGGGCAGGCCGTCGGCCTCGGTATAGGTCTTCCACTGCCAGGATCGCAGGTCGAGGCGCACCAACCCGTTTTGGGTGGCGATCCAGAGGGTGTCGCTACCGGGCGGTTCGTAGTAATTTAGAATTTCGCCCTTGATGGGCAGCTCGCGCAACAGGCTGAAAGAATTGGCAGGATCAAATACCTGGATGGAGCTGAGGTTGTTGCAGGCGAATACCCAGCCTTTGCCGTGCTGGAACAGGTGCGTGAACACCCCCGATGGACCCGAAACCGGGCGGAGGGGGGCTCTGTGGCCGTCGGTCAAGACCAGTCCGCCCTCGTGAGGCGAAAGCAGGATTTGCCGGTCGTGCAACTCGATACCGTGGAGAAAGGGGCGTCCCTTTTCGACCAGCTCAAACTGCTCGCGTCCCGGCAGCAAAACGGCCAGGCCGTTCCAGGTAAAAACCCAGCACCTCGACTCGCTGTCGAAGAACAGGAAAAATGCATCGTCGCCGGGCAGGGTGTGGGGGAGCGGATTTTTTTTGGAATAATGAAGGAGGGGGGCCAGGCCGGGCGACAGCACAAACACCCCCTGTTTGCGGGTGCTGCACCAGATGCGGCCTTCGCGGTCTTCAGCCATGGCGTGGACGCCCACTTCCCGGTCGGTGATGCCGAACAACTCGCCCATGTCCAGGGTTTGGAACTTCACCTTCGAGGGTTGGGTATAATTGACCCCTATGCCGTAGACGCCGACCCAAAGGCCGCCCCCGGCGTCTTCCCAGACGCTGGTGGTATTGTTGGATGCCAGGCTGAGGGGGTCTTTCGGGTCGTGGGCGAATTGCACGGCCGAAGAAAGGTCGTTGCGGTCAGCCATCCAAAGCCCGTTGCTGATGGTGGAGATGAACACCTGGCCGGTTTTCGACAGGCAGAGCTGGTCGGGCAGCCATCCCGGGGTGGGGTAGAGGGTCGTTTGGCCGTTGGGAAGTTGGGTGAGCAAGCCCTGGTTCGCGGCGAAGAGCAGGGTGTCGCCCATCCATACGGCGTCGGTTAGGCGGAGGTTGGGGAACCGGAGCTGATAGGATCCTTTCAGGTCGTAGAAATAAGCCCCGGGGGCGCCGGCGGAGGGAGCCAGGATGCCTTCGAGGGCCTGGTTGCGATCGTAGAGTGGCAGGGCCCAGCGGGTCGTGCCGGCGAGTTTATGCCGCTTGGTCCAGCGTCTTGCGCCCAGGTCGAACAGGCGGAATTCCTCTTCTTCGACGATGACGCCGAGGAGGCGTTGTTTGTCCATAAAAGCCAGGTGATAACCCATTTTCGGACGCCCGTCGGCCGCCGTGTCGCGGAAACTCACGAAATGGTCCTTGTCGCGCACATAGCAGACCAGGGCCTCGTAGGTGCTGAACCAGAGGTTGCCTTCCCTGTCTTCGTAGATACCGCTCTGGATGTAGTTGTCGGGCAGGGAGTGAGGGTCGCCTGCCCGATACTTGTAGACCCTTACCTCCTGGCCGTCGAAGCGGTTGAGTCCGTTGAGGGAGCTGATCCATACGAAGCCGCGCGAGTCTTTGAGCACTGCGTGGTTGCTCGTCTGCGAGAGTCCTTCGGCCTGTGTGAGTTTGTTGAACAACAGGCGGTCGGGCTGCGCAAGGGCAGCGAGGGGAAGCAGGCAGAGGAGGAGCCATGTTCCGGGAGCCGTTATGGAGAAAGACCGCTTCGTTTTATCGGATTAGAAATTTCCCAAAGCCGTCTGAAAATCGACACGTTGGGGCGAACCGTCTTTTCCGCAATAGGGAGGACATGGGAGCGCCACTAAGCCGCTGTCGCCGAGAATGGGGTTGTTGCTGGCATCGAGTCCGACCACTGCCACGGCATATTCGCCTTCGTAGCTGACGAAAGCCTGGCCGATGGATTGAATGCCGGTCAGGTTGTTTTTCAAAAAGTCAATGTCAGACGATTGATAGGTTGTATCCGGGGCATTGGCGGGAAAGGTGACGATGGTCACTTCCGAGGCTGAGACGATCATAGGGATGAATGATTTTGAGGTTTGAGAATAATAGGATATGATTTTGCTGGTTATTTCACGCCCAGTTCTTTTAATATTTCACCGAAACCTTCTTTCACGGCTTCATCGATGAGGAGCCGCTCCAGGTTTTGGGAGTCTTCCAGGTTGCGCATTTTTTGTCCAGGGCCTCCAATGAAAAGAATGCCTCGGAAGACTCTGATATGGCCGGGAAGGCCGGAAGATTTTCCGGAAGATTCGATCACAAAGCCTTGATACCCGAGTTGTGGGAAAGGCAGTTCGCCTCTGTAGGATTTTTTTTCAGATTCCTTTACGGAAGCCTCGATAGCTTTTACGAGGTCTTCACTTGCCGTCCAGGAAGGGTTGGGCCTGCCGGAAAAGGCGAGCAGTTGTATGGTTACCGGATTATGTTGATTTGCCATGGTTCAAGGAATTAGTTGATGGTGAATTTCCCTTTGCATACGCAGAAGCAGCCGCAAAAATGGGTATATCTTCCTCTGTCTGCCGTGCGGGGGTCGGTGATAATGTTTCCGCTTTGATCCAGGTTGGTGGCTTGGGTTGAACCTGGTTTGTGCGACCATTTGCCATCGCGGTCTTTTCTGTACCAATGGAAATCCCAGTCAGGGGCCACGACGAGCGCCACCTGGTGGCAGCAATCATTGCAACCGCATCCGGCATCACAGTCGATAGCGGCCAGGCCGTCCGATACAGCCCCCGCGCTTACGTCGTCGCAACTCAGGGAGGCATACATGGCGCCCGTTCCTCTGCCGGGTTGGGCGAAGGTGCCGGTTGCGTGATTGCAGGCGTAATTATAGCAATTGTTGTGGTGCTGAATTCCGTTAGCGTCGTTCCAGGCGGCGGGATTGTAAGCGGGCAGGCACCTCCGTATCCAGTTGGCGATGGCGCGGAGCAGCCTTTGAAGCAGTTTTTTCATATTTTGGTTTTTTGGTGAATAATTCAGGGTAAATTTATGAAATCACAAATATGTTGTCAATAGTGTATTGACATTCATAGGTTATTGGAACATTTGTGTTAAGTGTGGGTTATTCCGGCGTGATTCGGTGATTTGTTTCTCTGAATAGGGTCAGAAAGCTATTTGGGGTGTGGATGGCGGATTTGGCCTTTGAATAGTCTTTCACTTTGAGGGTGATGATGGTACGGATGCCCGTCGAGGAGGCGCAGGCATATTGGACAGCGTCTTCGAAATCGCGGAAGCCGGAGAGTAGTCCTTCGCGGATGTGTTCCTTTTTGAAATACCTCACCGTTCCTCGATCCCCGCCCCGCGATCCCTCCTGTTTCCTCTGACAATTCTTCGGATAAAGGTCCCGGCGCCGGCGAGGGCAATCAGCAGCACTTTCCAGAACTTGGCGAGAAACAGGCCCAATTTGGCGAAAAGGCCCGCTTTCAGGAGCAATTTTCCTGCGATGAGGCCACCGATGCCGTATCCGGCAACTTCGTCTAGATTGGGGTTGAACTCCCTGTAAGTATGGCCCTTTTCGAAATTGACGCTGGCGAGTACGGGGTCGATCTCGCTTTTGATCTGCTCCAGAAGGTATATTTCACCGACGACGTTTAGTTCGAGATAGCCCCTGCGCCCCAGGATCTGGATATTGTAATTCAGCGTATTTTCTTCAGAATCTCCGAACTTCAATTCCTTGGCCCAATGGAGTTTTTTGTTTTGATCGTCGTAATAGGGAGGTGATGCCCAGGCGACGAGTTCAATGGGCAGGTATCCGTTCTCGATGCGTTCGGGATTGGCCATGCGTATGTCTTCCTGCATGGTTATGAATAATTCGTCGAAATCGAGGCCTTTGGCGTCCGAGTCGTCGATATAGCCTTCGTCGTAGAAATGGATATCGATCACATAGCAGGAGTCGTCAAGGGGCGACCGGCCTTCGGGCAGGAGCATGCCGAGCGATTCATAGCCGGGTTCGCTGGGCGGGTTGCCGTATAATTTGGTAAAAATGAACTCGCTGGTCGGCCCATCCAGGTATTTGAACCCTGGCGGAACGGCGATTGTGGCAAGCCCGTTTCCGATACTCACCAGCCCGGTCTGGTACTGGAAGGCCCGCTCCAGGCTGTCGATATAAGCCTGAAACATTACCTCTTCGAGCGCCTGGTCAATTAGTACATCGTATGAAGTATCGGGGTTGTTGGCGGAAGCGGGTTGGGTTAAGAGGAAAAGGATAGGGAGGAGTTGGAGTTTTTGTGGCATGGTTGGGGATTGTAATATGTAATATCATTGTGCTAACCGAAATCCTTGACTATCACTACTACTGAGTGGGGATTCACTACTTCGAATAAATACGGAACAATGCTTGCCTAAGCCAAACCAATCTCCTCCGCGTAATACTCGGAAGTCACCATCTACAGGGCCTGAGTAACCCGCGTTTGGATTATCTACATAGCTTGCATACCAATCTGAGCACCACTCGGTTACATTCCCACTCATATCGTACAAGCCAAGAGCGTTAGCTTTTTTTTGGCCAACTGGTTGGGTTCGACCACCACTATTGTCATGAAACCAACCAACTGAGTCCAGAATGTTATGACCACTGTATATAGTGAAACTAGAAGTACTACCATTACCACCTCGTGCCGCAAATTCCCACTCTGCCTCCGTGGGCAGTCGAAATGTTCCACCTTTTTGTTGTGAAACCCAATCTGCATAAAATAACGCATCGTACCATCTAATATTTACTACAGGGTTATTACCGGGTTCTGACCATGCTGGTATTAAGTGAGCTTTTATATTTTTTCCGGTTGCTGCACAAAATAAGGCATACTGCAATACGGTAGTTTCGTATTTTGCAATTTTAAAGGATTCAACTGGTTGATTATGTTTTGGTCTCTCTCTATCGGAGCAATACTCAAACATGTCTTTTTCACAACCCATAATAAAAACTCCACCTTCAACCGGAACCATCTCTGGATAGTATTTGCATTCCCAAAGGAATTTGAAGTGAATTGGATCAATAGCACTCATCTTCTCGCGAAGACTCATGGTTGTTTGCAGGTTGATTGTTGCATAGCTTGCAAGAGAATCAATTAATGCATAAGCGCGGCCACTATTGCCACTTTCAGCGTACCAGAAGGCGATCTCCAGCCAGGCTTTGGTTACCTGATATTTCAGCGAGCCTAAACTAGCGGATGCTTTGATTTTTTCCAAGGCGTCTTCAAACCTTAGATTGAGTATGTCGCGTTCAGTATTTTCCAGGAGAAGCTTAACGACTTCTTCGTTTGATTTTTTTAATTCGTTAAGGGCATTTTCTGCCTCCTCCGTGGCCTTCTGGGCCATTTCAAAATTCTGCTGGGCGATTTTTCGTTGTTCTTCGGTAGCGGCCTTTTCTTTTTCTACCTGGCGCAGCGCTGCTTCCGCCCTATTCCGCTCCCCATTTACCTTCTCGAATACCTCCAGGATTTTCCTGCTCACCTCCGATTCCTTAGCTGGCTGGCAGGTGCGGGCGGAGAAGAGCTTGTCGATGGCTTTCTTGTAGTTAACTGCATTTCCATTCTTGCCATAGGCGTATTCCTCCGCTTCGCGGATCAGCCGGTTGTAGTTGGAAAGGTCGCAGTCCTCTTGGGGTTGGGCGAGAAGAATAGGGAGGTGGGAAAGGAAAAGGATAATAAAAAGCTGAATTTTCATCATATCGGAAAATTTTCATGCTCATTCGTGGCTAAATAACAGATAAGGAAATTAAAGAGATTTGGCGAGGCGGAATCCGTAGCTGTCGTTGCTGCGGTTAGGAAGGTCAAAGTTGCCGTGATAAGATGCACGGCATATAACAAAGTCGAGGTCCCAAGATCCGCCTCGAATAACCCGAATAGCATCTCCAATGGGGCCTGTGAAGTCTTTTTCTGTTTTTTCGGTAGAGTAATAGTTATGCCAATCCCAACACCACTCAGATACATTTCCACTCATGTCAAATATGCCGAGTTGATTGGGTTTTTTCGCACCTACTCTTTGAGTTCGATTGCCACTATTGCTGTTATACCATGCCACCTCGTTTGGATCATTGCTGCCGCTATAGATCATTGCATTCTCTAATCCAAGTTTGCCACCTTTGGCAACATACTCCCATTCGGCTTCAGTGGGGAGCCTATAGCCGTTTGAGTCAAGATGGATAGTTAAAATTCCATTGAAGTTCATAGATATCGCTTCACTAACCCCCTTTTGTCTACTTGCCCAATTTGCGTATCCCACAGCATCGAACCACGAAACAAAAGTAATGGGATTATCGCCCGGATCGGACCATGTATCAACTAAAATATCTCTAATGCTTCTACCAGAAGCAGAACAATAAAGGGCATACTGCCAAACAGTAGTTTCATATTTGGCCATTAGAAAGGAACTTACTTCCTTTTGGTGCAGGGGCTCATTATCTAGGCAAAAACGGTCAATACTTGGATCGCACCCCATCCAAAAAGTTCCTCCCTCTACAAACACCATTTCAGGATAGTACTTTCTTTCAAAAAGGTACTCGAAGTGAGTACCATCAATCGCTTTCATCTGCTCGCGAAGAGGCTTTGAGGAGGAAATTTTTACTTCCGCAAAATCGGCGATAGAGTCCAGAAGAGCAATGGCGCGCAGGGAGTCGCCGCTTTCGGCATGCCAGAAGGCGATTTCGAGCCAGGATTTAGTAACTTCCTGTTTGGCTGCCTGAAGTGTGGCTGCTGATTTAATGATGGTTAAAGCGCTTTCGTAATTCAGATTTAAAATCTCGCGATCCGCATTATTAAGAAGGAGTTTTACCACTTCCACATTGGACTGTTTCAGGTCGGCGAGCGCCTTTTCCGCCCTGTTTCGCTCTCCGTTTACTTTTTCGAATACCTCCAGGATTTTCCTGCTCACCTCCGATTCCTTTTCCGGCTGGCAGGTGCGGGCGGAGAAGAGCTTGTCGATGGCTTTTTTGTAGTTTACCGCCTTGCCATTCTTGCCGTAGGCGTATTCCTCCGCTTCGCGGATCAGCCGGTTGTAGTTGGCCAGGTCGCAGTCTTCCTGGCTTTGGGCGACCAGAAGGAGCGATGGTATCAGCAAAAAGAAGAGTATGACATAGCTTTTCATTCCGGAGCCTATTCTGTTTTGATGAAAAACATGCAGGAGTCTATTTTTTTCCTCAATTCGGTAAAGCCACTGTGCAGGGATTCATCCTGCTCCTGGCTCAGGTATTTTTGATACAGGGAGTCGGCCCGTTTGAACT
The DNA here is from genome assembly GCA_049306275.1 of Saprospiraceae bacterium. Classification (GTDB taxonomy): domain Bacteria; phylum Bacteroidota; class Bacteroidia; order Chitinophagales; family Saprospiraceae; genus JADJTT01. The sequence goes on along the minus strand of JBAQQB010000127.1, from coordinate 7,607 downwards.
TGATCAGTGCTAAATCGTAATCTTGGGAGGTGAAAAACACATCGCCGTCGAGAATGAATTTGTTGTAGTAGCCTCGCTCTTTCAGCCTCTCCTGGATTTCGCGTTGGTGAAGTTCATCCTGGGCGATCTTGGCTTGTTCTTTTGCCGCCTCCCGCTGCTGAAATGCCACAAAAGCCGCAATTGAAATGACCGTAAACACTGCCATTGCAATGGCCCTATTTCTTCTGGTGCGGCGTTTTTTCTCTGCCAGGCTGTCGGTGATGAACGTTTTTTCGGCCCTGTTGAAAAGAGCGGGATGATCCCGGAGCAGTTTTTGTGCGGATTCCAGATTGGGATTGCCTGCCCAGAGCCTCCTGCGATCTGCATTTCCGGCCTGGTATTCGTTCACCGCATCGCCAACTTTATCTAGCAGAAGGATATTCCCCTCCCCAAATTCCTTGATCCACTCCTGCACGCGCCGCCAGACCCTGACCAGGGCATCGTGAGATGGCTCCAGATAGGGATTGTGATCTCCGTCTTTGCCAGTATGAACCAACCGGGCATCGACAAGGGCCTGGCTCACTTTTTTCATCCTGGTATTCTCTTCTGTATCTTCGAATTGCAATTCGCTTTCCATCACCCGGCGGCCGGCTGTTTCCCCTCCCGCCAGCGAAACCATGCGAAGCATGAGATATTGCATCGTCCGCTGTTCTTCCTGGGAAAAGGATTGGTAAAGGGTGTCGGCGCTGTTCTGCAAAGCGCCCACCACACCGCCCAAGGCCCGGTAATCCGGTTCCGAAATCCGCCTGAATAAGTTTGTTTTGTCATTGCAATGCTCAAACAACTGCTGCATGGTAAAGGAAAGCAGCGGAAGGCTACCCGGATAATGGATCACTTCCTCCACGATCCTTTCTGCCAGATTTATCGGCTCGAAGAAACGCCCCACACGCAATGCGGGGGCTACGATGATCTCCCGGAGTTCTTCGGCGCTGAAGGGCGGGATCAGAAACCTGCCTTCCTCCCATTTTTGTGCCAACGATTCGGGTAGTTCCAGCTGTTTTTCGAAATCGATCCGGACCGTGGCGATCACTTTTTTCCCTGTTGCCAGCCATTCTTCTATTTGTTCCAGGAAAGGTCCAACGGTTTCTTTTGCCGATTGGGTGATCAGTTGTTCCAGTTGGTCTACGACCAGGTTGTCAAATGAAGGCAGGTTTTTCACCGCGACCTCCGGATTCCGGCCGGGGGCCATGATCTCGGTTCTGCCCGGCAAGATGGGGGCCAAACCGGCTTTGACCAGAGAGGACTTGCCCGTTCCTGAAGCGCCCACGACCACGGTTAAGGGATTGGCGTTAACCTTTTCCAGCAGTTCTTTAACGGCTTTTTCCCGGCCAAAAAAGAAATCTTTGTTCTCCCGTTCAAATGCAGCAAGACCTTGATACGGGTTATTGAAATCGATGGGCTTCAAGCTGTTTGGGTTAAATCCATTCAGCGGGAACAAATACTCACCGTGGTCGTGCTCCGGCAAGCTTACCAGTCCTACGTTTTGCTTTTCATCCGTGAGCAAGGGAAGCTGGTGTTGCAAATAATTGTAGAGTTCAGAAACTAAAATGACTTTATCAGGAGTGGAGTCCGCTTCTCCTGACAATCCTTTCAGGAAAGCATAAGCAAAGGGGGAGTAATCCCCGATCTCTCCGTGTCCCAGGAAATCCAGCGCGGACTGGCTGGGGGAGGCGGATGTCAGGATTTGCCTGGACTTGTGCTCTGTGAAGTACCGGTAGTGTTGGCTCGTTATTTCATGGTCGAGTCCAAACCCCGTGATTCCCCTGAACCGGCTTGCCCAACGGATAGCGCCGCCGAAACAGCAGTCCAGCACCAGCAACAGATGTTGATGGGGCAGGCTTCTAATCGCATCCAGCATTTCTCCCATCGAAAACCAGGTATCGTTTGCCCGGGTTGCATCAGCGGGAATCAGGTATCCTCGCAATCCTTCCTTTGTTTCTTCGGCATATCCGTGTCCCGCAAAATAGACCAGGACATTGCTGTCGAGCGGAGCTTTTGCCAGGAGTTCCGGAATACCTTCTTTGAAGAACCTGACTAACTGCTCCTTACCCGGATTGAGAAGATGGTGGACCTGGTAGGAAAATTCATTCTCCAGTTTTTCGCCAATTGCCTCTATATCGTTTACCGGAGTTAGCAGGGACGAAATTGGCGGCTTGTAATCATTGATGCCAACGAGGAAAGCGTAATGGTGCATGTCATTAGGGTTGTGGGGTCTATTTGGGTTTCATATCAACTAATAGTAAATATAATTCAAAGTTTAAAATTGTAAAATGAAAATAGCCGTGCCCGAGACACTGATTGGGAATTAACTTGTTGGAATGAATGCGGTTTTCTATTTTTAGAGGTGAATAAGAAATTCCTTTAAACCCCAAACTCGCTCCAGCTATCGTGTCCACTTCTCCAGACATCACCGCCTTCCTCCACCGCTGGTCCGCCTCCGGCGCGGCAGAGCGGGCCAATGCGCAATCGTTTATCACCGAGCTTTGCGGGGTGCTGGGCGTGGAGCCGCCGCAGCCCAAGACACCCGACGAAGCGGCGAATGCTTATGTGTTTGAAAAGACCATCCCGGCGCCGGGCGGCAGCAGCAATTTTATCGACTGCTACAAACGAGGCTGCTTCGTGCTCGAAGCCAAGCAGGGCGCCGACGCCGATGCGGGTCCGGCGCCGCTTTCGCAGGCGGGGGAGGAGCGGCGGGCACTGCGCAAGACGGGGCACGGCCTGCGCGGGGCGAAAACCTGGGATGTGGCCATGGACAAGGCCCGCGCGCAGGCCGAACGCTACGCCCGCAGCCTGCCCCGCGAAGAACTTATTGACGGCGGACGCCCGCCTTTTCTCATCGTGGTGGATGTGGGGCACAGCATCGCCCTGTTCTCCGACTGGAGCAGGGCGGGCGGGCATTACGCGCATTTCCCCGATTCGCAGACCTACCGCATCCCGCTGGCCGATCTGGCGCAGGAGGGCGTGCGCGAGCGCCTGCGCGCGGTGTGGACCGACCCGCTCAGTCTCGACCCGAGCCGCCGCAGCGCCAAGGCCACCCGGCAGATCGCCGACCGCCTGGCCCGCCTGGCGCGCTCGCTGGAAGGCCGGCACGAGCCCGAAGTGGTGGCCCGCTTCCTGATGCGCACCCTCTTCACCATGTTTGCCGAAGACGTGGGGCTGCTGCCGGAGCGCAGTTTCAGCAAATTGCTGGAAGATTCGCTCGAAAACCCGCAGCATTTCTTCCACGCCGTGGGCGATTTGTGGGAAAAGATGAATACCGGCGGCTATGCGCCGCTGCTCAAGGCCAGTATCCCGCGCTTCAACGGCGGACTGTTTGCCGAAACCACGGTGCTCGAACTCAACGCCGACCAGATACAGCTCCTGCTCGAAGCCTCGGAGGCCGACTGGCGCGACGTGGAGCCCGCTATTTTCGGCACCCTGCTCGAACGCGCCCTCGACCCGCACGAGCGGCACAAACTCGGCGCGCATTACACGCCCCGCGCCTACGTGGAGCGCCTGGTGCAGCCCACCGTGATCGAGCCCCTGCGCGCCGAATGGCAGGCGGTGCAGACGGCGGCCCTGGCGCTGGCCCACGACGACAAGGCCGACAAGGCCCGCGCCGAGGTGGAAGCCTTCCTCCGCAGGCTGGCGGGCCTGCACATCCTCGACCCGGCTTGCGGTACGGGCAATTTCCTCTACGTGACCCTCGAACTGCTTAAACGCCTGGAAGGCGAGGCGCTCAACACCCTGCGCGAACTCGGCCATGGGCAGCAGACCCTCGAACTGGCCGGGGTGATGGTGACGCCCGCCAACCTGCTCGGCATCGAGATCAACCCGCGGGCGGCGGCCATCGCCGAGCTGGTGCTCTGGATCGGCTTCCTGCAATGGCACCTGCGTACCCGCGGCAGCCTCAAGGGCCTGGCAGAGCCCATCATCCGCGACCTCCACAACGTTGAAAACCGCGACGCCGTGCTCGACTGGGACGAGCGCACGCCCCTGCTCGACGCCCAGGGGCAGCCCGTGACCCGCTGGGACGGCCGCACGACCCGGTCCCATCCCGTCACCGGCGAAGAAGTGCCCGACCCCGACGCGCGCGTGCCCGTATACGCGTACACGAACCCGCGTCCAGCAGCATGGCCGGAGGCGGATTTTATTGTGGGGAATCCGCCATTTATTGGGAATAAGAGGATGAGAAAAGTTCTTGGGGACGAATATACCCTTGCGTTAAGGAGTGTATATAAAAAAGTGTCTAAATCAGCAGATTATGTCATGTATTGGTGGTATAAATCGGCTGAGTTTGTAAAGAACGGGGTCTCTGAGCGTTTTGGCCTAATCACAACCAATAGTATCACCCAACCATTTAACCGCAAAACCATCCATCAATTTCTTTCATCTCATCCCCCCCTTTCGATAGTGTTCGCAATACCAGATCATCCATGGGTTGATAGTACAGATGGGGCAGCTGTTAGGATTGCGATGACGGTATGTAAGTTTGGAAAATGTATTGGAGGTCTCAATCTAGTAGAAAGTGAACAGGCTAATAAGGAAAGTGGAGAGAATCTAACGACATTATCTGAAAAAAAGGGTTTAATCCATGAAGATTTGACTGTAGGTGTTGACACTAATAAAGCAGTACTTCTTAAGTCTAATGAGCGGTTAGCTTATCAAGGAGTTATTCCCCTTGGAGATGGGTTTAGACTTACTGCGGACATGCTTACAAAGTTTGGCTATTCGCCAAACAGTCTTCCAGATGTAGTCAAACCATATTTAATTGGAAGTGATGTTGTCCAGCGATTTGAAGAAAAATATGTCATTGATTTTTTCCCACTTACAAAAGAGGAGGCATTATTGAGGTATCCAGAGTTATTTAATCACCTCCTTATTAATGTAAAACCTTATCGAGATCAAAATAAAAGACCAGCAAGGAGAGATAGATGGTGGCTTTTTGCTGAAGCTGGAAGCACATTTAGACCTGCTCTAGTCAATTTAAATAGGTATGTTGTTACCTGCAGAACAGCTAAACATAGAATTTTTTCCTTTATTCCGGGTGTATATATGCCTGATGCGAAGATTGTATTTGTTGCTGTTGATAGTGCCCATCTTTTAGGTGTGCTTTCTTCAAGAATTCACGTAATTTGGTCTAATTCAATGGGTGGTTGGCTTGGAGTTGGAAATGACTCAAATTACAACCATTCTGACTGCTTCAACAAATACCCTTTCCCCGTCCCCACAGACCCACAAAAATCCCGAATCCGCGAGTTGGGCGAGCGCTTGGATGCGCACCGGAAGCGGCAGCAGGCGCAATACCCCGACCTTACGCTCACCGACCTATACAATGTGCTGGAGAAAGAGCGTGCCGGGGAGGCATTGACCGAGAAGGAGCGCCGCACGCACGAGCGCGGCCTGATCGGCCTGCTCCGCCAGCTGCACGACGAGCTCGACGCCGCCGTGGCTGATGCCTACGGCTGGCCCGCCGATCTGCCGGAGGCCGAGATCCTGGAGCGCCTCGTGCAGCTCAACGCCCAGCGCGCCGCGGAGGAAGCAGCTGGTCACATCCGCTGGCTCAGGCCCGAGTATCAGTCGCCCGGCGCGCAGCCCGGCATCCAAACCAGGCTATTGGACGACGAGGCAGAGGAGGCTGCGCCTTCGCCAGCGGTTTTGCGCTCCTGGCCCGATCAGTTGCCCGCCCAGGCCGCTGCGCTGCGCGATGTGCTCACTGTGCTAGGCCATCCCGCCGATCTATCCACCATCGCTGCCGCCTTTGAGGGCAAGGCCACCGCCAAGCGCAAGGCAGATATCGAGCGGTTGTTGGAGACGATGATGGTGTTGGGGCAGGTGGAGAGGGATGAGGAGAGGGGCGTGTGGGGGTAGGGGAGACTGGTCCTCTGCCAAGACACAGTGGTATTCTTTTTGTAGTTTTAGCATTATCCATGTATTTGAAACAAGCGAAAGCCATAAGCCACAATGAAAGAAACGATTATCAGGTATTTGCAAGAGGCTAAAACCCTTGAAGGATTGGAGCTTTTGGTCAAAATTGCGCCCGAGGCGAGAGTTTTACTTACCCAATTTAACGAAGCCGCAAAGAGAAACAGGTTGGGCATAATTCCCTATCAGGAGTTTTCTCAAAAGCAAAATGAAGTAACCTATTCAGCCCTTGAAATTTTAGGTCGCATACAAGACGACGGGGGAATTACCCAAATTGATGATATTGGCGATTCTTCGGCCGACCGTAAGAAGGGAGGGGCAAAGGTTTTTATTTCCTATTCACGGCATGATCGAGATCAGTATCTCCTTCCAATGACGAAACACTTGAGCCCTCTGGTGCGTGGCGGGCTGCTTGAGACTTGGGATGACAGCAAAATTCCGCCCGGAGAAGATTGGGATGCCACCATCAAAGAAAAAATCAGGGATGCGGATATCATCCTTCTTTTAGTGAGCGCCAACTCATTGAATACCGATTATATTTGGAATATTGAAATAAAGGCTGCTATGGAGCGCCGCTCCGCAGGAGTGCGAGTGGTTCCGATTATTTTGTCTCCTTGCCAGTGGGAGGTTAAAGACAAAAGTGGTAACTTCATTTTCCCTCCTGCCGCCCTGAATGCCCTTCCATTTAAGGGGAAGCCTGTATCCAGTTATGAGAATCCGGACGTGGCATGGAATGATGTGGCGACCGGTATTTTGAAAATTCTTGAGGGTTAAACAGTTTTATTATGTCGGAACTTGCACTTCAGATAATTGCGGGAAATAAGAAGACCAAAGGCAAAACTTTGGATTTAGGAAATTGCGGCCTAACTGAACTACCAGAAGAAGTATTGGATTGCATTTGGTTGGAAGAACTGATTTTGAGCGGGCAGTGGATAGAGTATTACCTCACTCCAATCAATTTTGAAGTTGGGATAAGTCGAAATGGCGGAAAAGAAAATAGAATAAATTACCTTCCTTCTTCATTTTCCTCCTTAAAATTATTGAAAAAAGTAATAATTGACCACAATAATATTTCCGATCTATCACCAATTTCCGATCTTCAAAATTTGTGTTTTCTTTGTTGTGGATCAAATCAGATTACAGATTTATCCCCTATTGCCAAATTAACTAAACTCAGAACCCTTCAATGTGGTTCAAACCAAATTTCTGATTTGTCATCTATTTCACAGTTGATACAGGTAGAGCATTTAAATTTTTACTCTAATCAAATATCAGACTTATCACCGATTAGTCGTTTAACTAACCTGAAAGACTTTAGTATTGGATTAAATCCTATTCGGGATTTTTCTCCTCTTGATCAATTGCCAGATTTGAGGATACTACATTGCAATGGGGTTAAAGCTGATTTTTCCATTGTTTCGCGTTTTTATGGTCTAAATATCCTTTCAATCTCCTCTTGCGATATTTCCGACTTATCAGAAATCGCTAAATTGGCAAATTTAGGTTATCTTGATTGTTCTTGGAACCAAATTGTTTATCGCTCAAATAAAGAAACGGGGTGAAAGAAAGAAACCCGTAACTTTTCTGCAAAAAGATGCAGATAAGCTTATTGAACCTGATGGATGAACAGGCTTGTTACGAAGTGCTTCGGCAGCTTCGTTGGG
>JBAQQB010000126.1:0-25676 GCA_049306275.1 Saprospiraceae bacterium | reverse complement strand
AAGGGATAAAGAAAATAGCCCACTACCTGGAAATCAAGATTTTCATGAAGGAGAACAACCTCACCGAGGAACAGCTAAAGGCCATGCTTTATGGCTCAGATTGAGTTTTACCAAGTTTTCAAAATATTATAATAATCAGATACCGGCCATTTGCTTAAATTTTTAATATCTGTATCTTCTGCTGCAATTCCATTGCAACCAGTTGCGGAAGGCCGTTTAATACCGCCTGTCTGATAAAGAGGCACCCCTGATCCGTTAACCCTTACAATCCCGTTTGTGCTGTTTCCATAAGGATCCCTTGCCGCGAGGCAAAATTCCATTTCGATATCGGCGCCTGCTCCAATGATATTCCTGAACCGATCGTTCATACCATTTATCGCCCCTATGATCTGATCATCCGAAATATTGCTGCCGGTTCCAACCGGCTCGCCCAAATGGATCACATGTACGACGACGGGAATAGTATACAATGATGTTTCTAAAAAATCTGCCGTATTTCCCAGTTTGTTCTTTTGATTTTGAATAACCATTTGAATTTGCTGTTCGACCATCTCGATACTATTTCTGTAGTTGGAATCCGTTTGCATGAGATGCTCGTGGATCGCGTCAGTTCCACATTCGAAACCCGATTCTTGTGCCCAGCCATGCCAGCTTACGAGTATCATAACAAGAAAAAGAACGATAACCGGTTTCATAAAAATGGTTTTTGAAAGAGAAGTAAAAAGGATCACCCAGAACTCTTGACCATCCTAACTGTTTTTACAAATCCTACCCCAATAATCTTTACGTAATAGATGCCGCTGCTGATATTTATTAAATTAATGGTGCGAGCTGAGCCGTCTGGTTCAAATCCGTGATCTTCCAGAATTACTTTTCCCAAAACATCAATAATTTGAATGCCAGTGGTGGCAGATCCTATGACCTTGATATGGATGAACTGATCCGCAGGGTTGGGGTAAAGGGTTATTTTTATTATCCCGGATTGTTCGATCGTGGAAGTCAGGAAGGTTACTACGATGGAATCAGACGCAGAACAATTGTCACTATTTGTGACTGTTACAGAGTAAGTGCCCGATGAATCAACGGAAAGGGTAGGAGTATCGGCGCCCGTTGACCAGAGGTAGGTTAGGTCGGGCCCCGATGCGTCAAGGATTAATATTTGCCCCACCTGCAAAGTCGTGTCGGGTCCAAGGTCAATTGTGGGATCCGGAATAATACTCACCGTGGTTTCCCCAAATCCGGCGCAATTCCCTATTTCTGCTACGGTGACAGCATAGGTTCCCGGCGATGAAACGAGAATGGTCTGGGTGGTTTCTCCGGTAGACCATAAGTAATAGGCATCGTTCGGGCTCGCCGTGAGCGCAACCGTGTCCCCTTCGCAGAAATCCGCAGGATCCGGCAAAACAGTGACTTCAGGCGGTGCATGCACAATGATCAGACTGTCTATGAAAATGGAATCAATGCCGTTTTCGAAAGTCGTTTTCAAGCTAACTGAGAAAATTCCCGCCTCCGGGTAATTCACAACGGGATTCTGGGCTGTGGAGGTCGTCGGAACTCCACCCTCAAACACCCATTGGTATCCGGTCGCCAAGCCAAATGACTGGTCTTGAAAGGTTATGGAAGAATTGACACAAATCTCGTCGTCCGAATAATCAAAGGCTGCAATCAGCACAGAAGGATCGTCAAAAACGAAAAAGTAAGCCGTGTCGGAATGTTCCTGAAATGAAAAGACGACAGATGTGGCCCCATAGCTCAATCCCTTGAATACGCCCGCTCCTTCATAGGACAGAAAGGCGGGGTCGTATTCCACTGCCAATCCAGGTACCCCGATCAGACTGACGCCGTCTTCATCGCCATTGAAGTATCCGGTAACGGAAACGGCCGTGTAAAGGCCAAGAGCGAGTTTAACTGTGTCGGGTTCGACAGCGATACTGTCGGCGGCGATGGTTGGCGTAACAACGATGTGCACAGTATCCGTCGCAATCCAACCTTGCGAATTTCCTGCCAGCAAAAACAGGTTCAATACGCCCAGCGCGGTATCGGGGATCTGGAAGGTGAGTTGTTCCACCGCTGTGGTATCGATGAGAATGGGGTCAATACTGTTCCCGTATACGATTAACCCCATTTGGGTGATATCCCCTGAATAAAAAATATCGACCTGCACGTTGTCGTTGGGCAAAAATTCCTGACCGGAAGTGGGGGAGGTGATTTGCAGGGAGTCTAAGGTACGGTAGGGATCGTTGGAATTATCATCAAAATTGAAAATGGAGAAGGGATTGTTTAGTTCGCCGGGAATGAATCCGTTCTGTGTAAATGAATTTCCCAAGGGGTCGGCATCGATCAGGGATTTGATCTGGTTGATTATCCCAAGATTCTCACAGGAACCTACATGCCACTGCTGAGGTACGATTGGCATGATAAAGATGCCACTGCGTTGTGAAGACATAGGGACTACCAGATCGTCTGGCTCTCCATATAGGTCAGGTATGATACTCAAAACGAACCGTAGGGTATTCCCCATGCTATTGGAATTATCACCAATTTCATCAGTGCTTAGGGTAACTGAAGGCACTTTACGTTGTTCTACCAACGGACCATTTAGTACCATTGTAATTTCACGGGAATTTACTTTTAAGTCTTTTATTGCACCTGTTGAAAAGATAGTCAATGGTCTAGCGACTTTTACAATCGTGGAAAATATTGCAAAATTTAATTCAGCCCAGTTGGCAAATTGTGTCCCGTAGTTAGGTGTATTAATGGTAACAAGTTTTGTTATATCGTTTTCATACTTGCTGCTTTGCAGGTATATCCTTGAAAGGATGCCCCCCATGCTGTGGCCCATTACAATTGCTTTCCCAGTAGAATAATTCTGCTCTCTTGCCTTTTTGAAAACAGAAATAATTCCATTGGGGACTACATTTTTATTTACATTAAACCGTTGCAAACTGGTAAGAAAGTATTCCACCCTGTGTATTAAAGGAGAATTTGGCATGTCCGGATATAAACTACCAGACCAAAGTGAAAATTCCACGTCTTCGAAAGTGGTTTTATCCCCCAAAAACCCATGCACAAATACGATCGGCGCCCGGTAAATATGCAAGGGGAAACTGGCCCCGCTGATCGGCTCACCGTTGTAAAGGACCTGCAGGGTACATTCCCTGTACAACCAACTGGCATTCATATACCGCGGATGGGTGTAGGCAACTTCCACATAATTTCCAAAGAAAGTGTATTCCTCTCCAAGTTGTCCGTATTTTCCTGGGTCTGTTGGTACATTGCCATTTTCATCCAGGATCCTGAAACTTACCAATGAGGGGTTCGAGACCTGCACCTTGAAATAGGTTGCTGTAGAACCATCGGCGCACACCTTGATGGGTTGATTGTCGGAATAGGGGGTGTTGTCCTGGTAGAAGGTATATTCTTCTACCAGATTGCTATGATCCGGAATTACATTGGTGCAGACGAGCGAATAGACCGTTGAAGGAGCGGCGAGGGTAGTATTGTTGCCGGGATTGCCAACTGCCGTTGTGCCATTGTACAGGGAGGAGCTTCCCGTGCAATAGGCTTCGTAGACCCTCACCCAGTAAGTCGTATTGGGCGCCAGGCCGGTAACGGTCACAGTGTTTGAATTCCCGTTGTAAACTACTTGTTCGCCGGAACCGCCGTAAACGGGGTTTGCTGCAGGGTCCGTTCCATTCGAAGGAGTGGAGAAACTGTTGGACGTATTCATTTTTACGATCCTCCGGCTTCCGCTTCCTTTCGTAAATTGGATGGTCATTTGATTCATGCCCGAAGATGGGAATGAAACATTGCTCGCCTGGTTGGTGGGCGTAATGCAATCTGCAGTCACCGTCAATAGCGCCTCGTTGCTGGTCGCCGAATAACCCCCGCCGTTATTGGTCAGGTAGCAGCTGTATTTGTCGCCGTTGTCCAAAAGTGTCAACTCAGGTGTAGCATAAGAAGGACTATTAGCGCCTGGGATAGCGACCCCGTTTTTTCGCCACTGATACGTAATGGGTGGAGACCCTATTGCCGATACACTAAAAGTAGCAGTGCCGCCAATACTCGCCAGTTGGTCCTCGGGTTGCCCGATAATACTCAAGGCGACAATAGAGCAAGAAATAGTGGCATCCCAGCCGGCTCTTGCGCCGGCAGGTGGGGTGTAATAAGGTGCATATGATACGAACTTGAAGGTCAGGCTTCCGTCGGCTGCCGTGGAGGCGATGGCGCCTGGGGTCATTGCGCCACTTAGTTCGGCAATAAGAGGCGAAGTGGTATTTGGCCCGTTATAAATGTAGAGAATGTCGTCGACTATTTGGTAGATGTTTCCAAATTTACTGTAGTTAGGCTGTGTTTTGAAGGAATTGAAGGTAACGCTGATTTTAGCCCCGGGTGTGGTAGGGTAAAGGGTTGTGACGATGCCATTCTGGTTATCCATATAGTCGCCGTTGGGGCCGCCGCTGTCGTAAAAATGGCCACCGCAGGTGGTAAAAGCTCCTCCCGCTATCATGGTAATGTCGGTGGGAGGATCGGGGCTACAGGAGATGGTGGCGTTCCAGCCGGCCCTGGCCCCGGTGGGTGGGGTGTAGTAAGGCGCAAACGAGACGAATCTGAAGGTCAGGCTCCCATCGGCCGCAGTAGAGGAGATCGTACCCGGACCCGCAAAGCCTTGTAAAGTGCCGATGAGAGGGGCAGCGGTGCTGTTACCATTAAAGACGTAGAGAATATCGTCCTTGATCGAATAGATATCTCCAAATTTATTGTAATGGATCTGTGTTTGGAAGGAACTGAAGGTAACGCTGATTTTAGCCCCAGGCGTGGCCGGGTAAAGGGTGGTAACAATACCATCCTGGTTATCCATGTAATTGCCGTTGGGCCCGCCGCTGTCGTAGAAGTTACCGCCGCAGGTGGTAAAGGCTCCTCCCGCGATCATGGTAATGTCGGTGGGAGGATCGGGGCTGCAGGAGATGGTGGCGTTCCAGCCGGCCCTGGCGCCGGTGGGTGGGGTGTAGTAAGGCGCAAACGAGACAAACTTGAAAGTGAGGCTTCCGTCGCTCGCTGTTGACCTGATGGTTCCATACCCCGATTTTCCTTGCAAGGCGCCGATAAGCGGTGCAGCGGTGCTGTTTCCGTTATAGACGTAGAGAATATCGTCCTTGATCGAATAGATATCTCCAAATTTATTGTAATGGATCTGTGTTTGGAAGGAACTGAAGGTAACGCTGATTTTAGCCCCAGGCGTGGCCGGATAAAGGGTGGTAACAATGCCATCCTGATTGTCCATGTAATCGCCGTTGGGGCCGCCGCTGTCGTAGAAGTTACCGCCGCAGGTGGTAAATGCCCCACCTGCGATCATGGTAATGTCGGCAGGGGGATCGGGGCTGCAGGAAATAGTGGCATTCCAGCCGGCCCTGGCGCCGGTGGGTGGGGTGTAGTAAGGCGCAAACGAGACAAACTTGAAAGTGAGGCTTCCATCGCTGGCTGTGGACCTGATGGTTCCATACCCCGACTTTCCTTGCAATGTGCCGATAAGTGGGGCAGTGGTGCTGTTTCCGTTATAGACGTAGAGAATATCGTCCTTGATCGAGTAGATATCTCCAAATTTATTGTAATGGATCTGTGTTTGGAAGGAGCTGAAGGTGACGCTGATCTTTTCCCCCGGAGCAGCGGGATAGAGCGTGGTAACGATGCCGTTTTGGTTGTCCATGTAATTGCCGTTGGGACCACCACTGTCGTAGAAGTTACCGCCGCAGGTAGTGAATACCCCTCCTGCGATCATGGTAATGTCGGTGGGAGGATCGGGGCTACAGGAGATGGAGGCATTCCAACCTGCTCTGGCGCCTGTTGGCGGAATGTAATAGGGGGCGTAAGAGACGAATTTGAATGTCAGGCTTCCGTCTGCGGCTGTAGAGGTGATCGTTCCGGGACCTGCATAGCCCTGCAAAGTACCGATCAGAGGGGCAGCGGTGCTGTTTCCGTTATAGACGTAGAGAATATCGTCTTTGATCGAATAGATATCTCCGAATTGGTTGTAATGGATCTGGGTTTGGAAGGAGCTGAAGGTTATGCTGATCTTTCCTCCTTGAATAGAAGGGTAGAATGTGAGGGTGTCGTTTTGGTTATTGGGGTAGTTATTCCCTGGCCCTCCGCCGTCGTAGAAAAACCCGGAGCAGGTGGAATAGGAACCCGATTCAGACATGATAAAGGTCTGAGAATGAATTTGGTTGATTAGCAAACTTGTAAAAACAAGTAACGCGGCGAAGTTTATCTTTTTCATTGGCTAGTATAACCTTACTTCGAATGTTCAAAATGAATTTTCTTCCTGTGAGGAACCGTCAATGCGGCCTTCCCAGTCTTCCAGAAAAAAGCAAATTGAGTCCTTGGGAAAATCCCGAATTAACAGTTTAAATGCGCCCGGATTCTTATTGCCCAAACGTTGGTATTGACCCTATAACTTTTTCCTGAGCCTTGGATACCACTTCATAAATGGGAGGGGCAAACCTTTTATAGGTTCGCTTGACGCCATTACTGGTACCTTCCCATAGGATATTTCCATTTGTGGTGCTGAGCAGGGTATAACGGACGGTCACAGTGGTTTTAGCCCGAATACCCAGTTTTATATTCTTGTCGATTTGTGTTATTTCAGACAATCGCCCCTGGAGGATTGCATCAGCACCTAAGCCTTTGATTTTGTTGAGAAATTTTGTGTTTGCTATGCCTGACCGTTCAAAATCTTCCAGGAATAGGGAAAACTCGCTGGTCAGATTGGCATCATTGATCATCCGGCTTGCTTCTCCTGAACCGATGACCTTGACACCCGGATTTTTTTGAACAAAACCCTGTGTGACAGCCCGGTCCATTTCCAGTGTCTCGCCTGGGCTGAATGCGGTATTGCGCATAGAAAATACTGCCACGGTCTTAACCGCCGAAGTTTGAATGGAGGGGTCTATGTAGGTTTTGAGCGTTGCTCTTGTTTGTACACATCCCAAAGAAAGCACCAGCGTGAATGCTAAAAAAATAAATGTCACCCAAGTCAATGGAGAATTTGGTTTATATTTTGTGGTTTTCATGGATATAGTATTGAGAGTCAATTAAATTCCGCCAGATGAGGATTCTGACAATACATGAGGATGGTTTCCTTATGGCAAAAGGTGAAAATGCCGGACTGAATAGTATACCTTTTCCATGGTCTGATATTTCAGGGTAAAAAAAAATCCCTTGCTCCCCCCTCACTTCATACCGAGTGGGAAAAACAAGGGATATTGCTGACGATCCCTAAAGTACCTCTTATCCCATTTTCCAGAAAGCTATATTTGGAATACCGCGCCCTTGACCTTGTGAATACCCTGCTTCCGCCTGCGAACAGACACCGGCTTACCTGATGTGTGCCATCCGAAGCAACTCCGCCTTTCCGCTCCTAGATACGTCCAGATGCTCGCCGGTTGTCAGGATCACCATGCCGCCTTCGCCTTTGATGTATTTCACGATATCCTTGATACTGACCAGATACCTGCGATGTATCCTGCAAAAATGATACTTCCTCAGGTCTTTCTCCCAGCGGCCAATTCCCGTCGACGATACATACTTGACCATCTCGCCCTTTTTTTTCTTTACATGGAAGATTGTGTACTGGTTGTCTGACTCACAATACACAATGGACCCCACCAATATTTGATCGTAGGTGTTTCCGTCGGCCACCCATACGGTTTTGTGGCTGATGTCTTCGGTCAGCAGGTTGGATCGCAGCAGCCTGGTCTTGTGGTCGTCCCAGCCCATCGCAGTGGCGAAAAGGAACTTGTCAAGCGCATCCTGCAATTCCTCCAGCACGTAGGGCTTGTGAAGGTAATCGATCCCGCTCAGGCGGATAGCCTCGATGTTGTCGTCGACAAAAGCCGTGGTGAAGATCACGTCCAAAGGGTGGTGCTTCAGCCTTTTCAACAGCTCAAATCCCCCGCCTTTGTCGCCCTGAATCTGGATGTCGAGGAATAGCAGCCTGGGATGAAGGGTTTCAACCGCCTTGGCTGCCGATTCGATATCAGCGCAAACGCTTTCCACCTGCACCACCGAATCAAAGTGTTTCAACAGCGAGAGCAAATGCTCGCTATGATTGTGGTCGTCTTCTACAATGATGCATTTGATCATTTTCAAGGGTTTTATAGGATGGAAATGAAAGGAAACTGGAAACTGATCCGGGTGCCCGCAGGCCGCCCTTCCTCGTCGGTTATATCTTCAATCTGGAAATGAGCTTCTTCCCCTGTCTCCTGCGCCAGCGCGATCAGGCGCCCGGCGAGCTGCGTACCACGTGCCGGACGCTGGCTTTGCGTTGTCGCGGCCTGCCTTCCTGCGCCATTGTCCTCAACAGAGCAGGTCAGATGGCCTCCCGGTTCTTTTTGGGAAATGCGAACCCTGATCTCGCCTCCCCGCGACAAATCTGACAGACCATGCTTGATGGCGTTTTCCACCAGGATTTGCAGCACCATGGGAGGTATCATGGTTGTTTCCGGGTCAATGCCCGGGTCGACGGCCAAATGCAAGGAAAGACGCTGCTCTTCGTAGCGCAGCCGCTCCAAACCGGCGTAATCATGCAAGAATTGGAGTTCTTCTGCCAGTGGCGCCACCGCCCTGCCCTTATCGGCCGAATTCTCCAACACTCTCCTGATCAACCTGCTGAATTGCAAAAGATACCTGCTGGCTTCTCCAGGATTGTTAGACTCGACAAAGTGGTTGATCGATTGCATCGAGTTGGCGATGAAATGGTCGCTGATCTGGGCTTTGATTGCTTCTTGCCTGACTTCTTGCAACTGTTGGGTCAGCTCCATCTTTTCCCGCTTCCGCCTGCTCCGGATCAGGGCAACTGATAAAAGGGAAATAGTGCCGGTCAACAGGGCGCCTGCTCCAACGGCAAGGTTTTGTATCCGCTGCCGCCTTGCCCTGGCCTCGCTGATCTCCTTGTCTTTTTTGAGCAACTCGATCTCCCGCGCCTTGCTATCCGATTCGTACCGGGCGATCAGCAGGTTCCTGTTTTTGAGGCTTTCTTCGTTGGCAAGGGAGTCTTTCTGTGCTTCAAATGCCTTGGAGAAAGTCAATGCGCGATGATAATCACCCTTTTGCTCATACATCTCGGCGATCAGTTCATAAGTTTCTATTAAGCCGGCTCTGAAACCACGTTTTTTGAAAATTTCCGCAGCCTTGAGCAAGTGTTTTTCGGCCTTCGAATAGTCCTTAAGCTTTAGGTAGGCCGCTCCGACATCTTTGTTGGAGTATGCGATTCCGTGCTCGAACCCAAGCCTGTGAATGATCTCGTAGTATTGTAATAAGTACCCCAATGATTGTTGGAAGTATTGCACTGAAGTCTGAGAGTTGCCTTTTCCAGCCGAAAGGACACCCCTGCATTGAAAAAAAAGTCCCAAATGCCTAATTGGATCTAAAGAACCCAATTCATTGCCTATCGATTGATATAACTGAAGCGCTTTTTTCTGGTATTCTATGGCTTTGTCAACGTAATCGGACTGAATGACAGGGTATTGTGAGAGGATGTCAGCTTTATCGCAGAAGTTGCACTTATCGTAGAGATAGCCGAGATGAGCGAGAATTGAAGCCATGCCTGCAGTGTCATTTTCAGTTTCGGCCACCTTCAGGGATTGCTCTATGCAGGCAATGCTCTCCAGATAAAACAGGTTAGCATTTGCGGTGTCGCGTTCAATGATTGCCTTCTCACTCTTTTTCTTATAAATCCCGCTGATAGCCCAAAGAGTGAATGCTTTTTTGCCGGGGTCGTTAATGGTTTCCCAGTATTTAAGCGAGCGCATCCAGTAATCAAGGGCCTTGTCATGATCGCTTTGTTGTTCATGGAGTTGGGCAGCCAGGGAGTAATACCTTGCCACCTTTGGGTATTGCTCTTTTTTTTCCCAATAATCGAGCAGGTACAGATAGTTTGAAAAAGCTTTGTCGTAATCGCCAATATAGGTCTGACAATTGGCCAAATGATCTCTTATAATCTCAAGCCCGGCAAAATCTCCCAACCTATGCGCCAGCGCATCTCCTTCCCTGGCAAAGGGGAGTGCCTTGATGTAATCCGCTTGCTCGATGTATTTCCCCGCAATAAGGGTAAGTTGCCTGACCCGATGCGTGTCTTCGGGCATGCCCTCCAATACGGCGATTAGGGAGTCAAGACTGGCTTGATGCTGAGAAAAGGATAGATTAGTACAAATTAGTGAACATGAAATGAATGCTAAGGTCCTTAGGGTCATAACTAGGGCTTGTGTTCAAAATAGCTTGGGGGGCTATCGCGCGAAAAGTAACCCGCAAACCTCAAAATACAAATGACTTTTGTCACGATTATAGCGATTTTTTCCGACAATTGGGTAATAATTTGGAAAAAATGCACCGAGAATTGTTTTTTACTTCCAAATAATATGAAACAATGAGAAATCTTCTGCTGCCTTTCTTGCTTTTTATAGTCCCCCGTCTAACCCCCGCCCAACCCCTCCTCATCGGCCCCACCGGCTCCTACCCAACCCTCTCCGCCGCCGCCAGCGCCAACGCCATCAACGCAGGCGATACGGTGATCGTGCTCAACGGCTCGTACAGCAATGGCACTCAGTTTCTCGAAGACCTGCACGGCACGGCCCAAAACCCGATTATTATTCAGGCAGAAAGCCTGCACGGCGCGGTTTTCCAGGGCGGCACGGAGGCCATCCACCTCATCGATTGCTCCCACCTGGTGCTCGACGGCTTCCTTGTGCGCGAGCAAACGGGCAATGGGATCAATATCGACGACGGGGGTGATTACGACACACCCGCCCACCACATCACCGTGCGCAACTGCCGGTTCGAAGATATCGGCGCCTCGGGGAATAACGACTTCCTCAAACTCTCCGGACTCGATTCGTTCCTGGTGCAAAACTGCTCCTTCACCAACGGCGCGGCGGGCAGCGGCATCGATATGGTGGGCTGCCACTGGGGCACGATCGAGGACTGCCACTTCGAGGACGCCGGTTCCTCCGGCATTCAGGCCAAGGGCGGGAGCCAATTCGTGCTGATCAGGCGCAATGTGTTTCGCGACATCGACCAGCGGGCCATCAATATCGGGGGCTCTACGGGACTGGAGTTTTTCCGCCCGCCATTGCCTAACCCCATAGCCGGGGCTTTCGAAGCGGGCGATATCGACGTGTTCAGCAACGTGTTCATCGGTTCCTGGGCGCCCGTCGCCTACGTGGGCTGCGTGCGGGCGCGGGTGCGGCACAACACTTTCTATAAACCCGAAAACTGGGTCCTGCGCATCCTCCAGGAAACCACCGTCAGCGGATTTCTGCCCTGCGGCGACAACGAGTTCAGCAACAACCTCGTCTACCTGGATAATGACCTCACCGAGGTCAACATAGGCCCCAACACCGACCCCGGTTCGTTTACCTTCAGCCACAACGGCTGGTTCAACGAAAGCGGCGGCGCCTGGTCGCCCGCGCTGCCGGTGGCCGATCCCGATCAGCTCATCGCCGATCCGCTTTTCGCAAATACCACACTGGAGGACTTCCACCTGCTGCCCCAAAGCCCCTGCATCGGCGCCGGACAACCCTTTCCCGAGCCCACCACTGATTTCGACACCCAGCCTTTCCTCACCCCGCCCTCCATCGGCGCTTTTGAGGGAGGGGAGCCTTCGTCACTTTTTCAAATTCCCCAAGCCCTTGAATTGACGCTCTTCCCCAACCCCGCCACTCATGAGCTTGTCCTGCAAGCCGGCGTGCAAAACGCCACCATCCGCCTGCTCGACAGCAGGGGAGGGGTGGCGGCCGCTTTTTTCGTGGTAAGCCCCCCGGCAGAACTGCACTGCCCCGATCTTGCGCCGGGATGGTATTATCTGTGGGTGGAAGGAGGGGGTAAATCCGGCGGTTTACCGGTTTTACTGACTGTGGGAGGGCGTTTGAAAATGATGATCAGGTAAAGCTCTCAATTGCCGCTCCCCTAAATCCATCGCCAATCCCCCTCCCTTCGTCCAAAAAAATTCCAAACATCCCCCCAACCCCCCATCCTTGCAGAAAACAAGCAACCATGAAAACCTCCTTCCTGCCCGTCCTCGCCCTCCTCACGATGGTCCTCCTCCTTTCCGGCTGCGCCGAAAACGTGCCTGTTGACAAATGCCTGCCGGGCGACCCCTATAACTTCTGGGGCGGCCTATGGCATGGCTTCATCGCGCCCTTCGACCTCATCGCCATGCTGTTTCGCGACGACGTGACCGTCTTCGCCCAAAACAACAACGGCTTCTGGTACACCTTCGGCTTCCTGCTCGGAAGCGGCGGCTGGGGACTGCTCGGCGGTCACGGCGCCTCCAAAGCGCGAAGGAAGTAACCCGCAATAAAAAGGTCCGGACGATGCCCCGATCGCCCGGACCTTCCGGTTTATGCGCTGGCCTGATCTTCAGGGCAGCAACCCGGTCACCAGCACCTCTACCGTCACGGATGCCGAAGCTCCTACGGTAATGCTCCCGAGGTTAATGGAGTTGAGCACGTTGAGGGCAAGAAGACCTTGCAGTTCCATCTCTCCGTTGGCGTTTTCTTCGTAAGAGCAGAAGTGCAGTTCGTACTCGTCGGCTTCGAGGAAATGAAGTTCAAATTTCCCATCGGCTCCGATAGCAGCGCTGGTCACGGCGTTGGCGAACTGGACCTTGCTCTCGCCCTGCCCCTGGATTTCCAGCTCCTTGCTGAAAGTACCCTTTTTGTAGGCATAGACCACGATCTTGTCGCTGCTGGTCAGCAGGTCGCTGCAGGCGCCTTTCACGATCCCGCAATTGGCCTTGGCAACGACGCGCAGCGCCTGTTCCAGCTCGGCTTTTGTGACGAAATCGTAGCCGTCCGCGCCGCCTTCTTCCTTCACGAGGCATTTGCGAAGGTCGAAATCCAGCACCAGGCTGGTTTGCTGGCCTGAGGCCACGGTGAAATCGTGGGCGATCTCAATCTCGCCGGCTTGCGACAAGAGCTGGTGCTTCAGGCCGGCCGCATCGACGACGTAGCAGCCCGGCGCGGCGCCTGATTCATCCGCGGCGTAATCGAGCACGAGGGCGATCTTGCTGTATGAGCCCGCATCGAGCTGGGTATTGCACAGCAGCTCGGTCAGTCCGTTCTGCAAAGCGCTGACTTCGATCGTCGTCTTGCTGAACCCTTCAACCGATGCACCGTCGGCCTTCAGGTCTGCAACAGTGACAAACACGGCCTCTACATTGGCGTCGTCAATGGGGGCGTCGGTCATCTCGACTCTCAAGGTTCCCTGGTCCTTCATGTCTTCGTCCTTCTGACAGGAGTAAAGCGCAATCGCGGTGGCGATCGCCAGCAGCAGCAAAAATTTCTTTCCGTACATGGGATGATGTTTTTGGGTGAAACAATGGCCTAAAAACGAGCCCGTTTTTCGGAGTATTGTCAATTTTAATAAAAAATTTTGAAAAATTTAAAAATCCGGCTTTTTGTGTTAAAATTTTGAATTTTTCCGAACAATATATACCTACAAGACATATTGAGGGTTTTCCCGAAAATGCAGGCTATTTCACCGCTACGGTTCCTTGGGCTGACAGGAGGTGAATGAATTGGACTTATGTAGGGGATGAGGAACGCACTTTATTCCTCCACATGACCTTAATATTGTGAGCGTTCTTTTATTCACCAAAATAACTAGTCATGAAAAGGACAATGAGCGTTATCACAGCGGTTTTGATTGGCCTCAGCCTGGTTGTTTCCGGGTGTTCCTCGATGACCCGCACACAGAAAGGAGCGGCCGCCGGCACAGCTACGGGTGCGGCGATGGGGGCTGTGGTCGGCAAGACGGCCAAAAACCCGGCCCTGGGCGCCATTATCGGGGCGGTCGTCGGCGGTACTGCCGGCGCCCTGATCGGCCATCAAATGGACAAGCAAGCCGAGGAAATCAAAAAAAATGTGCCAGACGCCCAGGTGATGCGCGTGGAAGAAGGGATCGTCGTGGAGTTCAGCAGCAAGGTGCTTTTTGCCTTCGACAAATCCGACCTGACGGCCGAATCGCGAACAAGCCTCGACAAACTCACGGTGGTGCTGGTCAACTACCCCGACACCAATATCGAGATACAGGGACATACCGACAGCAAGGGAACCGACAGCTACAACCAGGGATTGTCTGAACGCCGGGCGCTCTCCGTTTACCAATACCTCACCGGCAAGGGCATCCCGGCCAACCGCCTCACCATCAAAGGGTTTGGCGAGCAGTACCCCAAGTACACCAACGATACCGAGGACGGACGGCAGCAGAACCGCAGGGTGGAATTCCTCATCACCGCTAACGAAAAGATGAAAGCCGAGGCGCAAAGGCAATCTTCAAACTAAAAAATCCCAAAAATGAAAAAGCAACTGTTTGTTGGCGCAATAGCCCTTTTTGTTTCCCTTTCTTTCGCCAATGCCCAGGGCATCGGCATTTTCGGGGGCGTAAATTTCCAGAATCTGAACGGCAAGGGTGCAGGCGGGAATAAACTTGACAACCAGATCATCCCCGGATTCCACGCAGGGATCAGTGCGCAACTGCCCCTCGTTCCTGAATTTTTTATACAGCCCGGCCTGCTCTTTTCCACAAAAGGCGGAAAGGATGAGGGCATCTTCGTGCCTACCACCTACCGGCTTTCCTATATTGAGCTACCCCTGAACCTGGTCTACAAAGGCCAGTTGGGCAACGGCTTCGTCATGGTGGGATTCGGCCCCTACATCGCTTATGCGGTGGGCGGCAAGGTCGCCATTGAAACCGGTGGCGCGACGACCAAAGCGGATATCGAATTCCAGAATACCGTCGAAGCCTCCGACCCGCTCGCTGTCGTTTACTTCAGGGCGCTCGACGCAGGAGGCAATATCTTCGCCGGGTATGAGATGGCCAACGGGGTCTTTTTCCAATTGAACACCCAGTTGGGCATGCTCAAAATCAACCCAGAGGATAGGCGCTTTCCGGAAAACGAGGGCTTTATAAAAAATACCGGATTCGGCCTGTCGCTGGGATTCCGGTTTTAGGCGATTACTCCTCCATTTCCTTCAGCATCCTTTTCGCATTTTCCCCGACCTGCCCGCCGGGATCCAGCGAAATAGCCTTGTTGTACAATTCAACGGCTTTTTCCCGCTGCCCCGAGCGGTAATGGGCCTCTGCGAAACTGTCCCAGGCATTGGCTGATTCGGGAAACAGCCGGGTATTCAAGCCGAAGACATAAAGGGCGGAATCATTTTGCCCGCTGTTGAGCAAGTCATAACCTGCCTGGTTGATCTTGTCTTCGAATTTGACATAGCGGTATAATGGATCTTTCACCATCCGTGCCGCCTCCGTTTCTACGGCTTCCAGGTTGCCTGCCATGAACAGGTCGCGCAGGTAAGTCATGGGGTCCAAAACAAGTGTGGGGTCTGAAAAGGTAAGGGCTTTTTCAAGAATGGGATCCCGGTTGGAGCGGTAATCGGCGAAACTCATTTCAACAGCAACATTTGGCGCCAGCCAGTCCTCGTTTTCCCACTGGGGTTTGTCCTGCCACCAGGCAAACGACAAATACACGGGGAGCTTGCTGTTGGGCAGTTCCACCCGGTTGTTGTCGCCGTAGAAGTTGATGTTTTCAGAGGTCGGCTCACCCACGAAAATGGCCTCGGTATAGTTGTGCATTTCGTTTACGAGGTTCTGGCAGGCCGAAAACGTGCGACGCCCGATGATCACAAAAAGCTTCCCGGGCTGGTTGATCTTTTCGGTCCGGATAATGCCTTTGATGACTGCCTTGTTTTTGTAATTGTTGCCCCCGCCGTTGAGCCGCACATCGATCACCAGGCGTTCCACGTCGTTGGCTTCCACAAAATCAAACACTCGCTGGTAAAAGGCTGCCGTTGTTTCCTCTTTTTCGTCCTGAATCTGGCTGTGCCGTACATACACGGCTTTTTGCCCGGGCAGGTATTCGAAATAAAAAATTTTATCCAGGTTCTTCAGGAATAATGGCGTAGTGTCCTGGCTGCGTGCGCTCAGCCAATCGCCGCCCGGGGTGACCAGGCTGTATTTTCTGGGAAAGCGATAGGCTTCCACAGCTTCAAAGGTCTTGTCAAAGGTCTGCCCCTCGCGCTCGAAAGTAAAAGTGACCGTTTTTTTCAGGTTTTTTACCACGCGCTGGGCGTGAAGGGCTTCCGGTATGACCAGAAAATCGAGGATATAGGCCTTGAAATATTGCTCGTTTTCCACCGGAAGTAGCGGCCGGAGGCTCTCAAGCGCTTTCTCGACCGGGATGCCTTCTACTTTCAGCAATTTCGCCCCCAGGGCTTCGGAGAAGTCTTTGTGACAGCCTTCCACGAAAATTCCATCGCTAAACCAATAGAAGCTGAGCGGCACGACGTGGTATTTAACCCCCGCCTCCCGCCAGCCGATGTCGGTGTGCCCGTAGCCGAACGCCGACACTATCCTCCCAAATCCGGCCAGCACTTCATGCGGCTGCATGCCAGGGATGCCGTCATGGAATTTTTCTACCTCGGCGTCCCACTTTTCCGCAGTTATCTTTTTGAAGAGAAATGGGTAATCCCGGTGTACGGTCTGTTGCAAAAAACGCAAATCTGCCTGCCACGCCTGGCTTGACAAGGGGGCCTGGGCCGTGAGACAATTGGCCAGGAGCAGGATCAACAGGAGAGGGAATAGCTTTTTCATAATTTTAGTTTGGAAAGAAAGGATTGAAATGAGCGGTAAAGGTTGCGCCCAAGCAAAAACGCCCCACGAACCAAAGCTCGTGGGGCGTTTTTTACTTTTGAAACAGCGGTTTGACTACTCCCTCACCGCCTTAAACTCCCCGCTCACCTCATGTCCGTTGCCCTGCGAATCGGTGTAGGCGCCTTCAAAGGTGCCGCGCACCAGATCGCCAACGGCAGGACCGAACTCCGTCACGGTCACCAATATATTCCCAGGGTTTTGGGCGTAGTTGCCGAAACCGAAACCAAACTCAATCGCCGGATATGCCCCAAGGCCTGAAGCGCTGGTCACCAGCGCCATCTTGTCGCCCTGCGCGTCGCCCTGGCCGATGAGGATGAAGCCGGAGCCGGGAATGGTGTCTTGTATCGCGACGTAGGTGACGAACAGGTAGTCCACGCCGTCCATCGTGATCTTGACGTATTCATCCAACTCGATATCGCAGGCCGCGATGGGGCCGGTGTCGACCACGGGGTCGGGACTGAAGGTCAGCTCCTCGCTTGCCAGCAGCGTCGCCTCGTCGATGCCCACCAGGGTGATATCGCTGGAATCGCAGGCCTGGAAAATCCCTCCGAATGCGCCGGTGGCGGGGTCTACTTCGAAAATCGCGACGTTTTGACCTGCCTGCACTCGCACATAGCCATCGGTCACCGGCAGGGTGTCGCAATTGAGCAGGATGCCGCTGAGTTCCACCGCCGCGAAAGGCAGGGAAGCGGTAGTCAGGATGATGGAGTCGAGCACGACGTCGTCAGTGAACGGACCGATATTTTCCGAATAGATCACTTCGCCGCAATGGTCGATCAGCTCCAGGAGCAGGTCTTCATCGGCGGGAACATAGCCCTTGAATTCCCCGTTTTCGTCCGTATTCGCCGAGCACGACATCGCCAGGGTGCTGACGTATATCCTGACCTTGAGGTCCTTGAACGGGTTGCCCAGGCTGTCGAGAAATACGCTGCCTTCCAGATGCACCAGCGGATAGGGCACGTCGAGGTTCCAGAATGAAAAATGGCCGACCTGGCCCACATAGCGGCCATTCTCCAAAATGGCTTCACCCTCTTCGATCCAGATGCCTTTGGTTTCGTCGAAATGCCACAGGGGCATGACGGTGGGCGCACCGGCCAGCAGTGCGGCGGGTACGGAAACCTCGATGCTTACCGGTTTGCCGGGCGCCGGCTGGAGCTCTTGCCCCTGCTCGCCCGAGAGCTCTACCGCGATCATCCCGTAGGTGGCCAGGCTGGATACGCCGTCTTCTTCTGAAAAGCCCAGCAAATTGCCCGGCATGCGCTGCTCCAGGTCGGAGGCCGTGGGGTCGAGGTATTGCATGAAAACCTCAACCGTGCCGGAGTAAGGCTGTCCGTTGGCTTGCACGAAGGCGTTGGGCTGGAATGAAAGGGTGACCTTATTCCCCAGGCTCACTTCACCGCCCGCGGCCGATCCGACCGTGCCCGCGCTGTTCTTCGCCAGCAACACGATGCGGATGAAGGGATTGTTTTCATGGCGCGGATGGAAAGATCTTGAGCCTTGGAAATATCCGTCTTTTTGAACGGTAACCTGGGCCAGGTTTTCTGTCACCGATGCTTTCTCGATCCGGAAAATCCCGTTTTCATCGGTCACATCGGTTTGGTCCCCCAGGCTCACCATGGCCCCGCTGAGGGGGGCGCCGGATTCATCAATGACCAGGCCATATGCAGAGGCGGTAGTCGTTCTGCCCAGGTCCAGTTCCTTGATAAAAGAGGCGTCGTCGGTCAATTGGTCTTTTTGGCAGGCCGTGAAGGCGAGGGCGATCAACGGCCATAGCAGCAAAGAGCGTTTCATGGATAGTGTGTTTGGTTAGTAAGAATGTCTAACCAGCTTAACGGGATGAGTTTTGAAAATGTTTGGTCGGGGGAAACGGGATATTCCTTCCCATTCCCAATGCCGAACTAATTCCCGCACCAATCCCTAGTCCTTGACAAATGGTTTCGCCGCCTGCCCCTGTCCGTTTCGCACCACCACCAGATACCATCCCGGCGCCAGCCTGCCTAGGTCGATCTGCTGCTTTCCTTGAAAACGCCGGGCGGCTATGATCGCAGCGCCCGTTGCGGAGCGGATCTCTACCGTCAAACCGTTCAGGTCAATACCGTTGGTCTCTACGACCAGATATTCCCGGGCGGGGTTGGGGTAGAGGAGGATGTTTGCTGCGCCAAAGGCCGTCTCCCGGGTTGAGGAAATCGGGCAGAGCACTTCGACCGGCACGTTGGAATCCGCTGTGGTTCCGTCGCCCAGCTGGCCGTCTTCATTCTTGCCCCAGGCCCAGAGCGAGCCGTCGTTTTTGATGGCGAGGGTGTGTTCGTTGCCGGCTATTACTTCCAGCCAATTGCTTTCGCTGCCCAGTTGGACAGGCGCAAGTTGATCGGCGACTGGCCCAAGACCGAGTTGTCCGAATTCATTGGAGCCCCAGGTCCAGAGCGTGCCATCGGTTTTTAACGCTGCGGTATGCCCAAATCCGGCGGCTGCTTGCAGCCAGTCTTGGCCGGCGCCGATTTGCCAGGGGACATTGCGGTTTTGCGTGCTTCCGTCGCCCAGTTGGCCATGGCTGTTCAGGCCCCATGACCACAGTGTGCCGTCGTTTTTGATGGCGAAGGAAAAATCAAATCCGGCAGCCACCTGTTCCCAGTCGTTGTCTGTGCCGATGCGCAGCGGGGCGGTTTTGTCGAGGTTCGTTCCGTCGCCCAGTTGCCCCAGGCTGTTTGCGCCCCAGGCCCACAATGATCCGTCGTTTTTGATGGCGAGGGTATGGTTGTAACCGGCGGCAATTTGTTGCCAGTCGGTATCGGTTCCAACTTTTACCGGCGCCGTTTTATCGTCGTTCGTTCCGTCGCCCAGTTGTCCGTCGTCGTTTCTCCCCCAGGCCCAGAGCGAGCCGTCGCTTTTCAGGGCCAGGGTGTGGTAGTAGCCGGTTATGACCTGTTCCCAATCCGTAGCAGCCCCGATTTGTATAGGAGCGCCATAATTACTGTTGGTCGTTCCGTCGCCCAGTTGTCCGCTGGCGTTATAACCCCATGCCCAGAGCGACCCATCGGTCCGGACAGCCAGGTTGTGTGATGCGCCTGCGGCAACCTGCATCCAGGAAACAGCGCCGCCGTATAGTTCCGGTAGCGTGGCGTTTCCTCCCCATTTCCAGAGTGTATTGTCGGCGACAATGGCTTCCGATTGCCTGTTGCCGGCGGTAACCTGCAGCCAGCATTGAGCAAGCATACTCCCCGCCAGCAGCAAGGAGATCATTGCCGTGGATATCATTGTTTTCATGGCGTAAAGATTTGAGGGTATAATACCAAAGAATATCGGACACTATAGGCCAGGTATGCAATGATAAAAGTCAGACTGGATGGTTAAAAAACAAAAACGCCTCACAACCACTCGTGCTGTGAGGCGTCTTTTGTACCGAAGGTGGGACTCGAACCCACACGTTGTTGCCAACACTGGATTTTGAGTCCAGCGCGTCTACCATTCCGCCACTTCGGCTTCTTTTTTAGTTTAGAAGTTTATAAGGGTAGGAGTTTATAAACTTATACCCTTATAAACTTATAAACAAAATTCTCTTTGCCATTGCAAAGGCTCCTATTTTGGAGAGGCAAATTTACCCAAATTCTCCCTTATCCGCAACAAATATTTCTTCTTAAAATAATAATCGGCAGCCGGCTGTAAGTCAACCCCGTCGGGGTTCTTGGTGAAGGCATCCAGAGTGGGGGTAACCTCCGCCAGCAACTCCTGCTCCAGTTGCTCCAGCATCCGTACCACCTTTTCAAGGCGCCCGGCGTCGAAGTCAAACTCCAGCTCCATCAGCTCTTCATTGATCTCCATCATCTCCATCAAAAAGTCCTGCGGCAGGGCAGCCTGGCCCTCTTCCGGCATCAGCCCCTTCAACTCCAGCACATACTTCATCCGCGCGTCGAAGTTCGACAGGGTCTTGTACGCCTGGTTGTTGTAGGTCGATTGCTCCAGTATCTCCAACTGCTTCTCCTCCGGCTCCAGGGTGTAGAAGTCGGGGTGCAGGCGCTTGCTGTGCTCGTAGTAGCGCCGCTTCAACTCCGCTTCGTCGAGCAGGAAGGAGAGGGGGAGGTGGTAGAAATCGAAGTAGTTCAAGTTAATTTTAAATTTTAAATTATGGATTGTTTAGGATGCGACCCGTTGAAGTCAACTTGCTGAAAATCAATTTAATTTAAAATTCATAATTTAAAATTCAAAATTAATTACACCCCCTCACAATATCCAACCCATTCGCATAGATCATCAGCGCGACGATCAGGATGAAGCCGACCATGGTGGCGTATTCCATAAACTTGTCGCTGGGCTTGCGGCCGGTGATGACCTCGCCGAGGAGGAACAGCACGTGTCCGCCATCGAGGGCGGGGATGGGCAGCAGGTTCATGAAGGCCAGAATGAGGGAGAGGATGGCCGTCATGGTCCAGAAACGCTCCCAGTTCCACTCAGTGCCGAACATGGAGCCGATGGAGGCGAAACCGCCCAGGCTCTCGCTCGCGGCGATCTTGCCGGAGATGATGTGCCCGAAGGCCTTGATCTGGTCGGCCAAAAAGCCCAGGCCTTTCATGGTGCCGGCGGGGATGGCCTCCATAAAGCCGTACTCCTGGCGCTCGGTTTTGAAGAAATACACGCCGGGATAAGGCCGCACGCCAATGGTGCCTTCTTCCGTCGTTGTCATGGCAATGGTTTTTGCCTCGCCCCCGCGTATCACGGTCAGCTCGATGGGGGTGTTGGGACTGGCTCTCAGGCGGGTGAAGTACTGGTCGAAGAACATCAACGTGTCGCCGTTGAGGGCGATCAGGCTGTCGCCTTTTTCCAGGTCGGAGCCTTCTGCGGGTGAATTTTTCAAAATATCGCCTACCACGAAGGGGACTCGCTCGGTGAAGAGGCGCTTGCTCTTGTTGCGGTAGCTCGACAGTTCCTTGATCAGCGTGGGGTCGACGGGAAGCGTCATTTCCTGCCCGTTGCGCTCAATCGTGATGGTCTGGATGTTATCGATGACGATGCCGCGCACCACGGTGCGGTCGGAGAATTTATCGAAAGGCGCGTCGCCAACCTTGACGATCTTGTCGCCGTTCTGCAATCCCATCTGAATGCCCAGGCTGTCGACGTGGATGCCGTAGATCACATTTTGCGATGGCATATACTCCTCGCCCCAGGCGAAAAGCACCATGGCGAAGATCAGGAAGCCCAGGATGAAGTTGACCGTCACCCCGCCCAGCATGATGATCAGCCGCTGCCAGGCCGGTTTGGAGCGGAACTCCCAGGGCTGGGGCTCCTGCTTGAGCTGCTCGGTGTCGAAACTCTCGTCCACCATCCCCGAAATTTTCACGTAGCCGCCCAAGGGCAGCCAGCCGATGCCGTATTCCGTCTCGCCCACCTTTTTCTTGAATACCGAAAACCAGGGGTCGAAGAAGAGATAGAACTTTTCCACCCGGGTATTGAATGCCTTGGCAGGGATAAAATGCCCCATCTCATGGAGGATGATCAGTATGGACAAGCTCATCAGCAACTGCCCGATCATTACCACATATTCCATTCGTTTCTATTTAGAGTTTTTGCTTTCTGTGAACAGCCTAAGGGGCTCAAAAGTTTGGACAGGGCAAAAGTAGGGAATTTTATTGGGTGAAGAGTGAAGGGTGAAGAGTGAAGAGAAAAATTACCTTCACCCTTCACCCTTCACTCTTCACCAAGAGCTATCTTTGCAAAATGAACATTTTCTATACTACAGCGATCACCAACGGAGAAGCTACCCTCTCCGGCGAAGAGGCGCGCCACTGCGCACAGGTGCTGCGCATGCGGGTGGGGGAGGAGTTGGTGCTGGTCGACGGGAAAGGCGGATATTATAAAGGTGTGCTGGCAGAGATCGGCAAGCGGGAGTGTGGGGTGAAGATCACAGAGAGCACGCTCGATTATGGCCGTCGTCCCTACCGCATCCACCTGGCGGTGGCGCCTACGAAGAATATGTCGCGCTGGGAATGGATGCTGGAGAAAGTCACCGAGCTGGGCGTCGATCAGGTCACCCCCCTCGTGTGCAAGCGCTCCGAGCGCGTGCAGGTGCGCGTGGACCGGCTGGAGAAAATTGCCGTTGCGGCTATGAAGCAGTCGGGACAGGCTTTCCTGCCCCTGCTCTCCGAACCCATGGCCTTCGCCGACCTGGTGAGCCGGGCCGCTTACCCCCAGGCTTTCATCGCCCACTGCCTGCCCGACGCAAAAGTTTCCCTGGCCCAAAACTGCGAACCCCATAAAGACGTTCTTATCCTGATCGGTCCGGAAGGGGACTTTACCCCCGAAGAGATCGATCTGGCCCTGCGCCACGGCTTCCAGGCCGCCGACCTCGGACCCACCCGGCTCCGCACGGAAACGGCCGGACTGGCAGCGGTGATGGCGGTACATTTCAAAAACTCCTAACAACCCAACAACCCAACAACCCATGCTTCGACTATTAGTTTTTGCACTGAGTCTGCCTCTTTTGCTGTCCTTTTCCCCACCCCCTTCCCTCAAACTGGCTTTGCTGAAGTACAAAGGCGGGGGAGACTGGTACGCCAACCCCACATCCCTGAAGAACCTGGCTCAGTTTTGCAACACCAACCTGGGCACCAACCTCGACTCCGACTACGCCACGGTAGACGTGGGGAGCGCCGATTTGTTCAACTACCCCTTCGTGCATATGACCGGCCACGGCAACGTGGTGTTCTCCGATGCCGAGGCGCTCAACCTGCGGCAATACCTCATCGGCGGCGGCTTTTTGCACATCGACGACAACTACGGCATGGACCGCTACGTCAGGCCCGCCCTCAAAAAAGTCTTTCCCGAACTGGAATTGATCGAATTGCCCTTCGAGCACGAGATCTACCGCCAGAAATTCAAGTTCAACAACGGCTTGCCCAAGATCCACGAACACGACGGAAAGCCCCCCAGAGGCTACGGCCTGCTCTGGGAAGGCAGATTGGTCGTCTTCTACACCTCAGAATGCGACCTGGGCGATGGCTGGGAAGACCCCGAAGTGCACAAAGACCCCGAGGAAGTGCGGCAGAAAGCCCTGCAAATGGGGGCGAATCTGGTGCAGTTTGTGTTTGGGCAGTGAGAAAAGTGGAGAGTTGAGTGTGGAGTGTGGAGGGCTAGCGCCAGAGGACGCTTCTTTGGTTTTTGATGTATTGCTTGATGTTTAACCAAAAGGCGAGGAAAAGATAGATCAAGACCGGAGAGCCGAGGGTTGCAAACGACGTATAGATGAAATATACGCGAACCCTGCTGGAGGCAATCCCCATTTTATCGCCCAGGTAACTGCAAACGCCAAAGGCAGAACGCTCAAGAATATCTTTCAGTTTGGCCATGGTTGGTTATTTGTAAGGCATAAACAACCAAAGCCAAAAAAAGATTATGAAGGGAGGTGAAAAATTTCTCTCGCTCGTGAGGGTCTCTGACCCGAAACGCGCTGTCTGCAAGTCTCTGACTTGCTTGTAAAGAATTGCAAGTCAGAGACTTGTCGCCGGTTACGGCGCTAATCCTCGCAGGGGTAATTAAACCGAGCCCCTAACGGGGCTCCTTACCTCACGTTAAGCTTAATTCTGAGCTACAACCTCCATCCGTTCGCTACCCATGTCATTCTGCGAAAACGCCGACTTCCCTGAGCCGGAGTTGAGAACGAATACGAGTCCCGCCGCGCCGATGAGGCCGATGAGGAGCAGGATCACTTTTTCTTTGCCTTTGCTTTCAGTGGAAACGGTTGCTGCGTTGGAGTGGTTTGCGTGTTTCATTGTGTTTTGTGTTTATTGCGTTTGTTTGGAAATGCATATAGCTCGGCCAGGCTTCTGCCGTGCGGCAAAAGCGAAATGAGAAAAGGTCGGACAGGGACAGACTTTGGGCCTTCAGCCTTGGAGCGTTAACTCCCGGCTGCTTGTAAGCAAATTGTTGGGAAGGGGATTTTAAGGGAACGGAACGGGCATAGTTCAGGCCCTCCTGTCAGCGACAGGTTCTCAACCCAATTTTTTCGTGCTTATGGAATTTGCCCTCTTATGAGGCAGGCCCTTTGTTTGGAACGGTTTGGGAACCGGATGGCCTGCAGCGGGGCAGGGGAAAGTCGAAGTTTGTGGATGCGTGTTTCATAGTTTTTGTGTTTCACGTTTGGGGAATGATACTATTCCTCAATTGCAAATATATTTAATTTCTTTAATCCGTTTTTCAAAGTGACTCTTATTTTCATTGTCACATGCATGCTTTTTATAATACAAAGATCGTGCCAAAAAAAAAGGTGAGGAGTTGAGGAGGTGAGAAGTGGATTTTTCTCCACTCCTCACCTCCTCAACTCCTCACCTAATAACCAGGGGAGTCCCGCCTACTGCTTAATAATCTGGTACAACTGATCCAACTTCGGCGACAGAATAATATCCGTTCTCCGGTTGAGGGCCTTGTTGGCGGCGGAGTCGTTGGGGGCGACGGGGGCGTAGAGGCCGCGGCCGGCGGCGGTCATGCGGGAGGGGCTGACGCCGAAGTCGCCCAGTATCTTGACCACGGCGGTGGCGCGGCGCACGCTGAGGTCCCAATTGGCGGCGGGCGTGCCGTCGGAGTCGGTGTGGCCTTCTACAGTGATGTCGATGTCGGGGTTGGCGTTGAGGGCTTCGGCCACCTGCTTGAGGGCGTTCTTGCCCCGGAAGTCGATCTGGTCGCTGCCGGTTTTGAAGAGCAGGTTTTGGCTCAACGAGACGTATAGTTTACCGTCTTTTTCCGAAATACTCATATCGGCGGCGGTGAAGCCCAGCAGGGCCTGGTTGAGATTGGCGCGCAGTTGGGCCATTTGGGCTTCTTTGGCCTGCACCATGGCTTCCAGTTCGTTCACGCGTTTTTCGCGCTCTTCCAGGCTGCCGCGCAACTCATCCATGTTGAGCTGCCGCTCGTCGAGGGCGAGTTTGATGGCGGCGAGCTCCTGCCGCTGCCGTTCGATCTCGGCCTGCTGCGCG
>JBAQQB010000125.1:0-11682 GCA_049306275.1 Saprospiraceae bacterium | reverse complement strand
GGGAGGGGAGTTCTTCGCACTAAAGGAAATAGGTTTTCCCCTTTATCGTGCAAGAGCTTAACTACCCAGAAACCCAGTTGTCAAGCTCAAAATGCTCCCCTCCCTGTTCGAGGGAGGGGCCGGGGGTGGGTCATCCTGTTCAAAACGAAGCATTCAAATTCACCCCAAACGACCGGGTGCCGGGCAATGAAGCCCATTCCAGCCCCTGCGCGTTGCCCGAGCCGTTGGAGCCTTCGGGGTTGATGCGGTCGGGCAGCGAGGTGAAGAGATAGAACAGGTCCCTGCCCACCAGCGCGATGCTCAGGTCCTGGAATACTTTGGTCTTTTCGTTGAATTTCCGGGGGAATTTATACTCCAGCGCCACTTCCCGCAACTTCACCCAGGTGTTGTCGAGGATGCCGGGCGTGGTGAGGAAATGCCCCCATCCGCCCTTGTTGGGGATGTATTTGAAATAGTAATGCACCACCTTGTTATTGGGCGTGCCGTCGGCATACACCCCGTCGAGGATAACCCCGATGTTGGCGGTATTGCCGTTGGGGTCGGTGTAGGGCAGGCCGCCGCCTTGGCGCTCCAGCAGGGTTTCCGGGCTCTGCCCGGTCTGCAGGCCGATCACGTAAGAGCCCGCGTAGATATCGCCGCCCCACTTCGTGTCGACCAGGGTGCTCAGGGTGAAGCCTTTGAAGCCCATGCGCATCGTCCAGCCGCCCGTGAAATCGGGCGTGGCGTTGCCCACCGGCACCCGGCTCTCCGTGAAGAGGTAATGCGTGCCTTCGTCGTTGAGGATGGGTTTGCCGCTCTCGGGGTGGTAGATATAGTCGTAGCCGATAATAGTGCCGTATTGATCGCCCTCCCGCACGGCGATGGCCGGACCGTTGAGCCCCCAGATGTCGGCCAGCTCCAGAATATTGGCGCCCTGCCCCAGGCTGACCACGGTGTTGCGGTTGCGGTTGAAGTTGAGGCCCGCCTCCCAAAAGAATTTGGAGGTATGCACCAGCGTGGCGCTCAGGATGGCTTCGACGCCCCTGTTCTCCAACTCCCCTGTATTGATGCGGATACTGGAAGCCCCTGAGGAGAGGGGCGCCGGCGATTCGAGGATCTGGTCGAAAGAATTGATGTAGTAGTAGGTGAAGTCGAGGTTGAGGCGGTTGTCGAAAAGACCAAGCGAAGCGCCGAACTCATAAGAGTCGGCCCGCTGCGGTTTCAGGGCGATGGGCGGGATGGAAGATGGCAGCGACGCGGTCTGGTTGCCGCCAAAGCTGCCGGTCTGGTAAATGAAATCGAGCTGATAAGGGTCGGTGTCGGTGGCTGTTTGCGCGTAAGCGCCCCTGAGTTTGAAGAAGCTGAGCCACTGCATATTCAGGTCGAACGCCTCGGTGACCAGGAAACTCAGCGAGGAAGACGGGTAGAAATAGGAATTGTTGCCGATGGGCAGCGAGGAGGTCCAGTCGTTGCGGCCGCCGAGTTCGAGAAAGAGGTAGTCGTCGTAGCTGAGGTTCAAAAAGCCGAAGAAGGAGTTGATCTTCTTGGCGTAGCGGATCTCTTGCGGCAGGGGCACGGAGAGCTGGTTCGCGTAGTTGGACACGGAATAGAGCCAGGGTGTCGCCCATTCTCCACTGCCGATCTTGACGCCGTAGCGGTCGCGGCTCCATTGTGCGCCGCCGAAAGAAGCGCTCAGGCTCAGGGGCGAATAAAAAATCTTTTCTTTGGTGGCGGTGATGAGGAATTCGTTGTTGTTCACCATGTCGCGCGAGAGCTCATTCCCATAGTACCCATTGTCGATGCCGATCAGGTCGATGGGTTTGTTGCGGGTCTCATATTGGTTGGTGGTGAAATCCATCCCGAAACGGCCCATCACGTTAAGCCAGTCTGTGATGTCGTAGATCAGGGCCACCGAGCCGATGAGCTTGTTGCGGTCGAGGGTCGTGTTGTTGTTGAAAGTATTCCACCACAAGTGAGGAGCGGTATAGGTAAAGGGATAAAGCCCGTTGTAGTCGTTGCGGCTTCCGTCGGGCAGGATGTTGATGTCCTTTTCCAGGCCCTTGTAGCTGCGCGGCCAGCTGTACAAGATCCCTTTCCCGAAGGAACTGGAGTCGACGTCGCCCAGCGCAGGGGTATTGAGGCGGAAGAAATTGATGTAAGAAATGGCGACATCGGCGCGCACCCTGGGTGAGATGTTGATCTGTGAGCCCAGGTTCACCGTCGTCTGGTTGAAATTGCTGTTGGGTACGATGGCGTCGTGGCCGGTGCGGGTCAGCGACACCCGGATGGAGCCGAGGTCGGAGCCGCCGGAGAAGGCCAGGTTGTGGGTAGTGGTACTACCGTTGGAGAAAAACAGCCTCAGGTTGTCGGGCTGCGGGGTAAACGGCCGCATCTCGCCGTCCCACCAGCGGATCATCTGCCCTTCCATCCTGGGCCCCCAGGAAGCGCCGGTAGAATAAAAGCCGAAGAGTTCGGTGGTGGGCCGCCCGAAAGGCCCGTTGTCGGAGTGTACGTTGGTGGGGTAGATGGGGTTGCCTTCGGCGTCGGTTTCAAAAGCGGGTTCGACCGACAGGCTGACGGGGCCGCCGGCGCCGAAGATATTCTGCACGTCGCGGTATCGGTAGGGTTGTATGACCCGGTGCGCCAGGGTGTACTGGATGCCGATGCCCTTTTGTTTGGCGCCGCGTTTGGTGGTGATGAGCACCACGCCGTTGGCGCCGCGCGAGCCGTATTTCGCCGATGCCGTAGGCCCCTTGAGGATATTGATGCTCTCGATATCCGCGGCGTTGATGTTGTTGATCGCCGAACCCCAGTCCTGCCCGCGGCCGATGTTCTGCAAGCCCGGCTCGTTCTCCAGCGGTACGCCGTCGACCACGATCAGCGGCTGGTTGTTGGAGTTGATGTTGTTGTTGCCACGGATGGTGATGCGCGTGGTGCCTCCTTCCACCCCGTTGGGACTGCTGATCTGCACTCCGGCCGAGCGGCCGTGCAGGGAGTTGACCAGGTCAGGCGCGTTGGAGCGCAGGAGCTGCTCCCCTTCGAAACTCTCGGTTGAATACCCCAGTTCCCGCTTCTGCCGCTTGATGCCCAGGGCCGTCACCACTACCTCGTCGAGCTGCGCCGCATCCGGTTCGAGGCTGATGTCGAAGCGCCGCTGCGCACCCACGCGGACCTCCTGCGCCAGGTATCCGATGTAAGTGAAGACCAGCATGGCGTTCTCACTGCTCACCTGCATGGAAAATTGCCCGTCGAAGTCGGTGATCGTTCCGTTCGCTGGGTCGCCTTTTTCGACAATATTAACCCCGAGCAGGGGCTCGCCGGTCTCGGAAAGAACGGTACCGGAAACGGAAATGGGTTGGGCATTTGCGGAAACGAGGGCCAGCAAAAGGCTCCCGAGCACTAAGAGATAGCGGAATGTGGGCATATGCGTTGGTTTTTCCATAAACAGGGCCGGGTGAGGAGTAAAGATAGCGGGAAAAAAAATATTTGCGAATGATTCCTGAAGGCAATAACTTTGTAATTCAAAGTACTTTTAATGAATCATTTCGTAGAAAAAAACTCCATCGTGCGGCGGATCTGGGGCGACAGCGACACCATCCTGTTGATCTTCGCCGGCGCCGCGGCCGAATTTGCGCTCAGCAAGGTGGCCGACTGGCTGTATTTCACCGGCCGCCTTCCCGCTGATCCGCTGGGAAGGCTTTTTTCGACCGTGGCCTATGCCCGGAACATCATTTTTGCCGGAGAGCAGGAAGCCCTCAACACCATTGACAACATAGCGGCCATACACCGGGGCGTCGAGGCGAAACGAGGCGCCGCCATCCCGGACTGGGCCTACAGGGATGTGCTTTTCATGCTCATCGACTACTCCATCCGCTCCTTCGAAGCGCTGGAACGGCCGCTGGACATGACCGAAAAAAAGGAAGTGTTCGGCGTATTCCACCGCTTCGGCAGCCGGATGGGGATAAACGGGCTGCCCCACACTTTCGAGGAATGGGAAAAAATGCGGCCTGAGCAACTGCGCCAAAACATGGAGCGCAGCCATTACACCGAAGACTTATACCGGCAGTACCGCAAGCACCTCGGCCCGGTGCGCTACCGGATTCTGCTGGCTTTGCAGCGGCAGCTCGTCCCGCCGCAGGTGCGGGAATTGCTGGGGTTGGGGGAGTCTCGCTTTTTAAAACCGCACATGGCTCTTTACAAGCTCATCAAAAGGCTTCACGCCGATTGGGCTGTGAAGGAGGTGCTGTTTCCACCCAGGTACAAGGCGCAGTTCAGGGCGTTGGAGGGGGTGGGTTGAATTTAAAGCAATTGACCAACAAGCCGGCAAACTCATCTTCGCCAATCTCTCTTTCGCTGACCTCTCCCCGCTGCACGATCTTGAGCCTGTTCCCGATCAGGGTAATCCTTCCTTCGGCGGTCGGAATGCCTAAAAACCTGTTTTTCGTAAAATGCGTATGAGGGCTGGTTTGGTGATAATGGCACATCCCTTCAAATTCCGGGTATGCTCTCGGCTTCGTGCTGAACAGGTATTGCGGGGTCCATTCCCCATTTACCAGCTTGCTGACCCGGTAATAATCGTCCGTATGCCGCTCGATGATGAAATCGCCCCTTTCATCTTTTTGCAATAAATCCGGCGCCAATTTGAGCGGATGGAACACGAATTCCCCGAAGCCTACATCTACCAGAAATTCCTCATCTCTCAGGGCCGTAATAATGGCCAGATGATCGTACTCTTTCCCATACCCTTTTTCCTTGTCAAACACCCTCCCGGAGATCATTTTTGAGGAAAAACCGATTTCGCGCAGCAATTCGAAAAACAAGCCGTTCAGCTCGTAACAAAAGCCTCCGCGCCTGTTCAACACGATCTTTTCGAATATTTTTTCCGTATCTAATTCTATTTTCCTGTTGGCATGAATATCCAGGTTCTCGAAGGGAATATTCAGCAGGTGCTGCTTTTGCAAATCTTTCAATACGCTGAGGGTCGGGGCGATCTCCCCGCTGTATTCGATTCTTTGGAGGTAGCTCTCTATATCCATCTTTTTTCAGCTATTTTTAAAATACCCGGCCTCTTCTCCTTATAGGGTTTGATACCGATAGAAAAGAATAGCCATCAGCGCCAGCAACACGATAGCGATGATCCGGTTGGCCTTTGCGATGGTTTTCCGCTCCGCGCGCCAGGCCAGAAAGATGGCAGCCAACAAGCCGGCCAGTCCGGAGAGCAAAGCATACCAGAGCACAATAGCTCCTCCTGCAAGCCCTTGGCCCTCGCCGGCGCCGGATATGCCGGCAAATGTCGCTCCAATCAGGCAAAACACTAAAAATGAAAGGAGATAGAGGAGTATGCTTGAAGGGGTGAATATCTTTTTCATTGGAATTGCATGGGTTTAAAATTATCAGTCTCCTTTCAAATACCGCCGAACCGCCCTCTTCCCTTCTACCTCCAGTTGCACGAAATAGATCCCCGTGGGCAGGCCGCTCAGGTCAATTTCCTCCCGCAGCTGGGATACCGCGCGGCGATCCTGGCGGAAAACGGTCTCGCCCTGCGCATTCACTGCTTTAAACTCCAGATCGGCGGACCAGCTCAGGGCGAGGGTCAGCGTAAACCGGCCGTCGCCGGGCGAGGGGGAGATAGCGAATTCGAGCAGCGCTTCGATCCCATTGCTACCTACATTGATTATCTCGATTGTTTGTACGAAGGTGTCTTGGCAAATGCCATTGCCCGCCACCAGCATCGTCTCGTAAGTTCCGTCTACGGTGTAGGTGTGCACGGGGTTCTGCGCTGCGGAAATATTGCCGTCGCCAAAATTCCAGGCCCAACTGCTTGTTTCCGACGATTCATCCGCGAAAGTCACCTCGGCGCCTGTTTGCTGGTAGCTGAACTGGGCTACGGGCGTTTCTTTGACTTCCACGGTAAGGCAGTACGGAGGGCTTTGCCCACAGTCGTTGTCTGCCGTCACGCAAACCAACCCCTGGCCTTCGGTGGTCCATGTCACGTCGATCATCTCGCCGTTTGAGGTAAAGGTTCCCCCGCTCACGGTCCAGGTGAACCCCGCCGGCGCCGGCCCAGTTCCGGATGCGGTTGCCTGATAGGTGGCTGAGGTTCCGGCACAAACCCCGATAGGCCCATCGGCCAAAGGCAGTTCAGGTGTATCGGTATCGGCAGCTACGGTCACCTGCGCCTGTCCGGAGCACTCGACGCCCTGGTAGGACTGCGTGACGGTCAGGATATAGTCCCCCGGCATATTGACAAGGGGGTTCAGCGTGCTATCGCCGCTGAGGATGCCGGGACCCGTCCAGGCATAGGTGATCGTCGCGCCTGGTACAGAGGGTGTGCTGGTCGATCCGGCCCCGTCCAGCTCAAGGGTAGCACCGCTTTCGCAGCCCAGCGCGCCGGGAGGCGCGATATGGGCGTCGGTGGCCAGGACGGCCAGGTTGAGAGCCACTGTGCTGTCGCAGCCATTGTATGCCGTAAGCGCAACGCTGTAAAAACCCGTTGCCTCATAGGTGTTTCCGGCAAAAGCAAAGCTTTCTCCCTGGCAGATGACCGCATCGGCGGGCGGCATCACGATGGGCTCATTCACCTGCACCGTAAGGCAGGCAGGGGGGCTCGAACCGACGCCGTTGTAAGCGGTAACACATACCTGGCCTTCGCCGGGAGTGGTCCAGCTGACTTCGATGGAATTTCCCGAAGGTATGAAAGTTCCGCCCGTCACCGTCCAGGTGTAGCCTGCCGCTTCGGGGCCAATGTCCGAAGGGGTAGCTACGTAATCCTGGGGTTCACCTGCGCATGCTGCCTGGGGGCCGGAAAGGCCTGGTTGCTCCGGCGGTATTGTAACAGCCGCCACCACTACGCAACTGGTATTCGAACATTCCACCCCCTGATAGGTATGGGTGACAGTCAAACAATAGATACCCGGCGCTCCAATGGTGGGAGTCAATGTATTCGGCCCGGAAACAATCACAGGGCCTGTCCACCAATAGCTGAGCGTGGCGCCGGTTGTAGCCGGTATTATCGTGGACCCGCTCCCGTCGAGCACCATGGAATTCGAGCCATTTTCCCCGAACAATCCGGGCGGGGCGATCACCGCGTTGGCTTCCAGCACGGTCAAATTCAGGGTCAGGATGCTGTCGCAGCCCTCGTAGGTGGGCAGGACGACGGTATGTTGCCCCGTCTCGGAAAATGTCTGACCTGCGAAAGAGTAGCTTGCTCCCTCGCAGATTACAGCCTGGACGGGTGGCATCACGGTTGGAGGAATGGCGGTGGCAACACAGATAACCACGCTGTCGCATCCCAGCCAGGAGTCGTAGGTGAAGGATTGTTGTCCGGGCTGGGAATAGGTTTGACCTTCACAAGTCCAGGTATCTCCCATACAAAAGGTGATGAATTGGAATGTCGGGGGGATGGGGGCAGAAATGACCATCTGGCACACAGGAGATCCCAAAGAGCAGGAATTGGAGGGCGTCATGCACAGCTGTGCCACGCCGTTTGCGATATAATTAACCGTGATGGCATTATTCCCGTCGTTGACGATCGTTCCGATGGCAGGGCTCAGGCTCCAGTCGTAGTTGGCAATGCCTGCGCTGGCAGGAACGGAGTAGGCGGCCGAGCCGCCCGGGCAGACGGCGACTGGTCCGGAGATCCCCCCCTGAATGAGGGGCGGAGCGCCAAGGGCGCCCTGGGTCAGGTCGATGGCATAATCGCAGACGTCGCCCTGGAAGCCGTCGATCACCAGGTAATAGACCTGCCCGAGGGTCAGGCCGGAGGCGCTGAGGGATATCGGCGCGACCAGCCCCGGGCTCTCGCAATTGGATACCAGGGTAAAGGAAGAGCAGTTATCCGTTTCGTAGATGGCGGCTTCGAGGCCTGTGCCGCCCCCGCAGTTGGAGGGCGTAATGGTGAGCGCAATGCTGCTGCTGCCGGCCACGAAGCCGATCCAGTGGTAGTTGTCGCAATTGCCGCAAAAGGAAGCGGGGCAGGTTCCCGCCCCGGTATTGCCCGTCGTGGAGCAGTAGCCGTCCAGGTCGGCAGTGGCGCAAAATACCGGAGCATCCAGGCAGGCCTGTGCGCCCGTGCCGGGCGGCTCGGGGAGGTTGCATTGAGCGGAGAGGCGGAGGGCGGCGCTGAGGGTAAGGGCGAGGGTAAAAGGTATGGGGTTCATGATGTTTCGGAGTTAGGTAAAAAGTTAATATACTGCGTATCCATATTCTTTCAAAATTTTACCAGCCTCTTCCGAAAACAGGAATTCCTGGAACTGCATCGCCGCCGCCTCCCTCCCGTTCTCTCGCCTGACGACCACCACGCCCTGCTCGATCGGGGCGTAAAGACCTGCATCGATCAACATCCACTTGCCTTTACCTTTCCATTCGGGCGACAGGACCACGGACAAGGCCGTGAAACCCATTTCGACCGCGCCGGCGCTGATGTACTGGCTGGTCTGGGCGATGCTTTCACCGTATACGAGCTTGTCTTTTAACTGATCGAGTAGTTTGTATTTGGTCAGCGCCTCAAGAGCGGCGGCGCCGTAGGGAGCGGTTTTTGGATTGGCCAGGGCGATGTGGTGGATGGAGGGATCGCTCAGCAGTTCGATGGAGGGATCCAAGCCTTCTTTCATCGACCACAGCACCAGTTTTCCGTAGGCATAGACCCTGGGAGGCGCAGCGGCAAGGCCGCTTTTCTGCACCTCCTCCGGATACATCATATTAGCCGAGACGAAGACGTCGAAAGGGGCGCCCTGCTTGATCTGGGCCGTCAGCTTACCCGATGAACCGATGATCAATTCGCAGGCGATGCCGGTTTTTCCCTCAAATGCGCTTGCCAGGTCTTTCATGGCAAACTGCATATTGGCCGCAACGGCCACGTTGATGCGCTGGGTATCGGCAGCCGGCTGGCCGCAGGCGGAGAGCAGCGCCAGGCTGATGAGGAGCGGGAGGTATTTTCTCATGATGATCCGTTTAGAGACGCAAAGCTACCGCTTCAACATGATCATCGTCGTATCGTCTCTCAGAATCTTCCGGTCGAGGGACAGGCCGGTCAGGAATGCAGGCAGGGAAACCGGATCGTCGAAGAAATCTTCATGGTCAAAGAGATCGGACAGGCTGGTCATGCCTTCTACGCTTTCTCCCTGCAAAAACTTTTCATTGAGATGCAGCAGGCCGTCTGTCGCCACCAGCAGGCGATCCAACTGGCTCGTCTCCACGGATTCAGCGGCCAGAAAGGCCTCCCCGCTGATCAGGGTCTTGGCGATATATTCCGGCCGGTTATCCTGGTCGATGATGACCAAACGCTCGTTCAGGCAGAAAAGGCCGTCGCCCGAATGAAAAACGAAGGTGCGCTGCGGCTGCACGACGAACCCGAACAGGGTGAAAAACAGGTAATTTTCAATAAAGTCCAGTTCTTCCACCGTGCGCTGGTTTTTGACGATATTTTTCAAAAATTCGACCAGTGCGTTTTTCAGTACCTCCACATCGAAAGGCTTGTCCGAAAAATGTTTCCTGCAAAAATTCACGACAAAATCGACGCCCAGTTTGGCGCCCACCTCGTTGTTGGAACCACCGCCACAGCCATCAGCCACCACCCCGATGATGCAGGATTTATTCTGGAAAAAATGATAGCCATCCTGGTTGTTGTAGCAGAGCTTATAGTGCGAATGTCCGATTACGGAGGCGGAGGCGTTGAGGAAGTTCATTGGTTTTTATTGCGTAAGCCAAATTTACGCCATCTCTGCCAATTTGCAGCCACGCGGCCCGGGC
The DNA here is from genome assembly GCA_049306275.1 of Saprospiraceae bacterium. GTDB lineage: Bacteria > Bacteroidota > Bacteroidia > Chitinophagales > Saprospiraceae > JADJTT01. The sequence goes on along the minus strand of JBAQQB010000125.1, from coordinate 1,953 downwards.
ATTTCACAATAAAAGGAAGGGAAGAAGCAACAAACCGCCGCTTCTTCCCCAATTGACTGATGTTGACCGAGAATCCGGTTCTCTACCTGACGATCTGCACAGCCTCTTCAAGTTCTATCTCCACCTCCTCCAGCAGGTCGTAATCGACCTCTCCGATGAGGATCACCTCGGTGTTTTCATTGAACGGGGCGGCAGGAAGATGCTTTTTGCTGATCTCAACGTGCACTTCTCCGGTCCCGTCTTTAAACAGGTAGGTGTTTTTGTCCAGTTGCTTGACGATGAAGCCCCTGACTTTAACCAACTCGTCCGTTTTGTCGAGTTGGGAGGCGTTTTTCTTCACCTCCGATACCGGGGTTTCCTTTTCGGGAATGAATTGTCCGAAAGCGGGTTGCCCTGCAAGCAGGAGGATAATCAGGGATGCCAAAAATATCGATGCGTTTTTCATGATTGTTTGAGTTTAGTTGTCAATTTTGAGAAAATCTCCTTCCATGGTGAAGTCCAGATCGATGCCATTATCCAGCGCAATCTCCTGGTTACGGCCGTCGAGTTCCCAACCTTTAATGAAATTGGAAGGATAATTGGCTTGCACATAGACCAGTATTTTTTCCGGGATTACGCTGTTGGGGATCTGTGCACTTCCGTCGATGTCGATTATTTCTTTCTTTCGGTTGAACTCCAGAAAGAACCCTCCCTCCAACGCGATGTCATAGGTAAGCTCCAACTCATCCTGGTCTTTGAGCGCCTGGATCAAAGCGGCATCCGGAAAATGGGTGTTGAGGTAATCGCTGATCTCGGCGGGTATTTCACCTTGAGGGAGCAACGTTTCCTTGTCGCAGCTTGCGAGTGAAAAGGCGATGATGGCCAGCAAAAACAGTTTTTTCATTCGATTGAATCGTTTGTATGAGTCCCTACTCTTTTCAGGATTTTCGGGAATCCTCCTGAATGAACGTTTATTCAGGAACAAACCTAGGGGCCGACTTTGGAGGAATTTTGGAGAATTGTTTTTCGCTCTAATAAAGAATCAGGGGGATGAAAAGACATCCTCTATTGTTCGCAGATCGGGAGCCAGAATGGTGGCAAACAAGTTGCCTAAAATGGCCTTTCCTCTTCTGCGAGTATTGAAAACATATTCAAAGAACCCCAAGTAAATGGGCATGTTCGTCTGGCTGATTCCGCGATGAGGCCTGAGCCAGGAACGTAAAACCGACCAGATTCCTTCCTGGGTATTGACGTGGACTTCGCAAAACCCATCCCCATCGTCGTCTCTGGCGTACTCTCCAGCGGCATGACAAACAGATTGGTGCTCGTAGCCCCATTGTCTAAGCCGGCTGTAGATGTTGTACTCATCAGTATACATCAAGGTTCCCGGACGAACAAGTTCCTGGATGATGGGTTTGATGGTCTTTTGCTGCACATCACCGAGCAAGCGCAAAGCCAGTTGGCCTCCTCGTTGGACCAAACCCAGCACCGGCGGCTTCTCTGTGGCCAAGGTACCCCGGCCCCGAGCGCCTTTCAAGCGCCTGCGGCGAGGCGGCCGGCCTGCTTGATGCACTTTCCGGGGCTGGCCCTTGTGCCCGCAGACTAGGTAGACCTCGTCGGCCTCAACCACTCCTGTAAGCTGTATACCAGGCTTTTTTTTACAATGCCTTCGCGCAGCAAGCGGGTCATCTGTTGGGCAGTGGGTTCAGAAACCTCGAGTTCCTTGGCGATCTGGGCGTTGGACAGGTTCAGCCCCATCAGGTACAGGCACACGATCCAGGTCTTTAGTGGCTGGTGACTGCCGGAGAATACCGTATCAGTCAGGTCATCAAACCGTTTTTCGCAAGACTGGCACCGGTACCTTTGCCGGTGGGAATGCGTCTCATCCATGCCATCTTTTACGGATTGCCTGGCCCCGCAATGCGGACACTGAACACCATCAGCCCAACGAAGCTGCCGAAGCACTTCGTAACA
>JBAQQB010000124.1:0-12849 GCA_049306275.1 Saprospiraceae bacterium | reverse complement strand
AAACTCAAACACGGAAGACCCCGCTATAACATCTTTTGCATCGGGCTGGACGCTGTGAGAAAGGCTTTCTGGTCCTTGGATCGCAAGCAAATTCAATATGTCATGAGGTTTTTGTCATGTACTTAGGTCAAAGCCATGGACGCCCTCCTGCTCGCCGAAAACGGCATCGTCGTGCCCGATGGCAACATCGTCTACGACGACAGCGACATCCAATACGACCCCGACTTCGACGATGTGGAGTGGGGTAAACCGTTTTCCTTTCAGGAAAAGAGGGAGCAATTGGAGAAGACTTCGGAGGGGTAGTCAGAGATCAACAGCCCGAGGCAGCAAGAGTTGCAGCAAGAGTAACAGCAAGAGTGGCATTTAAACATTCCTCTTAACCTGCTCAAGCATTCTTCCCCCACATTGCCCCGCAATCTCTCTGATTTCACCCTCCTCATAAAATTCATCGTACTTTTTCCTGAATTGCAGGGCGGTACTTGCGCCTTCGAGTTGCAGTGAATAGGTGTAATGTTCAAAATTCCAGATTACCCGGCATTTGATGTGGAAAGTGCACATCTTTATTTTTCCAATCGTCGAGATCTTCGATTTCCCTTCCCTCAATCTCATCAATGGTGACTCGCAGTGAGCGTTCTACCAGGCTGCCGAGGAATTCATAAAGCGGGTCCGGACTCCCCCCATAAGCCTGCACATCTGCCAAATGGCGATGGTATGCCTCTGCTTCATCCCCTTCTGTAACCCAAAAGGGCGGATAGCCAAGCGATACCAGCACCAGGTTGGTCAGCAGCCGGGCGGTGCGGCCGTTGCCGTCGGAGAAAGGGTGAATAGTCAGAAAGCGCAGGTGGAATTCAAATGCCAGGAGCAGGGGATCGGGAGCGTACGTGTCCTGGCTGTGAATTTTGTCCAGTCCGGCATTGAGCCAGTTGAGCAGGTCGTGGATGGCTTCCGGCACTTCGTGCGGCGGCGTAAAATCAAATTTCTCGCCCCGGTAGTTGATGATGTGGTTGCCCCGGGTCTTCCATTTTCCGATTTCCAGTTCCTCTTCCGGCGTTTCGGCAGCGATGATCTGTTGGTGCACGGCCTTGATCCGTTTTTCGGAAAGGCGTTTCTCGCTCCTGCCCATCCGGAAAATGTCCTTCATGGCCTCGTCGTGCCCCTTCATCTCCCGGATGTCCTTCAGGGGTTTTCCGGCCACGGTGATGTTGCCGGTCATCACGCTGCGCGTTTCGGGCTTGGTCAGCGTGCCGCCCTCGATCTTGTTGGAGTTGTAGTTGCACTCGAGCCGGAACTTATACTCGATCTTCCGCAACACCTCGTCGGGAAGTTTGCCGTGCGCCCCGATGGTCTGGCGAAGCGCTTCGATGCTGAGGAGGCGGTCGGTAAGGGTGGGCATGTGGTTGTTTTATTTGCATTTAAACATTGCAAGAGGAGCCTTGGTTCCCGGGCTTCACTTCTCCCCCTCCACCAACTCCCCAACCCCAACCCCCAGCACCGCCGCGATCTTCACCAAATTCAGCGCCGCGATATTCCGCTCCCCGCGCTCGACAGAGCCGATGTAGGTGCGGTCGAGCCCGGCCTGGAAAGCCAGCTCTTCCTGCGACCAGCCCTTGGCCTTGCGAGCCTCCCGGATGGCGTTTCCCAGTTTAATCAGAATAGCCTGCTCTTGCTCGGTGTAGGACATGGCGGTTTTTTCCGGAAAATTCCATAAAAGATGATTTTAAGTCTACGGATTATAAGTATCATTATGAAATAAATGCTAATTTGCAGCATTGAAAACCAAACAACCGGCGACATGCAATCCATTTGGACCCCAATGCAGATCAAGACCTTATCCCTACTGGGCATTTTGCTGATATCCTCTGCCCTGTTTATCGGGCCGTTCTGGCAGGACACCCCCGATTTTGACCTGTTGCAGGAAAGCATACTGCTCAAAACCACGCCTCCGGCCGAAGTAACCATCGAACTGACCGATGCCGAACTCGCCGACCTGGAAGACGCCTGGCTCCACGGCTTCGACAATCCGGAGCCCAACGATCCTTGTGCGCGGCTGCAAATGCTGCCTTTCAAGAAGCTCACCGCCTGGCGCAAGCAGTTCAGCAAGCGCGGCTTCACGATGGAGAAGGTCAGGAATATGCTCGCAAATGGCCGGCGTGAGGCATTCACCCATCCCGAAAAAGGCGTAACTTTCACCAGGATTTAAGACCAGCAAGGGAACTGGATCGTGGTAGAAGTCCGTTAACTGGCAATAAAACCGTCGCTTATGACCGAAGCTGAGTTGAAAGCATATATTCTTCAGCACTATCCGCGGGAAAATGAAGCTTGCGAATGGAAGGAATTATTGAAAACATAGGATCTACCTCAAAGCCAAAATGGGTTTTAAGAGACTCTAAGAAAGATTAAGAGACTTTAAGAGACTTTTTAAGAGAAAAACCCTTTCCCTTGTCCATCTCATGCTACATCGCAATGGCATGATTGCAGCCAAAAGTTGAAAAAAACATGACCAGCGAAATCCTCCTATACCAAAACCAGTCAGGCGACATTAAAATTGACGTCCGCCTGGAAGATGAAACCGTTTGGCTTACGCAGGACCAAATGGCTACCCTTTTCGGAAAAGCCAAGTCTACCATCAATGAGCATATCAAGAATGTGTTTTCTGAAGGAGAGTTGGATGAAAAAGTGGTAGTTCGGAAATTCCGAATAACCACTCAGCACGGTGCCATAGCAGGAAAAACACAAGAGGTGGAGGTTAATGGCTACAACCTCGACGTTATCATCTCCATCGGCTACCGGGTAAAATCTCCGCAGGGCACACAGTTCCGGATCTGGGCTACCCAGCGGCTCAAAGAATACATCATCAAAGGGTTTGCCCTGAACGATGAGCGCTTCAAATCGGGCAGCTCCATGAACTACTTCACCGAACTGCAGGAGCGCATCCGCGAAATACGCATCTCGGAGCGGGTTTTTTACCAGAAGATCAAAGACATTTACATCACCAGTATCGACTATGACCCCAAAGACGAAAAGACAATCGGGTTTTTCAAGGTGGTGCAAAACAAACGGCAGGGAGCTGCTGACCCATGCAGGCAAGATCAGCCACGAAATGGCGCTCAAAAAATCGGAGGAAGAGTTTGAGAAATTCCGACTAACCCAAAAAACGCTGGAACGAGAGCAAAGCCTCAAAGAACTGGAAGAGGATATCAACAGGTTGAAGAAGCCAAAAAAATGAGAACCATGCGAAACGCCATTTTCCCCCTTATCGCCGCCCTGGCCTTGACGGCTTGTACCGCCTCCCGCAAAGCAGGCAGCAACGCGGACTTACAGCTGCTGAAAGACCAGATGACGGGCACTTTCAACTCCGCCGCACAGGCTGCCCGCGATTCCAATTATTACGACATCACGCTGCACATGTACCCCATCTGGCCAGACCGGCCCGGGGCTTGGCTGTACGTCGAACAGGCCGTGACGGCCAGCCAGAACAAGCCTTACCGCCAGCGGATCTACCAGTTGGAACAAATCGACCGGCAGACATTCGTCAGCAAGGTCTACACTATTCAAAATGAAAAAGATTATGTCAATGCCTGGAAGACGCCGGAAGCCTTCAGCCAACTGCCCATGGAGGGCATCGAGCTGAAAAGCGGCTGCGAAGTGGTGCTGAAAAAATCTGGCAAGCTTTTCTCTGGGGCTACGGGCGACAAAACCTGTCCCAGCGAGCTGCGCGGCGCCAGCTACGCCACTTCGAAAGTGACCGTCTACCCAGATAAAATCGTCAGCTGGGACCAGGGCTTCAACGCCGAAGGCGAACAGGTGTGGGGAGCGACACAGGGCGGGTATGAGTTTTTGAAAATTGCGAAATAAAAATTTTACACCCATGAAATACTTCCTCACCGGCGCCACCTACCTGGCGACAACGGCAAAGCGGCGACAGCCTTGTTTTTTTGGTACTTTTTCAACAAGGAAAAAGTACATGCCAAGCTAAGCATAACATTTTGCTCTTATTCCTGCCATGTGTCGAAGAGGACTTCGACACTACAAAAGACCCGCTTCAAATCCGGAATTAATTTCCGGAATAACCAAAGCACATTTTTCCACCAACCCCTAGGAACTTTTCCCCCACAAACCAGGGTTATGCGTATTTCAAACCTGAAATACCGAGGATTGTATTATGAACATCTACTCAAAAAGCAAAGACTGGCGGGAACGGATCCTGTCGAATTTCGCTTCCACGCCTTTCTCCATTCAAATCGGCGGCGAAACATTCCAATGCGGCTCTGTGGAAGGGCTTTGGCAGGGCCTGAAATGCAAAGGCGATATGCGCCTGCATGTCTTCGGCTTGTCGGGTATGAAAGCCAAAATGGCCGGCAAAGGGAAAAAACCCAAACTGATCAGCATCGGCGGACTGGAGTTTGAGTACGGCAGCGCCGTGCACGAACAGATCATCCGCGAGGGGATCAGGCAGAAGGTCTTGCAGAATGAGAAAGCCGCACAGGCCTTGCGCGAAAGCAAAGGGAAGATCACCCACCACGTGCCCGGTTCGTCCAAGCCCGTTTTTAAAATGGAAAACCTGTTGATGTCCGTCCGGGCTGAACTGTTCGGGCATTGATGGGATAATCCGTTTTTTAGCCCTATCTTTAACTGTATGAAATATCTTACCTTCTTTTTGCTGTTTTTCTGTATTCCCGCTTTCACCCAGGAAAACATTTTTTGGTCGCAGCAGATCACCTCTCCCGAGGTCCATGCCAACGGATCGGTCACCTTTCGTATGTATGCGCCACAAGCCGATTCTGTGCAGGTGACGGGCGACTTCCTGCCGACTGTCAAAACCCAGAGCCCCTACGGCCTGGTGGACGCTCCCGGCAAAGCCCATTTGTCGAAGGCTGAAAACGGCCTCTGGACCTATACGACAGACTCCCTGGCCCCCGAATTGTACAGTTACCTGTTTATCGTGGACGGATTGGGTACCACCGACCCCGCCAATCCTTTCCTGATCAGGGATGTGGCGATGGTGTCCAATATCTTCATCGTCGGAGGGGGGCAGGCTGATTTATACCGGATCCATACTGTTCCACACGGTACAGTGGCGTTTCGGTGGTACAAATCGCCGGAGCTGGGATTGGAGCGAAGGCTAACCGTTTACACGCCGCCAGGCTATGAAGCCAACCCGAAGGTTACATACCCCGTGCTCTACCTCATGCATGGGGCCGGAGGCGACGAAAAAGCCTGGCTGGAGTTGGGACGGGCCACACAGATACTCGACAACCTGATCGCACAAGGCCGCGCAAAGCCCATGATCGTCGTGATGCCCAACGCCAATATCACGCAGGATGCCGCGCCGGGAGAGGGTAGCGCCGGGTTTTTCAAACCACAATTCATGGCGCCCGAGACCATGAACGGCAGGTTCGAGGCCAGCTTTATGGATATCGTCCATTTCGTGGAAAACAACTACCGCGTGAAGCCGGGCAAGGCAAACAGGGCCATAGCCGGGCTTTCGATGGGAGGCTTCCACGCCATGCACATCTCCCGGTATTATCCCAACACCTTTGATTATGTCGGCTTGTTCTCTGCCGCCCTGATGCCAAGAGAAGACGCCACGAGAAAAGTCTATTCGGACATCGACAAAACCCTTCTGGCACAAAAGGAAAACGGGTACCGGCTCTACTGGCTCGGCATCGGAAAGACGGACTTCCTTTACGAGGCCAACCAGGCATTCAGGACCAAACTGGACGAAATCGGTATGGATTATGAATATCTGGAAACGGAAGGGGGGCATACCTGGCGCAATTGGAGGGTCTACCTATCGGAATTTGCCTCCAAACTTTTCCAATGACCTTGTTTTTCGAGCTTTTTGCCTAACTCCCCCACCATGATCCGACAATTTGAAAAAGAATACGCCTGGCTGAGCAACTTCACCCCCTGCACCATCGTGCTGGACGGCCTCACCTTCTCGTCGGTCGAGCATGCCTACATGAGCGCAAAAAGCGACGACATGCAATGGAAACTCACTTGCACCGACGCCAGTATAAAACCCAGTAAAATCAAGAAGATGAGCAGGACGATCGCCCTGCCGGAAAATTGGAACTCGAAAAGAATCGAAGTCATGCGGGAATGCCTCAACCAGAAGTTCCGGCAGGAGCCTTTCAAGACCCTGCTGCTGGAAACGGGAGACCAGCACATCCAGGAAGGCAACTACTGGGGCGACAAGTTTTGGGGCGTGGATATGGTTTCAAGAGAAGGGGAAAATCATTTGGGGAAACTGATTATGGAGATCAGGGAGGAGCTGAAAAGCGAGCTGCCCCGCGCCCATTAACATTTTACCCCTGAACAATGAAACCCCCCAAAGTGCGTTAACCTACCACTATGATCACCCGGATAAGAAATAGCGCCTTTGCCAAACTCTTTTGGGGACTGATGGGGCTTTACTTCCTCAATATCAGCGTGGACAATGCTGAGCCTCACCCCGAACATGTTCCGGAAGATCTGTTCGTCAACCACCAGGAAAGCATTGTTGAAATAATTGTTGAAAAAATCCTGGGGTTTGAGAACGCTTTTAAAGAATATGAAGACCCCGACACGGAAGACCACACCAATAAGACCAACGCTAAAACAGACCTGATCGCCCAAAGTATGGCCGGGCCCGGAATAAGCCATTTATTTCCGGAGAATAAAAAACAAAAATTCCCGCCCTATAAAGCTCATTTGACGAACGGATTTCAACAACTCGACGTTCCTCCGCCCAAAAGTTGATTTGTTTTTTGCGATTTGACCGACTCCCCTTGCCGCATGGCTTTGGGGCAATTCAACATGCTAAAAATTATCAACTATGAACGTCAAAGAAATATTGATGCTGATCGTGATATCGGCATTTTCAACCTATTCGGCCGCACAAATGACTAACGCTGAAAAGGATGGTATTTTTATTCAGCAGGTAGAAGACCATAGTGAACCAGGCAAAGTCCTCCATGCCGAACCGCTCTACATCGACCTGATCCGCGATCTGGGCGCCAGGAAAGGCGAAAAGGAGTGGAACGTGGGTTTCGGCCTGACAGACAAGCTGAAATTCGACTCCCACGAAGCGCTCATCGAATACGAATGGGCGCCCATCGACAGATTGGGGCTGGAAGTGGAATTGCCTTTCACTTTTTATTCGCCCGTAAACGGTACAGGTAGGGATTCCATACCTTCCAGCCGGTTGAACAGTTTGAAAGTTGCTGCGCAATGGTCGTTTTTCGTAAACGAACCCCTGGCAATGTCCATGGCGCTTGGGTACATCAATGAATTTGAACTGTCTGATTTCCGGAACTTCGGAAAGCCCCTCGTCAAAGGGAATGTCTATAACCCGTTTCTGGTTGTCGCAAAACGCTGGGGCAACAATTTCCACTCATTGGTCTACACAGGCCCCATGATCGAACAGGATTTCAGCAACAACGCGTTTCACATGGCTTATGACGTCAATACCAGTTTTCACTACATGATCTCAGGTACCAGAAACTTTATCGGCGTTGAATGGAATAAAACCCTCAGCCGCGGCGACTTCGACATGACCATACGCCCTCAAATGCGCCTGGGCATTGCCGATAACTTGCTGGTAGGAATTGTGGCAGGGATTCCCGTGAGCAGGGAAAACGAAAGATTAAGCTCTTTTGTAAGACTGATCTGGGAGCCGGGGCACGGGAAGAAATAGAGAGCTGCCATACTTCGCATGAGTGAAGGAGGTGAATTGGGGGCGCTGTTAATATCGGATAAGTCATTAATTTGACTATCCGATATTAACATCTTATCTTTGCCCTATGGACTGGAAAAACCATCCCCACCAATTCACAGGACAGGCGAAACACCTGGGCAGGCTGCTGGAGAAGAAATCCCGGCTCGATGCGCTTCGTCCGTTACCTGCGGCTGCCGTGGAGAACATTCGCAGCAGCCTGGCCCTGGAATGGACCTTCCACTCCAACGCCATCGAGGGCAACACCCTCACGTTGCGCGAAACCAGGATGGTCGTGGAAGACGGCTTGACCATCGGCGGAAAGTCGCTGCGCGAACACTTCGAAGCCATCAACCATCAGGAAGCGATCGCCTTCGTGGAAAACCTGGCGGCAGGCGCCCGGCCGCTCAGCGGGGCGGATATTCTCGCCCTGCACGCCCTGGTCATGAATCGGACCGACCCCGCCTTCGCGGGCAGGTTTCGAAATGCGGGCGTACGGATCGCAGGAGCCGGTTTCATCCCGCCCAACGCCCTGAAAATCGAAGCGCTGCTGGAAGAGCTGATCCAATGGGCCAACGATGCGCACAACCCGCTTCCCTGCATTGTCAAAGCTGCTGTTTTCCACCACCGCTTCGTGTGGATACATCCCTTCTTCGACGGCAACGGCCGGACGGCCCGCCTGTCGTCCAACCTGCTGCTGATGAAAGAGGGCTTCCCGCCCGCCATCATTCTCAAAAACGACCGGAAGAAATACTACGACGCCCTCGAAAAGGCCAACCAAGGCAGCTATGCGAAGCTGGCCCTCCTGTTCATGCAGGCGCTGGAGCGCTCGCTCGACCTCTACCTGAGCCATCTGACCAACTCCTACGACGACTACCAGCCTATCTCCGATATCGTCGCCGAGCCCGGTTTTCCCTACGGCCAGGAATACCTCAGCCTGCTGGCGCGGCAGGGCAAGATCGACGCTTTCAAAGAAGGCAGGAACTGGCTGACCTCGAAGGAAGCGGTGAGGCGCTATACCGAAGGCAGGGACCGAAAGAGATTCCCTACCCTACCCTGAACACAGTCCTGATATACCCCTGCACCCGCTCTACCGTGGCGAAGCACGACTCCAGGGTTTTGCGCTCGATCCGGGTCAGCTGTTTGGGGAAGATGTAGCGCCCCGAATCCTGGTTGTTGAACCCGTTGATCGCCCGGTAGCGCAGCAGGATGCCGTAGGCCAGGGAGGCCTCGCGGAAGAGTTTTTTGTCGGGCAACGTATCGGCCAGCTGCGCGTAGCGCTCCATGGTGTTGGTGACGCCCCGGATGCCGTTGGCGTAGGCCAGCACCCTGGCGGCGTGGTCGAGGGGGCGCATGGCCCGGGCCTTGAGGTCGAAGGCGTCTTTTTTGCCGCCTTTTTCTTCCAGGATCAGCCTTCCGAAAAAGCTCGTCGGCGCCGGGTGTTGCAGGGCACGCTGGGCAAAGAAACTCAGGAACCCGCTCCGGCCTTCGATCGTCTGGAAGATATGCTCCGTCAGGGCCTCTGTCAGCTTCGCGTCGCCGTAGGCGGGGCGGAAATCGAAGAAGATCGACACGCCGGAGAGCCCTTCGTCGTTGGGCATTTCGATCCATTCTGTAAACTGCTGTTTCCAGCCGCTCAGCGGCTTCACCCATTTGGGGTTGCTGGCCATGATGTCGCCGGGACAGCGCTCGAAGCCGCATTGTAACAAGATGTCTACAACAGCGGTCCCCAGTTGCTGGAAATAACGGGCCGCTTCTTCTTCCTGCCCCTCCGGCGGGTCTTCGTAAATGAGGGCATTGTCCTGGTCGGTGCGCCGGAGCTGCTCCCGGCGCCCTTCGCTGCCGAGCGACAGCCAGGTGAAAGCGAGTCCTGTGGGAGGTAGCCCCAGCCGCTGGAGGCTTATTTCGAAAGCCCTTTCCAGCAGGGCGTCGTTGATCTCGGTGGCGATGGAGGCGATGAAGGGAATGGAGACCTCCTGCCGCAGGTAGTTGAAGATCAGCTGGTCGGCGCGGTTGCGCAGGCGGGCCATCGTGGAGATGTCGTCTGCTTCTCTCAGACCCCGCACCAGCACGGCGGGGTTGTTGCCGTGCATGAGCAGCACGTCGCGCTGCGAAATGATGCCGCGCACGGGCGACCGGTCCGTGCCGTCTTCGGTCACCACCAGGTGGTCGATCTTGTATTTGCTCATCGCCACGATCAGCTGGGCCGCCGTAGCGCCGTGCCGGATCGTGATCACCGGACTGCTCATGATCTCGCCCACCGGACTATCCCATGTGACATGCCCCTCCGCTCCGCGGCGGATGAAGTCCGACTCGGTGACGATGCCCAGGGGGCGGTCCTCCGCATCTACGATGATGTAGGAGCCGAAGCGGCGTTCTTTCATCAGCAGGGCGGCTTCGCGCAGGGTGGCCGATGCCGGTCCCTTCAGCAACTGTTCGATGGGGTGGGGTATCAGCACATCTTCCGTGCGCATGAAAAGGATGGGGTCGCGGCTCAGGAAATCCACCGCGGCGAAACCGCGCGCGAAGAACATCGCCATCCGCGGGTATTGCTCCATGAGCCGCAGGAAGGGCTCTTCGGGAATTTTCAGCAGCACGCTGTCCTTCACCGCCCTGGCCGAGCCAAGATAAGGCTGCCGGCCCAGGATGGCCCGCACGCCTGTCACATCGCCCTCCTTCAGCACTTCTATGACCCGGCTATTGTCCTCATTGCTTTTCAGTATCTCCACCCGCCCCTCTCTGAGCACGTAGGCGAAGGGCTGCGGTTCCCCATTTTCTTCGAAAATGAAATCTCCCGCCGCCACCGCTACCGCTTCGGTCTGGCGGGCCAGTTCCTCCAGGTCTATCCTGGGCAGGAAGACAAAAGGAGGGTGTTGCTGGAGAAAATCGGCGATTGTTTTCATGGCGGGGTAAAGATACGGAGAAAGGCGGGGCTGTGGGGTTATTTAAAACTCTCCCCAACCCAAAGCGTTTGTCTTGAAAAGACAATCACGAGATCACCTTTCATGAAGATATTGATTATTGAAGATAATCGCCCGCTAATCGACGCCATCACCAAAGCGCTGAGCGCGGAACAGTTCCTGTGCGAAACAGCGCTTGACTTCCCTTCCGCTTCTGAAAAAGCCTATATCTTTACCTATGATGTTGTAGTGGTGGACATCAACCTTCCCGGCGGCGGCTCGGGGCTCGATATCATCAGGGAGGTGAAGCAGGCCAATCCCAATACTGGCGTCATCATCATTTCCGCGCGTGATTCCCTGGATCACAAAATCGAAGGCCTCGAACTGGGCGCCGATGACTACCTCACCAAGCCCTTTGATACCGCCGAACTGATCGCCCGGATCAGGGCGTTGATCCGGCGCAGGAACTTTGCCGGCAACCCGACAATCCGTTTCGGGCAGCTATTCATTCACCCCGACAGCCGGGAAGTCCTTTCCGGCGATGCCAGAATCGACCTCACCCGGAGCGAATACGACTTACTACTATTCTTTCTCTCTAATCCCACTCGCGTGCTGTCGCGGCAAGCCCTGGCAGAACACATCTGGGGCGACAACAGCGACCTGGCGGACTCCTTTGATTTTATTTATTCCCATATCAAAAACCTCCGGAAAAAGATCATGGCTACCGGAGCGCCTGACCCCATCAAAGCCGTTTACGGCATTGGATATAAGCTTGCTGCCCCATGAAACTACTCAAAAAAACCTACCTGCTGGCATCCGCATGGATGATCCCGGCGCTGATCATTGGGAGCGTTTTCTGCTACTACACGATTCGGTATATCGTGTACGAAGAAGCTGACGAATACCTCACCTATGAAATGGAGCGCCTGGTCAGGTACCACGAGCAAAACGGCTCTCTACCTGATTTCCACAAAGTGGCCGGCATCGTCGAAGGACAATCGGTCGGAAAACCTTTTTTCAAAGACACCCTGATCCTGGAGCCGGGCGACAACGAGATGGTGCCGCATCGCGAGCTGGTATTTTCCCTGCGCCACAATGGGAAAGACTTCGTCATTATCCTGAGACACCTGCTGCCCGGAAAGGACGATACCCTGCAAGGGACACTCCTGATCACCGGCGGATTAATGGCACTCATTTCGATCATTCTGTTCCTCATGATCAATCAGGTGTCGGAGCGGACCTGGAAGCCCTTCCATACCACTCTGAAAACCCTCACTCGCTTTAAGATCAGCGATCCCGTTCCGGCCTTTCCGCACACGGAGATTGACGAATTCAATACCCTGAACACGACCGCCCGGAGCCTCCTGCAAAAGATATCCGACGATTACCGGCGCACCAGGGAATTCAATGAAAATGCTTCGCATGAGTTGCAGACCCACCTCGCTATTATCCGGGCCAATTCGGAAGGCTTGCTCGATCATGCCGAGGGCGATGCGTCGACGATGGAAAAGATGCGGGCCATTACGGAGGCCACGGTGCGCCTGTCGCAGGCACAGAAATCCCTCCTGCTGCTCAGCCGCATTGGCAACCAGGAATACAGCAACCCCAGGGAGATTGATCTTTCAGAGTTGGTGCGGCAGTCGCTCGGCCTGTTCGAAGAAGCGATACAGCTCAGGAACATCGCGGTACGCAGCAGCCTTGCCCCGTGCAGGGTCTCGATCGACCCCGGACTCGCCGACATCCTGGTCAACAACCTCGTAAAAAACGCAGTCAAACACAATGTAGAGAACGGCGAGATCGTCGTCACCCTGACCCCCACCGGCTTGACCCTTGAAAATACGGGCCTGCCTTACGAAGGCGCCCCGGAAAGCCTGCTTGAGCGATTTCGCACCGGCCAAAACGGAGGGCTGGGTATCGGACTTGCCATCGTCAGGCAAATCTGCGAACTGAATGGATTCCAGCTAGCCTACGACATTGCCGGAGATGCACGGCACATCGTAAAAATCGGGTTCAAGGACTAAAAAAAAACAACGCTCAAATAAAGAATCGGGGTGAAAGAAAGAAACCCGTAACTTATCTGCAAAAAGATGCAGATAAGCTTATTGAACCTGATGGATGAACAGGCCTGTTACGAAGTGCTTCGGCAGCTTCGTTGGGCTGATGGTGTTCAGTGTCCGCATTGCGGGGCCAGGCAATCCGTAAAAGATGGCATGGATGAGACGCATTCCCACCGGCAAAGGTACCGGTGCCAGT
>JBAQQB010000123.1:0-6263 GCA_049306275.1 Saprospiraceae bacterium | reverse complement strand
GGGTGAAGGGTGAAGGGTCGGTGTAGCTGTAGGTTTGGACTTCGCTCGTCGTGCCGGCGCCGGGTACGAAGGCGATGGTTTGCCAGTCGCGGCCGTTTTCGCTGCGCTGCACGTCGAAGCCTTCGTTGTTCGATTCGGAGGCGGTGGACCAAGTGAGGTGGACGTCGTCGCCTTCGAGGGCGGCGCGGAAGCTCAGCCAGGTGACGGGGAGGGCGGAGACAACGGTCAGCACGCCGTTGGAATAGGTGGCGGTGATCGTATTGGGCGTTACGGAAACCGTTGGCGTGCCCGCATAACTTTGTGCGGAAATGATCTGGTACATGGATCCGGGAGTGGGCGTATACGAGCCAAAATCGGCATAGATCGTGCCATTGACCGTCGCTGAGCCGAGTGACACCACAAGCTGGTCGAAAGCGGCTCCCGCGCCCCCGGTCGGCGGACCGCTGATCTCTACGCCAAAGGGGCCGTTCAGGATGATATCGCCGTCTGAAATGGTGAAAACCCCGGGTGAAGAATTGCCTGGGTTGAAAGAACCGTTGCTGGTAAGGGTTCTTTCAAAATAACTGATAGTGCCTGTTCCCTGAATAAGGGCGCCGGCGTTGTGGGTTATCGTACTGGTATCAGTCCTGAAGATAACCCCATCATTTTTGATGGTTCCGTTATTGGTGAGGAATGCCGGAGAAGGGTCGGTTCCGTAAAGGTGAATAACTCCTTTATTATCGAGTATGCCTGCATTGATAAATGTTTCCGACAAATACAAAGTTCCCAAATTCGTGAAGGTCCCGTTATTGGTGAATTGCCAGACATTACCCACACTAAAAAAATTCAAGGAGGCCGAGTTGTTGATCGTCAGGCTGGCGCCGCTGGAGATCACGTAGTTGTTGACGTTCAACTGCGAATTGCCTTCAACGATAATGACATCTCCGGAAGGCAGGTTTGCCGGGGGTGGGCTGTTGCCAGCCCAGTTGTTACTTTCGCTCCACTTGCCACCATACAGGATGTAGGTTGTTGCGGTAGCAGGAAAAGAACCGGCAAGTAAACAGATTGTTATAAAAACAAGGTGTAAACTTCTCATAGTTGGGGTAGTTTTCTCTGTACAAATATGGCGAGAAAACGGTTGGCAATCAATAGGAAACGGACGTGTTTTTAAAGAAAAAGGGGAAAGCAGGGGGTTTGGGCCCTATACAGTGTTCAGGCTGGAGGTTTTTTCCTCCCCCGGCCTTCGGCCGCCCCCTCCGGCGGGGGATGGGCTGGGGCTGAGGGTTTGCGGGTATTTGCCGGAACGATGGAGGGAAGCGCAAGGCTTAAAAAACGGTAAGCTTCCCCATAAGCCCAAAAAAAGAAATTCCTCCCCTGGCCCCGGCGGGGGCTAATCTTGTAGGGGGTGATTGTCGTCAATGGGAGCGCAAAATTTATTTGGCGCAGGGTGCCGGCAATTTATTGGCGGTAATGGTTGTCCGAATTTATTCGGCACACCCGGTTGCTGCCAATACTGCTCCGTAGCGAGGATTTTGAAAATCCTCGCTACGGAGCAGTACAGAGGATTTCCTTTTAAAAGAAGTTGAATATTAGCACATTACACATCAATTCGACTGCCAAATAAATTTGGCGTACCGCTGCCGCCAATAAATTGGCAGTACCCTGCGCCAAATTAATTTGGCGCCCCACAATCACCCCCTACAAGATTAGGGCGGGGGGCGGGCTGGGGCTGAAGGTCACGGGTATTTGCCGGAACGGTGAAGGGAAGCGCAAGGCTTTAGAAACGCTATGCTTCCCCATAAGCCCAAAAAAGAAATTCCTCCCCTGGCCCCAGCCCGTCCCCCGCCGGAGGGGGTGGCCGAAGGCCGGGGGAGGAAAGACACTCCGCTGGCCGGTAACGCCCAAAAAACTACTCCACCACCACCCTTTGCATCCACACCTGCGGCCCCGCTACCACGCGCAGCACATACGTGCCCGCAGGCAGATAAGCCACGCGGATGGTGTGCTCGCTTGTGCCGGGCGCCAGGGTTTCTTCAGCTACCAGCCGGCCGTTTTGGTTGAACAGCTGGATCGTGCCGCGCTTTTCGAGGGGATCGGCGAATGCCACCGTCACCGCTTCATCGGCCGGGTTGGGGAAGACGCGGATGCCGCCGGTGGTACCGAGCTCTACCACGCGCACGGGCGAGTAGTCGGTCGTGCCGTCGTAGTCGCGCTGCTGGAGGCGGTAGTAGAGTGAAGGGTGAAGGGTGAAGGGTGAAGGGTCGGTATAGCTGTAGGTTTGAACTTCGCTGGTGGTGCCGGCGCCGGGGACGAAAGCGATGGTTTGCCAGTCGCGGCCGTTTTCGCTGCGCTGCACGTCGAAGCCTTCGTTGTTCGATTCGGAGGCGGTGGACCATTTGAGCTGCACGTCGTCGCCTTCGAGAGCGGCGCGGAAGGAGAGCCATGTGACGGGGAGGGCGGAGCCAACGTTGAGCGTGACATTTCCTGTGGCGGGAATGTTGTAAAGAACTGTCATGGCCCCGGGGTTTCCTGGCAGCATGGCACTCAAAAATACGCCTGTACCGGTCAGCGCGCCGGCGTTGATGATCGTGAACTGGCTCGGCGGAGGAGGATTGAAACTGCCGAGTAGCGTTACCTTTAACTGAGCTAAAGAGAGGTTGAGGTTACCTGATACGTTCAACACATCAAAACTCGAAGCGCTCGCCAGCTCCATATTCAACGTACCTGCGATAGAGGCGTTGCCAACAATGGTCATCGTGCCGGGGGAAGTGCCGGGGCTGATCTCGCCTTCAGGGGCGAAGATAGCATTAGCGGGAAGGATCGTCAGGGTGCCAGAGCCGGAATAGGTAGAGGTGAGAGAGTTGATGAACAGGCCGTTATTCCATGTAAAATTGCCATTGTTGGTCAAAGTCCCATTATTTGTTAGAATATCGCCCACCCCATTGCCCAGCCGGATTGTTCCACCTGCCTGATTGTCAATTAACCCTGTATTGATTAAATCATCGTAAACAAAAAAAGTGCCTCCGGAACTAATGACAGTGGAAAAGGAATTGGTCATTGTGCCTCCGTTACGAATGTAGAAAACGGAATTGATCACCACATTGCCTGCATTATTAAAAGGGCCCCCATACAGGTTCATAGTTCCGTTCACCGTAAGCGTTCCCCCGCTGTCCATTAAGCCGTCAACCCTGAGCGAGCGGTTGGTATTGATACTCAATGAGGCGCCGTCATTGATGGTCAATGAGGCGCCGTCGCTAATGGTGCGGCCGACATTCATTATGCAATCTCCTGAAATAAGAATCACATCGCCAGCAGGCAAGGGGTTGTCCGGCACCCCCGGCGTCCAAAGCGCAGGGTCATTCCAATTTCCCGCCCCTGAAAACACATAGGTAGTCTGGGCTTCCACCGTTTGGAAGGCAAAAGTCAACATGGCCATCAGGCCGATCATGTGCAATGATTTCATGTCCTTGTGGTTTATGCCAAATGGATATTGGCTTGATCAGCAATAGATCAAGGTAAATTAAAACATGGGCAGGGGGATGCCAGGGGCAGTTTTCTCAGAGCAGTGATGCAAAGAAATAAAAAAAATGGGAAAAATGAAAGGGGGCTCAGCGCCGGAAATGCGCTGAGCCCCCTTTTTTTCTGAACCGTTATTCATCTGATCTTTGTGATGCATGTGATTTCTAATCAGGGAAATCACATGCATCAAATGAATCAAAGTTCAGACTACTCCACAATTACCCGCTTCGTCCACACCTGCACCCCCGCTACCACGCGCAGCATGTAGTTGCCCGCAGGCAGGTACGCCACGCGAAGCGTGTGCTCGCTCGTGCCGGGCGCGATGACCTCTTCGGCTACCAGCCGGCCGTTGTGGTTGAACAGCTGTATCGTGCCGCGCTTCTCAATGGGCTCGGCGAATGCCACCGTCACAGCCTCATCGGCCGGGTTGGGGAAGACGCGGATGGCGTTTTCTGCTTCCAGCTGGATCACACGGACGGGGGAGTAGTCGGTCGTGCCGTCGTAGTCGCGCTGCTGGAGGCGGTAGTAGATGAGTGGAGTGTGGAGTGTGGAGTGTGGAGTGTCGGTGTAGCTGTAGGTTTGGACTTCGCTGGTGGTGCCGGCGCCGGGCACGAAGGCGATGGTTTGCCATTCGCGGCCGTTTTCGCTGCGCTGCACGTCGAAGCCTTCGTTGTTCGATTCGGAGGCGGTGGACCAGACCAGTTGCACATCGTCGCCATCGAGGGCGGCGCGGAAGGAGAGCCAGGTGACGGGGAGAGCCGCCGAGCTGCTCACTGTATTGGAGCAAATACCCGGCGCCGTGCCGCTCGACAGGTTGGTGATCGTGATGGTCGAGGTTTGCGTATAACCCGACACCGCTACGGTATTGAATGTGCCCACGCCGCTGCCGTTTACGGTCATGGAAGAAGAGCCGCTTGAGGGGCTAACCCCTGTGCTGAAAGTATAGCTCACGGTATACGTTCCTGCGGGAAGACCGGTCGTCTGCACCGCTGCCACATTGCCGTTGCCCGGATTGGGGCTGGTAGTGACCGTGGTGGTGGTGATGCTGTAGGTGGGGCAGGTCCAGGTGATGATGACGCGGCCGGCTGCGCCGGAGCCTGCGGTCGGAAACAAAGTGCTTCTACCACCACCACCACCACCAGGTTCAAATCCATTTTCAGCGGCGGTACCTCCTTGGTTTAATCCTTCACCACCTTTCCCTCCATTTCCGAATCCTAAACCTCCGGCCGGTTGTCCACCATTTCCTCCATTTGAATTTGAAAATGCCGAACCTCCTCCTCCACCTCCTCTAGTTAGGGTACCAAAAAAATTATTATATGCATCCCCACCATTCCCTCCAGAAAATTTCACATCACCCGTACTGCCAACTCCAGAGCCTCCAGGAGCACCTGTATCACCAGTCCCACTTCCCCCACCAAGCGCAATAACAGCCGTGCCAAAGCTGGAATTTCCTCCTGCTGTTCCGGGGCCACCTCCTGCGCCTACAGTGACTGTATAAGAAGCGTTTGGGCTATTGATCAAGCTACGGGCATAAGCGCCGCCGCCACCGCCGCCTTCACCGCCGATACCGTTTCTACCACCACCTCCTCCTCCCCAGCACTCTGCGGTTAGGGAGGTAACACCCGCAGGCACGGTAAAAGTTCCAGAAGAATTATACGTCGCCGGGCTCTGCCCATACCCCCAAACCACTACACCAATCAAAAAAACAAACAGGGTTAAAGTCTTTTTCATAGTACGAAAATCTTGCGGAAAAAAGCGAACCGCTTCGATCCAAGGTGATTATAAATCGTTAAAAATCAAATACAAAGGGGTAGAATTCGTTCTCTCATAGTTGAGGGGCAAGATACGGGGAAATGGGGGGAAATGCAAGAGATTGGGAGTTGAGGAGGTGAGAAGGTGAGGAGTGGAGACTCGGACAAGGTAACCTTCGGTTAAAGCACATTCATCACGTTTTAAGGGTTGCTTCGGAAATAAGTCCCGGAATTGGAGCGGCCGGTCTGTAGTGTCGAAGTCCCCTTCGACACTACATTTTTCCATGATCAGCATGATCCTGAATGGTGAGAACGTGGAAAAAGGATGGAGGCTATGCGCAGCTGCGGGTTTTCCGGAAAGGAGAAACGATTAGTAGCGTGGAATGTGCAAAACGGAACATACTCAACTACCTGATCTACCTGGAGAATGCCCGACTGATCAGGCTGCTGCACCCGCCGGGCGCCGGCAGAAAAACCATGCCCAAATCGCCTCCCTACCCGACAGCTTCACCCCCGCAGCGCCTCCTCCACCAATCCCTTCGTGCAATCGGCCAGGAACAGGGGGATATTGAGCAAGCCGCCGTCGAAAGACAGGTTTTTGAGGGGGGTAAAAGCGCATGGCATCACGCTTTATGTTCAAAAAATGTGGAAAAAATCACACTTTTTGAACTTAACCTATGAAAAAAGGATAAAGGCTATGCGCGGTTGCGGGTTTCCAGGAAAGGAGAAACGTTGAGTGTGGAGTGTGGAGTGTGGACCATTTGCACTTCCGAATGTGCAAAATGGAGCATCTGCTATCCAAAACGCATGCCCAAATCGCCTCCCTCCCCCACAGCTTCACCGTGCGCGACGATATGGAGCGCCCCGCAGGAAAAGCGCTACCGCTTTGGATGTTTGGGCTGATGTATTGATTTAAAGTGGAGGAGTTGAGAAGGTGAGGAGTGCATTGACCGCCGCTCCGTAGCGAGGATTTTCAAAATACTCGCTACGGAGCAAACCTGAAATATCCGGCGT
>JBAQQB010000122.1:0-5091 GCA_049306275.1 Saprospiraceae bacterium | reverse complement strand
ACCGGGCAAATACGGTTACCAATCAGGTCGCCCTCGTCAAGGAAGTCTGCCCCAACATCTACTATTCTTCCATCTCCGCCGCCCGCGACGGCAGCAACCGCCTGCTGCTGACCCGCAGGGATTACCTGTTCGAAAACGGCATCACCGATTCCATGTCGGTGCGCTACAATATCTCGCTGTATGACCTGGATACGGGTGAGGAGTTTTATGTGAAGTTGGGGGAGATGTAGGTAGCTTTGCTGCTGATTTTTAGCAGTATCAATCATTCGTTTAATCTCACAATTTCCAGCCCATCAA
Source organism: Saprospiraceae bacterium (assembly GCA_049306275.1). Lineage (GTDB taxonomy): Bacteria > Bacteroidota > Bacteroidia > Chitinophagales > Saprospiraceae > JADJTT01. Next base: position 4,794 of record JBAQQB010000122.1, on the reverse strand, counting down.
TTCGCTCGAAATGCTTTGCATTATGGGTAAGGATTGGAAGGTCGTGAACGATTGCCGTCGCGGCAATAAAAATATCTCTAAACTCGATCATTTTATTCTTCAGCCGCAGACTATGGTAGATTTCAGCAGACTTCTCTGCCACCGGTTTGGTAAATGGAAGAATAAGCAATGGACTGGAAAGAATTCAGCTACCATTTGGGAACTTGCCATTGGCTAAGCTTTTTGCTATTTGCTTCCATTGAAGTGATATCCTCCTCACTCCATGTGGAAACCTGGAGGATTTGCTTTTTATACAGTTTGAAACTTCCCGCTCTTTCTTTTTTCTGTTTGCTGAGCAGAAAATCCAGAAAATCCAAAATTTCCTGCCTTTTTACAGGATCCAATAGTCCAAATTTTACAATTATTTCATCCATTCTTCATGGTTTTACATTCCATAGAGGTAAAACAATTGATAGCATTCAAAAAGTTCGGCGACCGACGGCTAAAAAACAGACACCCCTCACTCCACCTCCTTCTTCCCCGGCTTCAACGCAAAATGCTTCAGCATGATGACCTCCCTTTGGGTGAGGAAGCGGAAGTGGCCGCGGGGCAGGTCTTTTTTGGTGAGGCCCGCGTAATAGGTGCGGTCCAGCTTTTCGATCGTGTAGCCCAGGCTCTCGAAGATACGCCGCACGATGCGGTTCTTGCCGATGTGGATCTCGATGCCTACCTCCGTCTTGCCCGATCCCTGCACGTAGTCGATGCCATCTACCTGGACGAATCCGTCGTCGAGGGTGATGCCTTCGCGTATTTTTTCCAGGTCCCTCAGGTGGAGCGGGCGTTCGAGGGTGACGTGGTAGATCTTCTGCACCTTGTGGCTGGGGTGGGCCAGTTTTTTCGCCAGGTCGCCGTCGTTGGTGAGCAGGAGCAGGCCGGTGGTGTCGCGGTCGAGGCGGCCCACGGGGTAGATGCGCTCTTTCACCTTGGGCTTGAGCAGGTCGAGCACGGTCTTGCGGTCCTTTTCGTCCTTGACCGTCGTGATCACGCCCTTGGGTTTGTTCATCAGGATGTAGACCTTGCGCTCTTCGGGCTGTATGGCCTTGCCGTCGTAAGCCACTTTATCGCCTTTTTTGATCTGGTAAAAAGGCTCCAGCACCACGGCGCCGTTGACGGTTACCTTCCCTGCCTTTACCAGGTCGGCGGCCTGCCGGCGCGAGCAGACGCCGCAGTGGGCCACGTATTTGTTGAGGCGCATGCCTTCCACCTCTTCGGGTTTGAAGACCTCGGGTTTGGGTTTCGCTTCCGGTTTGTCTTTAAACCCGGGCTTCGCCTTTACGGGCGGCTTTGCTTTTCTGGGTGAAAAACCGGATGCGGGTTTGCGTTTGCTGGGTTGCTTTTTATCCATAATGGGTTAGAATGGGATGTCCTCATCCTCGTTCATCCGCGAAGGTTTGGTAATGATGTTGCTTTGGCCCGGATCGGCCGTGAAGGTATCGTGCGGCAGGAAGTTGAAGTCGGGGTCTTCGATATCCGAAAATTTGGCGTACTGGTCGATAAACCGCAGCCTGATGGTGTCGAGCGCCCCATGGCGGTGCTTCGCGATGATAACCTCGCCGATGCCCTTCAGCGACTGTCCCTCCTCGTCCTCCATGATCTGATAATACTCCGGACGGTATATGAAGCCGACGATGTCGGCGTCTTGCTCGATACTCCCCGATTCCCTCAAGTCACTCAACTGCGGCCTCTTGTTACCACCCCTGACTTCTACGGCGCGGCTGAGCTGGGAGAGGGCGATGACGGGCACGTTGAGCTCTTTGGCCATGCCTTTGAGCGAGCGGGAGATGGCGCTGACCTCCTGTTCGCGGTTGCCGCGCTGGTTTTCGACGCCGCCGCTCATGAGCTGGAGGTAGTCGATGACGACGAGCTGTATGTCGTGCTGCATCTTGAGGCGGCGGCACTTGGCGCGCAGCTCGAAGATGTTGATGCCGGGCGTGTCGTCGATGTAGATGGGCGCTTCGCTGAGGTGCTCGATGGCGGTGTGGAGCTGCTGCCACTCGTGCCCCTCCAGCTTGCCGTTGCGCAGCTTGGTGCCGGGTATCTCCGCTTCCAGCGAAAGGAGGCGGTGCACGAGCTGGATGTTGGACATTTCGAGCGAGAAAATGGCGACGCCCTTCTTGAAGTCCATCGCCGCGTTGCGCGCCAGGGCGAGCACGAGGGAGGTCTTACCCATACCGGGGCGGGCGGCCAGGATGATGAGGTCGGAGGGCTGCCAGCCGGCCGTGAGGCGGTCGAGATGGGTAAAGCCGGAAGGGATGCCCGTAAGTCCATCGGGTTTGTCTTTCAGCTCTTCGAGCTGCTTGAGGGCTTTGGTGGTCAGCGAGCCCAGGTTCTCCACTCCGCGGCTGAGGTTCTGCTCGGTGATGGAGAAGAGGTTTTTCTCGGCTTCATCGAGCAGGTTGAACACGTCTGTGGTCTCGTCGTAGGAGTCCTGTATGATCTGCGTCGACACGCGGATTAGCTCGCGCTGTATGTGCTTCTGGGCGATGATCCTTGCGTGGTATTCGATGTTGGCGGCGGAGGTGACCTTGTTGGTGAGCTCGACGAGGTAGTAGGCTCCGCCGATAGCTTCCAGGTCGCCCGATTTGCGCAGCTCTTCGGTCACGGTGAGCAGGTCGATGGGGTGGGAGCGCTGGAAGAGGCGCATCATGGCAGTGTAGATGAGCCGGTGGGAGTCGGTGTAAAAGCTGTCGGCCCTGATGATGTCCATGATGTTGGCCAGGGCGTTCTTGTCGAGCATGAGGGCGCCGAGCACGGCTTCCTCCAGGGGTATAGCCTGGGGCTGCACCTTTCCGAACACGAGGTTGGAAAGGTCGTTGGTATCGCGGCGCACGCCTGTGCGGCGCGAGGTCAGGGTCTTTTTCTGGGGGGAGTCCTGTTCTGCCATATCGTTGCCCTTATTCGGCTACAAAGCTAGGGTTTTTTATTTCACCAATTTCCCATTCACGATCTCATCTTTCAACCGGATATGGTAGAAATAAATTCCAGGAACGAGGTTTGGTGTGGAAATATTCTGGAACGACGTTCCCTCCGACAACCAGCTGCGGCTGGCGATGAGGCGGCCGTTGGCGTCGTAGAGGTCGAAGCGGGCTTCGCCCTGCGGGCCGCTGAGGGTGACGACCAGCCTGTCCTGGAAGGGGTTGGGGGCTACGTTGGCGGAAATCTTTTCCTCTGGCCCTGGATCGATACCAGTGAGGCTGAGCGCCGCCTGCACGGCTGCCCACACATCGAGGCGGCCGAAGCCGTAAGTGTTGTTGGGGTGCTCGGTGCCGGGCACGGTACCGCAGTTCTGGTCGGTAAATTTGGGCACGGCGGTCTGCTCCAGGATGGTCTCGATGGTCTCCACATCGCCTGCCAGCTCGGGGTTGGCGGAGAGGATGAGGGCCACGGCCCCTGCCACGTGGGGTCCTGCCATGCTGGTGCCGTTCCAGGTGGCGTAGCCGTTGCCGGGGATGCAGGAGCGAACCTGACGCCCCGGCGCCGAGATATTGGGCTTGAGCCGTCCGCTGCCGTCGGCGAGCACCGGACCGCGGCTGCTGAAGCCGGTGATGGTGTCGTTTTGGGCGGTGGCGCCCACGGTGAAGCTGTTTTCAAAAATAGCCGCCGGCGTGCTCACCGAGCTGCAGCCGTTGCCGCCGGAGTTGCCTGCCGACACCACCACCACGCAGCCCGAAGCTTTGAGGTTGTCGACGGCGATCTGCATCAGGCCGAAGTTGCTGGGGTTGCAGCCCTCGCCTTCGGGACAGCTCCAGGAGTTGGCGATCACATGGGGCGCCTTAGAGGGGTCGGGGTTCTGCCCGTTGAGGTCGGTGGGAGCGGTGAACCATTCGAAGCATTCGATGTAGGTGGCGGGCGAGCCGTAGCCGCGCTCCATGTTGCGGCAGCCGATCCATCTTGCGCTCGGCGCTACGCCAATGACGTTGTCGCCGTCCAGGCCCGTCATGGTGCCCATGGTGTGGGTGCCGTGGTTGTTGTCGTCGCAGGGCACCAGCGAGTTGAGCCCGCAGGGGTTGTTGGTGGGAAGAATGATGGAGTCGTTGTTGAGCGGACTGATCTCGTGGATGGCGTCGTGCCAGTTGTAGTTATGATCGGCCGATACGCCGTTCCAGCCGCGGTATTTGCCCTGGATGGCGGGGTGTGTCCAGTCATAGCCGGTGTCCTGCCCGCCCACGATCACGCCTTGTCCGGTGTAGCCCAGGCTCCAGACGTCGTCGGCATTGATGCGTTCGAGGCCCCATTCGATGGCGGTGGGACCGCGCAGGTTGGGGTTTTCGACGAGGGGCTCTTCGGCGTCGAGCACCACGGGCGAGTTGTCGTAGACGTAGGCGATCTCCGGTTGCCGGGCCATCCATTCCACCAGTTCGATATCGCCTTCGGCGTAAATAGCGTTGACGAGGTAGAAGGAGCGGTATTCCACGCCTTTCGCGCTCAGCTGCCCGAGCAGGCGGCCCTGGGTCAGGAGGGCTTTTTCCTGTAGTTTTTCGAAGACATAAGCGGCTTTGGCCTCTTTTCCCGAAAGGAGATACGCGCCCGACACGTCGGCCTGCTCTTCCAGCACGGCGATGAAGCCTGCGGTGGGTTGCTCTCGGAGGCGTTGCGTCAGCCAGGGGTCGGTTTTGTCGGTCCAGTTTTGGGCGTTGGCGAGGAGGGGGAGGAGGGAGAAAGCCAGTAGGAGTTGTGTATTCCGGAACATGGTATAATAAAATCGTTTATCGTTTACTTTTTTCGACCCACCCCCGGCCCCTCCCTCATTCAGGG
>JBAQQB010000121.1:0-28590 GCA_049306275.1 Saprospiraceae bacterium | reverse complement strand
CGATAAACGATCGACGATAAACGTTTATAGTTGTTCAGGTTTAGAAGGTTGAGTGTCTCCCCTTCACCCTTCACCCTTCACCCTTCACTCTTCGTAGAAAAAAATTGCACTTCTCTCCCCCAACCCCTACATTCATCCGTCAAAAGATAACAATATGATCCGCGACATCTTTGAAGGGATGGCCTCTTATGGAAAGGCCTGGCACTACGTTCGCAGCATGCGGCTGTGGGCTTATATGTTTGTACCCGCCCTGATCAGCGTGGTATTGGGCCTCGGCATCGGGTTTACGGCCTGGGGGCTGTCTGACGAGCTTGGCGGGCTGCTCACCGGATGGATTGGCGACTGGGGAGGGCGCACGATTGATACCATCGGAAGAATATTGAGCGGCTTGCTGCTGTTTGCTATAGGCCTGGCTATTTTCAAGGTGTTGGTGGTGATCCTCTCTGCGCCGTTCATGAGTCCTTTGTCGGAGAAGATCGAGCGCCACATCACCGGCGCACCTTCCGGAGGAGGAATCCGGCCCATGCAGATCGCCCGCGATCTGGTGAGGGGTATTCGCATCAATGTGCGCAACCTGTTCCGGGAACTGGGCTTTTCCCTGCTCATCGTCATCCTGGCGGTCTTTCTGCCCTTTTTGTCGCCGCTGGCCCCTGTGCTGGTCTTTCTGGTACAGTCTTATTATGCGGGCTTCGGCAACATGGACTTTGCCCTGGAGCGGCATTTCGGCTACCGCGATAGCATCCGTTTTGTCAGGGAAAACCGCGGCTTGGCGCTCGGCAACGGGGTGGTGTACCTGCTGTTGCTCATAACGGGGGTCGGCTTTCTGGTAGCGCTGCCACTTGGCACGATAGCCGCCACGCTCGACGCCGTGGAAAGAATTCGTCCGGGCGACGTTGACTCCACCCTTGTTTGATGCAAGCGATTGATTACCTTTGGGGTAATGGGAAGAGAGCTGGCAGTAAAAAACGACAGGAAGACGATCAATGCCTGGGCCATGTACGACTGGGCTAATTCCACTTATGCCCTGGTCATCACCTCCGCTATTTTTCCCGCTTACTACAACAACATCACGCGGCACAATGGATCAAGCCGGGTCGAGTTATTCGGCTTTGAGTTCGAGAACACGGCTATTTACTCTATCGCCTTGGGCGTTTCCTTCGGACTGATCGCCCTGCTTTCGCCACTTTTGTCGTCGATTGCCGATTATTCCAGCAGGCACAAGCTGTTCATGCGGTTTTTTTGCTACATGGGTTCGGCCGCCTGCATGTCCCTCTTTTTTTTCGACCGCTATGAACTATTCCCGCTGGGCTTGCTGGGGCTGATGTTCGCCACCATGGGCTATTCAGGCAGCATCGTCTTTTACAACTCCTTTTTGCCTGCCATTGCGACCCCCGACCGGCAGGACCGCGTCAGCGCCCGGGGCTATGCGTTTGGTTATGCGGGGGCCACCACCTTGCTGATCCTCAACCTGCTCGCCATTTTTAACCAGGAGCGCCTGGGGGTAACCGACGATAATCTTCTGCAGCGTGTAGCCTTCCTGACCACGGGGCTTTGGTGGTTTGGCTTTGCCCATATCACCTTTGCCAGGCTGCCCAAAGGGATTTACGGGGTGAAAAAAGAAAATCCTCGTTGGCTGCTTAACGGCTACCGCGAACTGCTCAAGGTGTGGAAATTGCTCAACCAGGAGCGGAGGCTCCGCACCTTTCTGCTGAGTTTTTTCTTCTACATCATGGGGGTGCAGACGGTCATGTTCATGGCCGCTTCTTTTGGAGAAAAAGAGATCAGGCTGGGCGTCAAGGAATTGATCTTTACGATGCTGATACTGGAGTACGTCGGTATTCTGGGCGCTTTTCTCTTCGCCTGGCTGTCGAAGAAGCTGGGCAACGTGCAAGCTCTCACCATTGCGGTATCCGTTTGGATTTTCATTTGCATCGGCGCTTTTTTCATTCAGACTCCCCTTCATTTCTACATCTCCGGCTTTTTCATCGGACTGGTCATGGGCGGCATACAGTCGCTGTCGCGGTCGACCTATGCCAAGATGATGCCGGAGACCAGGAACAACGCCGGTTTTTTCAGCTTTTACGACGTTTGTGAAAAGGTGGCCATGATGTGCGGTCTCATCCTGTTTGGCGCTCTCGACAACCTGACGGGTAGCATGCGCAACTCCATTATCATTCTGGGGTTGTGGTTTGTGCTGGGCCTGATATTTTTGTTGTGGTTGCGCCGCATGAAGACAACATCAGAGGCCGTTTCTGACGTTACATAAAGGAGGAGCGTTTCCTTCCCCAAAAGCTGAATCTCATGTCAACCATCACTTTTCCCGAGAAAGGGCGCCGCCCTGGCGCCATCATGGAGGAGTTGGAGCAACTCCGCAAGGGAGACATTCGTTGGAAGGCCGGTAAAACCTGGAGTCTGGTGTATTATCTCGACGATGAGCACGACCGCTTGCTCCAGGAGGCCTACGATGCTTATTTCTCCGAAAACTACCTGAATTCATTTGCTTTTCCGAGTTTGCAGCAGATGGAGCGCGAGGTGGTGCGCATGGCGGCCGACATGCTCAACGGCCCGCAGGCCGTTGGCGCTATGACTTCCGGTGGCACGGAGAGCATCCTGCTGGCGGTCTATACCTGCCGCGAATGGTCGAAGCAGCGCCACCGCAATGGGCGGAAAGAGATACTAGCCCCTGCCACCGTGCACCCCGCCTTTGAAAAGGCCGCTCATCTCTTTGGACTGGACCTTGTAAGGGCGCCTGTACTGCCGGGCGGCGAGGCCGACGTTGAGGCCATGGCCCGCCTGATCGGTCCGGAGACCCTCATGCTGGTGGCTTCAGCGCCTTGCTATCCCTACGGTATCGTCGACCCGGTTGAAAAGATAGGCGCGCTGGCTTCCCAACACGGCTTGCCCCTGCACGTCGACGCCTGCGTGGGCGGCTTTGTGCTGCCCTGGGCGGAGCGGCTGGGCTATTGGGATGCCCCCTGGGATTTCAGGGCGCCTGGGGTGAGTTCGGTATCGCTCGACGTACACAAATTTGGTTTCGGCGCCAAGGGAGCATCACTGGTCATGTACCGGGATATGGAGTTGATGAAGCATCAATTCTTTGTGTCTACCGAGTTTTGCGGCGGCATTTACGTATCGCCGACCCTCTTGGGCACCCGGCCGGGCGGGGCGATTGCCGCTGCCTGGGCCTCGATCCGGCATCTGGGGGCGGAGGGTTATGTGGATACTACGCGGCGGCTGATGGAGGGCGCCGACCGCTTGAGAGCTTTTTTCCGCGGCACGCCCGGACTGGAGCTGGTCGGCGAACCCCGGTTAAACCTGATGGCGTTCCGCACTACGAACAACAAGCCCGACATTTACGTGATCGCCGATTTTCTGGAAGAACGGGGATGGATGGTCGACCGGCAGCAGCGCCCTGCTTGTATACACCTCACCGTTATGCCGAGTAACCTGCCTTCGATTGAAGCATACGAACGCGACGTTTTTGAGGCGCTGGCCTATGCCAAAGAGCACCCGGAGGCCGAGAAGAAGGGCAATGCGGCCTTGTACGGACTGATGGCCCGCCTGCCATTCCGGGGCGTGGTGGGTAAGAATGTCGTAAAGCTATTCGAGGACCTTTACAGGCCGGAAGAGGAGGGTGGCGGTGAAGAAAAGGGCTGGATGGGAGCGGCCAACAGGTTGTTGGCGGCCTGGAACCGGCTGATAAAAAAAGGCGCTGTTTTGTGACAGCGCCTTTTTTTTACTCCTCATCTTCGATGATCTCCAGGTTCCGCCATTCGATCTCGAATTCATCGTTGGGATATTCCTTGTCGTAATTGTACTTCAGGATATCGTGGGTGGTGATGATGCCCAGGAGTTCGAGTTCGTCGTTGACGATGGGCAGGCCGTGGAAGAGGTGGCGGAGGAACACCTGCGCGGCGGCGCCGATTTTCTCCTCCGGACGGAGCGTAGCGATCTTCTTCGTCATCACGTCCTGAACGGTGAGCTTGTCATAATCCTCGAATTTGGCGTCCAGTTTGAAAATATCGTGTGAGGATATGATCCCTACCAGTTTGTTTTTGGACCCCTTGACCACGGGGATATGGTGGAAGCGCTTGTTGAAAAGGATGTCCTTGACAACCGTAAGCTTGTCTTCCGGATTGACGGTGACCACTTTGGTGGTCATGATAGCGGAAATGGGTTCGTTCATCATAGTTGGTGAAGTTATATAGTACGACTGCAAATTTAATAAAATTATAGGAAGTCTGAACTCGGTGTCAAAGTTGTGACTTGAGGGCTTCCAGCTGATTGCGCAAGTTACGAAGGCTTTCGAGGACCTCGGTGTTTTTTTTCGACTTCTCCTGCCGCTGCCGCAGTTCCTGTTTCGCTCCTTGCAGCGTGAAGCCTCTTTCCTTGACCAGGTGGTAGACTTTTCTGATCTGTTCAATGTTCTCGGGGGTAAAGCGGCGGTCGCCCTTGGCGTTTTTGTGTGGCTTGAGAACTTCGAACTCCGTTTCCCAAAAACGGATCAGGGAAGTCGAAACCCCGAACATGGAGGCGACTTCGCTGATGGTGTAATACCTTTTTAACAATGTTTCCCTGGGTTGCGGCATTGCTGCAAGATGGTTGAAACCGGGCAAAAAGTTACAAAAAATTAACGGTTTTCGCCTGCTTTGACCAACTGGGAGAAAAAAATATTATACGAAAAACTTGACGGCATGGAGAAAAGTATTTTACATTTGTCAGCAACGCAGGGAATTTATTTTAGCGTTTACGTTAAAATTTCGTTAAGATCGATAAATCGGTCTGCCTGCCCGACGAAAATGACTTACATTGGTCTCTGTATTCGTAAACAGCTCATTTCATCACTTTAAGAATCATTGCTTATAGCGCGTAAACTTCTACACTAAATCATTCGCTATTTTTTTTTCACCCTAAATGGTTTAGTCATGCAAGTTACGCCGCTGAATGACGAGCAATTGATCCAATTGTATTTGAATGGTGATGAACGCGCCTTTGAAGAGCTGCTCAATCGCCACCAGCAGAAGATTTACACTTCTATTTACCTCTTTGTCAAAGACCAGGATCAGGCTGAAGACATCTTCCAGGAAGTCTTCATCAAGATCATTGATACGCTTCGCAAAGGGAAATACAACCACGAAGGCAAATTCAGCCAGTGGGCAATGCGCATCTCCTACAACCTGTGCGTGGACAACTTCCGTAGGTCCAAGCGGCGTCCACAGGTTCAGCCCACCGAAGAGTTCGACATCTTTGAAGTGCTCCGCCTGGCCGACGATAACGCCGAGCAGCGCATTATGAAGAGCCAGACCCACGAAAAAGTGCGCAAACTGGTCGACATGCTTCCTCCCGAACAACGCGAAGTCGTTATCCTGCGCCACTATGCCGATATGAGCTTCAAGGAAATCGCCCAACTCACCCGCGTGAGCATCAATACCGCCCTGGGCCGTATGCGCTATGCCCTCATTAACATCAGGAAGATGATGGAGGAAAGGCAAGTGCAGCTTCAATGAAAAGGTGAAGAGGTGAGAAGGTGAGCAGTGGACTCCACTCCTCACCTTCTCACCTTCTCACCTTTTTTCGGAACCGGATCATACCCATGCCCCCCCCAGGGATGGCACCGGCCGATGCGCTTGAGCCCCAGCCAAATACCCTTGAAAATGCCCCATTCCTGTATAGCCCCGACCATGTAGTGAGAACAAGTGGGCTGAAACCGGCAGGTAGAGCCCAGCAAGGGCGATATGAACCATTGGTATAGCCGGATCGGAAAGATGAATAGCTTTTTGAGCAGTTCGTTCATGCGTCTCGTTTAATATGCGTTAAACACGCCTTCCCCGAAAAAAGATTTGCCCCGCCTCCGCCAGGTTGAACATTCCTGCCGGCAGCCCGTTTCATGGATGAAAATTTTCTGGCCAGCCCGGAACCAATTCAAGCCGAAAATGTTACTTTTGTGATACTTTGATTAGATTAAATCTAAATAAAGAAAAACAAACATGGACCAACGTCTGATTTACCTCGATAATAACGCAACTACGCCCTGCGACCCGCGCGTGGTAGATGCCATGCTGCCCTGGTTTTACGAAAACCCGGGCAACGCAGCCAGCCGCAACCACCCCTTCGGCTGGAAAGCGGAAGAAGCCGTCGACTACGCCCGCGAACAGGTGGCCCAGCTCATCAACGCCGATCCCAAGGAGATCATCTTTACCTCGGGCGCTACCGAAAGCGATAACCTGGCCATCAAAGGCGTGTTCGAAATGTACTCGAGGAAGGGCAACCATATAATAACGGTGAAAACCGAGCACAAAGCTGTGCTCGACACCTGCAACCACATCGAGAAACTGGGCGGCGAAGTCACCTACCTCGACGTCAACCGCGAAGGCCTCATCGACCTGCAGGCCCTCGAACAGGCCATCAAACCGACAACCGTGCTGGTGGCGGTGATGTGGGCCAACAACGAAACCGGCGTCATCCAGCCGATGAAGGAAATCGGCGATATCTGCGCAAAGCACGGCGTGCTGCTCTTCAGCGACGCTACCCAGGCCGTGGGCAAAATTCCGGTCGACCCCCGCGAAACGGGCGTCCACCTCATGGCCTTTACCTCGCATAAAATGTACGGCCCCAAAGGCGTGGGCGCCCTGTACGTCAGCCGCAAGAACCCCCGCGTGAAAGTAACCGCCCAGATGGACGGCGGCGGACACGAACGCGGCATGCGCTCCGGTACCCTCAACGTGCCGGGCATCGTGGGCTTCGGCAAAGCGGCAGAACTGGCCCGCAAGGAAATGGCCCAGGACGCCGAGCGCCTCAGCCGCCTGCGCGATAAACTGGAACAAGGCCTTACCCAACTGGAGGAAACCTACGTCAACGGCAGTCGCGAACACCGCATGCCCCACGTGAGCAACATCTCCTTTAAACACGTGGAAGGCGAAGGCCTCATGATGACCTTCAACCAGAACATCGCCGTGTCGTCCGGCTCCGCCTGCACCTCAGCTTCGCTCGAACCCTCCTACGTGCTTGTGGCCCTGGGCCTGGGCGACGACCTGGCGCATTCGTCCATTCGCTTCAGCCTCGGCCGCTTCACTACCGAAGAAGATATCGACTACACCATCGACGCGCTGACCAAAGGCGTTAACCACATGCGCGACCTGAGCCCCATCTGGGAAATGTACAAAGACGGCATCGACCTGGAAAACGTGCAGTGGTCTGAACATTGACCACTTTCATTTTTGACGCAATCAAACTATTTTTGACTATCCAATGTCATTCAAATAAAAAATCTCTCAGTCATGGCTTATTCTGATAAAGTACTCGACCACTTCACCAACCCGCGCAACGTGGGCACTCTCGACAAGAGCAAGAAGAACGTAGGCACCGGCCTCGTCGGCGCTCCGGAATGCGGCGACGTCATGCGCCTCCAGATCGAAGTTGACGACCAAACGGGACAGATCCGCGACGCCAAGTTCAAGACCTTTGGCTGCGGCTCCGCCATCGCATCTTCCTCCCTGGCCACCGAATGGCTCAAGGGCAAAACTATCGACCAGGCGCTGTCTATCGACAATATGGACATCGTGGAAGAACTGGCCCTGCCGCCCGTGAAAATCCACTGCTCGGTACTGGCTGAAGATGCTATCAAGGCCGCTATTAAAGACTATCAGGAAAAAAACGGCATCGCCGCCGCTCCGGCTGAAAAAGCCCACTAAAAACTATCATCATGTTATTCGTAGGTGAAAGCGCAAAGAAAAAAATTGATGAGATCCGCCAATCGGAAGGCCTCGGCGACGACTTCTTCGTCCGCGTATCCGTGACCAGCGGAGGCTGCTCAGGGCTGACCTACCAGATGGATTTCGACAACGAATCCCAGCCCAACGACCAGGTCTTCGAAGACAACGGGGTCAGGGTGGTCACTGACCTGCGCAGTTTTCTCTACCTGTGCAATTCGACCCTGGAATTCTCCGGCGGCCTGAACGGCAAAGGGTTCTTTTTCAACAACCCCAACGCAGCCCGCACCTGCGGCTGTGGGGAAAGCTTTGCGGTGTAAAATACGTTTCTCGCTTTTTTCATCATGACTCCAACAGACCTTCAGGGCCGGTTGGAGTCATTTTTTTCTACCCCCAAATCCTGACAATCCGTCGAAATCCTGTCCAATCCTGTTTAACTTGGGCCTGATGAAGAAAATACTGATCATCCAGACGGCATTTATCGGCGATGTGATCCTGGCTACCGGCCTGGCAGAGCGGCTGCATGCCGTATTCCCCGAGGCCCGGATCGACTTCCTGCTTCGGAAGGGCAATGAAGGGCTGCTGAAAGACCACCCTTTTCTGCACACCGTCTGGGTTTGGGATAAAATAGGCGGCAAGTATCCCGCTTTGCTCCGCCTTTGGCGGCAGGTTAGCCGGGAACGCTACGATCTGGTAGTCAACCTGCAGCGCTTTTTCGCCACCGGTTTGCTGACAGCACTTTCCGGCGCGACTCACCGCGCCGGGTTCGACAAGAACCCACTCTCGTTCGCTTTTACCCATCGCGCCGCCCACCTGCTTGGCGAGGTACACGAGGTAGACCGCAACCACAGCCTCATCGAGCCCTGGGCCGGGCCGGGCGCCTCAAGGCCCCGGTTGTATCCTGCGCCAAAGGACTACGAAGGCATTCCCCAAGGCCCTTACGTCTGTCTGGCGCCCACCTCCGTCTGGTTTACCAAACAATGGCCCGCCGAAAACTGGACCCGCCTGATCGACCGCCTGCCAGCCGGGTGGACTGTCGTGTTGCTGGGCGGGCCTCCCGACCGCGAAGCCTGTGAGCGGATCGCCGCCGGGAGCCAGCATTCGCACATCCTCAACCAATGCGGAAAACTGGGCTTCCTGCAATCGGCCGCCTGGATGGCCGGGGCCAGGATGAACTACGTCAACGATTCAGCCCCGCTGCACATGGCCTCGGCCATGAATGCACCGGTGACGGCCGTGTTCTGTTCCACCACGCCTGCCTTTGGTTTTACCCCGCTGTCAAGCCGCTCCTGGGTGGTGGAGACCAGCCTGGAGCTGCCCTGCCGGCCCTGCGGGCTGCATGGGAAGAAGGCTTGCCCGGAGGGGCATTTCCGCTGCGCCGAAATCGAAGTGGAAAAACTGCTCGCCCCCCTGAGCGAGCCTTGACGGCCCTGCGACAATTCCGTTGGCAAAAGTCTACTATCTTTGGGCATTCAGCAAAAACCGTTTATATGAAACATGTCCTTTACCTGCTTTGCTTCCTCTTCTTTTCCTCCACCGCCACCGCCCTGCCGCTTCCCAACGGCAGCACGGCGCCCAACTTCACCCTGACCGATGAAAACGGGGTAACGCATACCCTCTACGACTACCTCGATCAGGGCAAAACCGTCTTCGTCGAGTTCTTCGCTACCTGGTGCGGAATCTGCTGGAACTACAAACAGGCCAACCACCTGAAAAACCTCTATGAGCAGTACGGACCCAATGGAACCGACCAGGTGCGTGTACTGCTCATCGAAGGCGATAATACCACGCCCCAGGCCGCCCTCTACGGCGGGTCCGGATCGGTGGGCAACTGGGTGGCGGGTACGCCCTATCCGGTCATCCACGCGCCCTCCAATGCAGTGCCCAGCGCCTATATCGTCAACTCTTTCCCAACGGTCTACGCGATCTGCCCCGACCGCAAGGTGTACAACATCGGCACGGCTCCCCTCGCCACCCTGACCAACTGGATCGGCAGCTGCAACCTGAATGCCACCGCGCAAGTGACCAACGCTTCCTGCGCCGGGCAAACCAACGGCAGTATCGATCTTACGGTGACCGGTGGCACGGGCACGATCTCCTATGCCTGGAATTCCGGGCAAAATACCCAGGATGTCAATAACCTCGGCACGGGTTCTTATTCCTGCACCCTGACCGACAGCCAGGGCCGTTCGGTGGCCAAAGGTCCCTGGACTATCACGGCGCCGCAGGCCATTACCGCCTTCGGCCTGGCGACCCAGCCCAGCTGCCATGGCAACGACGGCGCGCTTGCCGTATCGGCAGCAGGCGGAACCCCGCCCTATACCTACGATGCTGGTTCGGGCCCGGGTCCCAACCCCATTATCACCGGATTGGCGGCTGGCAATTACAATGTCACCGTTACCGATGCTGGAGGTTGTGAAAAGGTAGTGCAAGTCACCGTGCCGCAGGAAACCCCTCCCGTGGCCGATGCTGGCCCTGATCAGGTCATCACCTGCGATGTGACATCGGTGACATTGAATGGCAGCAGCTCCAGCACCGGGCCCAATATCCAGTTTTCCTGGTCGACAACCAACGGCGTGATCGTCAACCCAGGCCTGCTCAACCCTACGGCGGCAGCGCCGGGCCTTTATGTGCTCACGATCATAGATACCGAAACCGGCTGCGTCTCAACCGACGAGGTGATCGTGGCGGCCGACGATGACGTGCCACAGATCACCCTTTCCAACCCCGGCGCAATCACCTGTGAAACAGCGGAAATTCCCGTCTCGGCGCTCGACCTGGGGATCTGCTTCGATTATGAATGGACCACTACCAATGGCAACATCACGGTCATTGACGGGAATGAAATAGTGATTGATGCAGCAG
This sequence comes from Saprospiraceae bacterium, assembly GCA_049306275.1. Taxonomy (GTDB): domain Bacteria; phylum Bacteroidota; class Bacteroidia; order Chitinophagales; family Saprospiraceae; genus JADJTT01. Next base: position 18,016 of record JBAQQB010000121.1, on the reverse strand, counting down.
GAGATTACCTGCTCACGGTAGTCAATACCTGTACCGGGTGTTTGGCCTCGGCCTCGTTTGTGGTAGCAGATGCGACCGATCTGGAGGGCTCTTTTGCAACGGTTCAGGCAGCCCTTTGCGCCGGGGAGAATTCCGGCGCCGCGGAGGCGGCTGTCACGGGGGGCACGCCGCCTTATACTTATCTGTGGTCTGACGGCCAGATCGAAGCCCTGGTTGAAGGCCTGGCGGCGGGAATATACACAGTGACCATCAGCGATGCCGGCGGCTGCGAAGCAGTGCTGGGGGTCGAGATAACAGAACCCGAACCGCTGATGATCGCCTGGCTGGGCAGCCAGCCCGCCTCCGGCCCCAATGTGCCCGATGGCGTCATTGATTACGAGATCACCGGCGGCACGCCGCCCTTCACGGAATCCTGGTACCTCGACGGCGAGCTGCTCACCGCGTTCGACCCCCAGGCCGCCCTGAGCGGCGAGTACCAACTTGAGGTGGAAGATTCCAACCGCTGTGTTGTTCTTTCTGAAATCTTCACCCTGCCCTTCAACTCCTCCGTGCGGGAAAAGGCCGGGCTGCAGGGGATGCAAATCGCTCCCAATCCGGCTGTCGATTTTGTGAGTCTGAAATGGGATCAGCCCTTGTCAGGAGCAGGCAGTTTTATCTTGTACAACGCAATTGGCCAGCCGGTGCTTCGGCAGGTAGCGGAGCAGGGCGCCGTCAACGCGGTGATGCTACTGCCTTCCCTGCTTCCTGATGGGCCTTATTTCCTGTATCATGAAAGTGAAGGGGTACAAGTTGTACTTGAAAGATTTTTTATTCACCACCCCTGAAAACGCGAGTGTTAAGGCACGCGGATGACGCGGATGCAAGCAACGCGGATTATTGCAGTGCTTCGAAAAATACAAAAGGGCTCCAACAGAGCCCTTTTCACTCTTTCACTCTTTCACCCTCACCTTAATCCAGCTTCAGCACTTCGAGGAACGCTTTCTGCGGCACTTCCACCTTGCCGAATTGCCGCATGCGTTTTTTCCCTTCCTTCTGTTTCTCGAGCAGTTTGCGTTTCCGGGTGATGTCGCCGCCGTAGCATTTGGCGGTAACGTCCTTGCGCATGGCGGAGATGGTTTCGCGGGCGACGATCTTGCCGCCGATGGAGGCCTGGATGGCGATGACGAACTGCTGGCGGGGCAGCAGGTCCTTGAGTTTTTTGCAGATCTGGCGGCCGAAGGCTTCGGCTTTATCGCGGTGTACGAGGGCTGACATGGCGTCGACGGGTTCGCCGTTGAGGCGGATGTCGAGCCTGACCAGGTCGGTTTCGCGGTAGTCTTTCATGTGGTAATCGAAAGAAGCGTAGCCCCGGGAGATGGACTTGAGGCGGTCGTAGAAGTCGAAGACGATCTCGGCCAGTGGCAGGTCGAAAACGAGTTCGACGCGGTCTTGTGTGAGGTAGAACTGTTTGATGAGAATGCCCCGTTTCTCCAGGCAGAGGGTCATGATGGCGCCGATGTATTCGGGCTTAGTGATGACCTGGGCGTTGATATAGGGCTCTTCGATATAGTCTACCAGGGTGGGGTCGGGCAGTTCGCTCGGCATGCGGACGATCAGCTTTTCTCCCTTTTTGGTATAGACGTAATAAGTAACGTTGGGCACGGTGGTGATGACGTCCTGGTCGAATTCGCGCATGAGTCGCTCCTGCACGATGTCGAGGTGGAGCATACCTAGGAAGCCGCAGCGGAAGCCGAAGCCGAGGGCGGCGGAGGATTCCGGTTCGAAGACCAGGGAAGCGTCATTGAGCTGGAGTTTTTCCAAGCTGTCGCGCAGGTCTTCGTAGTCGTCGTTGTCGAGGGGGAAGATACCGGCGAAGACCATGGGTTTGACGTCTTCGAAGCCTTTCACGCCCTCCAGGCATGGTTTGTGGACGTGGGTGATGGTATCGCCGACCTTGATTTCTTTGGAGATTTTAATACCGGTGATGATGTAGCCCACGTTGCCGACGCTGAGTTCGGGCTGGGGTTGGAGTTGCATTTTGAGCACGCCCACTTCGTCGGCTTCGTATTCTTTTCCGGTATAGAAGAACCGCACTTTGTCGCCTTTGCGCAGGGTGCCGTTCATAATGCGGAAATAGGCGATCACGCCGCGGAAGGAGTTGAATACCGAGTCGAAGATGAGGGCTTCAAGCGGCGCTTCCGGGTCGCCTGAGGGCGGTGGAATGCGCTCGACGATGGCCTTCATGATATCTGGCACGCCCTGTCCGGTTTTGCCGCTGGCCAGGATGATATCTTCCTTGTCGCAGGCGGTCAGGTCCATGATCTGTTCCGACACCTCGTCGATCATGGCGCTTTCCATATCGATCTTGTTGAGGATGGGAATGATGGTCAGGTTGTGGTCGATAGCCAGGTAGAGGTTGGAAATGGTCTGCGCCTGTATGCCCTGGGTAGCGTCGACGAGCAGCAGGGCGCCTTCGCAGGCGGCGATCGAGCGCGACACTTCGTAGGAGAAGTCGACGTGGCCCGGGGTATCGATCATATTGAAGACGTATTGCTGGCCATCCGTATGCAGATAGTTCATCTGGATGGCATGGCTCTTGATCGTGATCCCGCGCTCCCTTTCCAGGTCCATGTCGTCCAATGCCTGGTCCTTCATTTCCCTTTCGGAAATGGTCTTGGTAAATTCCAGCAGACGGTCGGAGAGGGTACTCTTACCGTGATCGATATGGGCAATGACACAAAAATTCCTGATCTTCTTCATAGGGCGCAAATATACGTCTATTTAACGATCAACGCATTAGTTGGTTGGTGGTCTGACGTTACTTTTCGGGAAAAAAATATTTTAGTGAAGAGTGAAGGGTGAAGAGTGAAGAAAACCCTTCACCCTTCACCCTTCACTCTTCACTCTTCACTCTTCACTCTATAGATATGTTAAAAATTCTGACAGCAGTAACCATTCTTCTCCTGGCCCAAACCCTCGCTGCCCAGGAAGCCTTTGACAGCCTGTTCCTTCTTGACAAGGCGGAGGTTTTTTTCGACGTCAACCAGCACACTTTGCAGCCGGGGGCGGATACGGCGCTGGCGGGCATCGCTGATAAATGCCGCACGACGGCCAGGCGCTTTTTGCGGATTGAGGCGCATACCGACGCCGATGGCAGCGATGCCTTCAACCAGGACCTTTCCAGGCGGCGTGCGGAGACGGTGCGGAGTTACCTGGAAAGTCTGGGGATATCCGGTGTGCAGTTGGAGGTGACGCCTTTCGGAGAAAGAAGGCCTGCGGCCGCCAACGATACCGAAGAAGGCAAGCGCCTCAACCGCCGGGCTACCGTCGAGCTATGGCAGCGCACCCAGATGACCTGGCTGGAAGGGCAGGTGGTGGACAAGGAGACCAGCGAAGGGATCCAGGCTACGCTTTTCCTGTGTTCGCGTTTCCTGCAAGATTCATTACAGACCGATACGGCCGGCTTTTTCCGCACCCCCGTTCCCGACAAAATACCTGTGGAGGTTTCTCTTTTTGCCCCCGGTTATTTTTTCGAAACCCAGACCCTGCAGCCCAACAGCCTGAAGCCCCTCAAGGTGAATTTTGCCCTGCCGCCTGCGCTGGAAGGAGAGGTGCTCACCCTGAAAAATCTCTATTTCGTGGGCAATCAGGACACCCTGTTGAAGAGCTCGGAGCCCGAGCTGCCCAAGTTGCTGAAATTCATGGAGCAGAATCCGGGTATCCGGATCGAGATCGCAGGCCATATCAACCAACCTAACCGTCCGCCGGTACCGAAAGACAGCTGGAACTTCGGCCTGTCGGAAAGAAGGGCCAAACGCGTGTATAATTACCTGATAGAGAATGGAATCGACCCTGACAGGGCCACATACAAAGGGTATGGCAACTACCAAATGATCTACCCCATGGCGAGGACGGAAAAGGAGCAGGCGATGAACAGGCGGGTAGAGGTCAGGGTGCTGGAACGCCGGTAGAAAATAAAAAAGGCTGCTTTTCAGCAGCCTTTCCCCTAAAAAGTAGTTTTGTAGTTTATTTGTTTGGGTAGTGTATGATGCATCAGATGCCTTTCAAATTTCATGATGCAAATATGCGGGCGGGAATTTGGTCCGCCAAAGACATTTTTTGATATTTGCCCCTCGGATTTGAAATTTTGAATCATTAATTTTGAATCTTAAATTATTGTTTTTCAGTGTTTTTTATTTTTTAACCAGGTTGATATGCCCCTGAAGCAGTCTGGATCGAAGGTATTTTTGTTATTGTCATCTTTGTCGAAAGCGGAGTTGGAGGACTTGCGTCAGTATTTGAAAATGCCCTTGTCGGGGGCGGGGGAGCCGCTTCAGGCTTTATTGGATTACTGCATTCCCCTTCATCCTTCATTTCCGGAGGAGAAGGTGGAAAAGGAAGCCGTGCACAGAGGGTTGTTCGGGAAGCAGGCATACAAGGAAAAGCGCATACGCGATCTGTATTCCGATCTTTCGCTGAAAGTGGCGGAGTACATGGCGTTTCGGAGGATGGCGAATGAAGAGGGCCTTCGCGAGTTGTTGATGATCAGGGAGTTCCGCGCCAGGGGGCTCGACGATTTTGCAAAGAAAGAAGGAGATCGGTCTATCGAGCGCATGCCCGGGCGTGAGGGGCTTGGCGCCAGGGGGCTGATCTATTCGGCCCAGATCAGGGAAATGCTGTATGAGTTGGAGGCATCGCCGGAGGAAAGCATGCGAAGTGCATTGGACGATTTGGACCATTTTTTTATGATCTCCAAGCTCCGCTTGTCGGCCCTGTTATCATCGCGCAAAGGCTATTTGTCGGTTAAGGAAGGCGTGGAAGACGCGTTCATGGAGATCATCCGTCGGCGTTGTGCAGAGGGGGAGGACCATGAAACGGAGCAGATGTACTTGTCGGTGATGAACCTGCAGGCTGAGGGTTTTCAGAAAGATGCTTTCCAGGCTGTCAGGCATGTTTTCTTCGAAAAGTTTCCACAGCTTGGCATCGAAGACCGACGGATCATTTACCAGGCTCTGCTCAACCTCGTGCTCAAGGAAGTCACTGAACGCGACCTTTCCCTGCTCAGGGGGAGCTTTGATTTGTACAAGGCAGGCCTGGAAAAGGGGATTGCCTTTTCCGACAATGGCGAATTGAGTGATACCGCCTTTACCAATATTATCATCAGCGGCGCCCGCCTGAAGGAGTTCGAATGGGTGGATGCCTTTATCGGGGAATACCAGCGGTACCTGTCTCCATCGATCCGGGACAACGCCGTTTCATTAGGCCGTGCTTTCTGGTACTATAATCAGGGATCTTTCGATAGAGTGCTTGAACTGCTGCGCGATGTGAAGTATAGCTCCGTAGCTTATGCGCTCAGGGGACGGTCGCTTCTGCTTCGCACTTATTTCGACCAGGCAAGGGCTGATAACTGGCGGTTTTCCGAGGCCTTTTTCTATCACCTCGACGCTACGAAACAGTATGTGCGGCGCAATGAGAAGCTTTCGCCAAACAGGCAGTCTGCTTATCACCACTTCCTGAACTTCACACTCTCACTTGCTCAAATCATCACTCAAAGAAAACCGGTCAAGGTGCTGGACAACCTCATGCAGGAACTCAACCAAACCCAGCAGGTGATCGGAAAGGAGTGGCTGCAGGAACGAGCGGAAGAGATCAGGGGAGCGCTAAAATAAAAAACGGCCCCGGATTGCTGTCAGGAGCCGTTTGGTGTTTGGCTGGGATCCTAGATGTCAGACATCGAGAATTTCTTCGCCGTTTCCTTTTTTGGAGGTGGATGTCGAAAGTAGTTTTTGTGTGTTTTTCATGAGATGACCATTTATAGTTGAAGGGATAGTAGCCGTTTTGGGGGCGATCTACCAGACCGGTAACGTATACATGGCCAAAGGGCAAAGGATCGGTTTGGGCGGGAATTAAACTTCGATTGAAATATTCAATCAATGTTTAATACGACAAATGTATGAGAAAAAAAATGAATGTAATTCCGGAAAAGGAGGGAAATATGTCATCGGTACTACAAAAATAGGGAACGGTTCTGTTTCAAAAGAAAAAGGCTTCCCTCGACCTTGCCGGGGAAGCCTTTTTTCATCGCGATGCATTTTTTACTCGGTTCTCAGGCCTTTGCTACGATTTCGTAACGGAACAACAACACGATGAGCAGCAATACGGTTGCAATGATCATGGGAATGGGATTTTGAAAAAGTTTTTGAATATGTTCGTTCGATATGTTCTGTTCCCAATTGGACGCAAGATACCGGTTTTCGTCACGCGCCGCAAGGCGCGCGACGAAAAACCCGCAAGTCATATATGTTAAAGTTTGTTAACCTCCGATCAGAGCGAGGAGGCGCCGGCATTGGCGTCGTTGAAACGCTTGGTCACTTCATGCCAGTTGATGACGTTGAAGAAGGCCGTGATGTAGTCGGGACGGCGGTTCTGGTAGTTGAGGTAGTAGGCGTGCTCCCACACGTCGAGCCCCAGCACCGGCGTGCCATTGAAGTTGTTGACGTCCATCAGCGGATTGTCCTGATTGGGCGTGGAGCAGATGAAGAGCTTGTCTTTCGGGTCGGCGCACAGCCAGGCCCAACCGGAGCCGAAAACCGTAGTAGCGGCATTGGAAAACTCATTCTTGAAGTTTTCGAATGACCCAAAGTCGCGCTCGATAGCTTTGGCGATGTTCATCTGGGCTGTGGGCTCGCCGCCTCCGTTGGGCGACATGATCTGCCAAAACAGGTTGTGGTTGTAGTACCCACCCCCGTTGTTGCGCACCGCTACCGGCAGTTTGGAAATATTGGCCAGGATATCCTTGATGCCCTTGCCTTCCCATTCCGTGCCGGCAATGGCGGCGTTGAGCTTATCCGTATAGGCGCCATGGTGCTTCTGGTGGTGGATTTCCATGGTGCGGGCGTCGATGTAAGGTTCCAATGCGTCGTACGCATAAGGTAATTCGGGTAGTTTGAAAGCCATAGTTGTATATTTTTTCTGAAGGTCTGTTAACTAAACAGGCCCAAAGATAAGAAGTTTAAAGCCGGGGTCATTAACTTTGCCTACATTGAAATCACCAAATTATTCCACCATGCAATACCGCATTGAACACGATACGATGGGCGAGGTACAGGTACCTGCCGATAAATACTGGGGCGCCCAGACCGAACGCTCGCGCAACAACTTCAAAATAGGTCCCGAAGGCTCCATGCCCCGGGAGATCATCTATGCCTTCGCCTACCTGAAAAAAGCCGCCGCCCACGCCAACGTCGAACTCGGCGTGCTCGCCGCCGACAAACGCGACCTCATCAGCAAGGTCTGCGATGAGATCCTGGCCGGCAAGCTCGACGGCGAGTTTCCCCTCGTCATCTGGCAGACCGGCTCGGGCACCCAAAGCAACATGAACGTCAACGAGGTGATCGCCTACCGGGCGCATGTGCTTGCCGGCGGCCAACTGGCAGACGTGCAGAAGGTGTTGCACCCCAACGACGACGTCAATAAATCCCAGTCCTCCAACGACACGTTCCCGGCCGCCATGCACATCGCCGCCTACAAAATGGCCGCCGAGGTGACCCTCCCGGGCATGCAGCGCCTGCGCGATACCCTCGCCAAAAAGGTCGAGGAGTTTAAAAATATCGTCAAAACCGGCCGCACCCACTTCATGGACGCCACGCCGCTGACCCTGGGGCAGGAGTTCTCCGGCTACGTGCAGCAGATCGACAACTCCATGCGCGCCGTCCGCAGCGCCATGGAAATGGTGCGCGAACTGGCCCTGGGCGGCACGGCCGTCGGCACCGGACTCAACGCCCCGAAGGGCTACGACGTGTTGGTGGCCAAAAAGATCGCCGACTTCACCGGCCTGCCTTTCGTCACCGCTCCCAACAAATTCGAAGGACTGGCGGCGCACGACGCCATGGTCGAGCTCTCCGGCGCCCTGCGCCGCGCGGCGGTGTCGCTCATGAAGATCGCCAACGACATCCGCATGCTCAGCTCCGGCCCGCGTTGCGGCATCGGCGAGATCATCATCCCCGACAACGAGCCGGGCTCCTCCATTATGCCGGGCAAGGTGAACCCCACCCAGCCCGAAGCCCTCACCATGGTCTGCGCCCAGGTCATGGGCAACGACGTGGCCGTGGGTATCGGCGGCGCCACGGGCCACTTCGAGCTCAACGTCTTCAAGCCCCTCATCGCCGCCAACGTGCTACAGTCGGCGCGCCTGATCGGCGAAGCCTGCGATTCGTTCAACACCAACTGCGCGGTGGGCATCACGGCCAACCTGCCGGTCATCCAGAAGCACCTGGAAAACTCCCTGATGCTGGTGACCGCCCTCAACCCGCATATCGGCTACGAAAACGCCGCCAAAATCGCCAAGAAGGCCCACAAGGAGAACAAAACCCTCAAGGAAGCCGCAGTCGAAACCGGCCTGCTCACCCCCGAGCAGTTCGACCAATGGGTCAGGCCGGAGAATATGGTGGGGCCGAAGTGATTTTTACCGCTACGACGCAACGAGCGCGACGTCGTTTTCGTCGCGCTCGTCGCGTCCGTCGCGGTGAAAATTCCATGAACCCAATAGCATTGGCAGATGTTAAAATACCGCCTCAAAAGTGTAACTTTGGGCGGTTTTTTAATAATCTTCCTAACCAACATAAAAGCTTGCCATGAGTAAGTTGAAGCCTTTCGACCGCTTCGCAAAGCGGCACATCGGAATAAACGAAGACGAATTGTCGGAAATGCTATCGGTGGTAAAAGCCGGCAGCCTCGACCGCCTGATCTACGAAACCGTTCCCGACAGCATCCGCCTGAAGAAGGACATGGACCTGCCCGAGGCCCTCACCGAGTACGAATACCTGCGCGAACTGCGCGAGATCGCGAAGATGAACAAGGTGTACAAATCCTACATCGGCATGGGCTACTACGGCACGATCACCCCGGCCGTCATCGCCCGCAACATCTTCCAGAATCCGGGCTGGTACACCCAATATACGCCCTACCAGGCCGAGATCGCCCAGGGCCGCCTCGAAGCCCTTCTCAACTTCCAGACCATGGTGTCCGACCTCACCGGCTTCCCCATCGCCAACGCCTCCCTGCTCGACGAGGGCACGGCCGCGGCTGAAGCCATGGCCATGTTCTACGGCGTGCGCAACAAAAAATCCAAAGACCATCACGATAACGTCTTCTTCGTCGATCACAACGTCTTCGAACAGACCATCGACGTACTCCGCACCCGCGCCCTGCCCCTCGACATCGAGATCGTGGTGGGCGACTGGAAGACCTTCCAGATCACCGATAAAACCTTCGGCGTGCTGCTCCAGTACCCCAACAAGCAAGGGGAAGTGGAAGACTACCGCGCCTACGCTGAAAAATGCAAGGCCCACGAAGTGTACGTCACCGTAGCCGCCGACATCCTCAGCCTCGCCGTGCTGAAAGCTCCGGAAACCTGGGGCGCCGACGCAGCCGTGGGCAACACCCAGCGCCTGGGTGTGCCGATGGGCTATGGCGGTCCGCACGCAGCTTACTTCGCCACCCGCGACGACTACAAGCGCATCATCCCCGGCCGCATCATCGGCGTATCGGTCGATATGCACAACGACCGCGCCCTGCGCATGGCCTTGCAGACCCGCGAGCAGCACATCCGCCGCGAGAAAGCGACTTCCAATATCTGCACCGCCCAGGCCCTGCTGGCCATCATGGCGGGCATGTACGGCGTGTACCACGGCCCCAAAGGCATCCGCGCCATCGCAGAGCGCATCCACGGGCTGGCGCAGGTGCTCGACGCCAATCTGCGCAAGATGGGCTACAACCAGGCCAATAACTACTTCTTCGACACGGTCTGCGTGAAGGTGGACGATTCAATGAAAGAAAAGATCCACCACCTGGCGCTGGCCAATGAGCTCAACTTCTACTACAGCGACGGCTGCATTCAGATCAGCCTCGACGAGACGACCTTCGAAGAAGACGTCGATCTGATCATCAGCACCTTCAGCGAGGCGAAAGACGCTGGTCATACGGCTGATTTCACCGAAGTACAGGGCTTTACCCTGCCGGCTTCCCTGCACCGCGACGTAGACTACATGTCGCACGCCGTCTTCAACAGCTACCACACCGAGTCGAAGCTCATGCGCTATATCAAGCGCCTGGAGAGCCGCGACCTTTCGCTGGTGCATTCCATGATCTCCCTGGGCAGCTGCACCATGAAGCTCAACGCCGCTGTGGAGCTGATGCCCGTGAGCTGGCCGGAATTCGCCGATATCCATCCCTTTGTGCCGGTAGATCAGGTAGAAGGCTATCATGAGATATTCCGCGATCTGGAACAATACTTGTGTGAAGTGACCGGCTTCACCGCCTGCTCCCTGCAGCCCAACTCGGGCGCCCAGGGCGAATATGCAGGCCTGCTGACCATCCGCGCCTACCACCATGCCAATGGCGACGATCACCGCAACGTGGCGCTGATCCCGTCTTCTGCGCACGGCACCAACCCCGCCAGCGCCGTCATGGCCGGTATGGAAGTAGTGGTGGTGGCCTGCGACGACCACGGCAATATCGACGTAGCCGACCTGCGCGCCAAAGCCGATCAATACAAAGACCGGCTGGCTTGCCTCATGGTTACCTACCCTTCGACCCATGGCGTGTTTGAGACCGCGATCCACGAGATCTGCGAGATCATCCACGAACGGGGCGGCAAGGTGTATATGGACGGCGCCAACATGAACGCCCAGGTAGGCCTGACCAGCCCGGGTTTCATCGGCGCCGACGTTTGCCACCTCAACCTGCACAAGACCTTCGCCATCCCGCACGGCGGCGGCGGACCCGGCATGGGCCCTATCTGCGTCAACGACAGCCTGGCGCCTTTCCTGCCCGGCCATAAATTCGTGCAAACGGGTGGAGACAAAGCCATCCACGCGGTTTCCTCCGCTCCGTTCGGCAGTGCCAGCATCCTGCTCATTTCCTACGGCTACATCCGCATGCTGGGCGCCCAGGGATTGACCGACGCTACCAAATACGCCATCCTGAACGCCAACTATATCAAGTCGAGGCTGGAGCCCGCTTACAAAGTGCTCTACGTCGGCGACTTGGGCCGCACCGCCCACGAACTGATCGTCGACCTGCGCCCCTTCAAGGAACTGGTCAGCGCCGAAGACGTGGCCAAGCGCCTGATGGACTACGGTTTCCACGCGCCCACGCTATCCTTCCCCGTGGCCGGCACCATCATGATCGAGCCGACGGAGAGTGAAGACAAGGGCGAACTTGACCGTTTCTGCGACGCCCTGCTCCAGATCCGCAAAGAGATCGACGAGATCGCCACCGGCGAAGCGGATGCCACGAACAACGTACTGCACAACGCACCCCACACCGCCGGCGTCATCACCGCCGATGAGTGGACGCTTCCCTACAGCAGGGAAAAAGCGGCTTACCCGCTGCCCTACCTGCGCGAAGGCTACAAGTTCTGGCCCTGGGTCGGAAGGGTGAACAATGCGCATGGGGACAGGAATTTGGTGTGTGTTTGTCCGCCGATTGAAAGCTATATTTCGGAATAATAGTGGAGAGTTGAGAGTGGAGAGTGAAGTGAGGCCGAGGCAACAAAGTTGCCTCGCTGTCACTCCACACTCCACACTCCACACTCCACTCTCAACTGAAAAAAAATGATCGTAGTAACCGGCGCTGCCGGCTTCATCGGCAGTTTTCTCGTGGGCAAGCTCAACGAGATGGGGCACAAGAACCTGGTGCTGGCCGACGACTTTATGTCGCGGCCCGACAAGGCGCCCAACCTGGCTGATAAGGCCTATATCGCCCGCATCCACCGCTGGCAGTTCCTGGATTGGCTGGAGTATTCGCATGACGACGTCACTTTCGTCTTTCACATGGGCGCCCGCACGGACACCACAGAGAAGGACCAGGCGATCTTCGACGAGCTCAACCTCAACTATTCCAAGCGATTGTGGGAGATTTGTGCCCGCTATCACATACCGCTGGTCTACGCTTCCAGCGCCGCTACCTACGGCAACGGCGAGTTCGGTTACGACGACCGCCACGACATCGTGTCCCGGCTCAAGCCCTTGAACCCCTACGGGGTTTCCAAAAACGACTTTGATATATGGGCGCTGCAACAGAAGGAGACCCCGCCTTTCTGGGCAGGCTTGAAGTTTTTCAACGTGTATGGCCCCAATGAATACCACAAGGGCCGGATGGCCTCGGTGGTGTTTCACACCTTCCGGCAGATACGCGAAACGGGAAAGATGAAGTTATTCCGTTCCCATCGGCCCGACATCGCCGACGGGCATCAGCAACGCGATTTCATCTATGTGAAAGACGTGGCCGAAATCTGTTACTTCCTGATGGTCAATCAGGTGCAGAATGGTTTATACAATGTGGGAACCGGCGAAGCGCGCACCTTCCTCGACCTGGCCACTGCCACTTTCCACGCCCTTGACCTCGAGCCCCACATCGAATTCATCGACACGCCCGCCGACATCCGCGATACCTACCAGTATTTCACCGAAGCGAATATGCGCAAGCTCCGCGCCGCCGGCTACCAAAAGCCCTTCTGGTCGCTAGAGGATGGGGTGGGGGATTATGTGAGGGGGGAGTTAATGGGAAATTTTAAATTTTGAATTTTAAATTTTGAATTGTTTTTGGGTAAATATTACCCCATGTAAAAGAGCGCTCAAGACCAGTTTAATTTAAAATTTAAAATTCAAAATTTATAATTACTTCATTTTTATCCTATTCAGGTCAGCAAAGTAAATAAGGTACCATTCGTCGTTGATTTTGGCGAAGCGCCGCAGCATGCCGGTCTGGCCGTTGCGGTGGATGATTTTTTCCATGACGATATCGTCGCCCAGGGGGATGAGCTCGCGGGTGAAGTCGCTGGTTTCGAAGTCGACGGGGCGGTGGAGTACCCAGGTGTCTTTTGTCCAGTAGAAATTGCCGCTTTCGATGGTTTCGGCGTCGGCATTGGCGGGCAGCCCCTGCATGGGGAAGATGATGTGGTCGTACTGGTAGTTGCTGTCGAGGTGGAACTGCTGGTAGAAGTTGGTGAAATCGGAGGGAAGGCTGCTGGTGGTTTGCACGGCCTGATCCTGAGGCGGGCCGGAGGGGCGGCAGGCCTGCAAGGCGGCGATGATGGCGAATAGAATGAGGAACAGCCAGCGCATAGACGGAATTATTGAGCCATGGAGAGCAATTGTTCTGCAATTTCAAACGTAGTGCTTGACGAATGCCGCAGGCGGATCAGTGGTTGGCCTGTTCCGGGTGACCAGGCGGCCCAAAGGTGAACGTTGCCCATGTGGTCGCGTTCGCAGAAGGCGCCCAGGGACAGGGCCGGGTCGCCGCCCAGCAGCCGGAGCAATTTGCGTTCGGCATTGGTCAGCTCTGCAATTTCGCGATTGTGGACGAACTGCAGCTGTTTTCTGAGCGTTTTGTCGGCCGCACTGCATTGAATCACCACGGCGCCCAGGCCAGGCGCCGGGCAACACTCCCTGGGATTAATGGGCAAGGAGAGGACTTCCGGAAAAGCCTCTTTTACTTGCTCCGCCTCTGGAGCGGTCAGCATGAGGGCGTCGAGGTGGCGGGATTGCAGGTCGTGGATCTGTTTTCCCAGATCGCCGTCCCGGTTTATCCACTGGATATCGGGGCGGAAATCGCGCATTTGGACCTCTTGCCAGAGATGAGGCGTTGCCATTCTCGCTTCATGGGCAAGGCGGAAGGCCTTTTGCGCCTGCGCTTCGGGGTGGATGAGCAGGAGAGAAAGCGGTTCCTGCCTGCTGATGATGGCGGCATTGGCAATATCATCATCGGGAAAGGCCGGCAGCAGGTGGAGAACATTGGCCACTGCATCGAGGTCGCCGCGGCGCAGCGCCGGATGCAGTTGCGCTGCGGGCATGGGCAGGAAAGAGGCAGGCAGAGAAATCGCCTGAAGTGCCTTTTCCGTTTCACCTTTCAGGAATGCCGTCCAGGCATTTTCCGGCAGGCCAATTTGAAGGATCTTTTCCAAAATGGTGGTTGATAGAGAGTGAAAACAGGGCGCAAAGATAAGCCTTTGAGCAGCCATCTCAAAAGGCAGCTTTAAATTTAGGCAATTTGTTCTACCTTTGCGGCATGCAATTCACAGCCGGGCAAATCGCACAGTTTTTGGGCGGGCAGGTGGAAGGCGACGCCAATGTCGCCATCGACAGGCCCGCGAAGATCGAAGATGGGGGAGAGGGCGCCATTACCTTTTTGGCCAATCCCAAATACGAACCATACATCTACACCACGACGGCCTCCGCCGTGCTGGTGAGCCGTGATTTCATTCCAGAAAAACCGGTGGCTACCACCCTGATCCGCGTCGACAACGTCTACGCGGCGGTAGCCAGCTTGCTGGAGGAATACGGCCGCCAGCAACCTGATACCCAGGAGGGCGTATCCTCGCTGGCCTTCGTACATCCCGAAGCCGTGGTGGAAGCCGGCGCGACAATCGGCCCATTCACGGTAGTTGAGCAGGGCGCCCGCATCGGTAAAAATACCCGCATCCTGTCTCATGTATTTATTGGGCAGGGCACAGAGATCGGCGCTGAATGCCTGGTGTATCCCGGGGTGAAGATTTACCACCAGTGTAAGATCGGCCGCAGGTGCGTCATCCACGCCAACTCGGTGATCGGAAGCGACGGGTTCGGATTTTCGCTCGAAAACGGCGCTTACAAAAAAATCGCACAGATCGGAAACGTGGTGGTGGAAGACGATGTAGAAATAGGCGCCAACACCGTCATCGACCGGGCGACCATGGGCTCCACCCTGATCAGGACGGGCGTGAAGATCGATAACCTGGTACAGGTAGCGCACAACGTGCAGCTCGGCGCGCATACCGCCATCGCTGCCCAGGCGGGGATCGCGGGCAGCTCCCAGATCGGCGAGTACGTCCAGATCGGCGGGCAGGTTGGCATCATCGGCCATATCCGGGTAGCCGACAAGGTGCGGATACAGGCCCAGAGCGGCGTGCTCGGTCATGTGACCGAAGAAGGCAAGGAAATAGGAGGGGCCCCGGCCTACGGCTACCGCGAATTCCTGAAAGCTTTTGCCTATTTCAAACAATTGCCCGATCTTGAGAAACGCCTCCGCGCCCTGGAGCGGCAGACATCCCAACCTGGCGAAACAACGTGAAATAAAACCAAAATTATCGTTATAAAACCTCTGAAGTATGACAACCAACCAGCATACTATTCAACAACAGGTTGAGTTGCAGGGGATTGGGCTGCACACCGGGCAGCCCGTGAAAATCACCTTTAAACCGGCCCCCGTCGATTACGGGATTCGTTTCCAGCGCGTAGACCTGCCCGATAAACCGGTCATCAAGGCCGATTTGGGCATGGTCATGTCGACCAACCGGGGCACCACCCTGAGTCAGGAAGGCGCAGCCGTCAGCACGGTAGAGCACCTGCTTTCCTCGCTCCACGGCCTGGAGATCGACAACATTCTCATCGAAATCGACGGCGCCGAAGTGCCTATCATGGATGGAAGCGCGCGTTATTTCGTTGAAGCCCTGGAAAAGGCAGGCAAAGAAGACCAGGGCGCCGAACGGGAAGTGCTCGAAATTACAGAGCCCATCTCCTATTACGACCCCGATACCGGATCGGAGTTGATGGCCCTTCCGGCCGATTCCTTTCAGTTGACAACCCTGATCGATTTCAATTCGCCCATTCTGGGGCCGCAATACGCTTCCCTGCAGGCGCTTGGCGATTTCAAAACAGAGATCGCCCCTTGCAGGACGTTTGTATTCCTGCACGAGCTGGAGATGCTGGCCCAGCAGGGCCTGATCAAAGGCGGCGACCTCGACAATGCCATCGTCATCGCCGACCGTCTGATGACACAGGAAGATCTGGATCACCTGGCTCAAAAGCTGGGGAAGCCCTCTATCAGGGTAGAGCGGGAAGGCGTGCTGAACACCACCAAACTCCATTTCCAGAACGAACCGGCGAGGCATAAGCTGCTGGATGTGCTGGGCGATATCACCCTGGTGGGTGTGCCTATCAAGGGCAAGATCGTAGCGACCAAACCGGGCCACCGCGCCAATATCGAGTTTGGGAGGTTGCTCAAAAAGACCTTGGTGGAACAGCGCAAACTGCGCAATATCCCCCAATACGACCCCGACAAGCCTGTGGTGGTAGACATCAAGGGCATCATGGATATGCTGCCGCACCGCTACCCCTTCCTCATGATCGACAAGGTGATCGAAATGACGGATAAATACGTCGTTGGCGTGAAGAATGTCACCATGAACGAAGCATTTTTCCAGGGGCATTTTCCGGGCAACCCCGTTTTCCCCGGCGTGCTGCAACTGGAAGCCCTGGCCCAGGCCGGCGGCGTCTTCGTGCTCTCCCAGCAGGATGACCCCGGCAACTGGGATACCTATTTTCTGAAAATTGACAACGCCAAATTTAAAAACATGGTGCTGCCCGGCGATACCCTGTTGCTGCGCTGCGAGCTGATGGCTCCGGTGCGAAGGGGTATCGTGCAGATGAGCGCCACTGCCTATGTCGGCAGCAAAATCGTTTCCGAAGCGGAAATGACCGCCCAGATCGTCAGGCGGAATAGATAAGGTTAACCCCATTGCAGGGCATTTGGAGAAAGGAATCAAAACGAAATGAGCAACTACCTGAACGGACTTCGCAATATACATCCCGAGGCAAAGATCGGGAAAAATGTGGTGATAGAGCCCTTCGCCACCATCGGCAAAGACGTGGTCATCGGCGACAACACCTGGATCGGCCCCAATGCCTGCATCATGGACGGCGCCCGTATCGGCAGCCATTGCCGGATTTTTCCCGGCGCCGTGGTGGGCGCCATACCACAGGACCTCAAGTTCGACGGAGAAGAGTCGCTGCTGGAAGTCGGCAACCACGTCACCATCCGCGAGTACTGCACCCTGAACCGGGGTACCAGGGCCAACCACCGCACCAAAATAGGCGACCACTCGCTACTGATGGCCTACGTACACGTGGCGCACGACTGCATCGTGGGCAACCACTGCATCCTGGCCAACAACGTAGGCCTGGCAGGCCATATCGAGGTGGGCGACTGGGCGGTGCTCGGCGGATTTGCCGCAGTACACCAGTTTGTCAAGATCGGCCAGCATACGATGATCGGCGGAGGGTCGCTCGTGCGCAAGGACGTGCCGCCCTACATCAAAGCCGCCAGGGAGCCGCTTTCCTATGTGGGCGTCAACTCCACCGGGCTGAAACGCCGGGGGTTCAACGCCGAACAGATCAACCGCATCCAGGATGTCTACCGCTTGCTGTTTGTGAGGAACCACAATACCAAACAAGCCCTGCAAGTCATCGAAGAGATGCTCCCCCATTCCGACGAACGGGGCGTGATCCTCGAATTTATAGACAATTCGAAGCGCGGCCTGCTCAAAGGGCTGCGCTCCTCCAGAAAAGCTGATTGATGATTATCCGCCTGGAACAGGTTGCCAAACGCTACCGCATGGAGTGGGTATTCCGCAAACTCGACTATGAATTTTTGCCGGGTAAGAACTACGCCCTGCTCGGACCCAACGGCTCCGGAAAATCGACCCTGCTCAAAGTCCTCTCCGGCTTCCTGACGCCCTCCCGCGGAAAAGTCGTCTTCGAAGAAGACGGCAAGCCCGTACCGGCCGAAGACCTGTACCGCCGCATCAGCCTGGCGGCGCCCTACGCCGAGCTCATCGAAGAATTTACGCTGCTGGAGGCCGTTCGCTTCCACCAGCGCTTCAAGCCTTTTCTCAAAGGTTACGACCACCAGGCCGTGCTCGACCTGCTTCCCTTCGGCGCGCAGCAACACAAACAGATCCGCTACTTCTCCTCGGGCATGAAACAGCGCCTCAAACTCGCCCTCGCCTTCTGCTCCGATACCCCCGTCGTGCTCCTCGACGAACCCACCACCAACCTCGACCTCCAGGGCCAGGAGTGGTACCACCGGCTGGTCACCCAATTCGCCGACGGCCGCCTGCTCATCGTAGCTTCTAATGTGGAAGAGGATGTGGCGTTTTGTGAGGGGAGGGTGGAGATAATGGAATACAAGTAGTTAGTGGAGAGGTGAGAGTGGAGAG